>NZ_JACSQQ010000001.1:113283-164345 GCF_014836555.1 Oerskovia rustica
CGCGCGGCGGGCGCGGTCACGATCCGCTCGGCGGGCCCGCTCGGGCTCGCGGCCCGCCAGGTCTCGCTCGACGTCCCGGGGCGGCTGCGCGTGCTGCCCGAGTTCGCCTCGCGCCGCCATCTGCCGAGCCGGCTCGCGCGGCTACGCGAGATGGACGGCCGCTCGGCCGTCCAGGTGCGCGGCGAGGGGACGGAGTTCGACTCGCTGCGCGAGTACGTGATCGGTGACGACGTCCGGTCGATCGACTGGCGGGCCTCGGCCCGCCGAGCGGACATGGTCGTGCGGACCTGGCGCCCCGAACGTGACCGCCGTGTCCTGATCGTCCTCGACACCTCGCGCACGTCGGCGGCCCGTATCGGCGACGAGCCACGCCTCGACGCGAGCATCGAGGCGGCGCTGCTGCTCTCGGCCCTCGCAGGTCGCGCGGGCGACCGGGTCGAGCTGTTCGCGTACGACCGCGGCGTGCGGGCCCGTGTCGCGGGCGCGGCCGGTCCTCGGCTCATGCCCGCCCTGGCGGACGCGCTCGCCCCCGTCCAGCCGGTGCTGCTCGAGACCGACTGGCCGGGGCTCGTCGGCTCGGTGCACCAGCGGCTCTCGCAGCGCGCGCTCGTCGTGCTCCTCACGACCCTCGACCCGGCCGCGGTCGAGACGGGCCTGCTGCCCGTCGTCGGTCAGCTCACGGCCAAGCACCAGGTGGTCGTCGCCTCGGTGGCGGACCCGGAGGTGGCGGCCCTGCGCGACGCACGCGACTCGAGCGCCGAGGTATACGACGCCGCGGCCGCCGCGCGCGTCGAGCTCGAACGCACCGCGGTGCGGACCGTGCTGTCCCGCAAGGGGGTCGAGGTCGTCGAAGGGCTGCCCGAGGAGCTCGCACCGCGGCTCGCCGACACGTACCTCGCGCTCAAGGCCGCGGGACGCCTCTGACGACGCCGTCAGGACGAGCGTGCCCTCCGGGTCCTCGCGGCCTGTCGGCTCGTCCGCCCGGCTCTCACCCCACCGTCACACGGTCCCGGCGGGATACCCCCACCCCACGGCCTAGGCTGGTGGCAGAGACCCCCGACTCCCGAGGAGCAGCACCGTGACCCGACCGGCCACCCCGCGCGACCGTGAAGCCCGCAACCGACGGGTCGCGATCATCGTGATCTTCGCGCTGTCCGCGACCTTCGTCATCCCGGCGCTGGGCTTCCTCATCTTCTGACGGGTGCCCTTCCGGCACTCCGGCGGTACCGTCCGGCACCACGACCGGGGACCTCGCGCATCGCTCGCTAGGCCCCGATCGCGAGGCATTCGCTGACGCTCACCCAGCCGCGCGGAGCGCGCTCGGCGACGTCCCCGTGGGAGTCGTAGAGCACGCTCACCCCTGCGTCCAGGAAGCTCGCCTGCACCCACCCGCCGGCGCACCCGCTGCCGACGAAGTCTCCGTCGCGCTCGACCCACACGCACACGTCCGCGTCCTGCGAGGGCCACTCGGCCAGGTAGACGGAGAGGTCGTCCTGCTCGTGCAGGAGCCTGGTCTGACCGAGCTCGTCGACGGTCACGTCCGTGGAGCCTGCGCCGACGGCGTCGTGCGGCCCCGGTGCGGTGGCGAACACCTGTGACGGTGCGCAGTCCGGCGTCGGGCTGCACCCAGCGAGAGCACCGGCCAGGACCACGACCACCGCCGCACCGCAGAACGCTCCACGGCGCGCGAGGGGCGCGCGCGACGGGTCAAGCAGAACTTTGCGTCTCATCCGACCTACCGAATCAGAACGTCAAGAATCGGTCAAGCCTGCCGCGCGCCCTCGGCCGCTGCCCGGAGCCCACCTCGCGGCCGGCGTGAGCCGCGGCGCGGTCGCCGTCCTCACGGCAGGATGACTCCATGACCGCCGCCGGCCGCCACGGGCCCAGCCTCACCCTCGACGACCTCAACCGGGCGCTGCTGGCCCGCCAGCACCTGCTCTCCCCCGCCTCCTCGACGCCCGTCGCCGAGGTCGACCACCTCGTGGGCCTCCAGTCGCAGGCACCGACGAGCCCCTACCCGGGACTGTGGTCGCGCCTCGACGGCTTCCGGACCGACGACCTCTCGCAGCGGTTCCTCGACCGCTCGGTCACCCGCATCGCGGTCATGCGCGGCACGGTCCACCTCGTCACGGCCGACGACGCCCTGGAGCTCCCGGGCGCGCTGCGCCCCCTGCTCGAGTCGGGGGTCCGGACGGGCAGCGCGCACGCCAAGGCACTGGCGGGCACGAACCTCGACGCCGTCGCCGCCGCAGCGCGAGACCTCCTGACCGGGTCCCCCCTGACCTCGGGCGACCTGGGGCGACTGCTCGGCGAGCGCTGGCCCGACGTCCATCCCCAGCACCTGGCCTACACGGCCCGTTGCTTCCTCCCCCTCGTCCAGGTCACCCCCCGCGGGCTGTGGGGCGCCAACGGCCCCGGCACGACGACGACCTGGACCACGGCCGACGCCTGGTTCGGACGGCCGAGCCGCGCGCTCCTCGACCCCGACGAGCGCGCCGCGGCGCTCGTGCGCCTCGTCCGCCGCTACCTCGCGGCGTTCGGCCCCGCCACGGTCATGGACGCCCAGCGGTGGTCCGGGCTGACGGGCCTGCGCGACGCCGTCGGGCGGCTGCGGCCAGAGCTCGTGACCTTTACCGGCCCCGACGGCAAGGAGTATCTCGACCTGCCCGACGCTCCGCGCCCCGGCGCGGGCGCCCCCGCTCCCCTGGTGCTCGTGGCGGAGTTCGACAACCTGGTGCTGGGCCATGCGGACCGCACGCGCGTCGTCGACGACGTGCGGCGCAAGGCGATCACGACCGTCAACGGGCAGGTGCCCGGGACGGTCCTCGTGGACGGCTACGTGGCCGCGACGTGGAAGGTGCGCCGCGTCGGGACGCGGCCGACCACGACGCCCGACGCCGTCGCGCACCTCGACGTCTCCCCGCTCGGCCACACGTTCACGCGCGCCCAGCGAGCCGCCCTCGACGCGCGCGGCACCGAGCTGCTGCGGTTCGTCGCGCCCGAGGCGTCGGAGCACGTCGTCACCGTCACGGCCTCGTAGCGGTGGCAGATGACGCGGCCTCGTAGTGCGGCCCTCGCCGGGGACGGCTCAGCCCGCGACCGGCGCGACGTCCCCCGCGTGGTCGGCCGAGAGGTCGCCCGTCTCCCCCGCCCGTACGGCCCGGCGGCCGAGCACGATCGTGTAGGCCCAGAAGGCCGCGAGGGCGATCGCGCCGATGACGATCTTGAGCCACCATGCCATCCCCGACCCGGTGACGAACCCCTCGATGAGGCCCGAGACGCCCAGGACGACCACGAGCCCCACCGCGACCGTGAAGAGCGCGCGCCCCTCCTCCGCCAGGGCCCGGAGACGAGTCCGCGGCCCCGGGTCGACCATGGTCCAGAACAGGCGCAGCCCCGCGGCCCCCGCGACGAAGATCGCGGTGAGCTCGAGCAGGCCGTGCGGGGCGATGAGCGTGAGGAACGTGTCGAGCTCGCCGTAGTACGCCATCATGCCGCCCGTGGACCCGACGCCCACGGCGTTGGCGAACAGGACGTACGCCGGGAAGACGCCCGAGATCCCCAGGGCGATGCACTGCGCGGCGATCCAGGCGTTGTTCGTCCAGACCACCGTCGCGAAGTCCGCGCCCGGGTCGTAGTAGCTCGCGAAGGCCTCGTTGACGTAGGCCTCGCGTTCGCTGGGCGTGCCCATCGACGCGAGCGCGTCGGGAGTCGTCGCGACCCACCAGCCCGCGACGAGGGCGACGAGGAGGAACAGCACCATGACCGTCACGGTCCACCACCGGATCCGGTACAGCGCGGCCGGCACCGAGACGGTGGCGAAGCGTGTCACGTCGCGCCAGGCAGGCTCGTGCGCCCCCGCGAGACGTCCCCGCGCGCGCCCGAGGAGGTCGGAGAGCCGCGTGATGAGCACGGGGTCGGGGGCTGACGAGCGGATCGTCGACAGGTGCGTCGCGACCGACTGGTAGAGGCGGACGAGCTCGTCCGCCTCGGCACCGTCGAGCGAGCGCTTCTTGGTCAGCTCGGCGAGCCGCGACCACTCGTCGCTGTGCACGGCGCTGAAGGCATCGAGGTCCACGCGGCTACCCTGCCACACCTTGCCCTACAGTGGGCCGGACCCCCCTCGTCGTCACCGGCCACCGTCCGGGAGCGGCGACGATCCCTCGACCTGTGTCGACGACCCTGGAGGAGCAAGCGTGCGAGACGGCATCCTGACCGGCGAGGGCGTGGTCCTCGACGCCCGGCCGGCGTCCTTCGTGACGCGCGCCCTGGGGGCCGTGATCGACCTGGTCGCGCTCGGGACCTTCCTCGTCCTGGTGCTCGTCGCGGTGGCGGGCGCGGCGCTCAACGCCGTCAGCATCGACTTCGCGCCCGCGGTGTGGATCGTCCTCCTGGTCCTGGTCATGGTCGGCATCCCGACGACCGTCGAGACCCTCTCGCGGGGCCGGTCGCTCGGCAAGCTCGCGACCGGCATCCGGGTCGTGCGCGACGACGGCGGCCCCGTCCGCTTCCGGCACGCCTTCATCCGTGCGCTCGTGGGGGTGGGCGAGCTGTGGATGACGTTCGGCTCGGTCGCGATCGTCGCGTCGCTGTCGAACGACAAGGGCAAGCGGGTCGGGGACATGCTCGCCGGGACGTACGCGATCCGGGTGCGCGGCGGGAAGCCGACGTACGCGGCGATCGCGATGCCGCCCCACCTGGCGGGGTGGGCCTCGCACGCCGACATGCGCAGGCTCCCGGACGGCCTGGCCCTCGCGGTCCGCCAGTTCCTCGGGCGTGCTGCCGGGCTCAACCCGGCCTCGCGTGTCCGGATCGGTCAGGACCTCGCGGGCCGGATCGAGCAGTACGTAGCCCCGGGCCCGCCGCCCGGGACGCCGCCCGAGGACTTCCTGTGCGCGGTCCTCGCCGAGCGACGCAGCCGGGACTGGGTCAGCGCCCAGCGGGGACGCGTGCTCGCCCAGGAGCAGGGCGAGATGCTGCACCGCCTGCCGTACTCGGTGCCCGACCCCCGGAGCTGACGGGCACGCTCCGCGCCCCCGCGCGGCGCGGAGCCCCCGCCTCGAATCGCCCGAACGCCAGCACGAGCGCACCGAGCACGAGCGCGGCCGCGCCGAACCACAGGGGCCGGCTCGCCCACCAGTCGGCGCTCCACGACGCGGGCAGAGGGGTGCCGAGCCCCAGCAGGACCACCCCGAGCACCACGAACATCGCGGTCAGGTGCCACAGGTACAGCGTCATGGACCGACCGGCGACCCACCCCACGAGGGCTGCTCCACGCCCCTGCGCCCAGCGCACGACGACGTCGCGCACGGCGAGCGCCACGCTCACCTGGAGCACGGCATGGGTCACGGCGAGAGCCGTGGGCGGCCCGAGGTTGGAGATCGCGTCGCCCGGCATCCCGATGAGGCTCAGGGGGTAGGGACCGACGACGAGGAGGGCAACCATCGCGGCGAGCGCGCCGGTGGCCACGAGGGCGAGCGTGCGCCGGGAGGGCAGCGCGTCACGCCGGACGAGGTCGACGTAGACGATCCCCAGGACGTAGGGCACGGCCCAGCCGAGCAGGACGTTCGCGACGGCCACGTGCTCGACGCCCGCCCCGAAGCGCAGCACGTCCACGACGAACGGCGCGGCGACGACGACCACGACCATGCGCCAGCCCCACACCTGGTAGGCCCGCAGCAGGGCAGGGGTGACTGCGAGCAGCAGCAGGTACACCCCGAGGAACCACAGGAGCTGCGGCGCGATCCGGGCGACCTGCAGCACGGCCGTCTCCGGCACGCCTGCGGCGACCAGCACGACGGCGGCCACGGCCCACGCACCGACGAAGGCCGCGACCGGCTTCCAGATGCGCGGCATCCGGCGCCGCACGACGTCCCGTCCGGCCGCGACGAGACCCCGTGCGGCGCCCTGGCGACCTGCCGCCGGGAGGCGAGCGGCGCCGTCGGGCCCGTTCGCCGTGCCCGGGCGCCAGAGCTGGTACGCCGCCGACGCCCCGGCCGCGAAGAACAGCAGCGGCAGGACCTGCAGGACCCACGTGATCGTCCACGCCCCGCCGTGGGCCAGGGCGTTGCCGATCCCGAGGCGCTCGCCGTCCCACGTGACCTCGGGCATGAGCCAGTGGACGCTCAGGACCGCGAGGGTCGCGAGCGCGCGCACCGCGTCGACGAACACGTCGCGCCGGGCGGGTGCACCCGCGACGGCCCGACGGCGGGGCGCCGGCGCCGGGCGAAGGGCCGGCGGCGCCGCAGCGAGGGGGGACGGGCGGGCGGGCCGGGACGGACGGGGTGTCCGGGCGGGCCGGAACGGAAGACGAGGGACGTCGACGACGGCCACGGGATGCTCCTCGGGACGGAGGGAAAAGGTTCCCCACCAGTCTCGAAAATCCCGGTACGTCCCGGAACGGGAGCCTCCCCCGAGGCCACGGCGGCGGTCCGGTGACCTCCGCGGGGGATGTCCCCCGCAGGCACCGCCGCGACACGCTCAGTCCCGCAGGTACCTGAGCACCGCGAGCACCCGGCGGTGGTCCCCCGCGTCCTGCGGCAGGCCGAGCTTGCCGAAGATCGCCGTGACGTTCTTCTCCACGGCCCCGTAGGACAGGAACAGGTTCTCCGCGATCGCGGTGTTCGAGCGCCCCTGCGCCATGAGCTCGAGCACCTCGCGCTCGCGGGGCGTGAGGCGCGCCAGGCCGTCGTCCGAGCGTGAGGCGCCCATGAGCTGGCTCACGACCTCGGGGTCGAGCACCGTCTGCCCCGCGGCGATGCGCGTCAGGGCGTCGAGGAACTCGCTCACGTCCGCGACACGGTCCTTGAGGAGGTACCCGACCCCCTCGGCGCCGCCCGTGAGCAGCTCGCTCACGAACCGCGTCTCGACGTACTGCGAGAACAGCAGCACCCCCAGCCCTGGCGACGCGGCGCGCAGGGTGAGCGCCGCGCGCAGTCCCTCGTCGGTGAACGTCGGGGGCATGCGGATGTCGATGATGACGACGTCGGGCAGCTCGCCGAGCGTGGCCAGGCGCGCGACCTCCGCGACGAGCGCGTCGCCGTCGCCCACGGCCGCCACGACCTCGTGGCCACGACGGGTGAGCAGGGCGACGAGCCCGTCGCGCAGGATGACGGAGTCCTCGGCGATCACGAGCCGCACGGTGGTACCTCTTCTGTGTCGATGGTTCGGCCCGGGCGCCTCGGTCGAGACGTCCGGGCCGCTCCGCGGGTGGGGCCGGCTACACCCTGCTCGGCAGGACGACCGTGACCACGGTAGGCCCACCGACCGGGCTGACGAGGTCCAACGTGCCGTCGACCGAACGAACCCGCTCCTCGAGGCCAGCGAGCCCCGACCGGTGGCCGCGCGCGTCGGGCGTCGAGATGCGCGCACCGCCCTGTCCGTCGTCGCGCACGCGCAGGCGCAGCCGCGAGCCCTGCTCCTCGACGAGCACGTAGACGCCCGAGGCGCGCGCGTGCTTGGCGGCGTTCGTCACGAGCTCGGCGACGCAGAAGTACGCGATCGTCTCGACGGCCGGCGACGGCGTGATGCCCGGGTCGACGTCGACCGTCACAGGCAGCGGGGACCTGGCCGCGAGCGTCTCGAGGGCGACCGCGAGGCCGTTGTCGAGCGCGGGCGGGTGGATGCCCCGAGCGAGCTCGCGGAGCTCGACGAGCGCCTCCTTGGTCGACGCGTGCGCATTGTCGACGAGCTCGAGGGCCTCGGACGCGTCGCCGCCCGCCGCAAGCTGCTCCTTGGCCTCGCCGAGCTGCATCGCCACCGCGACGAGCCGGGCCTGGGTGCCGTCGTGCAGGTCGCGCTCGATGCGGCGCAGCTTGGCGTCCGCGTCCTCGACGGTCTTGCCGCGGGACTTCTCGAGGTCGGCCACGCGCAGGCTCGCCCGGGTGGGGCCGAGCAGGTTGACCGACAGGAGGCGGAAGAGCTGCGCGAACCCGCGCACGAGCTGCGGCCACAACCACCACAGCGCGATGCCCACGGCCGCGAGCGCCGACTGGCGCAGCGGGGTGTCGACGTACCAGTCGGTCCCCATCTGCGCGCCGCGGTGCCACGTGCCGTCGGCGGCCATCTGCGCGGGCAGGAACTGCGACCAGAACCAGTGAGTCGCGGCCCCCAGCGAGACGAGGAAGAACGTCACGGACACGACGAAGGCGACGAGCGCCAGGAAGAAGCTCACGAACATGAACGTCATGGCCCGCCACCCGGGACCGTCCGACAGGTTCGACCAGAGCATGCGCCAGAACCCGCGGCGCGGCGTGTGCGGCGTGGGTGGCAGCACGTCGACCGACAGCATCGAGCGCGCCATCGAGCGGTACATGCCGCCCCAGCCGCGCGCCCCGAGGACCAGGCCGCCCGAGACCACGAGCCCCACGACCGTCACGAGGATCCCCACCGTGAAGCTCACGGTGAACATCACGTAGGTGAACGCGAAGGGCGCGACGAACAGCGACAGCCACAGGTAGCCGAACTCGCGCCAGGTCTGGCGCGCGAACGGCGCGGCCAGGAAGCCGACCGGCTCGCGCAGGTCCACGTAGCGCGGGTCGAGCCCGTCGGGGACGTGCCGCAGGTCGCCGGCGGGTTCGGCCGGCTGGGTCTCGAAGGACAGGAGAGGCTCGGTCGGCGGCGCGTACCCGGGCGAGGGTTCGCCGTCGGGCGCGGCGTCGCCGAGCGGCGGCTGGGGGGATGTCACAGCAGACATGGTGGCAGGACTCCTGGGTCTGGTTCGAGCGGTACCACCAGTCTTGCCGACCGGAGTCCGCGCGCCCAGGGTGCGCTCCGCCGTCGTGCAGGGGGGATGTCCCCCCTCTGCGGCGTGCTCAGCGCGCGACGGGCGTCGCGGCCTCCTCCTCGGCGGAGCCCTCCTGCTCCGTGGAGCCTCCCACCCCGACGGCGCCGCCCGGCCCCTCCGGTCCGGTCGCCCTCGCTGCACCGCGGGCCGGCGCGGACACCACCTGGATCGCGACCACCAGGACGGCCGCGACCAGCGCGATGACCAGGATCGTGCTCCCGCTCGGGTAGCGCGAGAACACCAGGACGGCCAGCGCCCCGGCCAGGACGAGCGCGATCAGCGGCCAGCGCAGCCTCGCGACCCAGACCTCGAAGGGGTGCGGGGGGCGCCCGCTGTCGCCCGCGTGGCCGCGGCTGGCCGCGCGCACGAGCCAGTTGAACCCGCCGCGCACCGCGACCGCCGACCGGCTGGGCCCCGTGAGGTACGCGGCGAGCACGACGACCACACCGAACGCGAACACCGCGCGCAACGACGTGCGCAGCGGGACCAGCACCGCGTCGATCAGGGCCGTCGCCGCCGACGGCGACAGGGCGTCCGACGGCACGGCGCCCAGGTACAACGACCGGCCGACCGTGATGGCGATCGCGAGGATCGCCATCGCGACGACGTACGTGACGCCCGCGAGGATCACGGCCCGGCGACGCCGCCCGCGCGGGGCCGCCCACACCGCGCCGGCCGCGACGAGGAGCGAGAGCCACGGCAGGACGTTCGCCGCCTTGCTCAGGGCGGCCACCGCACGCTGCGCCGTCACGACGTCGTCCGAGGTGAACAGCACGAACTGCGGGTTGATCGACGGCAGGTTCTCGACGAACGTGAAGCCCCGCGCCGAGAGCCGCTTCGTGACCTCGTCGATCATGGGCCCGAGCGAGAGCGTGACCTGGCCGTTCGCGTCGGCCGTGACCGCCGTGCCGCCCTCGCCCGTGAGGACCGAGACGAGGTTCTTGTGAGCCTGGCGGTTCGCGACGATCCACAGCTCCTCGAACGTCGGCGACGTGACCATGCGGTCCACGGTCGAGCGGACGAACGACTCGCCCTGGCTCGCGAGGAGCGGGGCCAGGCCCTGCACCTGAGGTGGGACCTGGTCGACGTTCTGCGTGAGCGTCGCGAGCGCCTGCGTCGTCACGGTCTCGAGGTCGATCCGCTCGAGGATCGCGTCCGAGACCTTGGTGCTGATCTCGGCCTGGATCGCGGGGTCCGAGCCCAGCGGTGTCACGGTCGCGACGTAGTGGTCCGTGTCGAGGATCTCGCCGCGCACGTACCGGGCGACGACCGAGCCCAGCATGAGGACCCCCGCGAGCACCAGGAGCACCGTGACGGCGGTCCAGCGGAGCCACCCGCCGCGGCGGGGCGCCGCGTCGGGGACCGTCCCGGAGGGCGGGGCGGGGCGCTCGGCACGCAGGCGCCGGACCTCCGCACGCAGGGCCTCGAGCTCTGCTCGTTCGGAGTCGCTGATCGTGGGCTCGCTCGGGATCGTCGCCATCGTCTTCTCCTGTCGGCGCGCTGCTGGGACCATCCTTGCGCAGGAGTGCCGGAAGCGCCCACGGTGGCGTGCCCATCCGCCGAGGGCGACGTCCCCGACCCCCGAGGGTGACGTGCCCACCCGCCGAGGGCGACGCGACGCCCCGCCCAGGGCGACCGCACGCGAAGGGCCGGGCTCCTCCCGGAACCCGGCCCTCCGCCGTCGGGCCCCCTGCTCAGGGGCGCTCGCGACCGCTCAGTAGCGGTAGTGCTCCGGCTTGTACGGCCCCTCGACCGGGATGCCGAGGTAGTCCGCCTGGCTCTTCGAGAGCTCGGTGAGGCGCACGCCCAGCGCGTCGAGGTGCAGGCGCGCGACCTTCTCGTCGAGGACCTTGGGCAGGCGGTAGACCTGGCGCTCGTACGTCCGCTCGCCCTCCGGGCGCTTGCTGTCCTCGAAGAGCTCGATCTGGCCGATGACCTGGTTCGAGAACGAGTTGCTCATCACGAACGACGGGTGGCCCGTCGCGTTGCCCAGGTTCAGCAGGCGCCCCTCCGACAGGACGATGATCGAGCGGGCCTCCTCGCCGTCGGCCGCCGGGAACGTCCACTCGTGCACCTGCGGCTTGATCTCGGTGCGCGTGATCCCCGGGACCTGGGCCAGTCCGGCCATGTCGATCTCGTTGTCGAAGTGACCGATGTTGCCGACGATCGCCTTGTTCTTCATCGCCGTCATGTGCGCGGCAGTGACCACGTCCTTGTTGCCCGTGGTCGTGATGAAGAAGTCGGCCTCGCCCAGGACGTCCTCGATGCGCGCGACCTGGTAGCCGTCCATCGCGGCCTGCAGCGCGCAGATCGGGTCGACCTCGGACACGATGACGCGCGCGCCCTGACCGCGGAAGGCCTCGGCCGCGCCCTTGCCCACGTCGCCGTAGCCCGCGACGAACGCGACCTTGCCGCCCATGAGGACGTCCGTCGCGCGGTTGATGCCGTCCGGCAGCGAATGACGGATGCCGTACTTGTTGTCGAACTTCGACTTGGTGACCGAGTCGTTGACGTTGATCGCCGGGAACAGCAGCTCGCCCGACTCGGCGAGCTGGTACAGGCGGTGCACGCCCGTGGTCGTCTCCTCCGTCACGCCGAGCAGCTGGTCCGCGACGGCGGTCCAGCGCAGCGGGTCGGCCGCGAGCGCCCGGCGCAGGACCGAGCGCACGACGTTCATCTCGTGCGTGTGGTCGGGCTCGCCCGGCAGGGTGTCCGGGGGGACGGTGCCGAGGCGCTCGTACTGCAGCCCCAGGTGGACGAGCATGGTCGCGTCGCCGCCGTCGTCGAGGATGAGGTTCGCCCCCTCGGCGCCGTTGCTGCCCGGCCACAGCAGGATCTGCTCGGTGCAGTCCCAGTACTCCTCGAGGCTCTCGCCCTTCCACGCGAAGACCGGGACGCCCTGGGGGTCCTCGGGCGTGCCGTGCGGGCCGACGACGATCGCCGCGGCGGCCTCGTCCTGCGTCGAGAAGATGTTGCAGCTCGCCCAGCGCACCTGAGCTCCGAGCGCGACGAGGGTCTCGATGAGGACGGCCGTCTGGACGGTCATGTGGAGCGAGCCCGCGATGCGCGCGCCCGCGAGCGGCTGCGACGCGCCGAACTCGGCCCGCAGCGCCATGAGCCCGGGCATCTCGTGCTCGGCGAGGCGGATCTGGTGGCGTCCCGCTTCGGCGAGGGACAGGTCTCGGACCTTGTAGCGGCCGGGGACCTCGTCGAACGAGGCCTGGGCGGCGGGCGTGGCAGAAGACATGGTGCTCCGAACGACGGTTCTGACGGTGTCGCTCCAGACTACCGGGGGCGGCTCGCCGCGCGCCGACGGTGACCACCGTGGGAGCCGAGGGTGACGGACCTGTCTGCCGAGGGTGACCGGCAGGGGTGCTGAGGGGGCCCGCAACCTGCGCCGACGGGTGAGGCCGGGCTCTCGTCGGGGAGCAGCGGGCCCGACGGCGCCGCTCACCGTCGCCGTCGGCGCACCAGTGCGTCACCCTCGGCGCACCGGCGTGTCACCCTCGGCGGGCGGGAGCGTCACCCTCGGCGTCGAGGAGTGTCACCCTCGGCGTCAGCACCAGATCAACAGTTCGCGCCCGCGCGCGATAACAAATCTGCTTGACCATATCAAGGTCACGAAGCGATAACGATCCCGTGAATGGTCAAAACCGCGCGCTTTCAACGATTGTACGGTCAAGCATCTCCCTCGAAACCGCCATGCACACCGGCCACTCGGTAGCAATTCGCCCTGGGATCGGGCAGGGTGCTGGAGACAGATCGACCTGTCCAGGGCCGGCTCGCGCCGACCCCACGACAGGTCAGCGCCCGCTGCGCCTCGCGGCGGCCACCCACCCGGGTGGCCCCCGGCGGCGGGCCTCGATCCGGTGGACCGTGACGCGCCTCGCGGCGCTGAGCGCACCGGGAGGTCGCAGCCAGGTCACCCTGGCGCCCTCCGCGGAGCGTTCCGGACCCGCCACGACACCTGGAAGGTGGCGAGACCCGCCAGCATGACCGCAAGCAGCACCAGCACGAGTACGAGCACCGAGCCACCTACGAGCACCGCCCCCGTCCTCATCCCCGTGGAGACCGAACCCTTCCCCGGCGCCCACGGCACCGACCCCCTGCCGGACGACCGGCCCGTGGCCGTGAGCGTCCAGGGCGTCTACAAGGTCTTCGGCCGCCGCCCGCAGGAGGCCGTCCGGCGACTCAAGGACGGCGCGGGCCGCGCCGACGTCAAGTCCCTGGGGACGGCCGCCGTCATCGACGCGAGCTTCGACGTCAAGCAGGGCGAGATCTTCGTCGTCATGGGCCTGTCGGGCTCGGGCAAGTCGACGCTCATCCGCATGCTCAACGGCCTGTGGAAGCCCACGGCCGGCCACGTCCTCCTGGGCGACGACGACCTCGCGACGGTGAACGCCAAGCAGCTGCGGGCCCTGCGGCGCAGCCGCGTCAGCATGGTGTTCCAGCACTTCGCCCTGCTCCCCCACCGCACGGTCCTGGACAACGCGGCGTACCCGCTCGAGATCCAGGGCATGGGCAAGGCCGAGCGCCGCGAGAAGGCGCAGCAGGCGCTCGACCTCGTGGGCCTGGGGGGCTGGCAGGACTCGCTGCCCTCGCAGCTCTCGGGCGGCATGCGCCAGCGCGTGGGGCTCGCCCGTGCGCTCGCCGCGGACACCGACGTGCTGCTCATGGACGAGGCGTTCTCCGCGCTCGACCCGCTCATCCGGCGCGAGATGCAGGAGCAGCTCCTCGACCTGCAGCAGACGCTCGGCAAGACCATCATCTTCATCACGCACGACCTCAACGAGGCCATGCACCTGGGCGACCGGATCGCCGTCATGCGTGACGGCCGCACGGTCCAGATCGGCACGGCCGAGGAGATCCTCTCCGACCCCGCGAACGACTACGTCGCGCAGTTCGTCGCCGACGTCGACCGCACCCGTGTCCTGACCGCCGCGTCGGTCATGGTCCGGCCGACCGCGGTCGTCCCGCTCGGCGGCGGCCCCCGCGTCGCGAGCCGCACCATGCGCGAGGCACAGGTGTCGGCGGCCTACGTCGTCGACCGTCAGCGCGTCCTGCGCGGCGTCGTCCGCGACGCGGACGCGGTCGCGCTGCTCAAGTCGAGCGGCGACCACGCCACGAGCATCGAGTCGATCGTGCACGACGGCGTCGCTCCCGTGAGCGTCGACACCCCCCTCGCGGAGCTCTTCGCGCCGGCGGCCGAGTCTCCTCTGCCCGTCGCCGTGACGGACGACAAGAACCGCCTGGTCGGGGTCATCCCGCGCGTGACCCTGCTCGAGGCCATGGTGCCGCCCACGCTCGAGGAGCCCGACGCCGTCGGGCAGGACACGACCGAGGACGCACCCGCCCCGCAAGACACCACCTCGACGGAAGGAGCAGACGCGTGAGCGCCACCGACACGTTCGTCCCCCGCCTGCCCCTCGGTGACTGGGTCGCCGTCTTCGTCGAATGGTTGACCGCGACGTTCAAGCCGTTCTTCGCGGTCGTCAAGGACGTCCTGCTGGGCTGCTACGACGCTCTCGCAGCGGTGCTCCAGGGCCCGCCCTTCCTCGTCGTCGCACTCGTGCTCGCAGCCCTGGCGTTCTTCGCCAAGGGCTGGAGGCTGGGCGTCACGGCCCTCGTCGGGTTCGTCGTGATCGCGAGCGTCGACCAGTGGGACAACGCCATGGACACCCTGGCGCTCGTGCTCGTCGCGAGCGCGATCGCACTGCTGATCGGCATCCCGCTGGGCATCTGGGCCGCCCGCAACGACACCGTCTCGCGGGTCCTGCGCCCCGTGCTCGACTTCATGCAGACCATGCCCGCGTTCGTGTACCTCATCCCGACGGTCATCATCTTCCTCACGGGCGCCGTCCCGGGCATCGTCGCGACCGTCGTGTTCGCGCTCGCTCCGGGTGTCCGCTTCACCGAGCTGGGCATCCGCCAGGTCGACCGGGAGGTCGTCGAGGCCGGGCACGCGTTCGGCTCCACGCCGGGCCGCATCCTGCGCCAGATCCAGCTCCCCCTCGCGATGCCGACCATCATGGCGGGCGTCAACCAGGTCATCATGCTCTCGCTCTCGATGGTCGTGATCTCCGGCATGGTCGGCGCGGCCGGCCTGGGACGCGACGTGGTCGCGGCCCTCCAGCGGGTCAACATCTCGCTCGGCTTCGAGGCGGGTCTGTCCGTCGTGATCCTCGCGATCTTCCTCGACCGCGTGACGTCGGCCCTCAGCACCCGCTCGCCTGTCGCCAAGGCCCTCGCGGCCACCGCCGTCTGAGGCTCCCCCGTCGGGGTCGGCACCGTCGTCCGGCCCCGACACCGCCGGGCACCCAGCACGCCCTCGCACTTCCCCGTACCACCACCAACCCAGGTGGGCACCGCCGCACCTGCGGTCGGCCCACCGAAGGAAGGACACCATGTCTCCCGCACGTCACCACCAGGCTCGTCGTCGCACCGCGATCGTCGCGTCCTCGCTCGCCCTCGGGCTCGGCCTCTCGGCCTGCGCCTCGGGCACCGACGCCGGCTCCGGAGGCGAGGCCGACAAGGACATCACGATCGCGATCCACTCTGGCTGGGACGAGGGCATCGCGGTGTCGCACCTCTTCAAGGCCATCCTCGAGGACGAGGGCTACACGGTCCGCACCGAGACGGCCGACCCCGGCGTCGTCTACACGGGCATGGCCGGAGGCGACTTCGACGTCAACTTCGACATGTGGCTGCCCCTCACGCACGCCGACTACAAGAAGCAGTACGGCGACGACCTCGAGGACCTCGGCTACTGGTACGACGACGCCAAGCTGACCATCGCGGTCAACGAGGACGCGCCGATCGACAGCATCGACGAGCTCGCCGCGAACGCCGACCTGTTCGGCAACCGCATCGTCGGCATCGAGTCGGGCGCGGGCCTGACCCGCATCACGCAGGACGAGGCCATCCCGGCCTACGGCCTGGAGGGCATGGACTTCGTCATCTCCTCGACCCCGGCCATGCTCGCCGAGCTCAAGGGCGCGACCGACGCGGGCGAGAACGTCGCCGTCACGCTGTGGCGTCCGCACTGGGCCTACGACGCCTTCCCCGTCAAGGACCTCGAGGACCCGAAGGGTGCCATGGGCGAGGCCGAGAAGATCCACTCGGTCGCCCGCACCGGCTTCACCGAGGACCACCCCGACGTCGCGTCGTGGATCTCCGCGCTCACGCTGAGCGACGAGCAGCTCTTCTCGCTCGAGAACATCATGTTCAACGAGAACGAGGGCGCGGACAACGACGCCTCGGTGCGCGAGTGGCTCGAGGCCAACCCGACGTTCGTCGACGACCTCAAGGCCGCCGCGGAGGCCTGAGCCTCCCGGGACGCGACCGGCCCGCCCCCCCCCGGGGGGGGCGGGCCCGTCGTGCGTCCCCGGCCCGCAGCCTTCAGTCCGGGGCCACCGCGCCCGGGACACCGGGCTCGGCCCGGCGCAGGTCCGGCTCGAGATAGATGGAGCGCGCGATCGGGACGGCCGCACGGACGCGTTCCTCGGCGGCGTCGATGGCCCGCGCGATCGACGCCCCGTCGGTGGTCGCCGTGACCTCGATCTTGGCCGCGACGAGCAGCTCCTCGGGTCCGAGGTGCAGCGTCTTGAGGTGGATGACGGACGCGACGCCCTCGCCCACGAGAGCCGTGCGGATCGCGGCGACGTCGGCGCTGGTCGCGGACTCGCCGAGCAGCAGCGAGCTGGTCTCCAGGGCCAGGACGATCGCGATGAGGACCAGCAGGATGCCGATGCACGCGGTGCCGGCGGCGTCCCAGCGCCCGTCCCCCGTGACCAGGGTCAGCCCCACGCCACCGAGGGCGAGGACCAGGCCGATCAGTGCGCCGAAGTCCTCGAGGAGCACCACGGGGAGCTCGGGCGCCTTGGCGTTGCGGACGAACGACGGCCACGACTGCTCACCGCGCACGGTGTTCGACTCACGGATCGCGGTGCGGAACGAGAACCCCTCCATGCCGATCGCGACCAGCAGGACCGCGATGGGGACCCACTGCCACTCGGTGATGGGGTGCGGGTCCTGCCACTTGTGCCACGCCTCGTACAGAGCGAACAGCCCACCGACCGTGAACAGCACGATCGAGACGATAAACGCGTAGACGTAGCGTTCGCGGCCGTACCCGAAGGGGTGCTCCTCGTCGGCCGCCCGTCGCGACCGTCTCCCGCCGAGGAGCAGCAACGCCTGGTTGCCCGAGTCGGCGAGCGAGTGCACGCCCTCGGCGAGCATCGACGAGGCTCCGGTGAGGCCCCACGCGACGAACTTCGTGACGGCAATGCCCATGTTCGCGAGCAGTGCCGCGACGACCGCCTTGGTGCCGCCCTGAGCTGACATGGCGTGGCTCTCCTTCGACTCGGGACGTCGCAGGGCGCGGCCCGCGGCGAGTGCTCGGTCCAGCATCGCACCGCGGGCTCACCGTGGGGACGGGAACCGTGGAACACGCCGCGGGCCCCCGCCCCCCCGGGGGGGCGGCGCTCGCGCCCGTCGTCGTCGAAGGACGGCGCAGGTCCCTAGAGGGCCCGCGCGTCGCCTTCGAGCAGCACGGGGATCCCGTCGCGGACCGGGTAGGCGAGCGGGCGCTCCGGGTCGGTCGAGCGGAGCTCTGGGCTGCCGTCCGGAGCCGTGCCGTCCACGAGCGTGGCTCCGGTCACGGGGCACCGCAGCGCCTCGCGGACCCACGGGTCGAGGGTGACCGGCCCGGGGGTGCCCGGCGTCGTGTCGTTGCTCATGTGCTCGGCCTCAGCTCTCGTTCTCGGTGGCGCGCACGAGCGACAGGACGTCGTCTCGCACCTTCTCCATGATGTCCTCGTCGGCGGCCTCGACGTTGAGCCGCAGGAGCGGCTCGGTGTTGGACGCACGCAGGTTGAACCACCACTGCGGGTGGGAGTCCCAGTGGGAGACGGTGAGGCCGTCGAGCTCGTCGACCACGACCGGCCCCGCCCCTTCCTCGGTCACGTACGCCTGGACCACGCGGGCCCGGGCGGCGGGGACGTCGTCGACCTGGGAGTTGATCTCGCCGCTCGCGGTGTAGGGCTCGTAGACCTCGCCGAGCGCGGACAGCGGGTGCTCCTGCCCGCCCAGGGCCGCGAGCACGTGCATGGCCGCGAGCATGCCCGTGTCCGCGAAGAAGAAGTCGCGGAAGTAGTAGTGGGCGCTGTGCTCGCCGCCGAACACCGCGTCGTTGTCGGCCATCTGCGCCTTGATGAACGAGTGGCCGACACGCGTGCGGACGACCTTCGCCCCTGCCGCGGTCATGAAGTCCGGGACGGCGCGTGACGTGATGAGGTTGTGGATGATCGTCGGGACCCGCCCCGCGGCCTTCTCGCGCTCGACCTCGCGCAGTCCCACGAGGGCCGTGATCGCGGACGGGGACACCGGGTCGCCGTGCTCGTCGATCACGAAGCAGCGGTCGGCGTCGCCGTCGAACGCCAGGCCCAGGTCCGCGTCGTGCTCGACGACCGCGGCCTGCAGGTCCAGCAGGTTCTTGGGGTCGAGCGGGTTCGCCTCGTGGTTCGGGAACGTCCCGTCGAGCTCGAAGTACAGGGGCACGACGTCGAGCGGCAGCGCCTCGAGACCTGCCGCGGTCCCCAGGACCGCGGGTGCCGTGAGGCCGCCCATGCCGTTGCCCGCGTCGATCACGACCTTGAGCGGGCGGATGCCCCGCAGGTCGACGAGCGAGCGCAGGAACGACGCGTAGTCCGCGAGCATGTCGCGGTCGGTGATCTCGCCACGGTCCGCGACCGGGGCGGGCAGCTCGCCGTCGAGGTACTCCTGGGCGAGCTCGCGCACCGTGACCAGGCCCGAGTCCTGCCCCACCGGTCGGGCGCCCGCACGGCACAGCTTGATGCCGTTGTAGACCGCCGGGTTGTGAGAGGCCGTGAACATGGCGCCCGGGACGTCCAGCGCGCCCGACGCGTAGTAGAGGCCGTCGGTCGAGCACAGCCCGATCCGGAGCACGTCCACGCCGGCGTCCGCGAGGCCCTCGGCGAACGCGTCGACGAGCTCGGGTCCGCTGTCGCGCATGTCCCGCCCGACGGCGACGCTCGGGCGGGCGGTCGCCTCACGCCCGGTGGTGGTCGCCTCGGGGAGGACCACGACACGGGCGAAGGCCGCGCCGATCGCACGGGCGACCTGTGGGTTGAACTGGTCCGGGACGGTGCCTCGGACGTCGTAGGCCTTGATGAGCTGGGTCAGGTCGATGGGCACCCGGTCAGCCTAGCCGGGACGGCCGGGGAGCGCGTTCAGTCGCCCTCGGCGCGCAGGACCCGCAGGTGACCTCGGCGCCCGACCTCGGTGACGTCGTCGGGCTCAGGACCGGGACGCGGGCGTCCCGCCTCCCGGACGGCCTCGGCGAGCGCCGAGAGGTCGTCGGCGCTGGGGCCGGTCTCGACGAAGTGCTGCGCGAGACGCACGACCTCCCAGCCACGGGGCGCGGTGAGGCGCTCGGCGTGCTCGGCGCACAGGTCGTAGCTGTGCGGCTCGGCCAGGTGGGCCAGGGGCCCGAGCACGGCGGTCGAGTCCGCGTAGACGTAGGTGAGGGTCGCCACCGAAGCACGGGTGCATGCGGTGCGCGAGCACTGTCTGACGGATCTCACGGGCTGACACTACGCCCTGCGGGGTGGTCGCGGTGCCATACACGCCGTGCGCCCGTCCCGCACGTCGTGGTCACGGCGCGGTCGCGGCGGACGCCCGGCGGTTCGTCTAGGCTCGGAGGCGTGCCCGGTCACTCGCCCTCCCCCGCCCCGCACGGTTCGCGCCGTCGCCCTGAGAAGGCATCGACCGACGCCCCGGCGCCGCTCGTCGCGTCTCTGCAGATCCCACCGCGCGGGCCGGACCTCAACGACGTCGGACCGCACCCGCGACGTCGCGACCGGCGCGGACGCGGCGTCCGCGGGCCGCTGCTCCCGCCGTCGGCCCCTGCGAACCGCACGCGCGGCGAGAAGTTCGACGAGCACGTCATCGCGACCATCAGCCTGCTCGAGCGCGGATGGTCCCGCCAGCTCCACGGCACCGAGTTCGCGGTCGAGGACGTCCCGCCCTCGGACCCCGCCCCCTGGGAGGACGCCGGGGTCCCCCTCGGGCGCTACTTCCCTGCCGACGCCGGGCAGCCGGCCCGCGTCGTCGTCTACCGCCGCCCCGTCGAGTCCCGGGCGTTCGACGACGACGACCTGGCCGACCTGGTGCGCGACGTCGTCGTCGAGCAGGTCGCGCACATGCTCGCGCGCACGCCCGAGGAGATCGACCCCCGCTACCAGGGCGGCCGCTGACGGGTCAGCCGGGCAGCCCCGCGGTCCGCGTGGCGCGCACGTCCACGCTCCCCTGGCTCTCGGCCGGAGGAACCGGTAGGAGCACGGAGACCAAGGTCCCCGGCGCCCCCTCGGGCGCGCCGGTGAGCGGGGCACCGGCCGTCGCGAGGACCGACCAGACAGGCTCCGGTCCGGTCCCGTCCTCGCCCGCGTCGAGGGTCAGGACGGCGGGTTCGGTACCGGCCCCCAGCACCGCGGCGTCGAACGTGGCGGTCGAGCCCGCAGGAACGTCGAGGGCCTTCTCCCCGAGCAGGGCGCCGTCCGGCCCGTAGGCACGCAACGTGCCGCGGAACGCCCCCGTCGGGTCGGAGTCATCGGAGCGCTCCCGAGGGACCGCGCCCACGCGGACCAGGCTCGACGTACCGGGCACCAGCGTGACGGTGCCGCGGTCGTGCGTCCCGCGCGACCCGGCGGGCGTCTCGTCGCCGGTGGCGGCCGCAGCGACCGGGATCGACGCGATCCACGCGCGATCGACCGGCACCGCGCCCGAGGGCGAGTCCTCGACGGCGTCGCCCGCCCGGGCCTCGGACGCCCCGGCCACGACCGGCACCGTGGCGTCCACCACGACCGTGTACGACCCGGCGGGCAGCCCCCCGAGCGACTGGTCGGTCACGACTCCCGGGGACAGCTCTACCTGCTCACCCCCACGTACCCGGACGCGACCGTCCGCACCATAGACCGTCAGCGTCGCGGTCCCTGCCTCGGCCCCCGGTGCCAGAAGCCTGACCTGCGGGGCGAGCGCGTCGTCGACGGCCTCCCCCGAGCTCGTGAACCCGACGGCCGTGCTGAGCGACGGCGCAGCCCCGGGGACCACGTAGTCGACGCCGAGCGGCACGAGGCCCGCGAGCGTGCTGTGCTGCAGGTAGGCCGCGACCGTCCCTCCCGTCGACTCGACGCGGACCGCGAGCCGGCGCTGCTCGGGCGCTGCCGCCTCGACCAGCGTCACGACCTCCTCGCCGGGCGGGACCAGGTACTGGCCCCCGCCGCTCAGGACGACCTGGCCCCCGGGGCCCCACACCTCGATCCGCACGGTCGCAGGCGTGCGGCCGGGGTTCTGGAGCACGAGCTGCGCGCTGCTGCCGACCTCGGTGCTCCCTCCGACGAGCCAGTGGTCGATGTCCGGTGTCGCGCAGCTCGCCGCCGCGAGCCCGCGCAGGTCCCCCGCGGTCGTCGTCGACGCCACGGCGGCCGCGACGCGAGTGTCGACCGGCATCCCGGCGCCGACCCGCAGCGCCTGCCCCTCGGAGACGTCGGCCAGCGAGACCACCGTGGCACCCGCGTCGTCCGGTTCGAGCGGCGCCGCGTCGAGCGCCTCGAGCCCCGTGAGCGTCACGGGCGTCTCACCGGGAGCCCCCGTCGTCGAACCCCCACCGACCACACCGGCGCGCAGCACGGTCGCCGTCTCGACAGGCGCGGCGCCGAACTGGGCGTCGCCCACCTGTGCCGAGTCCGCCAGGCGGACGGGCGCGGGGCACACGAGGGTACGTTCGGGCGTCGACGCCTCGATCTGCTCGACGTCCGCCGCGGCACCGGGGACAGTCCCGAAGTCGTCCGGAAGCCCGACGGCGGCCACCGCACCCGTGAGGGCGACGGCCACCAGGCCGGTGCCGATCGTCGCCACGCGGCGCAGCAGGGGGTGCGGTCTGGCGCTTCTGGTGGTCACGGGCACTACCTCGTTCCGGTCCGACGACGTCCCACCGGTACGGCGAGGAGCACGAAGATCAACAGGGTCAGACCCGCCACCGCGAGCCAGGGCAACCGGTGCTCGGGGACGAAGCCGATCGAGAGCGCCCCCTCCTCGGAGCCGAGGAGGAAGGCCTGGCGGCCGTCGACCTCGGTGCGTTCGAGGACGCGACCGTCGAGCGTCGCGGTCCACCCGGGATCCGCGGTCTCGGCGAGCACGATCGCGCGCTCAGCACCACCCGCCTCGACGCGGGCCGCGACGGACCGGTCGTCAGCAGGGAGGAGCCGTTCGACCACGACGGGCTCGTCGGTGGCGCCCGGGGCCGCGACCGGCAGCGTCTCGACGACACGCGCCCACGCCGGGGCGTCCGTCTCCAGCGGGCCGGGAGCGACCCGCCACAGCACCGACGTCTGCCCCTCGGTCACCCGCTCGAGACCCGGCACCATGTCGAGACGCGCCACGAGCTCGGCACGCTCACGCTCGGCGACCGCGTCCTCGGTCGTCGAGGTCGGCAGCACGACGGCACCGACGCCCAGGTCACCGAGCTCGCGCGCCGCGCCGGCAGCACTCCCCGTCGCCATGCCCGCCACGATCGCCGGGAGGTCCCCCTGCGCGTACGACGGGTCGAGCATGGCCCGCGCCTGCACGACGCTCGACGCGTCGATCATCTGGGGCCCGTCTCCTCGCAGGAGCGCGTACTCGAGGACTCCGCCGGGGGCGAGCTCGAGCGACAGCACGCGCACCTCGCGCTCGGATTCCTGCATCTGCTGGCCGACCTTCGGGACGACAGGCTCGGTCACGACGGCCAGGTCTCCGACGGTCCCGTCCCGGTCGGTCGCCGTCAGGGTCCACGACGTCACCGACGCGACGGGGACGAGGACCGCGACCAGCGCGAGCAGGCCGACGCCGCCCGCCCGCCACCCGGCGAGCGCACGGTCGCGACGGGCCGTGCGGCGAGGGTGCTTCTCGACAGGCTGCCGTGCTCCCGTCGTGCTGGACGTGGGAGCCCCCTGCGTCTCCGCGGCCCCGGCCCCCGCGGGGGCGTCCGCGGTGACCTGCGGGTCGGCCGATCGGGCGTGCCGCAGCCCAGGAGCCCCGAGCAGCGCGGCCCCCAGGAGCCCCAGGACGACGACCGAGACCCCTGCGCCAGGCCAACCGCGGACAGGGCCGTCCGCCGAGACGGCGACCTCGACCGCCCCGGTGACGACGGCGGCGGCGAGACCCAGTGCGGCGACGAACCAGGCGCAGGCCACGCCGGCCACCCGCGCACGGAAGAGCGCGAGCACTGCGAGCGTGGCGACCAGTGTTCCCGTCGCCAGGGGCGCGAAGCGGGCGACCTCGCCGACCACCCCGCCGTCGAGGCCGAACCACGGGGCCGCCTCGACCGGCATCCCGAGGAGCTGCTGCCACGCCGGTGCCGCTTCCGAGCCGACCGGCACGCCTGGACCGGTCGCCAGGAGGCGCCACCCACCGTCGGTCCAGGTGGTACCGACGTGATACCAGAAGGGAGCCAGGAGCACGAGGGAGGGAAGCAGGACCAGGAGCAGGTACCGGCGGTGCTGCCGCGCCGCCACGGCGACGACGCCCAGCGCCAGGACGAACACCGGGAGGAGGACAGGGGCCCCGCACACCGCGACGAGCAGAGCGAGCCCCGCGGCTGCCGCCGCGCCGACCGAGCCTGGCCGCCGCCGCCTGAACGCTCGCCGGCCCGCCTGCGCACGGCCGCCCACCGGCCCGAGCGCAGGGCTCAGCTCGTCGTACGCCTGAACTCCCAGGGCGCGCAGGATCCCCAGCGCGACCCATGGAAGGGCGGCGTGCGCGACGAGGGCGCCGAGCCGTCCCTCGCCGAGCGCGAGGACGAAGGACGGGGCAGCAACCCACACGAGCGCGGCCCAGGCCCGCAGCCAGACGGAGCGGGTCACCCCGCCCGCCGCGAACCAGGCACCCAGCCCCGCGACCACGAACGACAGCACCACCAGGACACCGACCGCCGGCTGGAGCGATCCCCCGCCGAGCAGCGCCAGCGGGAAGAGGAACGTCGTGAAGGGGTCGGCAGGTGCGGGCGAGCCCAGCCCGTCCGCGACCCAGCCACCGGTCGCTGCCTGCCAGATGGCCGCGAAGCTCCCGTCCGCCGGGAGGAGCTCGCCACCGACGAAGCGCCCACCGGCGGCGAGGGTCCCGAGGACCGACCCGAAGACGACCGCGGTCAGTGCGAGGAGGGCGAGCGTCAGCAGCCCGAGCATGGTGCGACGCCGACGACCGATCGCGCGGAGCTCCGCCCGCTCGAGATCCGTGGGAGCCGTCGACACCCGGTGCTCCTCGGCGTTCGCCAACCGGTGGTCCCTGCGCTCCCCGAGGACGTCGCGCCAGGTGCCCTGGAGGGGGGTCAGCGCACGTCGGGGAAGAACGCTCGTGCGGCGGACCGACCGGCGGGACCGAGCGAGCGCGGGGAGCCGGACGACCGCCCAGAGCGGCGCGAGGAGCTCGTCCCGCGCCTGCGCCGGCCGCTTGATCGCGAGTCGGTACATGGCCTGGAACGGTGCCCACAGGATCATGGCGATCACGGCGGGTACGAGCATCGGCCAGGCGACGCTCACGAGCCGGTAGTGCAGGTGGCTGCGACGCCGGGGCCCGTACGACGCCTCGACGTCCGGCACCCGGGGCTCGTCGTCGTCCTCGTGGCGCCCTTCGTCGCGGAGGTCGAGGAGCGACGCCTGCGCGTGCCGGACCACGGCACGCGGGACGACCACGACCCGGTGCCCGGCGAGGCGCGCGCGGCGGCAGAGGTCGAGCCCGTCTCCGAACACCCCGTACTCGGGGTCGGTGCCCTCCAACGCCTGCCAGACCGAGGTGCGCACGAGCGCACCGGCGAGGCCCACGGCGAAGACGTCCTCGCGAGCGTCGTGCTGCCCCTGGTCGATCTCGTGCTCGTCGATCCCGGTCATCCTGCGACCGAGCGGGGACACCGTGAAACCGACCTCGAGGAGCACCCCGTCGGAGTCACCGTCCAGGTCCCAGCGGCGCTGCTTCGCACCGGCGATCGCCACCGCGTTCGAGTGCTCGACCGCCCGGAGCAGCTCCGCCAGGGCGCCGGGCTCGGGGGTGGAGTCGTCGTGCAGCAGCCAGATCCAGGTCGGTGGGTCCTGCGCACCGCGGGACGCGAGCGCGATGTCCACGGCCTGCCCGAAGGTGCGCGCGTGAGGGGCTGCGAGGAACCGCGCGCCACCGAGCTGGAGCTCCTGGTACTCGCTCATCGCCTGGGACGCAGCGACGTCGACCACGATCACGGTGTCCGGCACGGCCGACTGGGACCGGACGGCGTCGAGCGTGTGCGGCAGGTAACGGGTGTGCCCCTGGGTGACGACCACCGCAGTCACCGAGACGACGGCGGGCACCGAACCGGTCACCGCCGCGACGGCGTGGGGCGACGCACCACGTGCGCGCTGCTGCGCCGCACCTGGCTGGTGGTAGGGACCGGTCACCGTGGTCGTGTCTGAAGAAGTCATCCTGGCCACATCATGACCCGCGCTCAGCGCAGATCGTGGGACCTCGACACGGCAGGTCGTCTACCCGAGCGACAGTTCGCCCGCTCCCGGGCTGCGGGACGTCGCGCTCAGACCACCCGGCGCTTGAGCTTGCGACGCTCGCGCTCGGAGAGCCCGCCCCAGATGCCGAAGCGCTCGTCGTGCTCGAGCGCGTACTCGAGGCACTCGGCCCGCACCTCGCAGCCCGTGCAGACCTTCTTGGCCTCGCGCGTCGAGCCCCCCTTCTCAGGGAAGAACGCCTCAGGATCGGTCTGGGCGCACAGCGCGCGCTCCTGCCACCCCATCAGCCCGTCGTCCACGACCTCACCGAAGAGAGGCAGCACAGGAGCCACCGTCTCTACCGGCCGACCCGCATCCGAGGGAAAGACCCCCAGATCATCGCCCAGCACGTTCCACATGATGCGCCCCTTCATGCCGTTATATGAAAACTGCATTAGAGAAATTACACGCGTGTCATCCACGTCCGTCAAGCCGAAATGTGCTATCCGGGCGATTCGGTGGGTGAAATCACGACGTCGGACGTCTCGGCGCGTCCTAGGCTGGGCCGCATGGCCGCAACCTCGACCCCTCCTATGCACATCGCTGACCTGCAGCGTCTCATCACCCGAGACCCCGGCCGCCCACGCCTGACCTGGTACGGAGACGACGGCGAGCGCGTCGAGCTGTCGGGTGCGGTGCTGCACAACTGGGTCAACAAAACCGTCAACCTCCTCGTCGAAGAATTCGACGCCGCCCCCGGGACACGCGTGCTGCTCGACCTTCCCCCGCACTGGCGCGCGGTCGTCTGGGCGCTCGCCACGTGGCGGACCGGAGCCACGCTCGTGCTGCCGCCGACCACGGAGGGGAGCGCCGTCGTCGGGCAGGAGCAGGACCGAGGCGTCGCCGACGTCGATGTCGTGGTCACCTCGCACCCCACCTCCTGGACGGGCACCAGCGCACAGCTCGTCGCCGTCCCCCTGCCCGCGCTCGCACGCCGGTTCGACGGCGACCTGCCGCCCGGGACCATCGACGCCGGCTCCGCCGTCATGACCTACGGTGACCAGATCGGCTGGGTCGAGGAGATCGACCCGACGGCGATCGCGGTCGAGCCCGCCCTCCGCCACGAGGACCTGGTCACGTGGGCGCTCGCGTGCACCCCACGCCCGACGGCCTCCGAGCCGCGGACGCTCGTCGGCGAGGACCACCCCCTCGTCGTGCTCCGCCGGACCCTGCAGGCGCTGTCCCTCGACGGTTCCGTGATCGTGACGTCCGTCGCGAGCACGACCGCGTTCGCGGACGAACCCGAGCGCCTCGACCGTCTCCGCGCGACCGAACGCATCACCGACTGATTCGCGAGAACCACCACCACACCTGCACGACCTCGTGGTTCGCGAGGACTCCACCGGTCGATAGGCTGTGCGACATCATGAGCAGCTCCGCCGGCGCACCGAACGCCCTCCGTGTCATCTGCGTGATCTACAACCCCGGGCCGGAGCTCGTGGAGTTCGCGACATCGCTCAGGACCGCGACCTCCCGCGCGACCGAGCTCGTCCTGGTCAACAACGGCGGCCCCAGCGAGCTCGCGGAACGGCTCGCGCACGAGCCCGGCACGCGTCTGGTCGAGTCCGGCGGGAACCTGGGCTACGGTCGCGCCGCGAACCTGGGGGCGCGCGGGGCCACCGGCGAGTGGATCGTCGTCGCCAACCCCGACCTCGTCTGGACGCCCGGTTCTCTCGACGCGCTCGTCGCGGCGGGTGCACGACACGAGCGTGCCGGCGCACTGGGTCCTCGGATCCTCAACACGGACGGCACCGAGTACCCCTCCGCGCGCGCCATCCCGTCCCTCCGGCTCGGTGCGGGCCACGCCCTGCTCGGCAGCCTGTGGCCCGAGAACCCTTTCTCCCGCGCGTACCGGAGCGCCAACGCCCCCGGGGACGCGACGGAACGGGTCGCGGGATGGCTCTCCGGCGCGTGCCTCCTGCTGCGCCGTGACGCGTTCGAGCAGGTCGGCGGATTCGACGAGGGCTACTTCATGTTCTTCGAGGACCTCGACCTGGGCGACCGGTTGTGCCAGGACGGCTGGGAGAACGTCTTCGTCCCCTCCGCCGAGGTCACGCACGTCCAGGGCGTCTCGTGGAAGAAGGACCCCGCACCGATGATCCGCGCGCACCACGTCAGCGCGCACCGCTACCTGTCGAGACGGTACGGCGCGTGGTACCAGGCGCCGCTGCGCTGGGCGCTGACCGTGGGCCTCTTCGTCCGCGAGCGGCTCGAGATCCGGGGCGCACGGCGCCGATGAGCGGCACATGCGGCACAATGGCCCGCATGCGTGGAATCATCCTGGCCGGCGGATCCGGCACTCGTCTGCACCCGATCACTCTCGGCATCAGCAAGCAGCTCGTCCCCGTCTACGACAAGCCGATGATCTACTACCCGCTCTCGACCTTGATCCTCGCGGGTATCAAGGACATCCTCGTCATCACGACGCCTCACGACGCCGACCAGTTCCGTCGGCTCCTCGGCGACGGGTCCCAGTTCGGCGTGTCGATCGAGTACACCGTCCAGGCCGAGCCCAACGGGCTCGCCCAGGCCTTCGTCCTCGGCGCCGACTTCATCGGCAACGAGCCGGCGGCCCTGGTGCTGGGAGACAACATCTTCTACGGCCCCGGGATGGGGTCGACGCTCTCGCGCTACGCAGACCTCGACGGCGGCGCCGTCTTCGCGTACCGCGTCGCCGACCCGACGGCGTACGGCGTCGTCGAGTTCGACGCCGACGGTCGTGCGCTCTCGCTCGAGGAGAAGCCCGCCGCCCCGAAGTCGAACTACGCGGTCCCCGGCCTCTACTTCTACGACAACGACGTCGTCGCGATCGCACGCGACCTCGCCCCGTCCGCGCGCGGCGAGTACGAGATCACGGACGTCAACCGGACCTACCTGGAGCAGGGGCGCCTGCAGGTCGAGGTCCTCCCCCGCGGCACCGCCTGGCTCGACACCGGCACCTTCGACTCCCTCGTGGAGGCCTCGGACTTCGTCAAGACGATCGAGCACCGCCAGGGCCTCAAGGTCGGCGCACCCGAGGAGGTCGCCTGGCGCCGTGGCTTCCTGAGCGACGACGAGCTGCGCGAGCGTGCGGAGAAGCTCGTCAAGTCCGGCTACGGGACCTACCTGCTCGGCCTGCTCGAGCGCGACTGACCAGCCACCACGAAGGCCCCCCGGCGACCCCCCGCGGGCCGTCGTCGTCCACGCCCCGGGCTCTCCGGGGCGACGACACTAGACTCGACCCTTGGCCGTGGTGGATGTCCACCGCCCGCAACCGCTGAAGGAGCTGTCCCGTGGAGTATCGCGAACTGTCCGTCCCTGGAGCCTGGGAGATCACCCCGAAGCAGTTCGGTGATCCTCGCGGGGTGTTCCTCGAGTGGTTCAAGTCGGAGAAGTTCGAGGAGTCGCTCGGGCACCGCCTCGACCTCCAGCAGGCGAACATGTCGGTGTCCTCGGCGGGAGTCCTCCGTGGCATCCACTTCGCCGACACCCCTCCGGGGCAGGCGAAGTACGTCACGTGCCCCAAGGGCGCGGTGCTCGACGTCGTGGTCGACATCCGCGTCGGGTCCCCGACCTTCGGGCAGTGGGACTCCGTCCTGCTCGACGACACGGACCGACGGGCGATCTACCTCGGCGAGGGGCTCGGGCACGCCTTCCTCTCGCTCGAGGACGACTCGACCGTGGTGTACCTGTGCTCGACGGGCTACTCGCCGGGTCGCGAGCACGGCATCCACCCGCTCGACCCGGAGGTGGGTATCGAGTGGCCGACGTCGGCCAGGGACGGCTCGCCGCTGACGCCGATGCTCTCGGAGAAGGACCTCGTGGCCCCCGGGCTGGGCGAGGCCGCGGCACAGGGCCTGCTGCCGACCCTCGAGCAGGTCAACGAGCACCTCGAGTCGCTGCGCTCGTCCTGACCGTCTGCGGGCCGCAGGTGGTCGGACCACCTGCGGCCCGCAGCACGCCGATCAACGCACCGAGGCCGCCTCGTAGGTCTCCGCGTGGAGGCCTGCGGCGACGGCCCACGTGAATCCTGCAGCACGCTCCGCCCCCGCCTCGGCCAGGAGTGCCCGCCGCTCGGGGTCGTCGAGCAGAGCGGCGAGCTCACGGCCGATCGACGCCGCATCCGTGCCGCAGTACGCGACCGCGTCCCCACCGACCTCGGGGAGCGACAGCTCCCTCGTCGTCAGCACCGGCGCACGACAGGCCATCGCCTCCAGGACCGGCAGGCCGAAGCCCTCACCCAGGCTCGGGTAGGCGACCACGACGGCTCCGCCCAGGAACGCCGGCAGGTCCTCGAGCGGCAGGAAGCCGGTCCGGCGGACCGTGAGGTGTGCCGGGACCTCGTCGATCACGGCGTCGATCCTCTCGTCCCAGCCTCGCCCACCTGCCAGCAGGAGCACGGGCGGGTCCGCCCGGTCCTCGCACGCCGCGACCCAGCCCTGGATCAGCGCGGGCACGTTCTTGCGCGGCTCGAGCGTGCCGAGGAAGCCGACGTAGGTGGTCGCCGACAGCCCGAGGGACTCCTTGACACGGGTCTGCTCCTCCACGCTCGTCGGACGGAAGAGATCGTGGTCGACGCCGTGGTAGGCGACGGTGAACTTCTCGGGGCGGGCGCCGACGAGGCGAACGACCTCGTCGCGGGTCGCGCGGGACGGGACGACCAGGCGTGCCGCGCGTCGGGCCGCGATCCGGATCGCCGTCCGGAAGAAGACCGCCTTGGACCGCAGGTGCAGCTCCGGGGTCGTGAAGAAGGTCGCGTCGTGCAACGTGACGACCACCGGGGTGCGGGTCAGCAACGGCATCGTGTAGTGCGGGCTGTGCACGACGTCGGGCCTGATCCGTCGGACGAGGGCGGGCAGCCCCACCTGCTCCCAGAGCAGGCGCGCCGGGCGGCGAGCCGTCCAGGCGGGAGCTGCGACGACCCTCGCACGGGGAGCCAGTCGTCGGTAGTGCTCGACGTCGCGACGTTGGACGACGAGCGTGAGGTCGAGCTCGGCCGTGTCGAGCTCGGGCACCAGCTCGTCGACGTAGCGCCCGACACCTCCGCGGTCGGCGGGGACGGCGGTCGCATCGAGCAGAACATGCATGAGCACCTCGTGGAGCAGGGTCGAAGGGAGGACGCCTCACCGCAGGAGCTCTCCCGGGCGGGGCCGGTGCCAGCGTACTTGGTCGTCGATACGGGCCACCGGACGCTCCGACGCTAAGATCCTCCGGTGACCAGTGACCGCACAGCAGACGTTCTCATCGTCGTTCCAGCATGGAACGAGCAAGAGGCCCTACCCGGAGTGCTCGACGAGCTGCATGCAGCCCTCCCCCAGGCCGACTACCTCGTCGTCAACGACGGATCGACGGACCAGACGTCGGTCGTTGCGCGACGGGGACGGACGATGGTGCTCGATCTGCCCGTGAACCTGGGGGTCGGCGGTGCCATGCGCGCCGGCTACAAGTTCGCGGCCCGCCGGGGCTACGACGTCGTGGTCCAGGTCGACGGCGACGGACAGCACGACCCCGCCGACGTCGCGCGGGTGGTCGAGGCCCTGGCCACCGACAACGCCGACATCGTGATCGGCGCACGCTTCGCGGACAAGGGCAACTACGTCGCCCGAGGACCGCGCCGCTGGGCGATGAAGCTGCTCTCGGCCACCCTGTCACGGGTGGTCGGTACGCGGCTGACCGACACGACCTCCGGGTTCAAGGCCTCGAACAAGCGGGCGATCGCCCTGTTCGCGGTCGACTACCCGGCCGAGTACCTCGGCGACACCATCGAGTCGATGGTCATCGCCTCCCGCGCCGGACTGACCATCCGACAGATCGGGGTCGAGATGCGACCTCGAGCGGGCGGGACCCCCTCCCACAACCCTGTCAAGGCAACCCTCTTCCTCGGGCGAGCGGTCCTCGCCCTGGTGATCGCGCTCTCGCGGCCGACCCGTCAGCCGATTGGACAGTCCTCATGAGCGGCTACTACTTCGCCCTCGCCAGCTGTGTCGCACTGGTCCTCTTCCTCGTCGTCCTGCTGCGTCGCAGGAGGCTCCGCGAGAAGTACGCCATGACCTGGATCGTCGTCGCCCTCGGCGTCTGCGTCCTCGGTGCCTTCCCGCACCTGGTGGAGTCCGTCGCCTCCGTGGTCGGCGTCGAGACCCCGAGCAACCTCATCTTCGCGCTGGCCCTCATGGTCCTGCTGGGCGTGTGCATCCAGCTCAGCGTCGAGATCACGGAGCTCGAGGAGGAGACGCGGACGCTCGCCGAGGAGATCGCCCTGGTGCGCTTCGACGTCGAACGGCTCGACGCGGCCGCGTCGAGCCGCCCGAGCAGCGCCACGGACGCCCGCGACGGACAGCCGAGCGCGAACGGTCACGGGACTCCCGGACCGGACGCCCGCTAGCACCTCCCGGTCTCCTACCGGTCGGTCGCCCCCGCGGTCCGTGGGCGACCGACCGGTCTCAGAGACCGAGCACCGACGGAGCCGCCAGGCTCCACCGCTCCTGCCAGGGGCCGATCGGCTCCACCCCCGCCGCACGCAACGACTCGTGCCCCAGGACCGAGTAGGCAGGACGAGGAGCGGGGCGCACGAACGAGGCGCTCGTCGTGGGACGGACGAGCTGCGGATCCATGCCTGCGGCGGCGACCGCCGCGGCGGCGAACTCGTACCAGCTCGTGCCGCCCTGGGACGTCGCGTGGTGGATCCCACCCGGGATCTTCGCATCGACCGCACGGACGACGAGGTCCGCGACGTCGACCGTCCAGGTGGGCTGACCGTACTGGTCGTCGACCACGTCGACCCCACCCCGCTCGGCCGCGAGCTTCACGATCGTCCGCGGGAAGCACGCACCGCCCGCGCCGTACAGGTAGGCGGTGCGCAGGACCAGGTGCTGGGCACCGAAGCTCTGCACCGCCCACTCACCGGCGGCCTTCGTCCGTCCGTAGGCCGTCGCGGGGTCCTGAGGGGCGTCGGCCGCGTACGGTGAGCGCGCCGACCCGTCGAACACGTAGTCGGTCGAGATGTGCACGAGCCGTGCGCCGACGTCCGTCGCGGAACGCGCCAGGTTCGCCGCACCCGTGGCGTTCACCGCGAACGCCTCGGCCTCTCGTTCCTCCGCCAGGTCGACGGCCGTCCATGCGGCGCAGTTCACGACCACGTCGGCCCCCTTGAGGCCGCTCGTGCACGCCTCGGGATCGGTGATGTCGAGATCGGCACGGTCGAGCGCCACGACCGACCGCCCGTCGGCGGTCAACCGTGACACGACGTCCTGACCGAGCATCCCGGCCGCGCCGATGACGATCCACTGCATGGAAGAACTCCTCGTCCTGGCCGGAGCCGGGGATGGATGGATGTGGGAGGGGTGGGACTCAGACCTGACCGGAGCGCTCGTACTTGGCCTCCGTGGCAGCCTTCACAGGACGCCACCACGCCTCGTTCTCGCGGTACCACGCGACCGTGGCTTCCAGCCCGGCACGGAAGTCCGTGTAGCGAGGCGTCCAGCCGAGCTCGGTCCGCAGGCGGCTCGAGTCGATCGCGTAGCGCAGGTCGTGACCAGGACGGTCGTTGACGTGGTCGAAGTCGTCAGCGGGGCGACCGAAGATCTCCAGCAGCGTCCGCACGACGTCCAGGTTGTTGACCTCGCCGTCCGCACCGATCAGGTACGTCTGGCCGATCTGGCCGCCGTCGATGATCGCCCACACCGCAGAGTTGTGGTCCTCGACGTGGATCCAGTCGCGCACGTTGAGGCCCGCGCCGTAGAGCTTGGGCCGGACGCCGTCGATCAGGTTCGTGATCTGGCGCGGGATGAACTTCTCGACGTGCTGGTACGGACCGTAGTTGTTGGAGCAGTTCGAGATCGTCGCCTGCACTCCGAACGACCTCGCCCAGGCGCGCACCAGCATGTCGCTCGACGCCTTGGTGGACGAGTAGGGGGACGACGGGTTGTACGGGGTGCTCTCGGTGAAGCGCTCCGGGTCGTCCAGCTCGAGGTCGCCGTACACCTCGTCGGTCGAGATGTGGTGGTACCGCACGTCGTGCCGGCGCACCGCCTCGAGAAGCGTGTAGGTACCGATGACGTTGGTCTGCACGAAGGGCCACGGGTCGTTGAGCGAGTTGTCGTTGTGCGACTCCGCGGCGAAGTGCACGACGAGGTCCGCGTCGGCGACGAGCGAGTCGACGAGCGCCGCGTCCGCGATGTCGCCCTCGACGAAGGTGATCGCGTCCGCGACCGAGCTCAGGGAGGACTTGTCCCCCGCGTAGGTGAGGGCGTCGAGGACCGTGACCTTGACGTCGGGACGCTCCCGGACCGTCAGGTGGACGAAGTTCGATCCGATGAAGCCGGCTCCGCCGGTGACGAGCAGACGCATAGGGGTGTTCCTCCTGGACGTGGTGTGGCCTGCAAGCCTACCGAACAGCAGCGGCCGCTCCGTGCGCCGGATCGACTGTCCTTCCGGGGAGGCAGGAATGAGTACGCTGTCCACCACCGACCGCGCCGTCGGCGTGGCCCGGCAGCACGACGCCCCGCGCAGATTCGCTAAAGGAGCCTGTGAATGTCATCGAAATACGAGTTCGACTTCGATCCAGCGGTCACCAACACGAGCCACGGGCTCGTCGTGGGGGTGATCCCGGCCGGGAGTCGGGTACTCGATGTCGGGTGCGCTGCCGGATACCTGGGCGACGCCCTGCAGGTGAAGAACTGCACCGTCCACGGTGTGGAGCTCGACGAGGAGGCGGCCGAGACCGCCCGGACCCGGTTGGCCTCGGTCGTGGTCGCTGACGCCGAGCTGCTCGACTACAAGGCCCAGTACGGCGCAGACGCCTTCGACGTCGTCGTCCTCGCCGACGTCCTCGAGCACACCCGCTCCCCCGAGCGGGTGCTCGAAGGCGCGCTCTCCGTCCTGACCGAGACCGGCACGCTCGTCATCTCGATCCCCAACGTAGGCCACGGCTCCCTCCGGCTGGGTCTGCTGCAAGGGCGATGGAACTACACGCCTCTCGGTCTGCTCGACGAGACCCACATCCGCTTCTTCACGTGGGACACCCTCCAGGACCTTCTCGTCGGTGCCGGGCTGAGCATCACCGACGCCTGGATGACCACCGCCGACCCGCTCGCGACGGAGGTCGACATCGATCCCGCCGAGCTGCCCGACGGCATCGTCGACTGGGTACGAGGACAGCCGCTCGCGCTCGGCTACCAGTTCGTCCTCGTCGTCCGACGGGCCGTCGCCGGCGAGACGCCGAGGCGTGTCGAGCCGGTACCCGCCGGATCCGCGGTCGTCCCTCCCGAGAGCCCGAGTCTCCTCTCGGCTCGGGAGGAGGCCGAACAGCTCCGCCGTGCACTGACCGATCGCGACGACGAGCTGCGCACCGCGAAGGAGATCATCAGCCTCCAGGAGGTGACCGCGCTCCAGGACGTCCAGGCTCTGCGCCGTTCGATCACCTGGCGGGTCGGGAACGGGGTGCTCGCACCAGCACGTCTCGTCGCACGCACCGCTCGTCGGCTGACGTCGACCAAGAGCTGAACCCGTCCGCACCGGTCGGGTTCTTGCTCCCTACGTCGGGGCAGGAGCCCGACCTCGCAGGCAGGGCTAGGAGCGCGCGGCGAGGATCTGCTTGATCTTGCCGGCGTCGCCCCAGACCCCCGGCGAGTCGTAGGCGCGATCCGGGAACGCTCCGTACGCGAGCGTGATGTCGTAGCCGTGCCGAGCGATGTAGGCCTCGACCTCGTCGGCCAGGGACACCGGTTCCCCCGTGCAGCAGTTGATGATGCCCGTCACTTCTCGCTGGAGCGAGACCGCCGCGATCTGCTCGGCGAGCTCGCCCACCTCGATGAAGTCGTAGCGGTTCTTCCCGCTGGTGAAGGGGAACTCCTTCTGCCCCGCCTGTGCCGCCGCGGCGATCTTGCCGAAGATCGAGTTGCCCCGCTGGTCGTCGCCGTAGATGTAGTAGCAGCGCAACCACTGCACGCTGACCCCCTTGCCGTCGGTGACGACCCCCAGGCTCCGGCGCAGCGCATCCTTGGCGATCCCGTACAACGAGCGCGGGTTGGTCGGGGTCGACTCGTCGATCGCACCCTCGTGATAGCCGACCTCGTGCATGGTCCCGAGAGCCACCAGGTGGGTCACACCGGCACTGATCGCGGCCTCGAAGAACCGCAGGTGGTCCGGGAGACGACGGATGTGGACGGGGTCGTTGTGGACGAACCCCTTCTCCCACGCGAGGTGCAGCACGGTGTCGACCTCGCCGGCCCGCTCGAACAGCCGCTCCGGATCCGCGAAGATGTCGCCCTCGACGGGGATCACCCCCTTCGGGTACCTCGAGACGGCGTCGGCCGATCGATCCGCCGCCAGTACCGTGACGCCCGCACGCAGCAGGGCAGTCACCACGTGGGCGCCGATGTAGCCGTTCGCTCCTGTCACAAGTATCCGAGTCACGCAGCCATTCTGCCGCATCTCCGCCAGGGGCAGGACCAGCCTCCAGGACGCGGGGCGCGGGGGACGGCACGATCGGGCCGCCCCCTCTCCCGGCGCACCAGCCCCTCGGCGGCCCGGGCTAGTCGCCGAAGGGCGCGCCCAGGCCTCCTTGTGCTTCGAGGCCTCGGCGGGCAGGCCGGGCACGAAGCCGCTCTCCCCCTGCACGCCGCACCGCGTCCACCAGGGCGCGGGCCCGTGCGCGCAGGAGCTCTGGCCGCTCGTCGCGACGCAGGACGTGAAGCACAGGGGCGAGCGCCTGCCGTGCGAAGGCCTTCACCACGACGGGCAGCGGTGCGTAGCGCGCGAACACGAGGAGCGCGTTGCGGTTGTTGTAGTAGCGGAACAGCGCGCTCGTCGAGTCGGAGCTCTGGGCGTGCCGGTGCCAGGCGACGGCCTCCCTCTCGAACAGGATCCGCCATCCCCCTGCACGGAGACGCCAGGACAGGTCCGTGTCCTCGTAGTAGAGGAAGAGGGAGTCGTCGAAGTGGCCCACCTGCTCGAGCGCCGTCGTCCGCAGGACCACGGCGCCACCGCAGAAGCCGAAGACCTCGGGCCGGGCGTCCAGACGCTCGAGGGGTGTGAGCCAGTCGCGGTCCGTGGCGGAGCCGGAACGAGAGACGACGTTGCCCGTCGAGTTGACCAGCCTGGTCCCGTCCGGGGCGGTGTCCTCCAGCAGGAGCAGAGCCGTCACCGCCCCGACGTCCTCGTTCCCAGGGGCCTCGAGCACGTCGATCATCCGACGAACAGCATCCCGGTCGAACCGTGCGTCGTTGTTGAGCAGCACCACGTAGGGGGCCTCGAGATCCTCGAGCCCAGAGTTGACCCCCCCGGCAAAGCCCCGGTTCGTCGAGTTCTGCACGAGCCTCGCGTCCGGGAAGTCCCGACGCACGAGGTCGACCGAGCCGTCGTGGGAGTCGTTGTCGACGACGACGACCTCGAGAGCACCCGGGGGAAGGTCCTGACGGACGAGCGAGTCCAGGCAGGTCGGCAGGAGGTCCTCGCCGTTCCAGTTGACCACGACGGCCCGGACCAGAGGCGTGGTCACGAGATCACCTCCCGATAGGCGGCGGTCGTGGCCGCGACGGCCGCGTCCCACGTGAAACGGGCGCTGTTCGCCAGCCCCGCGCTCGACAGCTCGTCGTGGCGAGAGTCGGCGGCGAGCATCAACGCCTCGGCCAACGCCCGGGTGTCGCCGGGATCGACCGCCAGAGCACTCGCTCCACAGATCTCCTCCATCGACGTCCCGCGCGACGTCACGACCGGCGTGCCATGCGCCTGGGCTTCCAGGACGGGCAGGCCGAACCCCTCCCAGACGGACGGGAAGCAGAACGTCCGGGCACCGGCGTAGGCGGCCTGGAGGTCTTGCTGACTCAGCTTCCCCAGCCGGTGGACCCGGTCGCGACCCAGTGTGCCGACCGCATGGTCGACCTCCTCCGCCGTCTCGCCCCACCCCTGGGGACCGACGAGGACGAGATCCAGGTCGGTGCCCTCCGACCGGAGCGCCCCGTATGCCCTGAGCAGCGCGGGGAGGTTCTTTCGCGGCTCGAGGGTACCGACCCACAGGACATAGGGTCGCTCCAGACCGTGACGTCGCCTGAAGGTGGCGACCTCGTCGTCCGACGTCGGCAGCGCAGCGACCCCGTGCGGGATCACGCGCACCCGGCTCCGCTCGATCCCCGCCGCCGTGCAGTCCTGCGCCGTCGCCTCGGACGGCACGATCACGACCGCGGCCTCGTCCCGGGTGAGCGCGAGCGCGTCCCGGAAGTAGGCCGCACCGTGCTTCGTGAAGTGCTCGGGCTCCCGCAGGAAGGCGAGGTCGTGCACCGTCACCACGAGGGGGGCCGACGCGGGCGGGACCGCCCAGGTCGTGGCGTGGACCAGGTCGGCCGTGCGCCAGCCGGGGACCCGTGGCGCTCGGAGGCGGCGCCAGGACTCGTACAGGGCCCGGCGCGGCAGGTGCGACATGTCGACCCGTACCTCGGGAGCCAGGCCCCGGCGGTCGCCGACCGCCCCGCGGGCCCGGACACCGCGGGGCTGCACCTGACCTGCCGCCGCGAGGCCGTTGGCGAGCTCGCGGACGTAGGTGCCGGAGCCGCCGGGTACGGGCTGCCAGAGCTGTTCGACGACCAGGGCGACGTGCGGGCCGTCAGCTTGCGGCATCGACGACGTCGTCCCTGGGCGACGTGACCATCGGTCGCGGGGGCGTCAGCTTCTCGAAGTGGGAGCCGAACACCACGTAGCCGCCCGACTCCGTCCGGCCCGTGGGCACGACGGTGAAGGTCACACCCCGCAGGAGCCCGTCGACCAGGTGCGACGTCCCCGGCGCCTGGATCGACGCGGACAGGGTGTACGTGTCGGGGCGCAGCGGAAGGCTGGGGATCACCACGTCGATCGATCCGTCACCGGGTTCGATGCTCTCGGGGACGTAGTCGGAGTCCTGGGCGTGATGCCCCCAGATGAGCCTGTCGTCGAGGGTCTGCACCGAGACCCCGAAGACCGGGCGCTCGATCCGCTCGGACGCGGAGTAGTGCAGCCGGATCCGGATCTCGTCGCCCGTCCGGCAGACGTGCGCGTCACGACCGTCCTGGTGGAGCCACTCCATCTGCGTGATCTTCGCCCCGCCGGACCCGATGCGCATGCCCCCGCCCTCGACCGGCTTCGCCAGGTGCGACGCCTCCGAGTAGCTCTCGATGACCTCGTTGACCGGCCCCGTACCCATGAGCCGACCGTGCGAGAGCCACGCGGCCTCGTCGCAGAAGTTGCGCATCTGCTCCAGGCCGTGGCTCACGACGACCACCGTCCGCCCCTCCCGACGGAAGTCGGCGAACTTGCCCATGCAGCGTTCCTGGAACTCCGCGTCACCGACGGCGAGGATCTCGTCGACGAGCAGGATCTCGGGCTCGACGTGGATCGACACCGCGAACCCGAGACGGACGTACATCCCGGAGGAGTAGTTCTTGACCGGCTGGTCGATGAAGTCGCCGATACCGGCGAAGTCCACGATGTCGCCGAACTTGCGGTCGACCTCCTGCCGGTTCATCCCGAGGATCGACCCGTTGAGGTAGACGTTCTCCCGCCCGGTCAGCTCGGGATGGAAACCGGAGCCGACCTCGAGCATCGCAGCCATGCGACCACGGCTGACGATGCTGCCCTTGTTCGGCGTCAGGATCTTCGCGATGCACTTGAGAAGGGTCGACTTGCCCGAGCCGTTGTTGCCCAGGAGGCCGAAGGTCTTGCCCTCCGGGATCTCCAGATCGACGTCCCGCAGGGCCCAGAAGTCCTCGTACTTGGTCCGGTTGCGGTCGACGAACAACGACTTGAGCGACTGGCTCCTGTTCGTGTACATCCGAAACGTCTTCGAGACGTCGTTGACGGAGATGGCTGAGTTGCTCACAGTGCCTCCACGATCCGTGCGCTGTGCTTGCGGAACACCAGGATCCCGACAGCGAGCGCGAGAACCGCCCACGCGAGGCAGCCGAGCCACACTCCGAGCGACGGTGCAGAAAAGTCGTACAAGATGCTCCGATACGCCTCGATATAGAGCTGGGCAGGGTTGAGACGAGCGATCTGTGCGAGCGGGATCGGTTCGCCGTTGAGCTCCCAACCCTTCTCGTAGAGATCGTTCTGGACGCTCACCAGCAGCGTGAGCGGGAAGACGATTCCCGAGATGTAGAGCCAGATCTGGTTGAAGATCCCCCAGAGGTACGACAGGTCACGGAAGTAGACCATGCCGAGGGAGAGCGTCAGACCGACCCCCGTCGCGAAGAGTCCCGTGAGCAGGACGACTCCGAGGAGCAACGGGACGAGCGGAAGCACCCCAGGTCCTCCGACCAGGAGGACCAGCACGATCAGGATGCCGATCTCGGGGAGGTGGTTGATCGTGTTCGCGACCATCTCCGCGACGAGGAGGACCCAGCGGGGGAAGTACACCTTCGTCAGCAGCGCCGTGTTGGAGGTCAGGGAGTTCATCCCCGACATGATGGACCCCGAGAGGTACCCCCAGGCGATGACCCCGATGGCGATCCACACCGCGAAGGAGGTGATCCCCGAGTTCGTCCCCGGCGCGACGCCACCCCGCATCACCAGCCCGAACACGAGCGAGTAGATGGCGATCGAGGCCAACGGGTTGAGCAAGGACCACAGACGGCCGAGGGCCGTCCTCTTGTACTGCGAGCCCAGCTGGCGTCGAGCGAGATTCCAGATCAAGCCGATCGTCAGCCGGAACTCCTCACTCCCCGTAGGTTCGGACGCCGTTCTCTCAGTACTGCTCACTGCCATCGATCCAATCGCACAGTAGGCCAATCCCACGTTCCACCGGCACGGCGGGACGCCATGCCAGGGCGGCCTGCGCCGCTTCAATGTCTGCCACGCCTGATCTGACGTCCCCGTCGCGAAACTCCCCGGTGACATGGGGCGCCGGAGCGCCGTACCGGGCGGCGATCCAGGTCGCGAGCTGCATGATGCTCGTCCCGCTGCCTGACCCGATGTCGAACGGGTCGGCCGTGGAGCTGTTCAGTCCGGTTCCGGCGACGATCGCCGACGCGACGTCGTCGATGAAGACGAAGTCCCGGACGATGTCACCGTCCTCGTAGACCGGGATGGACTTCCCGGCCTTGGCGATCCGCGCGAAGAGCGGGACGATGCCGGTGTAAGGGTTGCTCAGCGACTGCCCCGGCCCGTAGACGTTCTGGAGCCGGAAGAGCACCGAGGCGACCCCCATCGACTGGCACCACGCCGCCACGAGGTTCTCCTGGCACAGTTTAGTCGAGCCGTAGATGCTCGACGGCGCCGGTCGCACGGTCCGCGAGCCGTGCGGAACCGGCTCGAGGCCCGGGAACTCCCACTGCCCGGACGTGAGCATCGCGTGGGAACGCTGTCCCGGATAGCTGATCCCACCGGTTCGCCGGTCCCGCCATGCCCCTTCGCCGTAGACCGCGCGGGACGAGGTCAGCACGATCGACCGCGGTCGCACGTCGCGGGTCGCCAGGGCATCGAGCATCCGCGTGGTGCCGACGACGTTGACGAGCCCGTGACGGCTCGCCTCGGTCAAGGACTGAGCGGTCCCCGTCTCAGCAGCCAGGTGCACGATCACGTCAGGCGTGACGTGATCGAGGAGGCGCTCCCAGTCGGAGGCCACGGTCACGTCCCCGCGGAACAGCTCGACGCGCTGGTCCAGCCCCGGAGGGCGTACCTGATCCGCATGGACCTGCGGGTGCAGGTTGTCCAACGCGACCACCCGGTCGAAACGGTCCGCGAGCGCGGTCGAGAGAGCGCAGCCGATGAATCCGGCTCCTCCGGTCACCACACACGTCGTCATCGATCCGTACTCCCTCCACACATGCCGTGCATGCCCATCCAGGGTCCTCTCACCAACGGATCAGTTGAGGATCGTGGGCGGCTGCAGGCTCAGATATCTCTCCGTCAGCTCGAAGACGACCAGGTCGGCGTCGGACTGACGTGCTGCGTCGAGCACGTTGGCGCGCTGGCTCGGGTCGTCCAGGAAGTGACGGATCTGGACGGTCGACTCGAACGAGCCTGCCCAGAAGGCCGACAGAGCAGTACCTTGCGAGTCGCCGACGACGAGCGCCTTCTTGGCCATCTCGCCCCCGGACGTGGTCACGGGAAGCTCGAGCAGGTCGACGCCGGCCGGCCAGACGAGGTCCGTCGTCGTCCCGTCGCCGGCAACCTTCGTGGTCGTCACGGGGCCGGGGTCGAGCGTCGGTACCGTCCAGTCGTCGCGCGGCGCGGCGCCACCCCCCGCCGCGAACTCGTTCGGCGGGGCCTGGACATCGACCCCGACGACGTCCGCGCTCGCGAGCCCGTCGTAGTCGGAGTCCGGGTACAGGTCCTGGAGGCACTCGCTGATCGACTGCCACGCCACCGATGCCCCGTAAGGGGTCCAGTGGCTGTTGACGGCGCTGTAGACCCACTCGTCCTCGGCAGCGTCCTGCATGGTCCCTCGGACGTCCACGATCGGCAGGTCACCCGAGACGGCGAGCAGCTGGTCGAAGTGGGTCAGACCCCGCAGCGGCTGTGCCCAGTCGGGCAGCATCTCCGGGTAGACGGTTCCCGAGGAGGGGGCGACGACGACGAGCAGGTCGGTCCCCTCGCGGGCCAGCCCCGCACGCAGGTCGGCGAAGTAGTCACGCCACTGGTCACGCTGCTCGTCGAGCCACGGAGCCCGCCCGAGCATGTCGGAGAAGTTGTTGGCCTGCAGGTCCGACCAGAACATGAAGCCCTCGCGGCCGGGGACGCCAGGGAACGGGAGATTCGTGGTGTTGGCCGCGAAGACCGCCTCCGACTCGGGTGTCCTGGGGCCCGTCCAGATCGTCGGGTCCCCCGGGACGAGGTCGGAGCGGCAGGTGTCCGGGGTGTTCGCCTCCACGGCAGCCTCGGCATCGAGCCAGCCCTTGCTCGACGCGAGCCCGAGTCCTGCCATGATCGCGGAGACCACGACGAGGGCCGTGAGCGGGATGTAGGAACGACGCGGCAGCAGCGCGGCACGCGGACGCACCGTGGGCTGCACGGTCGGCGTCGGCTCTGGCACCGGGGTGGGGTCTCCTGTGCCCTGCTGGGTGTCGCTCATGACTGTCCTTCTGCTGACTGCCGCTGCTTGCGCAGCCGACTGGCGTACGGCGTGGACGAGAAGTCCGGGTTGACGAGCTCCTCACGCAAGAACGTGGTGGCCGGCCTCATGAAGGTCAGCCCGCGGTCCAGCAGCCGTGGCGTCCAGTTCTTGAGGCTCATGGCCGGGCTCTCGATCAGGTGCCAGGAGAGATAGGCGAGGACGTGCGTCGCCACGATCACCACGACGTGATAGACCAGCCAGCCGGAGTCCTGGAGGCCGAAGAACGCTCCGAGCGTCATCACGGGCCAGGCCGTGATGTAGATCCCGTAGCTGAAGTCGCCGTGCTTCTCCCAGTTGGTGATCCTTCCTCGGACGGCGAACCACATGAGGAAGTAGAGGAAGCCGAACTGGCCGATGACGTTCCAGCCACCGTAGGCGTACGTCAGTGCCCCGAGAGCGAGCGCACCGATCGCCAGGCGGTCGTCGACCGGGATGCGGTCGCCGAACAGGGTGAACAGGACCCCGAAGCAGAACGGAGCGAGGAACATCAGGAGGAACGGGTCCGAGAAGATCGGGTTGACCGACCACAGGGTGCCGGCACCCGACCACTGCATCGCGTTGAGCACCAGGACCACGGCGCAGAAGATGCCGCCGATCATCCGGTTCGCCAGAGCACCGAAGAGTCCCAGCACGGCGACGACGATGTACGCCAGGAACTCGTAGCGCAGCGTCCAGGCCGAGCCGTTCCAGTCGTACCCTCCGTGGAGCTGCGAGTACGGGAGCTCGGCACCCATGCCGGCGATGTTGCGCTGCCCCAGGTCGAGCCACATGTTGTTGTAGAAGTAGGTGAGCGGGGACTCGAAGTTCACGCTCCAGTAGCCGGTGAGCGACCCCGTCGTGTGCCACCAGGCGATCGGCGCGAAGACGAGGACCACGAGCAGGAGCGTCGCCCAGAACGCGGGGAAGATGCGTAGGCAACGACGCCACAGGTAGCGCCAGATGGTCGACGAGCCCATGCGCGAGCGCGCGATCAGGAATCCGCTGAAGAAGAAGAAGCCGGCGACGGCCACGCCGCCGATCGACTGCTCCGAGCTGATCTGGACGCCGAGGTCGTGACCGCCGTAGAAACCGGCGATCGGACCAGCGTGGCTGAAGATCACGAGGAACGCCATGAGCCAGCGCAGGAACCCGATGCTGTTCGCACGCGGGTCGAAGGCCTCGACGAGCGAGAGCGGCCCGCCCTGGAGCCTCAGCTTGCGCGGGACGGAGAACACACCAGCAGTCACGTGAGGTCCTCGTCCGCTCGCTTCTCGGCCGTCGTGCCGCCCTTGATGCTCCGGACCACGGCGCCAGGAAGGCGACGGACACCTCGAGCACCCCTGTAGGCAGGGCGGAGGATGTTGGCTGCGCGGGGGTGGCGCAGCGCGACGGAACGCTTGATCGCAACCAGCACGTTCGGCAGCCCGGTGATCGACACCAGGTACTCGTACTGCTCGGTGATGGTTCCAGGGAGGCGGGAGCTCAGGGCGCTGAGCTTGTACTCCAGGAAGTTGTAGTTGATCGCGGCGTTCGTGGTGTTCATCACCGAGTGAACAGTGTACTTCTCGGAGAGAGACGCATAGCTGAACAGCCGCTCGACCACGTGCGCGAGCGATCCGTCCCCGTACTGGCCCTCCATGGGGAAGTCCGCCCAGCGGAACCGGGCGTCGAGCAGCGGCCTCAGCGCCTCCGGCCGGAAGTAGAACATCGAACCGTAGGGCGACAGGGGCGTGTTCGCGTCGAAGGGAACGTCGATCCCGAGTCGCTTGGCGAGAGCCGCGGCCGGCTTCTTGTTGCTGTACCAGGCCTTGCCGAGCGTGGGATAGCCGATCTGCACCACCGGGGGGAACACCATCCCGACGGACTCGTCGTCACCGAAGAGGTCCAGGACGTTCTGGACGTACCCCGGGGAGCTGAGCAGGTTCTCCATGAGGTGGCGCTTGAACCACTCCCCGACCGCGAAGCCGTCCTGGGCGGACTTCTTGGAGTGGACCTTGAGCATCACGTCGTACTTGGGGTCCTGGAGGACGTCACGGAGCCCGATCAGGAACGCGGTGATGTCACGACCGCGGTTCGACTCGAGGACCCGGACGTCGAACTGCTCCCGCCCCCGCGCGGCGAGCCGACGCTCGATGTACTCCTTCTTGATCGCGTCCGTCGTCGTGATGTACAGGTCGTACGGGACGGGCACGTTCTCGACCGAGTCCATCATCTCGTCGATCATCGACTCGTAGAAGACGTGCATCAGGACGGCCATGGAGAGGTTCGCACCGCTCCCGGTGCCGGTCGGCACGTCGGGAAGCACGTGCGTGAGCGTCATGTTCGTCGACACGACCCGCGGCTCGGCAGTGTGCGAGATGTTCTGCCAGACGAACCTCAGCGGGTAGTCCGTCGACTTGACCTTCTCGATGACGTCCCGGCCGATGACGGCGTTGTCGTTCAGGTACAGCGGGTCCTGGAAGAACAACCTGCGCTTGATGATCGGGCAGCGGTCGTTGAGCAGCAGCACCGGCAGGTCGATGGCCGGGTGCTTGCTGGGGTAGTTGCGCTCGGGGAACGCCACCATGCTGCCGAACCCGAGGCTCTCGAAGTGATGGGTGAAGCGGGCCTCGTGATGGTCGACCGAGTCGTTGTACGACTCGATGAGCGGCATCGTCGCCCAGTACTCACGGAACGCGTCGGTGTCGAAGAGCGAACGACGGACGGCGATCCAGTGGGACTGGATGTGCGCGTGCATGGTCTTCTTCGCGGCGAACGGGTGGGGCGTCACCGATCCGTGGTCGGTCAGTCCCCAGAAGTCGACGTTCCAGGTCTCCGAGCGCTCGAAGACCTCGGCGAACGGGTAGATCGGACCGAAGAACGTGTAGTTCATGAGGATGAGCTCGTCGTACTCGCGCAGCCGTTCGGCACCGAAGCGCGCCAGGGCGTCCTGGTAGCCCCCGACGTCGTATCCGACGTTCTCACGCTCGACGATCTCGCTGACGAGAGGCGCTATGCGCGCACGCGAGTCGTCGTCCAGTGGGCCGTTGGACACGAAGACGATTGTCTCGACGCTGCGTCCCAGGTCCTCAAGACAGTATGGGATGTAGTCGTCCGCATGACCGTCGGCGGCCCAGAACAGGTAAAAAGCAACGCGCTTCAATCGATTCCTCCGTATCGCGAACTCGCTCGGCAGAGCCGCGCCGAGGACTGCACGATGCTACCCCACCCCTGGACTACGACCGGGTGGGCTCCAGGGCCTGCGGTGCGGTCGCGACCTCGGCAGGTGCGGCCGTCCCACCCGTCGCCGGGTCCGGCGTGATCTCGACGGCGCCAGGCCGCCGAGGACCGGACAGGGCGATCAGGAAGGCCGCCACCGCGACCCCGTAGATGACGACCGCAGGCATGAACCCGAGGTTCGACGACCAGGCGGGGTCCGTCGTCGCGTAGGGGCCGTCGATGCCGACCGCGTAACGACGGGCCGTGCCGTAGAAGGCCAGCACGTGGGCGACGCCGAGCGCCGGGATCATGCCTCGGGCGATACGTTCCGCGACGCTGGTGCCCTCTCCCCCACCCGGTGCGGAGATGAGCCAGGCCGCCAGGAGAGGCAGACCGATCGCGATCGGGAGCGTGTACCTGCCCTGCCAGACCAGCCCGGCGTCGGCAGCCCCGGGGAGCTGGATCAGCATCGGCCCGACGACGACGCCCACGAACAGCACGCACAGGGCGAGCTTGCCCGAGACCTGCCCGCGACGCTGCAGCGCGTGTGCGGCCAGCATGCCGAGAGAGATGGTCCAGACGAGGAGGGTCAGGAGAGGAACAGGAGAGTCGAACCACCCCTGGTTGCCGATCATCTGCTCGTACTGCCTGCTCAGGGAGAGCACCATGTCGGTGACCGCCAGCACCCGGTCCTGGTACTGCGGCCAGATGCCCTCACCCGTCAACAGCGTCCCGTAGCGCAGGGACCACAGGATCGCGGGCAGAGAGACCGCCGCCACGAATGCGAAGCTCCCGAGGAGCAGCGGACGTCGGTCCCGCCAGAGCGCGCCGAGCTGACCGCTGCCCAGGGCCGCGATCGCGACGATGACGATCGCCCAGAGCGGGGACAGCCCACGCACGTTGGCGAGCACCGCGAAGCTCACGGCCGCGATCGCGTACACGTGCTTCGGCGCCTGGCCGCGGGCACGGAACACGGCCCAGATCGACGCCCAGGCGGCGAAGGCCGCCGAGATCTCGAGCCCGTTGGGGTTGATGGTCCCGAAGAGGAACAGGGACATCGGGGTCAGCGCGGTGACCGCTCCCCACCGCACGACCCGGCTCGCACGGGTGGCCCGCAGCGCGATCAGCCCGGCGACGACGAAGATCGTGGACACCGCGCCGGACACCAGGCGCATGACCAGGATCCCCGGATCGGCAGGCATGAGAGTGCTCGGCCAGCCGACGAGCAGGTAGTAGAGCGGCGGGTAGTGCCCCGCTGCGGTCTGGGCCTCGGCGAACGACGTGTGATCACTGGGCAACGCCGGCATGCACGAGGCGTCCTGGTCCGGGATCGCCACGTAGCAGCCCAGGTCGGCCACGGTTGCGTAGTCGGCGGGGATCTCGACCGTCGTCATCGCCCCCGGGATCATCCACGTCGTCGGCCGAGGACCGATGTCCCCGACGAGCTCCCCGTGAGCCACCGCCACGGCCTTCACGGCGTGGCTGGGCTCGTCCGGCGAGGACATCGCGGGGGTGGCGATCGCCCACAACGAACACATCGCGAAGAGCGCGGCCGACACGACGAGCCAGCGCAGACCGTCCATCGGCCGACGCACGGAGTGACGCGTCACGCCGCCACCCGCCGGTCGGACGCCGCTGCACACCTGAGCACGGCACAGGTGTCGGTACGGGGCGCTGGGGTCTGCGACGCTTCGCCGAGGAGGGGGAACTTCATGGCGGCCACTATAGTCTGGGGCTGGTCCGCCTCCCGGGTGGCCAGGCGAGGCCCGGCGCAGGGGCGCACGGCGAAAGGTGGCACGAAGCGATGACCGAGGTACAGCCGAGCGACGACGTCTCCGCCCCCCGGCAGGAGGCCTCGAAGGCTGATTCCATGCCTCGGCGCCTCGCGAGACACCCTCTGGTGAAGTACATCAGCATAGGGGGCCTATGTTTTGTCATCGATGCTGGCCTTCTCTGGTTCTGCACCGGCGTCCTGGGCTGGGACGTCTGGTTGGGAGCGACGATCGGGTACTGGACCGGGGTCCTGGTCAATTTCACGCTGAACCGCACGGTCATGGCGCGCGAAGGTGGCAACCTTCTGCGACAGACCACCCGCTACGGGATCCTGCTGGGGTTCAACTACCTGGTCACCCTCGCGTTCCTCCACCTGACGGCCATGCTCGGCATGCCGGTCGTGGCCGGCAAGACGGTCATCGTCGCGGCGAGCACGTGCTGGAACTACCTGCTCTACAGGTTCTGGATCTTCGTCTGACCGACCCGCGCGCCGGGGTGACGACCTGCCCTCGACGCGCCGTCCCGTGGTCGGCGACCTATCCTGCCAAGGAACGCCGCTCCCGCATTCGTCTAGCCCGACCGGACGATCCATCGACGCCGGTGCACGTCCGGACGGACCGGGCTCCTCGATCGTCGCGAGCCGCCCACCGGACCCAGGAGGCGCGCCCATGACCATCAAGGCAGTGATCTCGACCACGGCACTCGTCCTCGTGCTGGCAGGCGTCGCGAGCGGGTGCTCGACCGGCGGACAGAGCCCGGAGGGGGCCGACACCTCCTCCCCGACCGCGGTCGAACCGAGCCCCACGACCACGGACGACGCGGTCTCTCCGGACCCCGGTCCGTCCTCGCCCGCCCCGTCCGCCCCGTCCACCCCGTCCCCCTCGCCCACCTCCGCTCCGGCTCCCTCGTCGTCCCCGGGCCCGGCCAAGCCGACGGTGGGGAGCATCGACGTCATGATCTCCAACTCGACCTGGGACCCTGCCGCGGGAGTGGTCGTGCGGGGGTTCGCCGACACCGTCGACACGGAGGCGACCTGCACGCTCGAGCTGTCCCTGTCCGGGGTCGTCCGGAGCGTCACGTCCGAGGCCCTCGAGGGGCCGACGACGATGTCCTGCGGCGAGCTGATCGTGAGCTCCGCCGAGGTCTCCCCCGGTGACTGGACCGCGGTCCTCTCCTACGAGTCGACGACGGCGTGGGGGGCCTCTGCTCCCGTCGTGGTGACCGTGTCATGACCGGCCCGGGTCCGCGCTCAGGGCGCGCACGCTCCCTCCTGGCCGCTCTCACGTCGCTCGCGCTGGTGCTCACCGGTGCGCTGTTCTCCACGGCCCCGGCCTCCGCCGTCTCGGGCTCCGACTTCAACCCGGGCTTCATCATCTCCGACGCCGTGTTCTACGACTCGGGCGCGATGAGCACGAGTCAGATCCAGTCGTTCATCGAGACGAAGGGGGCCCGGTGCACACCTGCGGCGGGCAACACCTGTCTCAAGAGCTATCGCGAGTCGACCAACACGATCCCTGGTGACAGCTACTGCGCGGCCTACCAGGGAGCGCCGTCGGAGACCGCGGCGCAGATCATCGCCAAGGTGTCGGTCGCCTGCAAGATCAACCCGCAGGTTCTCCTGGTCACCCTTCAGAAGGAGCAGGGGCTCGTCACGTCGACCGCCGGGAAGCCGGCGGCGACGTTCCGCCGTGCTCTCGGCTACGGGTGCCCGGACAACGCAGGGGGCTGGTGCGACCCGAGCTACTCGGGCTTCTTCATCCAGATGCAGCGCGCAGCCCGTCAGTTCCAGCTCTACAAGGCCCGGCCCACCAGCTACTCCTACGTCGCGGGCCGGACGAACACGATCCTGTACCACCCGAACACCGCGTGCGGGACGACCCAGGTCCACATCCAGAACCAGGCCACCGCGGCGCTCTACAACTACACCCCCTACGTGCCGAACGCGGCGGCTCTCGCCGCAGGGTACGGCACGGGGAACTCGTGCTCGAGCTACGGGAACCGCAACTTCTTCCTGTACTTCGGCGACTGGTTCGGCTCCTCCGGGTTCGTCATCTCCCCCTACATCTGGAACTGGTACCAGGTGGCGAGCAACAGGGCCGCGGCCGGAGACCCGACGACGGCGGCCTCGGTGGTCGCGGGCGGGGTCAGGCAGGGCTTCCAGGGCGGCTCGGTGTACATGTCCGGGTTGTTCGGGGTCCAGATGGTGCCCGCGGGGCTGCTCGACCTCTACTACAACACCCTGGGCGGGCCGGCCGGCGTGCTGGGGTTCCCCACCGGCTCCCACTCCGGTCCCGCCGGCGGGCTCTCGCAGCCGTTCCAGAACGGGACGATGTTCATCTCCGGAGCGACGGGGTTCACGTTCGTCTCAGGGTGGATGCTCGACGTCTACACGTCGAACGGCGGACCGGCCGGTGCTCTGGGCTTCCCGACGACCCCGGGCTCCGTCGTCGCCGGTGGGCTGACGCAGTCGTTCCAGGGGGGGACGGTCTGGATCTCCGGCTCCGCAGGCGTGCACACCCTCCCGCCCGCCGTGCAGACCGCCTACGTCGCCGCTGGCGGGCCCGCCGGGCCGCTCGGCTTCCCCACGGGTCGGACGACCTCGGACGGGGTCGAGGTCCACCTGTTCCAGCACGGTGCGATCTACGGCTACGGCGGCGGCTACCACCCGGTGTCCGGGTGGATGTACGACCTCTACCGGGCCAACGGCGGGACCAAGAACCCGTTGGGTCTGCCTGTCGGGGGCCAACGGGTCGAGGCTGGTGGCATCGTCCAGACGTTCGAGCGCGGGACGGTCTACATCGCCGGTTCGACGGGCATCCAGACGGTCCCCACGGCGATCCAGACCGTGTACGCGTCGACCAAGGGACCGGCGGGCCCCCTCGGCTTCCCGACGGGCCCTGCGACGACCGCGAACCCCGTCACCTACCAGCCCTTCCAGTCCGGGGTGCTCTACACCGACGGGAGGTCGAGCGGGTACGTCGCGCGGGGGATGATGGCCGACGTCTACGCCTCACGTGGTGGCTACAAGGGGTCGCTGGGCCTCCCCACCAGCAACACGAGCTTCGTAGGAGGCGGGATCGTCCAGGCGTTCACGAGCGCCACGGTGTACGTCTCCGGCTCGGGCGGCATCCAGAGCAACCCGACCGGAGGCCTGGCCGAGATGTACTTCCGGTCCCTCGGCGGTCCGACCGGGACCCTCGGGTGGCCCGCGGGTCCTGAGCGCGGCGTCGCGGGCGGGATCGTCCAGCCGTACACGAAGGGCACGATGTACATCTCCGGCTCGACGGGGTTCAACTACTCGTCGGGTTGGATGGGTGACGTCTATCGGGACCGCGGAGGCCCTGCGGGCACTCTCGGGTTCCCGACGAGCAGCCCGCGCGTCGAGGCGGGTGCGATCGTCCAGTCCTTCCAGACCGGGACGATCTACATCGCGGGAACGACGGGGATCCAGACCGTCCCCACGGTCGTCCAGGCGGCGTTCGTCGCGAACGGCGGTCCTGCTGGTCGCCTCGGGTTCCCTGTCGCCGCGGCGGTGGTCTCGGCCTCCGGGACGTCCCAGCGGTTCCAGAACGGGACCATCACGGTGTCGTCGGCCGGGGCCGTCACGGTCACGCCGGGGTAGGTTCCGGCGAGGCCCCGAGCCTCGGCACGGGTCGGTCGGGCCCCGCACCGCACACCAGCGGTG
>NZ_JACSQQ010000001.1:164355-186831 GCF_014836555.1 Oerskovia rustica
GCCCCCCCCCCCACCCCCCGGGGGGGGGGGCCCGTCCATGTCCCGGGAACGCCTCGGCGACCTGCGCGGCGGGTGTCTCTACGAGACCTCCACGCTGCGACCTCTCGGGCGTCCCGGTGCGGCCCGGGGTACGTCCTATGCTCTTGACCCGTGACCTCTCGTAGCTGTCTCTCGTCCGGCACGACAGCAAGGACCTCCGCGTGCACGGTCCCGCTCGTCGCGCCGTCGCGTCAGCGGCACGTGGTCGCTCGGGCGCACGCTGCCGCCGTGGACTCCCGCCTCGGCCGCGCCTACCCCAGGTCGCGACCGGTCGATGGCATCATCGTCCCCATGTCCGTCTCGCGTCCGGACGCCCTCCGGGTCCGTCGGCCTCCGCTGCCCGACGCCGTCGCACACGTGGGTGGTTGAGCCCATGTCTCACGACGAGTCCCCCTCGGGACGGACCAGGCCTCCCAGCTTCACCCCGCAGACGGGTCGTGCGGGACGCCCTCCCAGCGCGAGCGACGCCATCGCGGTCGGTTCCGACGGCTCGGGACCTCCCTCGAACCGCCCTGTCGAGCCGATCTCCCCCGATGTCCCGCTCTCGGCCGAGCCTCGGATCAAGCGCCAGTCGTCGCGGACCGCCGCTGCTCCCCCGTCCCGCCCGGGAACTCCGCCGCCGGCCCCTCCGGCCCGGCCCGTCGGCGCCACGGAGAACGGCCGTGCCCGCGCCGCGGGCTCCCGGTCGCAGACGGCGGCCGAGAGCTCCGCACCGTCGTCCTTCCCCCCGGCACGAGGGAGGCCGGCTCGACCGCAGGGGTCTCCTGCGCGTCCAGCGACCGGTGCGCCCGGGCAGCAGAGGAACGGGACCGCCGCACCTCGCTCGGGTACGTCGCCCTCGCGCCCTGCTGCGGCACGTCAGGGCGGAGCAGGAACGACGGCACGAGGTGCGGGCCCCTCGGCGCACCCCGGGTCGTCCACGGGCGCCCGTCCGCCGTCGAACCGACCGCCGTCCGCTGTCGGTGCCCCCCGCGGGCGCCGACGCAGACGACGTGTCGTCGCGATGGTGGGTGTCCTCGCGCTGGTGCTGCTCGTCGCCTGGCCCGTCGGGCTGCTCGTGTGGGCCAACGGCAAGATCCAGCACGTCGACGCGCTCTCGGGCGCGGCAGGGACCCCGGGCACCACGTACCTCCTCGCAGGTTCCGACGCGCGTGGTGGCGACGGCATCGCAGAGGACGGTACGGAAGGAGCCCGCACGGACACCATCATGATCCTGCACGAGCCGACGAGCGGCCCGGCGGCCCTCATCAGCCTTCCGCGGGACACGTTCGTCGAGGTTCCCGGCAAGGGCCCCGCCAAGCTCAACGCCGCGTACTCGTGGGGCGGCGCCCCGCTCCTCGTCCAGACGGTCGAGGGTCTGACCGGGTTGACGGTGGACCACTTCGTCGAGATCGGTCTGGGCGGGGTGACGAACGTCGTCAACGCCGTCGGCGGCGTCGAGCTGTGCCTCGACTACGACGTCAACGACCCCAACAGCGCGCTCTACTGGGCCGCCGGATGCCACGAGGTCGACGGCACGACGGCCCTGGCCTTCGCCCGCATGCGCTACTCGGACCCGAAGGGCGACATCGGCCGAGGTGAGCGGCAGCGGCAGGTCATCGCCGCGGTGAGCCAGAAGGCCGTGGACGCGAGCCTGCTCGTGAGGCCCGGGGACCAGGTCTCGCTGCTCGGCGCCGGTATCGGTGCGCTCGAGGTCGACGAGAAGACCGGCGTGCTCGATCTCGGGAGGCTCGCCCTGGCGTTCCGCGCGGCCAACGGCCCCGACGGCATCACGGGCACCCCGCCCATCTCCAACCCGGACTACCGTCCCGGCGGCGTCGGGTCGACCGTGCAGCTCGACCCCGACCTGAGCCCGGCCTTCTGGACCGGCATCCGCGACGGCAAGCTGCCCGCGGGCATCGTGGGCGGCCTTCCCCAGTCCTAGTCGTCCCGAGCCGTCGTCGCCCTGGCGGCAGCGAGGAGGGCCCACGCCGCTGCCCGGCGTGGGCCCTTCTCGCTGTGCCGGGGAGCTACGCCCCGAAGCCCGTCCGGCGCTCGCCCGCGACCGAGGCGCGCAGCGCGGCCCCCTTGGCGTGGGCCTGCTCGCTCAGCCCCTCCTGGAACGCGACCATCTGCTCGCGCAGGCGGGCGGCGGCGTCGTCCACGCCCGAGGCGAGGATGCGCGCGGCCAGCAGGCCCGCGTTGCGCGCACCCCCGATCGAGACGGTCGCGACGGGGACGCCCGCAGGCATCTGCACGATCGACAGGAGCGAGTCCATGCCGTCGAGGTAGCGCAGCGGCACGGGCACGCCGATGACCGGCAGCGGCGTGACGGCCGCGAGCATGCCCGGCAGGTGGGCCGCTCCCCCGGCACCCGCGATGATGACGCGGATCCCGCGGCCGGCGGCCTCGCGGCCGTAGTCGATCATCTCGGTGGGCATGCGGTGGGCCGAGACGACGTCGACCTCGATGGCCACGCCGAACTCGCGCAGCGCGTTCGCGGCCTCCTGCATCACGGGCCAGTCGGAGTCGGATCCCATCACGATCCCGACCACGGGGGTGCTGGTCACTGGGGTGCTCTCCGTCATGTCTCAGGCCTTCTTCTCGTCGGTGCGGTTCTCGGGGAGGGGTTCGCCGCGCAGCAGCGCGGCGGCCCCCAGTGCCCGACGGCGGACCTCGCCCAGGTCCTGGCCGCTCACGTTCACGTGGGCGAGCTTGCGGCCCGGGCGCACCTCCTTGCCGTACAGGTTGACGCGCGCGTCGGGGAACGCACCCAGGACGTCGGGCAGGGCGTCGGTGAGCGCCGGGAGGCTCGACCCGAGCACGTTGGCCATGACGGTCCACGGCGCCGTGGTCGAGGTGTCGCCGAGCGGCAGGTCGAGGACGGCGCGCAGGTGCTGCTCGAACTGGCTCGTGACCGAGCCGTCGATGGTCCAGTGGCCGGAGTTGTGCGGGCGCATCGCGAGCTCGTTGACCAGGACACGGCGGGCGGGGCGGCCGTCGGCCGAGCCGACGGCGCCGTCAGGGCCCTCAGCCACCTCGAACATCTCGACCGCGAGCACGCCCGTCACGTCGAGCCCCTCGGCGATCGCGACGGCCACCTGACGCGCCTCCTCGGCCTCGTCGGCGGTCAGGTCGGGGGCCGGGGCGATGACCTCGGAGCACACGCCGTCGCGCTGGATCGACTCGACCACGGGCCACGTGCGGACCTCGCCGCTCGGTCGCCGCGCGACCAGGACCGCGAGCTCGCGCGTGAACGGGACCTTCTCCTCGACGAGGAGCTGCGGGCCACCCGCTGCCGCGGCGGCGAGCCAGTCTGCGGCCTCGTCCGCCGAGGACACGACCCGCACGCCCTTGCCGTCGTAGCCGCCGCGCGACGTCTTGACGACGGCCTGGCCGCCGACCTCGGCGAGGAACCCGGCGAGCGTCGCGTGCCCCTGCTCGGGGTCGACCGGCAGCGGGACCCAGCGCGGGCACGGGGCGCCGAGCTCGGTGAGTCGTCGTCGCATCACGATCTTGTCCTGCGCCTGGACCAGGGCGTGCGGTGCGGGCCGCACGGGGGTGCCGTGCTCGATGAGGTCGGCGAGCAGGTCGTTGGGGACGTGCTCGTGCTCGAACGTGAGGACGTCGGCCGGGGCCCTGCCGTCCGCCGGTGCGATGAGGTCGCGGATCGCACCCTCGTCGGTGGCCGCTCCCACCGGGGCGTCGGTCACCACCTGGGCCGCCGACGTCCCGGGAGCCTCGACGAGCACCCGCAGGTGCACCCCGAGCTCACCGGCCGCAGGGGCCATCATGCGGGCGAGCTGCCCGCCTCCGACAACGGCGATCACTGGTGCTGACACGTGTACCGAGGGTAGTCGCTCGACCGCCCCTCGGCCGACCCGTCCCACCCGGCGGTTGCTCCTGGCAATCTTTCCCAGGTCCACGGCGTACCCTGCCGACCATGTCCAGCCAGGTCGACGAGCTCTCGCTCGTCCCCGTCCGGGCGCCAGTCCCCGCCGGGACCGCAGCGCGCCCGACGTCCGGCGCCGCCCCGCGCCGGACGCGCGTCGTCGCGCGCCTGGCCGAGCTGGGCCGGTTCAGCTTCGTGGGGACCGTCGCGTTCTTCGTGGACCTCGGCCTGTTCAACCTCCTGCGCTTCGGCCCCTGGGACGCGCTGAGCGCGAGCCCGCTCGAGGCCAAGGCGATCGCCGTGAGCGTCGCGACGGTCGTGTCGTGGCTCGGCAGCCGCTACTGGACCTTCTCCGACCGCCGCACGAGCCGACACGGCCGCGAGCTGCTCACCTTCCTGCTGGTCAACGCCGCGGGCATGGCCATCTCGCTCGGTGTGCTCGCGTTCACGACGAGCATCCTGGGTCTGACGTCGCCGCTCGCGGAGAACGTCGCGGCGAACGGTGTCGGCCTCGCGCTGGCGAACGTGTTCCGCTACGTCGCCTATCGACGCGTCGTGTTCACGGGCTCGTCACCGGCGGGTCGCGGGCAGGTGGCGAGCACGGCCGACGAGAACGGCCCGGTCGACACCGGGCCGAGCCTCGCCGACGATCTCGCCGGCAACCCGGCCGACAAGGACTAGCCCTCGTCGCCCTGTCCGCGCCTCCTGCGCCGTCTACGGACGCCGGACGCCGAGATCGTGGTCCCGGTCGGGAGCACGAGCCGCGGGTCGAGGGTGCGGGGGACGCCCGCGAGGAAGAGCGCGAAGATCGGCGGGCGACGCTGGGCCAGCTCGAGCCGCCCACCGTCGGCCGCCGCCAGGTCGCGGGCGAGCGCGAGACCGAGCCCCGTCCCGGCGCCCGAGGTCGCACCACGTTCGAAGACGCGCGAGGCCATCTCGTCCGAGACCCCGTCCCCCTCGTCCCCGACCTCGATCGCCACCGCGCCGCTGGTCCCGCTGGGACGAGCGCGCACGGTCGTGGTGCCCGCCCCGTGCTTGAGCGAGTTCTCGATGAGCGTGGCGAGCACCTGGGCGAGCGCACCGGGCGTCGCCAGGACCTGGTAGCCCTCCGGCACGTCGACCACGAGCCGGCGCCCCGCCTTGGCGAACGTGGGGACCCACTCCTCCTCCTGCTGACGCACGACCTCGATGAGGCGCACGGCCTCGGTCGTGCCGCCCTGCGCGCGACGGGACTGGGTCAGCAGGTCGTCGACGACGGTGACGAGTCGCTCCACCTGCTCGAGCGAGATGCGCGCCTCCTCCTGGATCGCCGGGTCGTCCGAGGCCATCGAGATCTCCTCGAGGCGCATGCTCAGCGCGGTCAACGGGGTCCGGAGCTGGTGCGAGGCGTCGGAGGCGAACTGACGTTCGGCGGCCAGGCGCCCGGCGAGGCGGTCCGAGCTGCGTGCGAGCTCGGCGGCCACGAGGTCGATCTCCTCGACCCCGGAGAGCTCGAGGCGGGGCCGAACCTGGCCGGACCCGAGCTGCTCGGCCGAGGCCGCGAGGTACACGAGCGGCGCCGACAGCCGGTTGGCCTGCCACACGGCCATGGCGATACCTGCGGCGAAGGCGACCACGGAGGCCGCCACGACCAGCAGGACGATCTTCGCGGCGTTCCAGTAGCTGTCGGCGAACGACGTGGTCAGGGCCACCGTCGCGTTCTGGTCGGTCCGGTCCGCGGCCTCGTTGACACGTCCCGAGATGACCTCGCCGGCGGTCATCTGCTCGCCGTCGGGCAGGTTCACGAAGACGTAGGCGGGCAGCTCTCCCGGGCGCCCCTCGGAGGCGTTGTCCAGGACCGACTGCGGGATCGGCTCGTTCTGCGAGAGCCGGGCGTCGATGTTCCGGGCGAGCGTGTCCACCCGCCCCTGGAGCTGGGCCTTCTCGCTGGCGAGCACGAACTGTGCTCCCAGGAAGGCCAGGGGGAACCCCAGGAGCAGGACGGCGACGGCGACGGCCGCGACCGTCGCCTGCAGCACGCGTCGACGCACGCCCTACTCCTTCGCTCAGCCCTGTCGGCTGATCAGCCCTCGCCGGTCTCGAAACGGAAGCCGAGCCCTCGGACCGTCGAGACGTAGCGCGGCGAGTTGGCGTCGTCGCCGAGCTTGCGACGCAGCCAGGACACGTGCATGTCCAGCGTCTTGGTGGAGCCCACGGGCTCCGAGCCCCACACGTCCCGCATGAGGGTGTCGCGCACGACGACGGAGCCCGCGCTCGCGATGAGCACGCGCAGGAGCTCGAACTCCTTGGTCGTGAGGTGCAGCTCCCGGTCGCCCTGGAAGGCACGGTGGGCGGCGACGTCGATACGGACGTCCTGCGCGACCAGCTCCTCCTCGTCGGTGGTGTCACCGTGGGTGCGCCGAAGGAGCGCCCGCACGCGGGCGAGGAGCTCGGCCAGGCGGAAGGGCTTGGTCACGTAGTCGTCCGCGCCGGCGTCGAGACCGACGACGAGGTCGACCTCGTCGGCGCGGGCCGTCAGGACCAGGACCGGTGTGGTCAGGCCCTTGTTGCGGATCTCACGTGCGACGTCGAGGCCGTCCATGTCCGGGAGGCCCAGGTCGAGCACGACGATGTCGACACCGTTCGCGGCGTCGATCGCTCCTTGACCAGTTCCTTGCACGACCACGTTGTAACCCTCACGCGTCAGCGCACGCGCCAAAGGTTCGGCAATCGCCGGGTCGTCCTCCGCTAGCAGTACGTGGGTCATTCGATCATGCTAGGGCATTCGCAGAACTTTGGCGTTATCCGGCAGGCGTTGTGGGACACCCATGACACACCTGATGGACACCGGCGGCAGGGGTGTTCTGCTCTGCCCTGGTCTGCCCGGTTGCACCCGGTAGCGCCCGCCATGCGCACGCCGTCGGGACGTCATGGGAGGCCGCTCCCACGACCTGTCGTGACCGCTGCCCGACCGGTCGCGTCGGCGCGGCCGACCCACGCTCTCGTGCCCGGATCATGCCCTGGTCGCGCCGGGGCGCGCCCCTGGTCCGTCCACGGGTGGACTCCTCCGACGACGGGCCGCACCTAGGCTGGCAGGCATGGGTTGGTACGAGAACATGGGCAAGTGGTGGGAGCGGCACCGGTTCGGGGTCGACATGACCACGACGCTCGTCGTCGCGCTCGCCTTCGTGCCCGCGGCCTGGGCGCTCGGGACGTCCGCCACGGGCGGTTCGACGCTCTCGACGCTGTTCACGATCGGGATGATCGCCCCGCTGCCGTGGCGCCGGGTCCGTCCCGTGGCGTCGGCGATCACGGTCTACGCGGTCGCGCTGCTCCACCTGCTGGCTGGGATCCCCCTCCTCCCGGCCGACGTCCTCCTGCTGATCTCTCTCTTCTCGGTCACCGTCTACGGCCCCCGCTGGGCGCACCGCACCGCGATGATCTCCTCGGCCGCCGGCTCCCTCGTGCTCGGGCTGTCGCTCGCCATGCAGGCGAGCGGCCCGGGCGAGGCGGCCACGGTTCTCGTGATCACCACGATGTTCACGACCATGATGTTCCTCGCGGTCTGGGCGTTCGGGCTCGTGCGCCGGTCGCGGCGCGAGACCATCAACGCGCTGGTCGACCGCGCCGAGCGCCTCGAGATCGAGCGCGACCAGCAGGCGCAGATCGCGACGGCTGCCGAGCGCTCCCGCATCGCCCGCGAGATGCACGACATCGTCGCCCACTCGCTGTCGGTCATCATCGCCCAGGCCGACGGGGGCCGGTACGCGGGGGCGGCCGACCCGGCCGCGGCCACGCGCGCACTGACGACGGTCTCGGAGACGGGGCGCGCCGCGCTGGCCGACATGCGCCGGCTCCTCGGGGTCCTGCGCACCGACGACCGTGACGCCGTGACGTCAGCCGGACCCGCGCAGCTCACGCACGCCCCCGGCCTCAACAACAGGCCCCGGCCGCTCCCGCATGGGCTCCCCGCGGGCCCTTCCGGGCCGTCCGCGTCCTCCGCGGGCTCTCCCGCCACGGGGCCCCTGCCCGTCACGGGCGCGACGCGTCGCGTGGAGCTCAACCCACAGCCCGACTCGGCCGACCTCGAGACCCTCGTGGCGCAGGTGCGAGACAGCGGCATGCGCGTCTCGCTGGTCCGCATGGGCACGCCGCGCGCCCTGCCCCCGGGAGCGGGCCTGACGGTGTACCGGGTCTGCCAGGAGGCGCTGACGAACATCCTCAAGCACGCGGGCCCGGACCCGACGGTCACGGTGGTCGTGACCTGGGGCGTCGACACGCTCCAGCTGGCGGTCGACGACGACGGGCGGGGGGCGTCCGCGGACGGTTCGCAAGCCCCCGGCTACGGCCTGCTCGGCATGCGCGAGCGCGCCGTGATCTTCGGCGGCTCCGTCACGACGGGTCCACGCCCCGGGGGCGGCTTCCGCGTCCGGTTCACCATGCCCATCCCCCGGCTCGACGGCGCCGCGCCCCCGGTCCCGCCGGTCCCCGGGCCGCCCTCCTCACCGCCCGGCCCGACGGCGGGTCCCGGCCCGGTCCTCCCGCCGCCGGCCCCGCCGTCGGGCAGGATGGGACCACGCAGCGCACCCGCACCCGCACCCGCACCCGCACCCGCACCCGCACCCGCACCCGACGATCGTCAGGATCCATGACCTCCACCTTCTTCACGCCCGACCTGCCCGAGCGCGCCCCGATCCGGGTCGCGCTCGTCGACGACCAGCAGCTCGTGCGGGCCGGCTTCCGGATGGTGATCGACTCGCAGCCCGACCTGCAGGTCACGGTCGAGGCCGGCGACGGGCTCCAGGCGCTGCGGCTGCTCGCGGACCACCCCGTCGACGTCGTGCTCATGGACGTGCGCATGCCGCACCTCGACGGGCTGGCCGCGACGGCACAGCTCACGGCCGCGGCCGCGGACGGGCAGCACGTGCCCCGTGTCATCGTGCTCACGACGTTCGACCTCGACGAGTACGTCCTCGAGGCCATCCGGTCGGGAGCGAGCGGATTCCTCCTCAAGGACGCGCCCCCGGAGGAGATGCTCGCGGCGATCCGTACCGTGCACTCGGGCGACGCCGTGATCGCCCCGTCCTCGACCCGCCGGCTCCTGGAGCACCTCGTCGTCGCGCTGCCCGCCGAGCAGCTCGTCGACACGGGCGCCCAGCAGCAGGTCTCCTCGCTCACCGAGCGTGAGCGCGAGGTGCTCGTGCTCATGGCCAGAGGCCGGTCGAACACCGAGATCGCGGGCGACCTGTTCGTCGCCGAGGCCACTGTCAAGACGCACGTCGGGCGCATCCTCGCCAAGCTCGAGGCGCGCGACCGCGTGCAGGCCGTGGTGACCGCCTACGAGACGGGACTGGTGCGCCCGGGGGCGTGACGCCGTCGGGCACCTGGCGCACCACCACGCGCCGGACGGGCTCCCGACACGTCCCTGCTCGACGCGCGGCGTACCCGCCCGACCAGGCACGTACGACCACGGGATGACTCCCCCCACGACCAGGACCAGCCCCTCGCCGGACGCGGCGGGCACGTCCCCGCTCCTAGTGTCGTCATCAGGTGGGAACGAGGGCCTCCGCCCTCCCCCGCACCCCCTCGGCCCCGACGCCGGACGCACCACGCGCCCCGCCGCGGGACCAGACCTACCGACGACGACCTCCCTGGAGCAGACGTGGACACCACCGTGTACCAGCCCATCCCCGGCACCGCCGCCTCACCGGGCACGCCCGCCGTGCGCGCCCGGTCCCTGACCAAGCTGTACGGCAAGGGCGAGGCGACCGTGCGCGCGCTCGACGGCGTCGACGTGGACTTCGAGAAGGGCGCGTTCACCGCGATCATGGGCCCCTCGGGGTCGGGCAAGTCCACGCTCATGCACCTGCTCGCCGGGCTCGACACCGCCTCGAGCGGCCAGGGGTTCATCGGCGACACCGAGATCACCGCGCTGGGCGACAACGAGCTGACCAGGCTCCGCCGCGACCGCGTCGGCTTCGTCTTCCAGTCGTTCAACCTGCTGCCCATGTTCACGGCCGAGCAGAACATCACGCTCCCGATCGAGCTGGCGGGCCGCAAGGTCGACGCCGAGACCAAGGAGTGGCTCGCGACGCTCGTCCAGACCCTGGGCCTGGGCGCACGCCTCACGCACCGCCCCAGCGAGCTCTCGGGCGGCCAGCAGCAGCGAGTGGCCATCGCCCGCGCGCTCATCGCCAAGCCCGAGGTCGTCTTCGCCGACGAGCCCACGGGCAACCTCGACTCGCGCTCGGGCGCCGAGGTCCTGAGCTTCCTGCGCCGCTCGGTCCGCGAGCTCGGCCGCACCATCATCATGGTCACGCACGACCCCACGGCCGCCGCCTACGCCGACCGCGTCATCCTCATCGCGGACGGCCGCATCGCGGGAGACATCGACGACCCGACCCCCGAGTCCGTCCTCGCCGGGCTCGACGCGCTGCGCACCCTCGAGAGCGACCCCGCGGACGGCCTCACCGGCACCACGACGGCGGTGCGCGCCTGATGGTCCGGCTCACCCTGGCGCAGATGCGCCGCAGCATCGGACGGCTCAGCGCCGCCGGCATCGCGATCCTCATCGGGACCGCCTTCCTCACCGCGACACTGCTCGCGGGGAACATCATCAACCGCGTCACGACCGACTCGATCGCCGCGCAGTTCGCCGACTCCGACCTCGTGGTCTCGAACGGTCCCGGCATCGACCCGGCAGGCCTCGAGGACATCCGCGGGACCGAGGGCGTCGAGGCCGCCGACCCGCAGGTCCTGCGCGCCTTCGAGCTCGTCTCGGGGGGCAAGCGCACCTACCAGGTCGTCGTCCCCGCCGCCTCGGACCCGCGCTTCGAGGCGCAGGAGCTCGTCGAGGGCGCGATGCCCACCCGCTCGGGCGAGATCGCCCTGCCGTCCGACGTCGCCGAGCGGCTCGGGCTCGGGCTCGGCGACCCCGTGACGGTCGTGCGCTCGGTGTGGACGCCCGGTGCCGAGGACGCTGCAGCCGGTACGGGCACGACGGCCGACGAAGGTGCGCCGTCCGAGGAAGCCGTCGCGCCCGAGGAGACCGCACCCGCCGACGCTACCGCTGACGGGGACGGCGCGTCCGCGCCCGCCGAGGAAGCCGCGCCCGGTGACGAAGCCGCGCCCGGTGACGAGTCTCCCGCCGGCACCTTCGTCGACACGAACGAGAAGCTGACCCTCGTCGGGACCCTCGACGACCCGATGGGCGCCTACGCCCAGGTGGGCGGCGCGGGCGTCCTGTCGAACGACGACCTGACCACCTGGGAGGCCGACAGCTACGTCCCGGGCGAGGCGACGACCGCGTACAACGCGGTGCTGGTCGCCCTGGCTCCCGGTGCCGACCTCGAGGCCGTCCGGTCGTCGATCACGAGCTCGCTCGGGGGAGACGCCAAGGTCTGGACGAGCGCCGAGTACGCCAAGGAGCAGGCCGCCCAGATGACGGGCGGCGAGGACGTCTTCACCTACGTGATCCTCACGTTCGCGGCGATCGCGCTGCTGGTCGCGGCCCTGGTCATCGCGAACACCTTCCAGGTGCTCGTGGCCCAGCGCACCCGGACGCTCGCGCTCCTGCGCTGCGTCGGCGCCGACCGCAAGCAGCTGTCCCGCTCGGTCCTGCTCGAGGCCATCATCCTCGGCCTGGTCGCCTCGGTCGCCGGCATCCTCTTCGGCATCGGGCTCGTCCAGCTCGCACTGACCGTCGCGGGCACCATGGACCTCGGCATCCCGCTGCCGCCCGTCGTCCAGGTGACCGCCGTCGCGGTCCTCGTCCCCCTGCTCGTCGGGACCGTCGTGACCCTCGTCGCGTCGTTCTCCCCGGCGCGCGCCGCGACCCGGGTCGCCCCGCTCGCCGCCCTGCGTCCCTCCGACGCGCCGACCCTCACGTCGGGTGCAGGACGCGTCCGCCTCGCGATCTCCTCGATCCTCGTCGTCGGCGGCGCGGGCCTCCTGGTCCTGGGGGTCCTCCTGGGCCAGCAGGGCAGCGCGCAGGCAGGCCTGCTCGCCGCGACCGCAGGTGGCGCGGCCTCGTTCGTGGGCATCCTCGTGGGAGCGATCTTCTGGCTCCCCAAGGTCGTGAGCCTCGTGGGCAAGGTCCTGACGGGCTCGGGCAGCACCGCCAAGCTCGCGGCCGCGAACACGCTGCGCAACCCGCGCCGCACGGCCGCGACGAGCACCGCGCTCCTCATCGGCGTGACGCTCGTGGCCATGATGTCGACCGGGGCCGTGAGCGCCCGGATGAGCATGAACAACGAGCTCGACGGCCGCTACCCCGTGGACGTCTCGCTCGCGACCGACGGCTACGACGAGTTCGGCGGCAACCAGCCCGTCGCGCTCCCGCAGTCCACGATCGGCACGGCCGAGAAGGTCGACGGCGTCGAGTCCGTCGTCCCGCTGACCGCGACGTCCGTCACGGTCGACCTCGACGGGAGCGACATCACGTTCCTCGCCCGCGGGGTCGACCCCGAGGCGGCGGGCACGCTCGTGCGCGACAAGGAGGCGGTCCAGGGCCTGGCCCCTGGCACGGTCGTCGTCCCGGCGGGAGTCGCCAAGGACTGGGGCATCTCGTCGGGCGACCAGCTCGTGCTGGCCGCAGCCCCGCTCCCCGACGACGGGGACCCCCAGGGCACCCCCGCGACCCTCGAGGCGCTCGTGACCCCGATGGGTGGTCGTGCCCTGCTCGTCACGCCGCAGACGCTCGAGGGCGTCGCGACCGGGACACCCGTCACGAGCGCGTGGGTCGGGCTGGCCGACGTCAACGACGCGGCGTCCGTGGTGCCCGCCCTCCAGGACGCACTCGCGGAGTCCGACCTCCCGATCGACGTCACGGGAGCCGCGGTCGAGCGCGCGATGTACCAGAAGGTCGTCGACACGATCCTCGGCGTCATCGTCGGTCTCCTCGCGGTCGCGGTCGTCATCGCCCTCATCGGCGTCGCGAACACGCTCTCGCTCTCGGTCATCGAGCGCCGCCGTGAGTCCGCGACCCTGCGGGCCATCGGCCTGAGCCGGTCCCAGCTGCGGTGGATGCTCGCGATCGAGGGCATGCTCATCGCGGGGGTCGGCGCGGTGCTCGGCATCCTGCTGGGCATCCTGTACGGCTGGGCCGGTGCCTCCGCAGCCCTGGCCGTCATGGGCGACGTGACCCTCGCCGTGCCGTGGCGCGACGTCGCCCTGGTCATGGTCGTGGCGCTCGTCGCCGGGCTGCTCGCCTCGGTGATCCCGGGACGGTCGGCAGCCCGTACGTCGCCCGTGGAGGCGCTCGCGGTCGACTGACCCCGCACCTCGTGGAAGCACGCCCGACGGCGCGCCTGTGGACGATCTCCTCGTCCACAGGCGCGCCGTCCGCGTGTGCGGCGAGCTCTGTGCGACCGCGAGGATCGTCGGGTGCTCATCACCCTCCATCCGGGCGTCGACCTGGACGTGGCCCCGGGTTCGCGCCTCGGAGACCTCCGCCCGGACCTCGCGCGCGTCGCGTGCCGCCCCGAGGTCGCGACCGCGCCGCTCGAGGTCGACGGCGTCTTGCTCGGTGACGACCACCGGGTCGGGACGCGGCCTCTCCTGCCTGGTGCGACGCTCCGAGCGACGGTCAGCGGGACGCACGGCCGCGAGGCCCGACCTGCTCGCGCGCACCAGGCCGCGAGCGCCGTCACCGTGGACCCGGACGTCGCCGCGCTGCGCGCCCCCTGGCACGTCGCGGTGCTCACGGGGCCCGACTGCGGAGGCCTGCTGCCGCTGGAGCCCGGCTCGCCGCTCGTCCTGACTCATAGGACCGGTCCGCCGGTCGTCGTCACCCTGGCCGCGCAGCGCCGCCAGGGCCTGCGGACCTCGGGGGCGCGGGGACCCGCGGCAGGGGCGGAGGCCCGGGTGCGGCTTCGGGTCAGGCGCGACCCGGGCAGCGCGCCGGAGCGCGGCACCGTCCAGGGCGGCACGGAGCCGTCCGTCCAGGTCCACCGGCAGTCCCCCGACGGCAGGCAGCGGCGCTTACGGCGCGTGGCCGCCCGGCGCTGGCGCCCGGGTCACGTCCTGCGGGTGGGCGCCACGACGTACGACCTGCGCCCCCGTCCCGACCTCGACGAGTGGGACGTCGTGAGCGGGCTCGCCCACCCGGCCCGGCCCGTGCCGCGCGGACTCCTCGACCCGGCGTCGATCACGATGGCGATCACGCCGGCCGTCGGGTCGCTCGCGCTCGCGGCGGGCACGCGCCAGCCCTTGTTCGCTCTCCTCGCTCTGGTGGGCCCGCTCACGCTCCTGGTTGCCCTGCTCTCCCGACGGCGTCGCACCGCCGCGCGCGGACCGCGCGGCACGGGAGGGGATCACGCCGTGCCGCACGGGTCGGCCCCCGGGAGGGCGGGCGCCGACCCGGCGCGCCCCGCGGAGGGGGCCAGGGCGGCAGGACGTCGCCCGTCACCCCAGCCGTCGTCGCAGCGCGAGCGCGCACCTGTCCCGGGCGCCGTGCTCGACCGGTCGCGCTACCCGGCCCCGCACCCGGCCGACCTCATGACCGCAGCGTTCGCCGCCCATCACGCGACCGAGGCCCGTTCCCCGGCCACGTCCCCGGTCGCGGACGCGCAGCCCCTGGGTGGGCCCGCACCCCGGGACGTCGTCCCGAGCGCCCAGGGTGCCTGCCTGCCCGACGGCTGCGTGGCCGTCGTCGGCCCCCGGGGCGCCCGGCTGGCGGCCGCCCGCACCCTGCTCCTCGCCCAGGTCGCCTCGGGGGCCGAGGTCGAGGCCGTGCACCCGGACGACCTGGCGCCGGACTGGTCCTGGCTGCGCTGGCTGCCCGGCGCCCGCCGGAGCGACCTGGTGGCGAGTGCTCCCCAGGACGAGGGCGGGAGCGGGAGCGGGAGCGGGAGCCGCCCGCGGCCGGTCCGGGTCGTCGTGGTGGACGTCCCCCCGGGGCCTGGTCCGGGGAGCCCGGGCGCGACGTCCGGTCGCCTGGCCGAGGCCGTCGAGACATGGTGGGCACGACGGACGGGGACCGAGCGGCTGATCCTGCTCGCCGCCGAACGCCGGTCGGTCCCGGCCTGGTGCCGCACGCTCCTCGACACGGCCCGGCACACCTGGCACCTGGCCGACGGCACGGTCGAGCCCGCCCCGGAGGTCGGGGTCGGGGTCGACCGGGCCGAGCGGTACGCGCGCCACGTCGCCGCCGCGGCACGCCTCGGCCGCTGGCCCGCCGGTGCCGAGCCCGTTGGACCCGTCGACCCCGCGGATCCCGCCCACCCCGACCTCGCCGCGGGCGTCTCGCTCGCCGGGCTCCTGCACGTACCGCTCCCCCACGAGCCCGGCGCGTGGCCCGCCTGGGTCGCCGCCCGGTGGTCGCCCCCTGCGGCTCGCCCCCGCCCGGGACTCGACGTCCCGATCGGCACCGACGCGCAGGGCAGGACCGTCCAGGTCGACCTGGTCCGCGACGGTCCGCACGCCCTGGTCGCCGGGACCACGGGGGCGGGCAAGTCCGAGCTGCTCCAGTCCCTCGTGCTGGCGCTGGCCCTCACGAACAGCCCGCGCAACCTCGCGCTCGCGCTCGTCGACTTCAAGGGAGGGGCGGGCTTCGGCGCCTGCGCAGGACTCCCGCACGTCGTCGGGCAGGTCACGGACCTCGAACCGGGGCTCGCCGGACGAGCGCTGACCGGTCTGCGCGCCGAGCTGCGCCGACGTGAGCACGCGCTCGCGGAGGCCGGCGTGTCCGACATCGACGACCTGCCCCGCGGGGCGCTGCCCCGGCTCGTCGTGGTGATCGACGAGTTCCGGGCCCTCGCCGACGACCTCCCCGACTTCCTCCCCGGTCTCCTGCGTCTCGCGTCGCAGGGCCGGTCGCTCGGGGTGCACCTCGTCCTGGCCACGCAGCGCCCCGCCGGGGCCGTGACGGCAGACATGCGCGCGAACATCTCCCTGCGGCTGGCGCTCCGGCAGCTCGACGCGGGCGACTCGCGGGACGTGATCGACTCACCTCACGCCGCACGCATCCCGACCGGTCTCCCCGGGCGGGCGGTCCTGCGACGCGGGAACGGGCCGCCGCTGGCCCTCCAGTGCGCGCACGCGGGGACGGCGGCTCCGCCCGCCGACGTCCGGGTGCGAGCCGCCGGGCGATGGGGGGCGCCCCGGGACACGGTCCTCGCCCGTGTCGGGCCTGAGTCCGACCCCGTGACCGACCTCGTCGCGGCCGCGGTCGCCGCGGCGGACGCCGCCCGCCTCCCGGCCCATGCGCCGCCGTGGCTCCCCGCCCTCCCTGCTCGCGTGACGCCGTCGGACCTGGGGGGCGTGCTCCGCGAGGGTGCGGCGCCGGGCAGCCTGCCCCTGGCCCTGGCCGACCTGCCTGACCAGCAGCAGCGTGGCCTGGTCTCCTGGCTGCCCCCGGACGGGCACCTCGCGGTCGTCGGGCGCCCACGCTCCGGGCGGTCGACGGCCCTGCGCGCGCTCGCGGTCTCCGCCCTCGACCGTGGCTGGGACGTCCACGTCGTCGGCGCTGCTCCGACGCTCACGGACGGGCTCGCGCAGCACCCACGGTGCGGGACCGTGGTGCCACGGCACGACGCACGACGGGTCGCGCGCCTCGTCGACCTCCTGCTCCGCGACGCACAGGGCCGCCCGACCCTCGTGCTGCTCGACGACGTGGAGGACCTGCGCGCGTCCCTCGGCCGTCTCGCGTCGGGGGCGGGGGCCGACCAGCTCGGTCGGCTGCTCGCCGAGGGACCGGCAGCGGGCGTGCACGTCGCGCTCGCGGGCGGGTCCCCGGGCCTGGCGGGACTGTCCCAGCGCGTGGGGCCCCGCCTCGTGCTGGCCTCGGCCGCCGTGCCCGACGACGTCGCGCACGGCGTCCCGTCACGGCTCGCGGGGCGCGGTGGTCGCCCCGGGCGGGCGGTGTGGCTCGGGGCGGGCGAGGCCGTCGAGTGCCAGGTGGTCGTCGACGCCGTGCTCGGCGGTACGGCCGAGGTCACTCCTGGATCCGGGGGTCCGACCGGTCGCGACGGGCCGGTGCGGCTGCGCCCGCTTCCCCGGTACGTGGCCGAGACCGACATCGCGGGCACCGAGGTGGCCGGTCACGCCGTCGGTGCGGGCCTGGCCGGCCCCCGCACGTCGGTCCTCTCACCCGTACGCCTGGTCGTAGGACGCGGTGGCGATCATGCGGACCCCGTCCACCTCGACGTCGAGCGCGGCGCTCTCGTCGTAGGTCCGCCGGGCAGCGGGCGCAGCAGCGCTCTGCTGGTGCTTGCGCGCCAGGCTCACGACGCGGCGAGGTTGCGGGCCGTCGTCTCTGCCGACGCCCGGTTCGAGGACCTCGCCCAGGGCGGTGCGCACGACCTTCGGGTGGTCACCGGGCGGTCGTCGGCCGAGGTGCGGGCCGTTCTCGGCGCGCGGCCGGGAGCGGGGCTCGTGGTGGGCGACGTGGTCGTGGTCGACGACCTGGACCTGCTGGTCCAGGCGTTCCCTCTCGAGGTGGACGTCCTCACCGACCTGGTGCGGACCGGCGTCACCGTCCTCGCGTCGGCCTCGACCGTGTCGGCCGCAACGGCCCACCGGGGGCCCCTCGCCGAGCTGCGGGGCGCGCGCAGCGGACTCGTCCTGGCCCCCGAGGAACGGGGCAGCAGCGAGGTCTTCGGCAGGCCCTTGGGCTGGTCGGTCGACCCCGAGGTCGCGCCGACCGGTCGGGCGGTCGCGATCCGCGGCAACGAGCTGGTGCCCGTCCAGGTCGCCTCGCCCGGGACGGTCGCGGTCGCGTCGGAGGACGGGCAGGCCGAGGCGCCTCGTGCCGAGGGACCGTCGCGAGCGGGTTCAGCCGTCGGTGCGGGCCGCGTCACGGGTCGTCGCGACGACGACCGGGCGCAGCATGAGACCGACGAGCACGACCAGGGCGAGCGCCATGGTCCCGATCCCGCCGGGCGTGACCTGGTACTGGAGCCAGCTGAAGGCGACCACGACCTGGAGGAGCTGCCAGGTGGCCACGGGTGACCGTGCCCACCGCTGGCCACGGAGCAGGCCACGAGCGCTGGCCCCGAGGACGACCGCGACCCCGAGGCAGAACAGGGCGAGGAAGATCGAGACCCCGGCCGAGAACGAGCCGCCCGAGAGGAGCTCGGCGAGGACGACCACCGCGGCGGCAGCGAGAGCCAACGCCTCGAGGGCGATCCCGGCGACCACGACCCACAGGGCGGGCGGTCTCGCCCCTGCGGGGAGCGTCGCCGACGGGCCCTTCCCCTCCTCGGGGGGCTCGGGGGATGATTGATTCGGGGTGCTCACAGGTGCCACGACAACCCAGCGTACGCGTGACCTGCACCTTCACCGAAGTGTGACCAAGACCTCACGGTTCACCCCGAAGAAACTTTCCGGTAACCCCTTGTGCTGGGCTTCACGAGATGTGAACCTAGTTCAAGCATCAATTACCCCCCACCTGAGCCCGAAGCCCATTGTGGACGTGCGTCCGACACATTCACAAAGTGGCCTTGCTCGCCATGCCAAGGAGACCTCACATGGACTGGCGCCACCGCGCAGCCTGCCTGGAAGAAGACCCTGAGCTGTTCTTCCCGATCGGGAACACCGGCCCCGCCCTCCTGCAGATCGAAGAGGCGAAGGCCGTCTGCCGCCGCTGCGACGTCGTCGACACGTGCCTCAAGTGGGCACTCGAGTCCGGTCAGGACGCGGGCGTCTGGGGCGGCCTGTCGGAGGACGAGCGTCGCGCTCTCAAGCGCCGCACCGCTCGCGCCCGTCGCGCCGGCTGAGCTTCACATACTTTTCTCATAAAGGGCCGTCACCTGCTGGTGACGGCCCTTTATGTTGCCCACGGAAGAGAATTGTCGACCCGTCCGATCCTCCCCGTGAGGCCGATCGTCACCCCTGTCGCGAGCCCGCGCCGTCGCGCAGCACGAGCTCCAGGACCACCTGGGTCCCACCCCCTGGACGGGTGGACCACTCGATCGTCCCGCCCAGCTCGTTCGTGACGAGCGTCGCGACGATCTGCGACCCCAGACCGCTCTTCTTGGCCTTGACGGTGGGCGCGGCACCCGGCAGCGGCATGCCGACGCCGTCGTCCGCGACCACGATCCGCAGGGCCGACCCGCTGCGCCGCGCGTCGATCTCGACCGTCCCGTCCTTGCGGCCTGCGAGCCCGTGCTCGACCGCGTTCGTCACGAGCTCGGTCAGGACGAGCGCGAGCGGGGTCGCGTCCTCGGCCGGGACCAGCCCGAAGCTCCCCGTCTGCACCGTGCGGACCTTGGTGTCGGCCGAGGCGACGTCGGCGGCCAGGCGCAGGGCCCGCCCGCCCATGTCGTCGAACTCGACCTCCTCGTCGAGCGTCTGGGACAGGCTCTCGTGCACCAGGGCGATGGTCGCGACGCGGCGCATGGCCTCCTCGAGCGCCGCCCGCGCCTCCGGCACGTCCATGCGCCGTGCCTGCAGGCGCAGCAGCGCGGCGACCGTCTGCAGGTTGTTCTTGACCCGGTGGTGGATCTCGCGGATCGTCGCGTCCTTGGTGATGAGCTCGCGCTCGCGGCGACGCAGCTCGGAGACGTCGCGGCAGAGCAGCACCGCACCGATGCGCTGCCCCGACTCGGTGAGCGGCAGGGCGCGCAGCGACAGCGCCACCCCACGGGCCTCGATGTCGGTACGCCACGGCGCCCGCCCCATGACCACGAGAGGCAGGGACTCGTCGACCGGGGTCTGGTGCTCGATGAGGTCGGTCGTGACCTCGATGAGCGAGCGCCCCACGAGCGGCCCGATCACTCCGAGACGGTGGAAGCAGCTCAGGGCGTTGGGGCTCGCGTAGAGCACCTCGCCCTCGGAGTTGAGCCGGATCAGCCCGTCGCCCACGCGAGGGGCGCCCCGGCGGGGGCCGGTCGCCGCGTTGGGCGCGGGGAACTCGCCGCGGGAGATCATCGCGATGAGGTCGTCGGCGGCCTCGACGTAGTTCAGCTCGAGCCGGCTGGGCGTGCGTCCGCTGCCGAGGTTCGTCTGCCGGGCCACGACGGCGATCGCGTGCCCGTTGTGCACGACCGGGATGGCTTCCTCACGCACGGCGTACGCCCCGAACCAGCGGGGCTCGCGGGACCGCTGGGAGCGGGCCTCCGACAGGGCGCGCTCGAGCTGGGGTCGCTGACCGTCGGGGGCCATCGAGCCGACGATGTCGTCGTAGTGCACGGTGGCCCCGGTGCTCGGCCGGCACTGGGACACCGCGACGAAGTTCCCGTCGCCCGTGGGCAGCCACAGGACGAGGTCGGCGAAGGCCAGGTCGGAGATGACCTGCCAGTCCCCGACGAGAAGGTGCAGCCACTCGTTGTCGGCAGGCGACAGCTCGGCATGGCGGGAGATCAAGTCACTCATGGCAGACACGGGCTCCAGCGTACGCATGCACCGGCGCCTTCACGGGATCGCCGCCCTTCCTTGGGTAGAGTCGGTCTCCCCGGCGCACCCTGCGCGCCGGTCAGCACGTCCCGAGGAGACCCTGTGCACCTGAGCGTCGATCTGCACTACCCCGCCGGCCTGGAGGACGTCACCCGGATGCTCGCGAGCGAGGCGTTCGTCCGGTGGCGCGCGCAGCGCACGGGCGGCCCGCAGAGCCTCGTGGACCTCGCCGACGTGACAGGGTCGCTCGACGAGGGCTTCTCCGTCGTCGTCCGGCGCACGTTGCCCACGGACCAGATCCCCGGCCACCTGCGCGCGTTCGTGGGGAGCGCGCTCGAGATCCGTCAGGCCGAGGTCTGGGAGCCCGCGGTGGACGGTTCCCGTCGGGGCACGGTCTCGCTCGAGATCACGGGTGCTCCCGTCCGGATGACGGGCACGGTCTCGCTCGTGGCCCTGCCCGACGGCGGCACGCGCCAGTCGTACGAGGGCGAGCTCAAGGCGACGGTCCCGCTCTTCGCGGCGGCCGTCGAGGAGGCCGCCGCGGGCGCCGTCCGGGCCACGCTCGCGTCCGAGGAGCAGGCCGGCGTGGAGTGGCTCACGGCCCCCTGACGGGCCCCTGCCTCGCGCCTGCGCGACGGTCCGCGAGGGCCACCAGGGCGCGCCGCGAATCCCATACGCGCGGTCGGTAACCGATAACGATTCGAGCACAGGATCCGACGACGCAACGCTGTGACCTGCGCAGACACTCCCATGGGAGCGTTTCCACGACGTTTGGTCACCTACCGAGGTTGACATCCCGAGAAGCGAGCAGCCACCATCGTGGCACTTCGTGGGAGCGCTACCACTCGAAGGAGCATGGGAGCGCTGCCACGCCGATCATCGACAAGGGAGTCACCGTGCTGAGCAGCACTCGTTCGACCCGCACCCGCACAGCAGCAGCCGCCGTCGCGGGGGTTGCGGCCCTCACCCTCACCCTGACCGCCTGCTCCTCGGGCTCCGGCTCGTCGGACGAGGGCAGCGGCTCGTCCGACGGCGAGAAGGTCACCCTCACCGTCGCGACGTTCAACGACTTCGGCTACACCGACGAGATGCTGAAGTCCTACACCGACGCCCACCCGAACGTCGAGGTCAAGCAGGTCAAGGCCGCGAAGTCCGAGGACGCACGCACCAACCTGACGACCAAGCTCGCCGCCGGCGGCGACGGGCTGGCCGACATCGAGGCCATCGAGGTCGACTGGCTCCCCGAGCTCATGCAGTACCCCGACCTGTTCACCGACCTCACGGACCCCGAGCTCGCGGACCGTTGGGTTGAGTGGAAGTCGCAGCAGGCCACGACCCCCGACGGCAAGCTCATCGGGTACGGCACCGACATCGGCCCCGAGGCCATCTGCTACCGCTCCGACCTGTTCGCCGCGGCCGGGCTGCCGACGGACCGCGCAGCGGTCGCCGAGCTCCTCGGCGGCGCCGACGCCACCTGGGACGACTACTTCGCCGTGGGCAAGCAGTACAACACCGCGACGGGCAAGGCCTGGTTCGACAGCGGCATGGCCACCTACCAGGGCATGGTCAACCAGCTCGACAACGCCTACGAGAACTCGGACGGCACGCCCAAGGACCTCGCGACCAACTCCGACATCCAGGGCCTGTACGAGTCGGTGCTGACCGCGTCCGTGACGGACAACCTGTCGGCCCACCTCGAGCAGTGGTCGGGCGACTGGGACGCCGCGTTCCAGAACGACGGCTTCGCGACCATGCTGTGCCCCGCCTGGATGACCGGCCCGATCGAGGAGCGCTCGGGCGGCGTCACCGGCTGGGACGTCGCCGACGTCTTCCCCGGTGGCGGTGGCAACTGGGGCGGCTCGTTCCTCACGGTGCCCGCCTCCGGCAAGAACGCCGACGCCGCCAAGGAGCTCGCCGCCTGGCTGACCGACCCCGCCCAGCAGACCGCCGCGTTCGAGTCGGCCGGCACGTTCCCCTCGCAGGTCGAGGCGCAGGACTCCGAGGCCGTCCAGGCCTTCACGAACGAGTTCTTCAACGCCGCGCCGGTCGGCGCGATCTTCGTCGCCCGCGCCAACGCGATCGAGGGCGCGCCGTTCAAGGGTGCGAACTACTTCGCGATCCACCAGACCGTCCAGGACGCCATCAAGCGCACCGACGTCGAGAAGACCGACGACGCCAAGGCGTCGTGGGACAAGGCCGTCCAGTCCTTCAAGGACCTGGGCCTGAGCTGATCCGGCGCGGGGGGGGGGGGG
>NZ_JACSQQ010000001.1:186841-238634 GCF_014836555.1 Oerskovia rustica
CCCCCCCCCCCCGCTCCCCCGTCCCAGCCCGCCGTCGGGCATCGCGTCCCCGCTCGACCCAGCACAGGAAAGTCGGATGAGCGTCCTCACTCCCACCCAGCCCAACCAGGGCCTCGACGGACCGGCACCACGCCCCCAGCGGCGCGTCGGCTTCTCCCAGCGCCTCGGCCGCTGGGACGTCAAGCTCTCCCCCTACCTCTACATCTCCCCGTTCTTCATCCTCTTCGCGATCACCGGGCTCTTCCCCCTCGTCTACACGGCCTTCGTGTCGGTCCACGAGTGGAACCTGCTGGGCGGACAGGGGGACTTCGTCGGTCTCCAGAACTTCTCCGACGTGCTCGCGCAGCCCACCTTCTGGAAGTCGCTGCGCAACACCTTCTCGATCTTCCTGCTCTCCTCCGTGCCCCAGGTCATGTGCGCGATCATCATCGCGGCGCTGCTCGACCAGAACCTGCGCGCGGCGACCTTCTGGCGCATGGGCGTCCTGCTCCCCTACGTCGTGGCCCCCGTCGCGGTCGGCCTCATCTTCGGCCGCCTCTTCGCCGACCAGTACGGCCTCATCAACGGGCTCCTCGGCGTGATCGGGATCGAGCCGATCCGCTGGCACGCCGACGCCCTCGCGAGCCACGTCGCGATCGCCTCGATGGTCAACTTCCGCTGGACCGGCTACAACGCGCTGATCTTCCTCGCCGCGATGCAGGCCGTCCCGCGCGAGCTCTACGAGGCCGCGATCATCGACGGTGCGGGCCGCGTGCGGCAGTTCTTCTCCGTGACCGTGCCCCAGATCCGCGCCACGATCATCTTCGTCATCATCACCTCGACCATCGGCGGGCTACAGATCTTCGACGAGCCGCGCACCTACGACGCGCAGGGCCTCGGTGGCGCCGACCGCCAGTGGATGACGACGGTCCTCTACCTGTACGACGTCGCGTGGGGCAACCAGAAGAACTTCGGCCGTGCGGCCGCGATCGCCTGGATCCTGTTCATCATCATCCTGCTCATCGGGCTCGTGAACTTCGCGATCACGCGCAGCATCTCGACGTCGGGCCCCAGCAAGAAGGCGCCACGAGCCGTCCAGCGCGCACGCCGCAAGGCCGCTGCCGCCGCCCTGCGCGCCCAGAACGCGACCAGCCCGCGCGGAGGCTCCTCCGCCCGTCGACCCAGCGCGCCCACGAGCGCACCCAACGATCGGAAGAAGCGATGAGCTCGATCCCCGTCGTCGCGCAGACCGCCGGAGCGGGTGCCGCCCGCGCCGCCGCCCGACGCCCGAACCGCCGCCCCGTCCGCAAGGGCACGGGCGGTCACACCCGCCGACCGGGCTGGGTCACCTACACGTTCCTCGGCCTCGTGCTGCTGATCTCGATCTTCCCGCTGTACTTCACGCTGATCCTGGGCTCCTCGACCCCGGCCGAGATCTCCAAGGCCGCGCTGCCGCAGCTCCTGCCCGACGCGAGCCTGTTCACGCAGTTCGCCGAGGTCATCGGGTCGAGCGCGATCAACTTCTGGAAGGCGTTCGCGAACTCGGTGATCATCGCGGTCATCACGTCGCTGTCCGTGGTCCTGTTCTCCACGCTCGCGGGCTACTCGTTCGCCAAGCTCCGGTTCCGTGGCCGCGGCCCCCTGCTGGTCTTCGTCATCGCCACCATGGCCGTGCCGACCCAGCTCGGCGTGATCCCCATGTTCATCCTCATGTCCGACCTCGGGTGGATCGGGAAGCTGCAGGCCGTGATCGTGCCCGCGCTCGTCACCGCGTTCGGCGTGTTCTGGATGACGCAGTACCTGTCGGAGTCGCTGCCGTACGAGCTCATCGAGGCCGCACGCGTCGACGGCGCCTCGATGTTCCGGACCTTCTGGTCGATCGCCCTGCCCGCGGCCCGGCCCGCGGCCGCGATGCTCGGCCTGTTCACGTTCGTCCAGCAGTGGACGAACTTCTTCTGGCCGTCCATCGTGTTGAACCAGGAGAACCCGACGCTGCCGCTCGTGGTGCGGTCGCTGCAGGCGAACTACTTCGTGGACTACTCGCTCGTCATGGCGGGCGTGTTCCTCGTGACGCTGCCGCTGATCGTGCTGTTCATCTTCACCGGTCGCCAGCTGGTCGCCGGCATCATGCAAGGAGCTGTCAAGGGATGACCGAGATCATCACCCCCCGCCACCTGGGCGCCACCGACCGCGTCGAGTTCCCCCAGGGTTTCCTCTGGGGCGCCGCGACCGCCGCGTTCCAGATCGAGGGGGCCGCGCACACCGACGGCCGCGAGGACTCCGTCTGGGACACGTTCTGCCGCGTCCCGGGTGCGGTCCTGGGCGGCGACGACGGCGAGGTCGCGTGCGACCACTACCACCGCTACCGCGAGGACGTCGCGCTCCTGTCCGACCTGAACCTGGGCACCTACCGGTTCTCGTCGTCGTGGGCCCGCGTCCAGCCGGGCGGCGGAGCCGTCAACCAGAAGGGGCTGGACTTCTACTCCCGCCTCGTCGACGAGCTGCTCGCCAAGGACCTCCTGCCCTGGATCACGCTCTACCACTGGGACCTGCCGCAGGCGATCGAGGACCAGGGCGGGTGGACGAACCGCGACACGGCCTACCGCTTCGCGGACTACGCGGTGACGATGCACGAGGCGCTCGGCGACCGTGTCGGGGTCTGGACGACCCTCAACGAGCCCTGGTGCTCGGCGTTCCTCGGGTACACGGGCGGCGTCCACGCCCCCGGCCGCCAGAGCCGTCCGGACGGTCTCGCCGCGGCGCACCACCTCCTGCTCGGCCACGGTCTCGCGGTCCAGGCGCTGCGCGAGCGGGCCCCCGAGGCGAACCTCGGGATCACGCTCAACTTCACGGTCGCCGACCCGCTCGACCCGGACGACGCGGGCGACGTCGACGCGGCCCGCCGCATCGACGGCCAGTTCAACCGGATCTTCCTGGACCCCGTCATCAAGGGCGAGTACCCGGCCGACGTCCTGGCGGACGTCGAGGAGTACGGCTTCGCGGAGCACGTCCAGGACGGTGACCTCGCGATCATCTCGTCGCCCATCGACGCGCTCGGCGTGAACTACTACCACGGTGAGCTGGTCTCCTCGCGGCCCGCGTCGACCACGCTGGACGGCTCTGCGCCGGTCGAGCGCCCGTCGTCGAGCCCGTACCCCGCGGCCGACGGCGTGTTCAACCACCCGCGCGGGCTGCCCGTCACGGACCAGAACTGGGAGGTCCAGCCCGAGGGGCTCACGCGCCTGCTCAACCGTCTCCAGGCGGACTACACGGGCCCCGCGGGGGTGCCGCTCTACATCACCGAGAACGGCTGCGCCTACGACGACGTCGTGGAGAAGGACGGGTCGGTCGACGACCAGAACCGTCTCGAGTTCTTCGACGCCCACCTGCGGGCCGTCAAGGACGCGATCGACGACGGCGCCGACGTCCGCGGCTACTTCGCGTGGTCGCTCCTGGACAACTTCGAGTGGTCCTGGGGCTACTCGAAGCGCTTCGGGATCGTCCGGGTCGACTACGAGACCCAGGAGCGCACCGTCAAGGCGAGCGGGCACTGGTTCGCCCAGGTCGCGTCCCAGAACGCGGTCCCGGCCCGCCCCTGAGGGCGAGCCTGCGAACGTGGCAGTTCTCTCATCCAGGCCTGGCAGGATACTGAGACCATGAGCACCCTGAGTTCCGCGCCGACCCTGGACGAGGTCGCACAGACGGCCGGCGTGTCCCGCTCGACGGCGTCCCGTGCCATCAACGGCGGCCTGCGCGTCTCCCCCGAGGCGCAGGCCGCCGTGGACGCAGCCGTCGCCCAGCTCGGGTACACCCCGAACAGGGCGGCACGGTCACTCGTGACACGACGTACCGACTCGATCGCGCTCGTCGTCCCCGAGCCCGACGAGCGCATCCTCACGGACCCGTTCCTGTCGGGGACGCTGCGCGGGGTCAGCGCGGCGCTCGCGCCCACGGACCTGCAGCTGGTGCTGCTCATCGCCCGGCCCGACGAGCACGCGGGACGCATCGTGCGGTACCTGCGTAGCGGTCACGTGGACGGCGCGATCATCACGTCGCACCACCGCGAGGACGACCTCGAGGGCGCGGTGCTCGCCTCCCCGCTCCCCGCGGTCTTCGTCGGCCGCCCCTTCACCGCGATGGACGACCTGGTCTACGTGGACGTCGACAACGTCGAGGGCGGGCGCATCGCGACCCAGCGCCTGATCGACGGCGGCTACCGGCGCATCGCGACGATCACCGGCCCCCAGGACATGACGGCAGGCGTGGACCGCCTCGCGGGGTGGCGCAAGGCGCTGCGCGCGGCGGGCCTGCCCGACGACGCGATCGCCTCGGGCGACTTCGCCGCGGCCGGCGGGGCGGCGGCCATGGAGGAGCTCCTGGACCGCCACCCCGACATCGACGCGGTCTTCGCCGCCTCGGACCTCATGGCCGAGGGCGCGCTGCGCGTCCTGCGCGCACGGGGCAAGTCCGTGCCGGGCGACGTGGCCGTCGTCGGCTTCGACAACCTCGGCGTCGCCGGGGCGACCAGCCCGGCGCTGACGACCGTGCAGAACCCCGTCGTGGAGATGGTCAAGGCCGCGACGGGGATGCTGCTCGACCTCATCGCCGGCCACCCCGTCTCGCGGTCGCCGCGCGTCTTCTCCCCCGAGCTCATCCGCGGGGCGTCGGACTGACCGTGCGCCGCTAGTCGACGTCCCACTGGCCGGGGTGCTCGTCCCCCTGAACGGCGTCCGCACCCCGCGCCGCGACCTCGGCGACCACCGCCGCCGCGATCCCCTCGGTGAGGAGCGCCCCGGCGACGGCGAAGAACACGACGTCCGTGGCGCCGTCGGGACCCATGACGCTGCCGACGACCGCGAGCGCCGTCACGAGCGCCGCCCCCGGCAGCACCACCTTGAGCGCGGCCCGGTGCCCCGCGATCCACCCCGCGTCGCTGGCTTGGGTCGCGGGGGTGCGGATCCCGATCAGACTGTTGCGCGTCATCCGGTCGGTCGCCCCGAGCCAGGCGAGCCACGCGACGAGGAGCGCCACGACGACGATGATCCAGACAGCCAGCACGGGGGCCTCCTCGGCGAGGTCGGTAGTGCGTCGCGGTCGGCGGGCGAGGCCGCGGGTGCACGGCACGAGCCTAGGCCGCACCGCTCGGAGGACGTACGCGCCCGCGCCCGGCGAGACGCTCATGACATACTGACAACCGCTTGTGAAGGTTCTCACAAAGTGGCTCGGTGAGTCGAGCGTCCCCTCCCCGTACCGTCGAGGCACGTCGTGCCGACGCTGACCCGAGCCTGCCCGGGGACCGTTCCACGACCCCTGACGACCGGCCGGAAGGACACGACATGACCGCCACCGCGGGCTCGTCCGCGGAGCGTGCGCTCCCGCCCCTCGTGGTGGCGGGCCTGACCACGCTCTCGACCGTCGACTGGCCCGGCCGGCACGTGGCGACGGTCTTCCTCCAGGGATGCCCGTGGCGCTGCACGTACTGCCACAACCCGGACCTCGTCACCGCCGCGCCGCGCAGCGCGCAGCGAGCGATCCCCTGGACCGACGTCCTGGCGTTCCTCGCGACGCGGCAGGGGCTCCTCGACGGCGTCGTCTTCTCGGGCGGCGAACCGACCCTCCAGGCCGCGCTCCCGTCGGCGATCGCCGACGTGCGCGCCCTGGGCTTCGGCGTCGGGCTGCACACCGGGGGCGCGTGGCCCGCACGCCTCGAGCACGTCCTGCCTCTCGTCGACTGGGTCGGGCTCGACATCAAGGACCTGCCCGACCAGTACGCACGGGTCACGGGCGCTGCTCCCTCGGGCGAGGCCGCGTACCGGTCCCTCGCGACCTTGCAACGCTCGGGCGTCCCTCACGAGGTGCGGACCACGGTCGACCCGACCGTGCACTCGCGCGCCGACGTCCTCGAGCTCTGCGGGCAGCTCTCCGCCATGGGAGTCAGGGGTCACGTGCTCCAGGAGGCGCGCGACCTCGGGACGACCCCCGAGTACGCGGCCGCCCTCGCCGGTCGACGGCTGTCCGACGTCCTGCACGACGACGACCTGCCCCTGACCCGGCGGCGCACCTGACGTGCCTCGGGGCGGCCTCGTGCCAGGACCAGCGTGACCCCTGGGTCACACTGGTCCTGACACGTCCGGAGGGTCAGCGCGTCACGTGCCCGAACCGGTGCATCGTCCGGCTGATCGCCTGCTCGCGCAGGACCGTGAGCAGCTCGCGCCGCCCGCTCGCGAGGACCGGGTGGTCCAGCACCGTCACGTCGCCCACGTGGCCCGCCGCAGCCTCGCGCAGCCCGGGCGCCGAGCCCACGACGCGGACGCGACCCGTGACCTCTCCACGCGCGACGGCCGCGGCGAACGCCTCGTGGCTCACGGCCGACTGCCCGTCGGCGCGGCTCACGACGACCGGCACCCCGGCCGTGCGCGCCGCGGACAGCACGCGCTCGACCTCGACCGGCGCGGCCCCGTCCCCGACGCGGACCGTCAGGACGTCGATCGGCCGGTACCGGAACACGTTCGACTCGACGTGGAGCGCCGACGGGTCGTGCTCGACCGCGAACTCGTGCGCCCACCAGCGGGCGTCGTCGGCCCGGGCCCACGCGAGCCACGCCTCGGGCGAGGTCTCGCGCGCGGGGACGGCTCCGGCGTCCGGCGCCCCGCCTTCCGCACCCGCGGCGACGGCGTCGCTCCACGTGCCCAGCTCGGCCACGTAGTTGGGCCCGCCCGCCTTGGCGCCCGGACCCACGGCCGAGCGCTTCCAGCCGCCGAACGACTGGCGCTGCACGATCGCGCCCGTGATGACGCGGTTGACGTAGGCGTTGCCGACCTGGACGCGGTCGAGCCAGGTGTCGACCTCGGTGTCGTCGAGGCTGTGGATGCCGCCCGTGAGTCCGAACGAGACCGCGTTCTGGAGCTCGATGGCCTCGTCGAGGGTCGCGGCCGTCATGACCCCGAGCACCGGGCCGAACGCCTCGGTGAGGTGGAAGAACGAGCCCGGCGCGACGCCCGAGCGCAGCCCCGGGGTCCACGAGCGACCCGCGGCGTCGAGGCGGCGCGGCGCGACGAGCCACTGCTCGCCCGGTTCGAGCGTCGTCAGGGCGCGCAGCAGCTTGTCGCCGGGCGCCTCGGTGAGCGGGCCCATGGTCGTCGAGACGTCCGTGGCCGGGCCGACCGCGAGCGAACGCACCGCGTCGACGAGCTGCACCGAGAACCGGCGCCCCGTCTCGGTCCGCTGGTCACCGACCGAGCCCACGAGGATCACGAGCGAGGCCGCCGAGCACTTCTGGCCCGCGTGCCCGAACGCAGAGCGCACGACGTCGGCCGCCGCGAGGTCGAGGTCCGCCGAGGGCGTCACGACGATCGCGTTCTTGCCCGACGTCTCGGCGAGCACGTCGAGCCCCGGCCGCCAGGACGCGAACATCTGCGCGGTCTCGATGGCCCCCGTGAGGATGACGCGGGCCACTCCCTCGTGCGTCACGAGGTGGCGACCGAGGTCGCCGTCGGGCACGCGCGAGAGCTGCACGACGTCCCGGACGGACTCCGCGGTCAGGGTGCTCCCGGCGGCTGCATCCGCGACGGCGTCCGCGAGCCCCGCGTGGATCGCGTCGACCGCGACCTCCAGGCAGCGCGGCGTGGCCGGGGCCGGCTTCGCGATCACGGCCGAGCCGGCCGCGAGCGCCGCGACGATCCCGCCCACGGGGATCGCGACGGGGAAGTTCCACGGCGGGGTCACGAGGGTCACGCCGTGGGGCGTGAAGCTCGCGCCGGGGACCTGGTCGAGCGCCTCGGCCGACTGCGCGTAGTAGCTCGCGAAGTCGACGGCCTCGCTGACCTCGGGGTCGGCCTCGCCGACGGTCTTGCCGGGCTCGTGCACCATGGCGGTCACGAGGTCGGTGCGGGCCTCCTCGAGCCGGGCGGCCACGGCGCGCAGCGCACGGGCGCGATCCGCGGGGGCGACCTGCGCCCAGGCCGCGGTGGCCCTGCCGGCGCGCGCGACGACGTCGTCCACCTGGTCCGTGCTCGCCACCTCGGGCGACTGCGCGGGGACGAACCCGGAGTCGGGTCCGACGATCCGCGCGGCCCAGGCGCGGCTGGCGGCGACGGCCGGGTCGGTGTCGGCGGCGTTGGTGAAACGCTCCCCGGCCACATGCCCGACGGCGTCGCGCGCCTGGCGACGCGGCGTCACGTCCGCGGCGGAGTAGCGGGTGCCGAGCTCGACCGAGGCGCGGTAGGCGGCCTCCTGGCGGTCCATCGCGGTGTCCGAGGAGTGGTCCGACGGGTGGTCCGACGGAGCGAACATGGCGTGCAGGAAGTTCTGCTCGGCCGCGTTCTCCTCGAGACGTCGCACGAGGTAGGAGATCGCGACGTCGAAGTCCTCGCGAGCCACGACGGGGGTGTAGAGGACGACGCGGCCCGCGTCCCGAGCGACCTCGTCCCGCACCGCCCGCGCCTCGCCCGGCGCCATGCCCTGCAGCATCTCGACGTCGAGCGCGTGAGCGACCCCGCGCGCACGTGCGACGAGGATCGCGAGCGCGACGTGGAACAGGTTGTGGCTCGCGACGCCGATCCGCACCGCGTCGGTGCGGGGGGCGCGCAGCGCGTGGTCGACGAGGCGCACGTAGTTCGCGTCGACGTCGGGCTTGGTCGGGTAGGGAGCCTGGGCCCAGCCGTGGAGCTCGGCCTCGACCTTCTCCATCGCGAGGTTCGCACCCTTGACGAGGCGCACCTTGACGGGGGCACCGCCCGCCGCGACGCGCTCGGTCGCGAACGCCGTGATGCCGTCGAGCGCGCCGAGCGCGTCGGGCAGGTACGCCTGGAGCACGATCCCGGCCTCCAGACCACGGAACTCCTCTCGCCCCAGGACCGCCCGGAAGACCTCGGTCGTCAGGGCCAGGTCGCGGTACTCCTCCATGTCGAGGTTGAGGAACACCCCGTGGTCGCGCGCGGCGCGGTACAGCGGCAGGAGCCGCTCGACGACGCGGTCGCGCGAGCCCTCGAGGTCCCACGTGACGAGCTGGGACGCGACCGAGGACACCTTGACCGAGACATAGTCGACGTCGGGACGCTCGACGAGCGCGATGGTCCGCGCGAGCCGGGCCTGCGCCTCGTCCTCGCCGAGCACGGCCTCGCCGAGGAGGTTGACGTTGAGCGCGTACCCCTCGGCACGCGTGCGCGCGAGGTGCCTGCCGAGCCCCGGGCCGGCGTCGGCCACGAGGTGACCGACGAGCTGGCGCAGGCGGATCCGCGCGGCGGGCACGACGACCTTCGGCAGGACCGGGGCCATGCGGGCGCCGAGACGCAGCAGCGCGGTGTCGACCGGGCCGAGGAAGCCCTTCGCGCCGCCGGCGAGGTCGCCCAGGAGCCCGAGCTCGTGCGCGGCGACCTGGACGTCCTGGGGGCGGGCGACGTTGTCGACGAAACGCACCGCGAGCTCGAGGCCCGCAGGGTCGGACACGAGGGCGCCGAGGCGCTCGGCGGTCCTGCGCTCGCGCGCCCCCTCCGAGGCCGCGGCCGCGGCGGCGATCCAGCTGCGGGCGAGGCGCGCGGCGTCGTCGGCCAGGGCCTCGATCGGGGTGTCGGTCTGGACGTCGACGCTGGTCAGGGGCGAGGAGGCACCGGCTCGTGACCGGTCGTCCGCGCGTGGAGCACCCGCTGGGGCGCTCGAGTCGTGGCTGCTCATCCTCCTAGCGTGCCTCCGTTGCTGACGCTTCGTCTTGTACGATCCGGGCTGTCATGGCATCGCTTCCGGACAAGTCCACCCCACCACGCACCTGGCCAGACGGCGAGGCGCTGCTCGCTGCCCTCAGCCCCGCGATGGTCGACCTCATGGACGAGCTCTCGTCGACCATGTTCTGCGCCAAGGACGTCACGGGCCGGTACGTGCTGGTCAACCGGGTCTTCGTGGCCCGCACCAACGAGCGCTCGCGCCGCGCGGTCCTCGGCAAGCGCGCCACCGACCTGTTCGTGCCACAGCTCGCCGAGCGCTACGACCAGCAGGACGCCGAAGTCCTGCGCACGGGCCGTCCGCTGCGCAACGAGCTCGAGCTCATCCGCCGCCTGGGCGGCACGCCCGGCTGGTTCCTCACGTCCAAGCTCCCCGTGCACGACGCCGCAGGACACCTCGTGGGGCTCGTCTCGGTCTCGCAGGACCTGCGCGAGGACGACGCCGACGACGCCTCGATGGACTCGATGGCGCGGCTCGTCGCGGGCATCGAGGAGCGCCTGGGGCAGGCGCTCACGGTCGCGGACCTCGCAGCGCTCGCGGGGTGCACGCCCGCGGTGCTCGACCGCCGCGTGCGGCGCGTGTTCTCGCTCAGCCCGCGCCAGCTCGTGCTCCGCGCCCGGGTCGACCGGGCGGCCGAGCTGCTCGTGGGCTCCGACTCCCCCATCGCCGAGATCGCGGTCGTCACGGGCTTCTACGACCAGCCCGCGTTCACCCGGACCTTCGCGCGCCTGACGGGCGAGACGCCGTCGTCGTTCCGGCGCAGGGCTCGGCGGTAGGTCGGCTTTCCGGCTCGCGCTCCCGCGCCGCCCGTGCCAAGACTGGGAACCATGACCTCGATCCCCACCGCCGCCCTGCCCGGCGGCGACATCCCCCTGCTCGGCCTCGGCACCTGGCAGTCCGAGGGCGACGACTGCTACCGCGCGGTGCGCCACGCGCTCGACGTCGGGTACCGGCACATCGACACCGCGACCATGTACGGCAACGAGGAGCAGGTGGGCCGGGCGCTCGCCGCGTCCGGCGTGCCGCGCGGGGACGTGTTCCTCACGACCAAGCTGCGCCCCGCGGACGTCGGGCGTGAGCACGAGACCCTCGCGCAGTCGTTGCGCCTGCTCGGCACCGACTACCTGGACCTGTGGCTGATCCACTGGCCACCGTCGGGCGACGCCTCCCCCTGGGTGTGGGCCGAGATGCTCGGGGCGCGCAACGTGGGACTCGTGCGGTCGGTCGGGGTGTCGAACTACTCGGTGGACCAGCTCGACGTCCTGTCCGAGCAGACGGGCGAGACGCCCGCGGTCAACCAGATCCCCTGGGGCCCGGACGACTACGACGCGCAGGTCGTCGAGCAGCACGCCAAGCGCGGCGTGGTGCTCGAGGGGTACAGCCCGTTCAAGCGCACGAACCTCGACTCACCCGCCCTGCAGGCGGTCGCGAGGGCCCACGGGGTCAGCACCGCACAGGTCGTCGTGCGCTGGCACCTGGACCACGGATTCGTCGTGATCCCCAAGTCGGTGACCCCGGCCCGGATCGAGGCGAACTTCGACGTCACGGGCTTCTCGCTGAGCCCCGACGAGCTCGCGAGCATCGACACGCTCGGGTGACGATCCGGCGGGCGACGTGAAACGGGCCCCGACCTGGCGGTACGTTGGACGGGCACGGTCCCTCACCTCGGGACCGGAAAACCCTCATCACCCGGAGGAAGAGTGACGACGACGTCAACGCCGCCCACCAGCGGTCCCACCCAGGCCGGATCCACCGCCGAGCCCCCCCACCAGAAGGCCTCGGCCCTCGCGACGGCCCACAGCCAGCTCGCGAACGCGGTCGAGATCCTCGGGTACGACCCGGGCCTGCACGAGATGCTCGCGACCCCGCGCCGCGAGGTCAACGTCTCGGTCCCGCTGCGTCGCGACAGCGGCGAGATCGTGCTGTTCCGCGGCTACCGCGTGCAGCACAACGTCTCGCGCGGCCCCGGCAAGGGCGGGCTGCGGTACCACCCGAGCGTCGACATCGACGAGGTGCGCGCGCTCGCCATGTGGATGACCTGGAAGTGTGCCGTCGTGGACCTGCCGTACGGCGGCGCCAAGGGGGGCGTGTCGATCGACCCGCGCCAGTACACGCAGGCCGAGCTCGAGCGCGTGACCCGCCGGTACACGAGCGAGATCATGCCCGTGATCGGCCCCGAGCGGGACATCATGGCCCCCGACATGGGGACCAACGAGCAGACCATGGCATGGGTCATGGACACCTACTCGGTCAACCAGGGGTACACGATCCCGGGCGTCGTGACGGGCAAGCCGATCCCCGTGGGCGGCTCGCTCGGGCGCACCACGGCGACGTCGCAGGGCGTGGTCCACACGACCAAGGCCGCGCTCGCCGAGGCGGGGCTCGAGCTCTCGGACGCGTCGGTCGCGGTCCAGGGCTTCGGCAAGGTGGGCTCGCACGCCGCCGCGATCCTCGCGGGCCAGGGCGCCCGGGTGGTCGCGGTGAGCGACCAGTACGGCGGCATCCACGACGAGGACGGGCTCGACGTCGCCGCGCTGTTCCGGCACGTCGCCGAGACCGGGACGGTGGTCGGCTTCGAGGACGCCGAGCCGATCGACAACCACGCGCTGCTCGCGCTGCCCGTGGACGTCCTCATCCCCGCGGCCGTGGAGGGCGTGCTCGACGACGAGACCGCGCACACCGTCAAGGCCCGCTGGGTCGTCGAGGGGGCGAACGGCCCGACCACCGCTGCGGGCGACCGCATCCTCGCCAAGAACGGCGTGACCGTGGTGCCGGACATCCTCGCGAACGCGGGCGGCGTCGTCGTGTCCTACTTCGAGTGGGTCCAGGCGAACCAGGCGTACTGGTGGACCGAGCAGGAGATCGGCGAGAAGCTCGAGCACCGCATGCACGTGGCCTACCAGGGCGTGTCGTCGCTGGCTCGTCGCGAGGAGCTGAGCCTGCGCGACGCCGCGCTCGTCATCGGCATCCAGCGCACGGCCGAGGCGCACCAGATCCGCGGGCTCTACCCGTAACGTCGCCCTCGACCTGGGCAGGGCGGTCCCCGCGAGGCGAGGGCCGCCCTGTCGCACGTCCTGGCCCGGCACTCCGGGGCCCTGGGCGAGACCTGTCCTGCCCGACGGCGCCGCGTCAGCCCCGGCGCGCGCGCAGGGTGGTCACGACGGGGGCCAGGATCGCGACGCCCGCGGCGATGCCGGCCGCGACCGCGACGGTGCCGTCGACGAGGGGGCCGTTCGCACGGCCGTAGGCGATCCAGCCGAGCCCCCAGGCCATGGCCAGCCCGATCGTGATCGCGACCACGGGCCTGCGCGCCGCGAAGAGGGCGTAGGCGACGGCCAGGACCGCGCCGGCTGCGACGACGAGCACACCCCAGGCGGTCGCGCCGAGACCCGCCTCGCCCACGCCCGCGTCGGTGAGCGCGGCGGCGACGTTCGCGAGCGTGGCCACGCTGGCCCAGCCCAGGTAGAGGCCGACCGTGCCGTCCAGGACGACGGACTGGACGCCGCTCGTGGGCGGGGTGCGCACGAGCCGCACGAGGATCACGGCGAGCACCGCGACGAGCACGCCGATCACGACGACGCTTAGCGGCAGGACGCCCGTCTGGACCACGCCGATCCATGCGGCGTTGAGCAGCATCGAGGCCAGGACCCACCACGACACGGACCGCAGGCGGGGATCGGTGGCCTGGCGCGGGAGCGCCTGGTAGACCGCGAAGACCGCGAGCCCCAGGTAGATCACCGACCAGATGGAGAACGCGGGGCCGTCGGGCGCCACGGGGGTCGCGTCGGCGGCGAGGGCTCCCCCGGCGGCGTCCTGGATCGCCTGGCCGCCAAACGCTCCGGAGCCGAACGCTGCGCCGACGATCGCGACCGCCGCCCCGACGAGGACCGTGACCTGGCGGACCCGGTCGGCGGTCGCGGGGGCGGCGGCGGGCTGGGCTGACGTGGTTGCTCGGGTGCTGCTCATGGTCCCAGCATGCCAACCCTCAGCATGCTGAGCATCTCGTGCGCATCCCGCTGGCGCCGGGCGCCCTCGACCGGTTACGCTCCGGCGCCAGCAGATCGCCGCGACGCGGCCCGCCGTCGGAGAACCACATGAACAGCATGCTGCGAGCGGCGCTCGGCGCGCTCGTCCACGTCCTGGCCCCCGGGGCCGAGACGTCCGGCGACAGCGCGGGGTCGGCGGCATCGGCAACGGGATCGGCAGAGCCCACCGCGACGGCCGACCGGACCTTCGCCGAGCAGCAGTACCTCGCCCCGGCGTGGGAGCACGGCCACGTGCCGCTGTCGGTCGACCTGTTCGGGGCGCTGGGCCGCCTCCTCGACGCCCGCGCCCCCGGGGACGTCCGGGACGCCCCGGAGACGCGAGGTCAGGACAGCGGCTGACGCCCCGCCCACTCGATGAGCGTGGTCCGGGGACCGGTGAAGAACGGCGTCTCCTCGCGCACGTGGCGGCGCGCCTCGGTGGCCCGCAGGTCCCGCATGAGGTCCACGATGCGGTGCAGCTCCTGGGCCTCGAAGGCCAGCAGCCACTCGTAGTCACCGAGGGCGAACGACGCGACCGTGTTGGCCCGCACGTCCGCGTAGTCGCGAGCCGCCAGACCGTGGTCGCGCAGCATGGTGCGGCGCTCGGCGTCGGGCAGGAGGTACCAGTCGTACGACCGCACGAACGGGTACACGCACAGGTACGAGCCCGGCTCCTCGTGCATGAGGAACGCCGGGACGTGCCCGCGGTTGAACTCGGCCGGGCGGTGCAGGGCCGCGTTCGACCAGACCGGCTCGAGGTGGCGGCCGAGCTCGCTCGCCCGCAGGCGCTGGTAGGCGCCCTGGACGGACTCGATCGTCGGGCCGTGCCACCAGACCATGAGGTCGGCGTCGGAGCGCAGTCCGCCCAGGTCGTACCAGCCGCGGACCACGAGGTCGCCCTCGACGGCCGCCGGGTCGTCGCCGCCGCCGACCGCGGCGAGCGCGGCCTCGACCATCTCGGTGCGTTCGGCGGCGTCGGCCGGCAGGGACTCGGCCAGCGCGAAGACCGACCACATCGTGTAGCGGATCGAGTCGTTGATCTGTTCGTGGTCCACGGGGACGCGGTGCGCGTCGTTCATCGTCGTGCCTCTCTGGAGTGCGTGCTCCTGGGACGCCGACGTCCCGGGAGTCGTGCGGGTCGTCGGGTCAGCGGTGCAGGTCCGTGCTGCACAGCGCGGGGATGCCGCTGGGCTCCCCGTCGCGGCGCAGGCAGCAGTCCGGTGCGCAGACCGAGCGGAACGCGCCGAGCTCGCCGACCACGGCCTCGGTGAACTTCTCGTCGCGCGCGATGGCCGCACGCTCGAGGACCAGGTCCACCAGGCCCTTGACGAACGGGGCGCGGGTGCCGACGGTCCCGGCGCGCACGGCGGTGATCCCGAGGCGCGTCGCGGTCTCCATGGCCTCGGTGTCGAGGTCGTACGCGACCTCCATGTGGTCCGACACGAAGCCGATGGGCGAGAGCACGACGTTCGTGACGTCGTCGGCGGCCAGCGACTCGAGGTGGTCGTTGACGTCCGGCTCGAGCCACGGCTGCGCGGGCGGCCCCGAGCGCGAGCAGAACGTCAGGTTCCACTCGACCTCGTGGCCGAGGCGGGTCGAGACCTCCTCCGCGACGACGCGGGCCAGGTCGAGGTGCTGGCGCGAGTAGGTCGCGTGCGAGATGCGCGACGCGGCCTCCATGGTCAGCGGGATCGAGTGCGTGACGAACACCAGGCGAGCCTCGCGCACGTCGCCGCCCTTGGCCGCGAGCGCCTCGTACCCCTCGAGCACGGCGTCGATGTTCGCCTGCGCGAAGCCGGGGTGGTTGAAGTAGGAGCGCACCTTGTCGAACTGGATGCCGGTCGAGCCGTCGGCTCCGAGCTCGCCTCGGGCGTCGAGCGTGAGCGCGAGGTCCTCGCGGTACTGGCGGCACCCGGAGTAGGACGAGAAGGCCGAGGTCACGAGGGCGACCACGCGCTGGGCGCCCGTGCCGGCGAGCTGCTCGACGGCGTCACGCGTGTAGGGCTCCCAGTTGCGGTTGCCCCACACGACGGGCAGGTCGATCCCGCGGTCCGCGAGCTCTTCCTCGAGCGCGGCCTTGAGGGCGAGGTTCTGCTCGTTGATGGGGCTCTTGCCGCCGAACCCGTAGTAGTGCTCGCCGACCTCCTCGAGACGTTCGTCGGGGATCCCCTTGCCGACCGTGACGTTGCGCAGGAACGGCACGACGTCCTCGGGCTTGTTGGGTCCTCCGAACGAGTAGAGGAGGAGGGCGTCGTAAGGGCGGACTTCTGCGGCAGCGGCAGGAGCGGTGCTGGTCCGTGCACCGGTTCCGGCGGCCGTCGTCTGAGGCGAGAACGAGGGCATGTCCGCATCATCTCAGCCGCACCTGGGGGTTCTTCCCCGGAGGGCTGCGACGCGGACGTGACATTGACGGGACAGTTCGTCAGAACGACCCTCGCCCTCGCCCGGAGCATGGAACCGCTCCCCCGTGACTACCCCTTGACCGCTCCCCCGAGCCCCGCGCCCTGCAGGAACGTGCGCTGGAACACGAGGAACAGCAGCACCGGGATGATGGTCGAGATCGCGAGCGCCGCGAGGAACACGCCCTTGTCGGTCGTTGCCGCGATCGCGGGCAGGCGCACCGACAGCGGCTGGATCAGGGGGTCCTTGAGGACCAGGAGCGGCCACAGGAAGTCCTTCCAGCTCGCGATGATCGCGAACACCGACACCACGCCCAGGATGGGCTTGGACATGGGCAGCACGATCGACCAGAACAGCCGGTAGGGGCCGGCCCCGTCGACGCGCGCGGCCTCGAAGACCTCGCGCGGCAGGTTGTCGAAGAACCGCTGCACGAGCAGCACGTTGAACGCGCTCGCCCCCGCGGGCAGCCACACGGCCCAGAAGCTGTTGATGAGCGAGGTGCCCAGCAGCGGCGGGTCCAGGATCGTCAGGTAGAGCGGCACGAGCAGCACGACGGCCGGGATGAACATGGTCGACAGCACGGCTGCCTGGACCGCCTTGCCGTAGCGCGGGCGCAGCACCGACAGCGCGTAGCCCGCGGTCGTCGCGACGACCATCTGCACGGCCCACGAGCCCAGCGCGAGCCAGATCGTGTTGAAGAAGTACTTGCTGACCTGCACCTCGTTCCACGCCTTGTCGAGGTTGTCCCACGCGATGCCGTTCGGGAAGATCGCCATGGGCGTGCGCAGGATGTCCTGCGTGGGCGTGACCGCGAACTTCGCGAGCAGCAGCATGGGCCCGAGCCCCGCGACCACGAGCAGCACGAGCAGCAGGACGTGCGTCCCGCCCATCCCGAACCGCACCGAGGGGCGCCGCCAGTCCGCGACGGATACCGCGCCGCGGTCGGCCACGCCGTCCATGGCCCGACGACGCCGCCTGCGTTCGCGCGCCGCGTCGCCCTCGCGACGGGTCAGGTAGGCCCTCTCGGCGAGCCCCGCCATGGAGCCGCCGCCCTGGGCCGAGACCTCCAGCGGAGAGGGGTACTCGCCGGGGCGGGCTGCGCCGTCGGGCCCGGCGAGGTCGGGCGTGCTGCCGGGCGTTCCGGGCGGGACGGCGGCGGGACGGTCGGTGCGCGGGGTCGTCATGAGGTGCTCCAGGACCGGGTCAGGCGGAAGTACAGGGCGGAGAAGGCCGCGAGGGCGAGCGCGAGCATGAGCGAGAGCGCGGTCGCCGCGCCGTAGTTGCCGCCCAGGCTGTTCGCGAACGCGTAGTTGTAGATGAGCAGCAGGATCGTGATGGTCGAGTTCGCGGGGCCGCCGCCCGTGAACAGGTATGGCTCGAGGAACACCTGCGCGGTCCCGATGATCTGCAGGATCAGCGTGATGAACAGGACCCCGCGAAGCTGGGGCATGGTCACGTGCCACACCTTGCGCCACACGCCCGCGCCGTCCACCTCGGCGGCGTCGTAGAGCTCGGGCGGGACGCTCGTGAGGGCAGCGAGGTAGATGATGATCGTGCCGCCTGCCCCGGCCCACGTGGCCGCGAGCACGAGCGACGGCATGGCGGTGGTGGCGTCCTGCAGCCAGGGGTAGGGGCCCAGTCCCACCCAGCCGAGGATCGTGTTGAACACGCCGTTGGGACCGGCGTCGTAGAAGAACTTCCACAGCAGCACGGCCACGACGGGCGGGACGACGACCGGCAGGTACGCGAGCGCCGAGTACAGGCCCTTGTACCTGCGCACCTCGCTCATCAGCACCGCGGCCACGAGCGGGATCGGGTACCCGAACAGCAGCGCGAGGAACGCGAAGTACGCCGTGTTCCTGACCGCGGTCCACAGCAGCGGGTCGGCGAGCACGTACCGGAAGTTGTCGAGCCCCACGAACCGGGTGTCGACGAGGTTCGTCTCCTGCACGCTCATGAGGAGCGCGCGCACGATCGGGAACCAGGAGAAGACCCCGAAGATCACGATCACGGGCAGCATGAAGATCAGGTTGCTGAGCCCGCCGCCGCGCACCCACGTCGCGGGCGACCGTCGTCGGGCGGGCTTGTCGGCCGGCGCTTCGTGGCGTCTGCGCGCCGGTGCACTGGTGGCGGTCACGGAAGGTCCTTCGGGGTCGAGGAGAAGAGGAGGTTCCCGGTCGGTCGGAGGGGGCGCCCGCGACCGACCGGGAGTTCTTGAGACCGGGCGGGGCCGGGCCACCCCGGCCCCGCTCTCACGAGCACCGGGTGAGGCCCCGGCGAGAGCAGCGGTGAGGTCCCGGGGTGAGGGGTGTGGCGCGACCGTGGTCGGGCCTGGCGGGAGCGCGAGGCACGAGCGCGGAGGGAAGGTCGCGCGACACCCCTCACCTCGGGCCGGCGTCACCCCTGGTCGAGCAGCGCCTGGGCCTGCTTGTTGGCGTCCGCCAGCAGCTTGTCGATGTCGGCGTTCTGGTCGGTCAGCACGGCCTGGACGACGGGGTCCATGAGCGCGTAGATCTCCTGCGTCTTCTGCGACGGCTCACCGACGAGGGGCAGGTCGAACATGGTGTCGGTGTAACCGGTCATCTGGTTCAGCGGGACGTTGATGTAGTCCTTGATCCATTCCTGGTTCTCGAGGTACTGCTCCTTGCTGAACATGGGGAGCACGGGCGTGCCGACGGGCTGGTCGCTCGCGACGAGCGTCTGGGCGTCCTTGACGGCGGCGTCCTGGTCGACGAGCTTGTTGAGATAGAAGAAGTCGATCCACTTGACGGCGGCGGCCTTCTTCTCGTCGGTGGCCTTGGCGGGCATGGCCGCGAGGGTGCCGCCCGTGAGGACGCCGGCGTCGCCGCCGTCGAGGGGCAGCGCGGTGAGGCCGTAGGTCGCGGGGTCGAGCCCGTTGGACTGGACCATCGAGGTGTAGACGTCGGAGCCCGACGTGTACATGCCGACCTGTCCGGCGGCGAAGGCCTCGTTCATGGTGCCCCAGTCGAGGAGGAAGTTGCTGCCCATGGAGTTGTCCTCCCAGCGCAGCGTCTTGAGGAACTCGAGGGCTTCCTTGGTGCCGTCGTTGTCGAGCGACTCGGTGGCCGTGCCGTCGTCGGCGACGTCCTGGACACGACCGCCGCGCGAGTAGGTGTTGACGGTGAGCTGCCAGCCGCCGGTGTTGTTCTGCGTCATCTGGGCGTAGCCCGCGACGCCGGGGTTGGCGTCGGCGATCTTCTTGGCGTACTCGCGGACCTGGTCCCAGGTGGTGGGCGGGGAGTCGGGGTCGAGGCCGGCGGACTCGAACAGGGCACGGTTGTAGTGGAGGCCGACGCCGTAGACGTTCTTGGCGGGGATGGCGTAGACGTGGCCGTCGGGTCCGGTGCCGGCGTCGATGATGGCGGGGTTGAACTTGTCGGCGTAGGGCAGGGTGCGGAACTGGGTGTCGAGGTCGGCGATCTGCTTGTTCTCGACGAGGGTCTTGGCGTCGGTGAACGGGATCTCGAACACGTCGGGCAGGGTGCCGCCGGCGAGCTGGGCGGCGAACGTCGTCGCCTTCCACTCGTACTCCTCGGGCACGACGTCGATGTCGGGGTTGGCGTCCTCGAACTGCTTGACCTGCTCGTTGAAGGCGTCGATGGCTTCGGGCTCGGAGCCGGGCAGGAGGGAGACGACCTTGAGGGTGGTCCTCCCGTCGGCGGACTCGTCGTCGCCCGAGCCGGAGCTCGAGCAGGCGGCGAGGGCGGTGGCGGTGAGGGCCCCCACGAGGGTGAGGGCGATCGCGCGGCGTGTGGACTTCATTGTCTCTGCTCCTTGTCGGGCGGGTGTGCGGGTGGTGCGTGTCGGTGCTGTCAGGCGGGGGTGGTGCCGGTCGCGTGGCCGGGCGGGGTGCGCCGGAGCCATGCGGCCGTGTCGGTGGGGAGCCGGGTGCCTGCGGCGCCTGGCTCGAGGTCGGCGCTCGCCAGGAGCACGTCGTACCCGGCGGGCAGCGGGACGGCGGGCCCGAGGTTGACGACGCACAGCAGGTCTCCCCGCGTGAAGGCGAGCACCTGGTCGCCCGTCGCGTCGCCGGGCAGGAGGTCGTCGGCCCACGCGAAGTCGGCGCGGAACGCGGGTTCGGTGTGCCGCAGCGCGAGGACGCGGCGGTAGAGGCTGAGCATCGACGCGTCGTCGCCGGCCTGCGCCTCGACGGACACCTCGCCCCACCCGGCGGGCTGGGGCAACCAGGGGTGAGCACCGCCGTCGGGCCCGAACCCGTGGCTGGTGCCGCCGCGCGTCCACGGCAGGGGGACGCGACAGCCGTCGCGGCCGGGGTCCACTCCCCCGGACCGGAAGTGCATGGGGTCGTTGATGACGTCGAGCGGGAGGTCCTCGACCTCGGGCAGGCCGAGCTCGTCGCCCTGGTAGACGTACAGCGAGCCGGGCAGGGCGGCGGACAGGAGGGCGGCGGCGCGCGCCCGACGGCGTCCGGCGGCGAGGTCGGTCGGCGTCCCGAACCGCTTGGCGCCGAACGCGAACGCGCTGTCCTCGCGGCCGTAGCGCGTCACGGGGCGGGTCACGTCGTGGTTGGACAGGACCCACGTGGCGGGGGCGCCGACGGGGGCGTGCGCGTCGAGCGTGGTCTGGACGGACTCGCGCAGGGCCTTGGCGTCCCAGGGGCGGGCCATGAAGTCGAAGTTGAACGCGGTGTGCATCTCGTCGGGGCGCAGGTACTGCGCGAACCGCGCGCGGTCGGCGAGCCAGACCTCCCCGACGAGGACGCGCGGCTCGTCGTAGGACTCGGCGACGGCACGCCAGCCGCGGTAGACGTCGTGGATCTCGTCGCGGTCGACGTGCGGGTGCTCGCCGGGGCCGGGGTGGGCCGGGACCTCGGGCAGCGTGGCGTCCTTGACGAGCAGTGCCGCGGAGTCGATCCGGATGCCCGCGGCGCCGCGGTCGAACCAGAACCGCAGGATGTCCTCGTGCTCGCGCCGGACGTCGGGGTGGTTCCAGTTGAGGTCCGGCTGCTCGGGCGTGAACAGGTGCAGGTACCACTCGCCGGGCGTGCCGTCGGGGTTCGTGGTGCGGGTCCAGGTGGTGCCCTGGAAGTCGGAGACCCAGTGCGTGGGCATCTCGTCGCCGCCCGGGCCCTTGCCGGGGTGGAACCAGAAGCGCTCGCGCTCGGGCGAGCCGGGGCCTGCGGCGAGCGCGGCCTGGAACCAGCGGTGCGCGGCCGAGACGTGGTTGGGCACGACGTCGACGATGGTGCGGATGCCCAGGTCACGGGCCTCGGCGATGAGCTGCTCGGCCTCGGCGAGCGTGCCGAACTGCGGGTCGATCTCGCGGTAGTCCGCGACGTCGTACCCGCCGTCGGCGAGCGGGGACAGGTACCAGGGCGTGAACCAGATGGCGTCGACGCCCAGGTCCCGCAGGTACGGCAGGTGCTGCCGGACGCCGGCCAGGTCGCCGGTGCCGTCGCCGTCGCCGTCCGCGAAGCTGCGTACGTACACCTGGTAGATGACCGCGTCGCGCCACCAGGTGGCGTCGGTCCCTCGGGTCGAGTCGTCCTCGCGCACCGTGTCCTCGTCTTCCGTCCGTCCCGTTCAGCCGTGAACGGGTGCTCCTCGTCGAGCGCGGCGTCCCGGGTGGGTGGGCCGCTGGACTCCTGATCCGTGGATCCGTCGTCTTGAGCATCAACGTAATCACTCGACAGCAATCACGCAAGAACTCGACAGGAGCGTTATCAAAACGCGACCTTCTCGATGGAGCCAGGCTCAAGAGGGCAGACGCAGGGCAGGCCGGACAGGCGGGGCGGGCGCGGGCAGCACGGAGGGCGCCGCCCCGGGAGTCCCGGGACGGCGCCCTCGTCGGCAACGGCGCGGCTAGTCGCTCCCGGTGCTCCGCAGCGGCGCGGTCGAGCCGCGCACCACGAGCTCGGGCTCGAACAGCAGCTCGTCGCGCGACACGTCGGCCCCCGCGATCATGCTCGCGAGCAGGTCGACGGCCGCGCGCCCCATGGGCTCGATGGGCTGGCGGACGGTCGTGAGCGCGGGGTCTGTCGAGTTCATGAGCGCCGAGTCGTCGTAACCGACGACCGAGACGTCGGTCGGCACCTGCTTGCCGGCCCGGCGCACCGCGCGGATCGCGCCGAGCGCGAGCGGGTCGCTCGCGCAGACGATCGCCGTCGCCCCGGCGTCGAGGAGCCGCACCGAGGCGGCCTGGCCGCTCTCGAGCGAGTACTGGCTGTGCTGGACGAGCGCGGGGTCGATGGTCACGCCGTGGCGGGCTGCGAGCGCATGGGCCGCGGCGAGCTTGCGCTCGGACGGGATGTGGTCGGTCGGCCCGAGGAGCAGCCCGATCCGGCGGTGCCCCAGCGACAGCAGGTGCCCGAGCGCCTGGTTCATGGCGACGACGTCGTCGCACGAGACCCGCGGGAAGTCGAGCGACTCGATCGAGGCGTTCATGAGGACCACGGGCAGGTTGCGCTCGGCGAGGCGCCGGTACGGCTCGTGGTCGGCCTCGCGCTGGGCGTAGAACCCGCCCGCGAAGAGCACGCCCGAGACCTGCTGGCCGAGCAGCAGGTCGATGTACTCGGACTCGGTGATGCCGCCCGCGGTGCGCGTGCAGAGCACGGGCGTGAACCCCTGCTGCGCGAGCGCCCCGCCGATGACCTCGGCGAACGCCGGGAAGATGGGGTTGGCGAGCTCGGGGAGCACGAGGCCGACGAGCCGTCCGCGCTCACCGCGCAGCTTGGTGGGGCGCTCGTACCCGAGCACGTCGAGGGCCGTGAGGACGGAGTCGCGCGTCGCCTGGGAGACCCCGGGCTTGCCGTTGAGCACGCGGCTGACCGTGGCCTCGCTGACGCCGACCTTCTTGGCCACCTCGGCAAGTCGTCTGGACATGCTCCTGACTATACGCAGAGCGCAAGCGGCTTGCGTTCGCTTGCGCAATCTTGAGTGGCCCCGTCGGCGCTCGTCGGGCTGCCCGTCAGCGCCGTCACCGTCCCCGCGTGACCGTGTGTCCCGCGTCGGTAAGCACGTCCGCGGCGGACTCGACCGAGTCCTCGGGGACCAGCACCAGGTCGGCGTGGAACGTCGACGCGACGAAGACCGCGATCCCCGCGTCGGCGAGCGGGCCGACGATCGCCGCGAGCATGCCGGGCTTGCCGAGCCCGTGGGGGTCGCCGTAGAAACCGGCCCACCGGTCGCCGCCCCCGCCGAAGGGCGAGGCCTCGCGCAGGACGGTCAGGCCTTCGGGTGCGCGGACGAGCGCGACCCACTCGTCGTCGTCGGGGAAGGACGCGTGGGGCTCGTGCGCGAGCGTGAAGAACGAGTCGAGGAGGCGGAGCTTCTGCGCGGACATGCCCGCGAGCCTAGGGCGCACCACCGACACGCGAATCACCCCCGAGAGGTGTCGTGCAGTGCACAACAACCCGTGTGCGCGGCACACTCCGAGCGCCGGGCCGTGGTTAGGCTCGACGCGTGAGCGCCCCCACCCCCACACCCGGGCTCCTGCCCGCACCCGTGAGCCTGCACCCTGCCGCCGGCTCGTTCCCGCTGGCCGACGGCACGCCGGTCCGCACGGACCCTGCACTGGTCGCCGCCGCGCGCTGGTGGCGACGGGTCACCGAGGACGCGTTCGGCCTCGACCTGCCGTTCACCGTCAGCCCCGCCGGTCCGTCGTCGGGCGGCACGTCCCTGCCCGACGCCGCCGCTCCCGCGGGCGTGACCCTCGCCCTCGACGCGGCGCGCCCCGCAGGCGGCTACCGCCTCGAGGTCACCCCCGAGTCCGTGCTGCTCACGGCCGCCGACGCGGCCGGTGCCCACGCGGGCGTCCAGACGCTGCGCCAGCTCGCGGGACCGCAGGCCTACCGCGCGGCGCCGGTCGCCGGCGTCCCGGCGGACGCCGCCCAGCTGCCCGCCCTCACGATCGAGGACCACCCGCGCTTCGGCTGGCGCGGCGTGCTGCTCGACGTCGCCCGGCACTTCCTGCCCACGCGCGAGGTCCTGCGGTTCGTCGACCTCGCGGCGGCGCACAAGCTCAACGTGGTCCAGCTCCACCTCACGGACGACCAGGGCTGGCGCATGCAGGTCCACCGCTACCCGCTCCTCACGGAGGTCGGCGGCTGGCGCACCGAGTCGAACGTCGGGACGTGGCGCACGGGGGTCTTCGACGGACGGCCGCACGGTGGCTTCTACTCCCAGGACGACCTGCGCGAGATCGTCGCCTACGCCCGCGAGCGTGGCGTCGTCGTCGTGCCCGAGATCGACGCCCCCGGGCACGTCGAGGCGGCCGTCGCGGCCTACCCGTTCCTCGGGACCCGCAAGGCGCCGCACGCGGTGCGCACCACGTGGGGTGTGAGCACCGAGGTCCTCGACCCCTCGGACGAGGCGCTCGAGTTCTTCACGAACGTGCTGGACGAGGTCCTCGACGTCTTCGACTCCCCCTGGATCGCGATCGGCGGCGACGAGGTCCCCACGACCCTGTGGCGCGAGAACCCCGCGATCGTGGCCCGCGCCGAGGAGCGCGGCCTCGCGGACGTCGCCGACCTCGCGGGCTGGTTCCTGGCCCGCCTGAGCGAGCACGTCACGGCCAAGGGGCGTCGGGCGGTCGTGTGGGACGAGGGCTTCGGCGAGCAGCTCCCGCGCGACGTCGTCGTGACCGCGTGGCGCGGCTTCACGGTCGGCGCGGACGCGCTCGAGGCGGGCAACGACGTCGTCATGGCCCCCGAGCAGGTCGTGTACCTCGACCACCGCGCGGGCGACGGCGAGGACGAGCCCGTGCCCGTCGGCTTCCTGCGCACGGTCGAGGACGTCTACGCGTTCGACCCGTTCCCGCCCGAGGTCCTCGCGCAGTACCCGGGGCTCGACGCCGCGCCCGGCCGCCTGCTGGGCGCACAGGCCGAGGTCTGGTCCGAGCACCTCGACTCCCCGCGCCGCGTCGACTACGCGGCGTTCCCGCGCCTCGCGGCGTTCGCGGAGGTCGTCTGGAGCCCGACGGCGGAGCGCGCCCCGGGCGGGTCGGCCTCGGCCGAGTTCCTCGCGCGGCTCGGGCACGACCACCTGCCGCGCCTCGACGCGGCAGGGGTCGAGTACCGCCCGCTCGACGGGCCGAAGCCCTGGCAGCAGCGCCCCGGCGTGCACGGCTTCCTGCGCCACCTCGACCAGGAGATGGCGGCGGGCGGCTGGGCGGGCGTGGGCGGCTGGGTCGAGGGCCGCGACGAGCACTCGGAGGGACAGGCATGAGCACCACGGACCAGCCGGTGACGCTCGTCGTCCGCGGCGCACGGCTCACGACCCCGGAGGGGCTGTCGGAGCCCGTCGACGTGCTGGTCGCGGGCGACACGATCGACGACGTCGTCCCGGCGGGCACCGTGCCCGTGCCCGCGGGGGCGCACGTGGTCGAGGCCGCGGGGCGCATCGCGTTCCCCGGCTTCATCGACTCCCACGTGCACGGCGAGGCCGCGGTCCTGGACCCCGACGTGCAGCTCGCGATGCTGCGCCAGGGCGTCACGAGCATCGTCACCGGGCAGGACGGCGTCTCCTACGCCCCCTCGGCGCCGCTGCCCGTCGCGGACGGAGCCCCCGACGCGCACACCTGGGCCACGGGCTACTTCAGCGCGATCAACGGCGAGCACCCCACGTTCCGGGGCGGCTCGGTCGCGGACCTGCTCGCGACCTACGAGGGCACGACGCCGCTCAACGTCGCCTACCTCGTGCCGCACGGCACGCTGCGCTACGGCGTCCTGGGCGGCGCGGCCCGCCCCGCGACGCCCGAGGAGACCGGTCGCATGGTCGCCCTGCTGCGCGAGGCGCTCGACGACGGCGCGTGCGGCATGTCCACGGGCCTCGAGTACGCCCCGGCCTCGAACGCGACCGACGACGAGCTCGTCGCCCTGGCCCGCGTCCTCGCCGAGCACGACCTGCCCCACGTGAGCCACATGCGCGGCTACGAGGACAAGGCCGGGACCGCGATGGCCGAGCTCGTCCGGGTCGCCCGGGCGTCGGGCGTCGCGACCCACGTCTCGCACTACCACGGCCCCGCGGCCGAGCTCGTGGGCTACGTCGAGGACGCCCACGCGGCCGGGCTCGACGTCACGTTCGACTCCTACCCGTACCTGCGCGGCGCCTCGATCCTCTCGATGGTCTCGCTGCCCACGTGGCTGCCCGTCGCGGACCCGGACGCCACGGTCGCGATGCTCCAGGACCCCGGCGTCGTCGCGCGCCTCAAGGCCGAGCACTTTCCCGGCCTCGCCGCCCTCTGGGGCCGCGTGACCATGGCCGCCGTCCCCGGCGAGCTGCGCTGGAGCGAGGGCATGGCCCTGCTCGACGTGGCCGACCGGCTCGGCCTCGACCCGGTCGACACGACGCTGCGCATCCTCGTCTCGACGCACCTGCGTGCGGGCTGCGTGTTCGCGCAGCCGCCGACCAACTCCCCCGGGTCCGTCCGCACGCTCCTGCGCCACCCTGCGCAGATGGCCGGGTCGGACGCCATCTACCAGGGCGGGCGCCCCCACCCGCGTGGCTGGGGCGCGTTCGCGCGGTTCCTCGCGGAACACGTGCGCACGCTCGGGGACTGGACGTGGCACGAGGCCGAGCGGCACCTGTCGACCGCGGCCGCCGAGCGCTTCGGGTTCACCGACCGGGGCCGCCTGGTGCCCGGCGCGCGCGCGGACGTCGCACTGCTCGACCCGGAGACCGTGCAGGACGTCGCGACGTACGAGGACCCGCGCCGGCCCGCGACCGGGATCGACGACGTACTCGTCGCCGGCGTCCCCGTGCTCGCGGGCGGCCTGCCCACCGGGGCCACCCCCGGGCGTGCGCTGCGACCGACCGTCCCGGCGGTCCGCGCGTGAGCGTCGGCCCGCGGGCCACCGCGACCACCGCCGTCACGACCACCGACGCCGCGAGCAGGAACTCGTCCCAGTCGCTGCGGCGCGCGCTCGGGATCCTCGACGCGCTGCGCCACGACGCGGCGCGCGGACTGAGCCTCGTCGAGCTCGCGGACGTCCTCGGAACGCACAAGAGCACGGTCTCGCGCCTGCTCGCGCCTCTCGTCGAGGTCCACCTCGTCCGGCGCACCCCGACCGGGCGCTTCGTGCTGGGGGCTGGCACGCTGCGGCTCGGCCAGGCGTACCTCGAAGGGCTCGACCTGCGCACGGTCGCCGAACCGCACCTCGCGGCGCTCATGCGCGCCTCGGGGGCCACGTGCCACCTCGTCGTGCACGACGGCCTCGACGTCGTCTACATCGACAAGAAGGAGAACACCGCGGTCGTACGCATGGCCTCGCGCATCGGGCGCCGCATGCCGCTGTACTGCACGGGCGTCGGCAAGGCGATCCTCGCTGCGAGCGACGTCGAGCTCCTCGACGCCGTGCTCGAGCACCCCATGCCCGCCGTCACCGCGCGCACCGTCACGAGCCCCGAGCACCTGCGGGCCGAGATCCGCACGGTCGCCCAGCGCGGCTACGCGATCGACGACCGCGAGAACGAGGCCGAGGTGCGCTGCGTCGCGGCCGCCGTCGTCGACCACACGGAGACCGCGATCGGCGCGCTCTCCGTCTCCGCCCTCGCCTCGCACATGCCGCCCGCACGGGTGCGCGAGCTGGGCCCGCTCGTCGTGCAGGCCGCCCGCGCGGTCTCCGCCGGGATGGGCTCCGTGCGCTGCGGCTACGAACCCACCGGGAGGAACGCATGACCCACCCCACCCAGCCACCCGCACACGCGACCGGGCCGGCGGCGGCGAGCGCCGTCGTCGGGCCGGCGACCAAGGGCCTGCGGCTCGACGCCGAGCGGACCGTCGCCGACGTGCTCGCCGACTCGCCCCGCATCACCGACGACGCCTTCTCCTGGCCGCTCCTGACGCTCGACGACGCGGCGCTCGACCACAACGTCGCGCTCATGGCGCGACTGTGCGCCGAGCACGGCGTCGAGCACGCACCGCACGTCAAGACCGCGATGTCCCGCTCGCTCTACGCGCGCCAGGCACGCGCCGGGGCGTGGGGCGCGACCGTCGCGACCCCGTCCCAGCTGCGCGTCGTGCGCACGTGGGGGGTCGAGCGGGTGTTCCTCGCGAACGAGCTCATGGACCCGCGCGACATCGCGTGGCTGCGCCGCGAGCTCGAGGCCTCGGTCGCCCCGGGCGGTGCGCCGTTCGAGGCGTGGGTGTACGTCGACTCGATCGAGGGCGTCGGGCTCCTCACGCGCGGCTTCGCGGGGGCGACCCCCGAGGTCGTCGCGGGGCTCGGCGTGCTCGTCGAGGTCGGCGTCCCGGGCGGGCGCACGGGTGTGCGCAGCACGGCCGACGCGCTGGGCCTGGCCCGCGCCGTGCGCGCCGCAGGCCTGCGCGTGCCGGGCGTCGCCGGGTACGAGGGGTCGGCCGCGGGCGGCACCACGCCCGAGGACCTCGCCAAGGTCACCGCCTACTGCCGGGGCCTGCGCGACGTCGCGGCCGCGTTCGTCCGCGAGGGCCTCGTGCCCGACGACGAGCCCGTGGTCGTGACCGCGGGCGGCAGCTCGTTCCTCGACGTCGTGCTCGCCGAGCTCCCCGGCCCGCTCACCATCCCGGGCAGCGCCGGGACCGACGGCCCCGACGGGTCCTCGGTCACGCGCGACGTGCGCGTCGTCGTGCGCTCGGGCGCGTACGTCACCCACGACCACGGCTTCTGCGCGCGCATGGACCCGTGGGACCGCATCCCGGGCGGCGAGCCGATGCACGCGGCCGCGGTCGTGTGGGGGCAGGTGCTCTCGGTCCCCGAGCCAGGGCTCGTGCTGTGCGGCGTGGGCCGGCGCGACGTGTCGTACGACATCGACCTGCCGACGGCCCTGTGGCTGCGCACGCTCGACGAGAACGGCGGGCTGCGCCCGGCGCAGGACCTCGCGGGGGCGCGCGTCACGGGACTCAACGACCAGCACCTGTACCTCACGATCGACCCCACGCCCGCGGGCAGCGCCCCGGTCACGACGCAGATCCGGCCCGGCGACGTCGTCGGTCTCGGGATCTCGCACCCGTGCACGCTGTTCGACAAGTGGCGCGTGGCCGTCGTCGTGAGCGACGACGACCAGGTCGTCGACATCGTCGGCACCGAGTTCTGACCCCGGTCGCGGAGCACCCGGACCACCCCGAGAGAAAGAGACACGATGAGCACCCCCAAGACCCCGATCAGCACCCCGCACGCACCGGCACCGGCCCACACCTTCCACCAGGGTGTGCGCAAGGGCCCGTTCGTCCAGGTCTCGGGTCAGGGCCCGGTCGACCCCGCGACGAGCGAGTACCTGTACCCCGGGGACGTCGCGGCGCAGACCACGCGCACCCTGGAGAACGTCAAGGCCATCGTCGAGGGCGCGGGCGCCACGTTCGACGACGTCGTGATGCTGCGCGTCTACCTCACCAAGCGCGAGGACTTCCCGATCATGAACGACGCGTACGGCGCGTTCGTCGAGGCCAACTGCCCGGGCGGCGTCCTGCCGGCCCGCACCACGGTCTTCACGGGCCTGCCCCGCGAGGAGATGCTGGTCGAGATCGACGGGCTCGCGATCACGGACTGACGCTCCCTCCGCCGCTGAGTGCGTGATTCGGCTGCGACTCGCCGGGCGTGTCGCAGCCGAACCATGCACTCAGCGGAACGCGCGCCGTGGGTGGCCGCGCCTAGCCTGGCGGGATGATCGAGACGCTCGCCATCGAGGGCTACCGCTCGCTGCGGCACCTCGTCCTGCCCCTGGGCCGCCTCACGGTCGTGACGGGCGCCAACGGCGTGGGCAAGTCGAGCCTGTACCGCTCGCTGCGTCTGCTCGCCGAGTGCGCGCTGGGCGGCGCGGTCGGGGCGCTGGCCCGCGAGGGCGGCCTGCCCTCGACGCTGTGGGCCGGGCCGGAGGTCGTCGGGCGCTCGGTGCGCGAGGGCGTGCACCCCGTGCAGGGCACGGTGCGCGGTGGCCCGGTCGCGCTGCGGCTGGGCTTCGCGAGCGGCCCGGACCCCCTGCCCGACGGCGCGGCGTCCGCAGGTGCGTCGCTCACCGGCGCGTACGGGTACGCGATCGACCTGGGGCTGCCGCAGGACGGCGGCGCGTCGTTCGGCCTGGACCCCGAGATCAAGACCGAGGTCGTCTGGTCGGGACCTGTCCTGCGCCCCGCGACGCTCGTCGCCGACCGGCACGGCCCCTCGGTCCGGCTGCGCGACGAGGACGGGGTGTGGCAGGCGTCAGGGCGCCGGCTGCGGTCCTTCGACAGCATGCTCTCGGAGGTCGTGGACCCGGTCGGCGCCCCCGAGCTCGTGCTGGTGCGCGAGCGCCTGCGCTCCTGGCGCTTCTACGACCAGTTCCGCACCGACGCCCTGGCCCCGGCTCGCGCCTCGCACGTCGGCACCCGCACCCCGGTCCTCGCGCACGACGGCGCCGACCTCGCCGCGGCCCTCGAGACGATCCGCGAGCTGGGCCTGGCCGACGACCTGGACGCCGCTGTCGAGGACGCGTTCCCCGGGTCGAGCGTGCGCGTGCGGGTGACGGACGACGGCCGGTTCTCGCTCGAGCTGCGCCAGCACGGCCTGCTGCGCCCGCTGGGCAGCGCCGAGCTGTCCGACGGCACGCTGCGCTACCTGCTGTGGGTCGCCGCCCTGCTCACCCCCCGGCCGCCCGAGCTGCTCGTGCTCAACGAGCCCGAGACGAGCCTGCACCCCGAGCTGCTGCCCGCGCTCGGAGCCCTGGTCGCCGGGGCCGCGCGACGCACGCAGGTCGTGGTCGTGACGCACTCACAGGCGTTGGTCCGGGCCATGGAGGACGCGGCGGTCGGCTCGCGAACGGCCTCCCCGGCGCTCGTGCACGTCGAGCTCGTCAAGGAGCTCGGCGAGACGACGGTCGCGGGCCGCGAGGGACCGCTCGACGAGCCGCAGTGGCACTGGCCCAAACGCTGAGTGCATGGTCCGGCCGCGACTCGCCGGGCGCGTCGCGGCCGGATCATGCACTTAGCGGCCGGGATCAGCGACGCACGGACCCCAGGTACAGGCTCGTGACCGACGCCGCGACCTCGGTCAACCGGCTCGCGGTGCGCGCCACGAGCTCCTCGAGGTCGGTCGGTCCGGGAGCGATCGAGAACGCCGCCGTGATCCCCGCGGCACGCGACTGCCGCGCGGGCAGGAGCACCTGCCCGGCGATCACCACGACGGGCGGCCGGCCCGGCGCGGCCGCGGCGAGCGCCCCGATCCCGTCGGCGACCTTGCCGTTGACGGACTGCGAGTCGAACGAGCCCTCGCCGGTGAGCACCAGGTCGGCGTCCGCGACGGCCGCGGGCAGCCCGATCGCCTGCGCGACCAGGGTCGCGCCGTGCTCGAGCTCGGCGCCGAGGACCGCGACGAGGGCCGCCGGCACCCCACCGGCAGCGCCCGCCCCCGAGAGGTCGTGCGTGCGGACGCCGGTCTCGCGCTCGAGCAGGTCGGCCCAGCGCACGAGCGCCGTGTCCAGGAACGCGACGTCCGCCTCGCTCGCCCCCTTCTGCGGCCCGAACACCGCGGCCGCCCCGCGCTCGCCCACGAGCGGGTTCGTCACGTCGACGGCCAGCCGCCACCGCACCTCGCGGGCCCGCGGGTGCAGTCCCCCGAGGTCGAGGCCGACGACCCGAGCGAGCCCCTCGCCGCCGTCGGGCACGAGGGTCCCGGCGAGCTCCCCGTCCGCCGACGAGGCGACCGTCGCGACCGAGTGCGCGAGGAGCCGGGCGCCGAGACCGGTGAGGACTCCTGCGCCGCCGTCCGTCGAGGCGGAACCGCCGAGGCACAGGACGACCTCCTCGACCCCGGCGTCCAGGACCGCCGCGCACGCCTCTCCCGTGCCGCGCGTGTGCGCGTGGAGCGGCTGGAGGACGACGTCGCTCACAGCCGGCAGGCCGCTCGCCGCGGCGAGCTCGACCACGCCGATGCGGCGGTCGGCCGACACCCCGTAGCGTGCCCGGCGCGGGCGCCCGATCGCGTCGACCGTCTCGACCTCGCGCGCCTCGACCCCCCACACGGACAGGAGCGCGTCGAGCGTGCCCTCGCCGCCGTCGGCCATGGGCAGGAGCCTGACCTCGGAGTCCGGTGCCGCGGCCAGGACGCCGTCGGCGAGGTGCCGGGCCACGTCCGTGGCCGTCGCGGAGCCCTTGAACGAGTCGGGCGCGATCACGACGCGCAGCGGTCGCGGGCCGGTGCGCGCGGGGTCGACGGTCGGTGCGGCGTTCGTCGTCGGAGGCACGCCCCGATCGTAGCCAGCGGGTCCGGCCCGCGCCGTGTGGGGGACCTGGTCAGGAGGGTGCCGTCGCGCTCGTGGGATCCGCGGCACCGGCCGTCCCTGTCCGTGCCGCGACCGCAGCGTCGATCCGCGCCTGCGTGCGCGCCTCGCGACGCCGGCGTGCGCGCAGGACCGCGAGCACCGCACCGACGAGGACGAGCAGCGTCCCGAGCTGGACCCACGGCAGGGTCCACGCCGCGTAGGTACCGGTCACGGGGGCGAGCGCGACCTCGACCACGTCGTCGCCCACGACGAGCGGGGTCGTGGTCAGGTCGCCCGAGACCTTGCCCAGCGGCCAGACGCCGTCGAGCACGACGCTCCCGCTCGCCTCCTGGCCGGGCAGCACCTCGCGCTGGGCGGGGGCCACGACGTCGCGGGCGTTCCAGCCGAAGAGACCGGATCCCACGACCTGGGTGTCCGCGCCGAGCCGGACGTTGCCCTCGTTCGCGACCGTGTAGTCGACGCGCACCGCGCCGGGCGCGAAAGGGTTCCAGCTCGGCTCGTAGGTCGCACGGACGTCCGTGAGCGCGAGCGCCGGGGCCAGGTCGCCCCCTACGCGCAGGTGCACGCGGGCGCCCACGCGCGTGTCGAACGTGACGGCCGACCCGTCGCCCTCGGGGCGAGCCAGGGCTGCGACGACCCCGGCCGGGTGGTCCCCGGGCGTCGCGTCGGCGGGGACCGAGACCGTGAACGGCACGGTCACCGACGACTCCGCGGCGACCTCGACGCGCTGGGTCGGCCCGGCGGCCTCTCCCTCACCGAGGGTGATCCACGCGCCGCCGTCGACCGGGGCAGTGCCCGCGGGGAGCAGGTCGAACTGCCCGTCCGCGGTCACGACGCCGTCGCTCGCGTACACGTCGAACGTCGCGGGGTGGGCGCTGAAGTTGGTCACGGTCACGTGGTCGCTCGCCTGCCCGCCGGGGTCGACGGTCAGGCGGAACGAGACGCGCCCGTCGGGCCCGTCGGCCGTCGCGGGCTCGACGGCCCACGTGGTCCTCGCGGGGCCCGGGTCGGACGCCGCGGTCGCGGACGGGCCGGGTAGTCCGGACAGTGACGCAAGAGCGAGCGCGAGGACGGCTACGGGCCGGACGGCGCGAGAGAGGACGTTCATCGATGGGCTCCGAGCGGGGGAAGGTGCACGACCCGCTCCGGTCGGCGACCCGCACGCACGGGCGCGCGACGCCGTCGGGCGGACGGACGGGGGGCGGACGGGTGCGCCGCCGGGAGACGACCCGCCGGGCCCCGGCGCCACGAGAGCGCACCGGGGCCCGAGGGTTCGTCAGGCGACGGTCAGTCGACCGGGAAGAGCGAGACCGTCAGGGCGCCCGCGTAGTCGCCCGCGCGGGTGTCGACCGGGACCTCGAGCGCCAGGTCGGCCGAGACCGTCGTGGTGCCCAGACGCCCGTCCGCCGTCGCGGTCGCGAGCGTGGCCGGTGCCGCGAGGCCCGTGCCGCCACCCAGGAGCGACGCGACGGGCGAGCCTGCGCTCACGCCGTCCTTGGCCGAGACCAGGCCCGGGGTCCAGCCGAGGTTCTGGGCGCGCAGCGTGCGCGGGCCCGACGTCAGGTCGCTCGACTGGCCCGAGACGGTCCAGCCGCCCGCGCCGACCGTGGCGGCCGCGCGCGAGTCGGTCACCGAGACCTCGGGAAGCCGTCCCGCGAAGCGCAGGCGGTCCCCCACGTTCTCGCCGCCCGTGAGCGCGACGCCCGCACCAGCGTCCGAGACCGACAGCGTGAGCTTGCCGCCCACCTCGCCGGCCTCGGGCACGGTCGCGACCAGCGGGATGCCGTCCGCGTCGTTCGCGGCCCACAGCTCGTTCGAGACGCGGCCCACGTCGGCGTTGTCGAGGTACGCGCCGCGCACCGGGTCGGTGCCCGTCGCGGCGGCCGCGAGCAGCTCGGAGCCCGGGCCCTTGGCGTACACGGGCACGAGGTGGTTGGTGTGGCCGCCGCTGTTCCAGCTGACCTGCGGGGCGCCGCCCTGCACGCCCTGGACCGGGGTCCAGGCCGGGTTCGCCGCGGGACCGGAGAGGTAGCCGCACTCGTGGTCGGCGGTGATGACGACGAGGGTCTCGTCCCAGCTCGAGTTCTCCTCGACCCAGTCGACGACCGTCTCGATGGTCCGGTTGAAGTCGACCTGCTCCTCGACCGCGCCCGCGGTGTTGTTGTCGTGCGAGGCCCAGTCGATCGCGCCGCCCTCGATCATGACGAAGAAGCCCTCGTCGGAGGCGTTGGACAGCACGTTGAGCGCGGCGTCCGTCATCTGCGGGAGCGAGGGGACGTTGTCGTTCTGCGGGGCGGTGAACGGTACGCCGCCCGGCTTCAGGGACGTGCGGTCGGCCTGGAGCGTGCCCGCGACCTGCGCGGTGCCCAGCACGTGCGTGGGCGTGTCGCCCTCGGCGAGCGCGAGGAAGTCGTCCTTCGACTCGACCAGGTCGAACGCCGACTGGCCGTCGACCAGCGTGTTCCACTCGGTCTCGCCGATGTAGTCGTACTTCGGGGTCGAGCGCTTGTCGCCGTTGTCGTCGTACCAAGGGTTGCCCGCACCGAAGATCACGTTGGCGCCCGAGTCCATCATGTCGGCCGCGATGTCGTGGTAGTTGTTGCGGTGCTCGTTGTGCGCCAGGTAGGACGCGGGCGTCGCGTGGGTCCACGGCACCGACGTGACGACGCCCGTGGCCTTGCCCAGCTCGAGCGCGCGCTCGGCGACCGTCCTGAGGTCCTCGTGGTTCTCGTCCTGGCCGATCACGTTGTTGAGCGTCTTGACGCCCGTCGCGAGGGTCGTGGCCGCCGCTGCGGAGTCGGTCGAGTTCTTCAGCGGCGCCGCGAAGCTGCTCCAGTTCTGGGCAGGGTCGTACGTGTTGCCGAACTGGTACGTGGACATCGCGAGGGCGACCGGGAACTCCTGGTACACCTGCGTGCCGGCCTGACCGGGGACCGGCGTCGAGACGCCGCCGGGCTTCACGGTGGTCTGGTAGGCCGTGCGGCCGTGCTCGAACTGGCTGCCGAGGTCGACCTGGTTGAACCCCATCCCGTCACCGATGAGGTGGATGATGTTCTTCGGTCCCGGCGCCCCCGGGTCGGCGGACGGCGCGGCGAGCGCCGGCGTGGTCGAGGAGATCGCGATACCCGCCGCGAGGACGCCCGTGCCGGCGACCCGCAGCCACTTCATCGGTACACGTGAAGTCATGGTCTCTTCCCTGTCGAGGTCTGGTCCGGTCCGGAGTCGAGTCCCGGCCGGCACGTCAGAGCCAAGCGGTCAGAGGTGGCGAGGGGGTGAACGGCGAAGGGCCGCGCGGGGACGGATGGGGTAAATGTCCGTCCCGCCCGGCGAGTCGCGGGAAGGCGCGCGGGAGGCGGAGCGCGCCGCGGGCGGGCGCGCCGCCTCAGCCCGGCGCGGGGAGGTCCGCGAACCGCACGAGCTGCCCCGCGGCCCGCTCGGCGCGCTCGTCGAGCCACGGCATGGGGAAGAGCTCGATCGTCCAGTCCTCCTTGGACGCGAACACGCCCGTGGGCACGATCAGGTCGCCCATGAACGCGAACAGGGGTCGCAGCGCCTGGTCGATCACGAGGGTGTGCCGGGCCGTGCCGCCCGTCGCGGCGAGCAGCACGGGCTTGTCAGCCATCGGGAGCGAGTCGACGAGGTCGAAGAAGGCCTTGAAGATCCCGGAGTAGGAGCCGCGGAACACGGGGGTCGCGACGATCAGCAGGTCGGCCTCCTCGACGGTCTTGAGCGCGAGCTCGAGCTCCTCGCTGCGCATCCCGATCACGGTCGCGGTCGCGACGTCCTGCGCGTGGTCGCGGACCTCGATCGTGCGGGCGTCGACCTGGGTGCCGCTGGCCGCAAGCCGTGCGACGGTCTTGTCGAGCAGGAGGTCGGTCAGGGCGCGCGTGGTCGAGGGGAAGCTCACCCCGCCGGTCACGGCGACGACGCTCAGCGGGCGGGGTGCGGACGCTCCGGCGTCCCGGGGTCCGGCGCTCACGCCTTGCTCCCGTCGCGTGCGGGGATGTCGCCCTGGGCGCCGCGGAGCTTGTCGAGCAGGCCCTTGAGGGTCGCCAGCTCGTCGGCGTCGAGCGCGCCACCCACGTAGGCGCCGATGGTGCGGACGTGCTTGCGCCCGATCTCCTTCTGGAGGCGCGCCCCCTCGGGGGTGAGGCGGACGATCGTGCCGCGTGCGTCGTCGGGCGCGGGGACGCGTTCGACGAGGCCGCGCTGCTCGAGGCGCTCGGCCATGCGGCTGAGCGAGGGCTGGCTGATGAGGACGTACTCGTTGAGGTCGCGCAGGCGGGTGCCGCCCTCGGGGCAGCCGGCGAGCGTGAAGAGCACGTCGTACTCGCGCATCGTCAGCTCTTCCCAGATGTCGTCGGCCTGGAAGCGGCGCATGAGGGCGACCTGGGTGCGGAAGAGCGACTCCCACGTCTCGGCGGCCTCTCGCGTGGTGGCTCGGTCGTGGACGGTGGGGGGCGCGGCGGTGCTGCTGGTCATGTGTCTCTCGATCCTGCGGGGTGCACCGGCCCGACGGCGGTGCTCGCCTCGTCGGCGCACGTCCCCCGGGTAGATGCGTTCGTATGAACTCGAGCGGTACAACCGACGGGGCGAGAGGTGTATTCCGGACGCGCTGGAGCGCGAGGAGCGGCCTACCTGCCGAGCCGCCGTTCGCGCTGCGAGTACGACCGCAGGGCACGCAGGTAGTCGACCCGGCGGAAGCTCGGCCAGTACGCCTCGCAGAAGTAGAACTCGGCGTGCGCGCTCTGCCACAGCAGGAACCCGCCCAGGCGCTGCTCGCCCGACGTGCGGATCACGAGCTCGGGGTCCGGCTGGCCCTTGGTGTAGAGGTGCTCCTCGATGTGCTCGACGTCGAGGTTCTCGGCGAGGTCCTGGAGCGAGGCGCCGCTCGCGGCCTGCTCGCTCAGGTAGGAGCGCACGGCGTCGGCGATCTCGTGCCGGCCGCCGTACCCGATCGCGACGTTGACCTGGAGCCCGTCGACCCCAGCGGTCTGGTCCTCCGCGTCGCGCAGCGCCTTGGCGAGGCGCTCGGGCAGGAGGTCGAGTCGGCCCATGACGCGCAGGCGCCAGCGGCCCGTCTCGGCGAGGTCGCACACGGCGTCCTCGATGATGTCGAGCAGCGCGCTGAGCTCCTCGCGCGAGCGCGAGAGGTTGTCCGTGGAGAGCATCCAGAGCGTGACGACCTCGATCCCGAGGTCCTCGCTCCAGGTGAGGAACTCGGCGATCTTGTCGGCACCGCGACGGTGACCGGTCGCGGCGGTCTCGCCGAAGGACTTCGCCCAGCGCCGGTTCCCGTCGAGGATGACGCCGACGTGACGTGGCATCGCCTCACGGGGCAGGGAGCTCGCGAGCCGTCGTTCGTACAGCCCGTAGAGCAGGTGGGGCATGCGCACGTGGGGTCCTTCGCGGTGTGTAATGGATGAGCGGCGACGGGGCCGGGCAGGGCCCGGGAGCGTCGCACGGACGACACGGGCACCGAGGAGCGCTCGGGGGCGTCGCTCGCCAAACGGTACCGGAGGCAACAGTCGATATGTCCCGAGGTCCGGCCCGGGAGACGCCTTTGCGCAGGATCTTCACAGTCCCCCGCAGCAACCTACGGTGACGTAACTTACGATGGCGTAGGTTGTTCCTGAGCCACGCACGTCGACTCACGCGCAGTCCCCCCGGGCCAGGGACGCATCGTCCCCCGCCCGCCGAACGAGTAGGAGCACCTCCGTGGCACGACCCTCCGACCGCCCGACCTCGGGCGACACCGTCGAGAACGCCCTCGACTCGGCAGCAGACGCCGTGTCGAGCGCGAGCGCGAAGGTCGCGGAAGCCATCAAGCCCCGGCTACGGGGCTGGATCCACGCCGGCACGTTCCCCGTCGCCCTCGTCGCGAGCATCGTCCTCGTGATCCTCGCGCCCCCCGTCGCGGGCAAGGTCTCGTGCGCCGTCTTCGGCCTGAGCGCGTGCCTGCTGTTCGGCACGAGCGCCGTCTACCACCGCGGCACCTGGTCACCGAAGGTCGCGGGGATCCTGCGCCGGGCCGACCACTCGAACATCTTCCTCATCATCGCGGGCACGTACACACCGCTCGCGGTGCTGCTCCTGCCGCAGAGGACCGCGACGATCCTGCTCGTCATCGTGTGGGCGGGCGCCCTGCTGGGGCTCGCCGCGCGCATCATCTGGCTCAACGCCCCGCGCTGGGTCTACGTGCCGATCTACGTCGCGCTCGGCTGGGTCGCGGTCGGGTACATGCCCCAGTTCTGGACGACGCCGTCCGGCCCGGCGATCGTGTGGCTCGTCGCGATCGGCGGCCTGGCGTACACGCTCGGCGCGGTCGTCTACGGGCTCAAGCGCCCCAACCCGAGCCCGCGCTGGTTCGGCTTCCACGAGATCTTCCACGTGCTGACGGTCGTGGGTTTCGGGTGCCACTACGCGGCGATCATGATCGCGGCGCTCAACGCCTGAGCCTTCCTGCACCCGCTGAGTGCGGAGCAGCTGTCGCGGACGGCCTCGATCTGCGACGACCACTTCGCACTCAGCGTTGCTGCTGGTCCTTGGGCACGACGGCGTAGCGCCGGTTCACGAGCGACGGGTTCGCCTCCCGCACGGCCCCCAGGGCGCCGGGGTCGACGTCCGCGGTCCGCAGGCCCGCGCGCTCGTCGAGCTCGAGCCCGACCTGCCCGTCGGGCCCCACGAGCAGCGACCTCCCGGTCACGCCCTTCCCCGCCTGCCCGACGGCGAGCACCACCGAGGTGTTCTCGATCGCCCGGGCACGGGCCAGGGTGCGCCAGTGGTCGGCCTTGAGGTCGCCCGCGGCCCAGGCAGCGGGCACGACCAGGACGTCGGCGCCGGCGTCGACCAGCCGGCGCGCCGACTCGGGAAACCGCAGGTCGTAGCACGTCATGACGCCGAACGTCAGGCCGCCCACGGTCATCGTGGTCGGGGCCGCGTCGACCGGGCCCGGCTCCAGCCGGTCCGACTCACGGTGCCCGAACGCGTCGTAGAGGTGCACCTTGCGGTACACCCCGACCAGGTGCCCGCCCCCGTCGATCGCGACGACGGCGTTGACGGCACGGGTCGTGCCGCTGCCGCTGCCGCTGCCGCTGCCGCTGCCCGGGAGCGTCGTGCCCGCGATCACCGCGACCCCGGTCTCCGCCGCCCAGCGCTGGAGAGTCGTGACGAACGGGCCGTCGAGCGGCTCGGCGTGCTCGATCCCGACCCCTCGCGGATCGAAGCCCGAGGCGTACTCGGGGAGCACCAGGAGGTCGGCCTGGAGCCGCTGAGCCTCCGTGAAGGCCGAGCGCACCACGAGCAGGTTCGCCGCGTGGTCGTTCGAGACCTCGATCTGGGCGATCGTGACCCGCACCGGACCACGCGACGTCCGTGCCATGTCAGTCGCCGCCGCCACCGGAGTCGCCGCCCGAGCTGCCCGAGTCGCTCGAGCTGTCGCTCGGACCGTCGTTCGAGCGCGAGCCGCCGCCCGAGGAACCGCCGTCCGAAGACGCACCAGCCCCGCCGCCGTCGCCGGAACGGACCGACCGCTCGTCGTGCCGGACCTTGCGGAGCTGCTTGTTCATCGACAGGAACAGCGCGACGCACGCGAGCGCGACCGCGAAGATCGTGAGGAACCCCGGCAGGCCGGGAGACACGTCGGTCGGCTCGAGGCCCGGGCGCAGCTCACCGCCCGTCGGGGCGGGGGACGGCGTGGTCTCGGCCGTCACGCCGACGGCCCAACCGGGCCCTCCCGCGAGGTGGGACGACAGGTCGACCGCGAGCTGCGGCGTCGGGCTCATGCGTGGCCTTCCTCGGTGCGGATACCGGCGAACAGGTCGTCCTCCGGAAGCGTGGTCGGGACGCGCGACTCGGCGAGCTCGAACTCCTCGATCGGCCACACCGCGACCTCGAGGTCGCGCGGGATCGCGAAGAAGAAGCCGTCCGGGTCGATCTGCGTCGCGTGCGCGATGAGCGCCGCGTCGCGCTGCGGGAAGTACGGGGCGACCTCGACGCGCGTCGTGACCTCGCGCTCGGGGATCTCGCGCGCCGCCCGCGACTCGACCCAGTCGCTGAACGGCGACTCGAGACCGGCGTCCACGACGGCCTCGTGGATCGTGCGGATGCGGTTCATCGAGAAGTCGTGGTTGTAGTACAGCTTGAGCGGCTCCCACACGGGCGCGCCGCCCTCGACCTGGTAGCGCTCCGGGTCGCCTGCGGCGTGGAACGCCTCGAACGCGACCCTGTGGCACATGATGTGGTCCGGGTGCGGGTAGCCCCCGCTCGGGTCGTACGTCGTGATGACGTGCGGGCGGAACTCACGCACCAGCTCGACGAGCGGCGCCGCCGCCTCCTCGAGCGGGACGAGCGCGAAGCAGCCCTCCGGCAGCGGAGGCAGCGGGTCGCCCTCGGGCAGCCCCGAGTCGACGAACCCCAGCCAGCGGTGGCTCACACCGAGCGCCCTGGCCGCCGCCGCCATCTCCGCGCGGCGCAGCTCGGCCATGCCCTCGGGGGTCGAGGGGACCTCACCGAAGCTCGGGTTGAGCACGTCGCCGCGCTCACCGCCCGTGCAGCTCACGACGAGCACCTCGACGCCCTCCGCGGCGTAGCGGGCCGACGTCGCGGCGCCCTTGCTCGACTCGTCGTCAGGGTGCGCATGGACGGCCATGAGGCGCAACGGTGCGCCGTCGACCGTCCCGGGCGCCGTTGCAGTCCGCGGGCGCGCCGTCGATTCGGTCACAGGTCCTCCAGGGGGTACTCCGGGGCGAAGAAGTTCAGAGACAATGATGTCTCATGAGCAGGTAGTCCACCCAACCCCTGGACCTCGATTCACCATGACGAACAGCACTCCCCCGTCGGGAACAACCCCGCAGGTCGGCCCCGACGCGCTCGACGAGCACGAGAACCCGATCGGGCTCGCGCCGCGGACCCCGGGACCGCAGCCGCCCGCAGGGCGCTACGGACCCCCGTCGACGCCCGCCCGCCGCCGCCTCACGATCGCGGGCATCGTCGCCGCCGCGGTCGTCGGCGTCGGGATCACGATCTGGATCGGGCTCGGGCAGGCCTCGACCCCGGTGCGCTACGACGACTTCGGGTTCAAGGTCATCAGCTCCGAGCAGATCGACGTGACGTTCCAGGTCTCGATGAAGCCCGGCACCCAGGCCGAGTGCACGATCGACGCCCTCGCGGAGAGCTACGCGCAGGTCGGGACGGTCGACGTCGTCGTCGGACCGAGCGACCAGCTCGAGGGGCGCTACACCGTGAGCGTCGCGACGTCCGAGCTCGCCACGACCGGCATCGTCGAGAGCTGCCGCGCACTGCCCTGACGGGGGAACGGCGGTGTGATGCAGCGGACATTTGGTATCCTGAGGGATTCACGCTGCCCCAGAAGCATCAGGTCCAGCGAAACCCGCCACGCGGCGTCGGCGACCGGCCGACGTCACCACCCCGGGCAGGCAGCGGAGTCGCTCTCACCCGCACCCACTGCCTCACCCTGTGCGGTCGCGTCCACCGACGTCGACCGCAGGAACGCAAGGAAAGGAAGGAGCGAACCGTGACCGAGACCAGCGTCACCTGGCTGACCCAGGAGGCACACGACAGGCTTCAGGCCGAGTTGGCTCACCTGTCCGGTGCCGGCCGCACCGACATCGCCGAGCGCATCGCTGCTGCCCGCGACGAGGGTGACCTCAAGGAGAACGGCGGCTACCACGCCGCCCGCGAGGAGCAGGCCAAGAACGAGGCGCGCATCCGCGAGCTGACCGCGAAGCTCCGCAACGTGCAGATCGGCACGCCGCCGGACGACGGCAAGGTCGAGCCCGGCATGGTCGTCACGGCCCTCGTGGCCGGCGAGGAGATGGCGTTCCTGCTCGGCTCGCGCGAGATCGCCGGCGGCACGGACATCCGCGTCTACTCCCCGACGTCCCCGCTCGGCGAGGCCATCAACGGCACCTCGATCGGCGACAAGGTCTCGTACGCCGCCCCCAACGGGAACCAGATCCAGGTGGAGATCCTCGCGGCCAAGCCGTTCGAGGCGTGACCCACCGCTGACGCGCCGAGCCACCACCGACGGTGGCCGCCCCAGGGCACGCGCATCGCGACCACGCAGGCCCGGGGAACCTCAGGGTTCCTGGGCCTGCGTGCGTCCGGGTGCCTGCCGGGCGGCCGGTCGGGCCAGCCTGGACTCTTCAGCCCGCTCGCGACGGTCGGCGAGATGCTGCCGGTTGTCGGGTCCCCCGCGCGTGGTGCGACAACGAGCAGCATCTCGCCGCCGGGGCGGAAGGGCGCGGCTCACACGACGTCGGCGTCTGTCCACAGGCCGCCCCAGACCCGCCACGCACCCGGTCGCTCTCAGGCAGGATCACGCCATGACGGACGACTCCCCGAGCCCTCCCCTGTCCCAGCGGTCACCCGCACCCGCGCCCGAGATGCTCGCGGTTGTCGGGTGCCCACCTCTCGGGGCGACAACAGGCAGCATCTCGTGATCCCCCTCCCACCCGCACCGTTCCTCGTCACCGACGCGATCGCGGCCGGATGCACCCGACGGCAGGTACGGTCCACGAAGCTCCACACACGCCGTTGCCCGGGATCCGGATGGACAGGTCCCGGATGCACGACCTCGGAGCGCTCTGCGAAGCCGTCGAGCTCACGTTCTCCGACGGTGATGCCTGGTCGCACACGACGGCCGCGGCCCTGTGGGGTCTTCCGCTCCCGTCCGGAATCGACCTCACCGCGACCCTGCACGTCTCCCGGGGCCCCGGGAAGTTCCCGAGCGAGGCCGCGGGGATCACGGGACACGTCCGCCCCCGGACCAACCACGTCACCCGTCACCGTGGGCGCCCCGTCACGACCCTCGCCCGGACGTGGCTCGACCTCGCCGGCCTCGTCCGACCCGCCGCGCTGACCGGTCCCGACCAGGGGCGGGTCGACGCTCGTCGCGCCACGATGCCGTCGCTCTCGTCCACGCACGAGCTGTCGTTCATGGATCTCGTCTGCGTCACCGACGCGATCGTCGGCAGACGCTGGCCCGCGGTTCCCCGGGAGGAGCTCGCCAGAGCCCTGGCCTGGCACGGCTCCCGGCGCGGGGCTCGTGCGCTCCGGAGAGCGTTGGCCGCCACCCGGGCGTTCGTCGACTCGCCCATGGAGACCCGGCTCCGGCTCATGCTGGTTGCGTCCGGGTTCCCGTGCCCTGTCGTCGGAGCCGACGTGTACGACCGGGACCGCTGGGTCGCACGCCCCGACCTGTGCTGGCCCGGGCTACGCATCGCGATCGAGTACGACGGGATCCACCACCTCACGGACAGGCAGCAGATGCTCGACGACGTCGCGCGCCGAGAGGAGCTGGAGCGCCTGGGTTGGCGGGTCCTCGTGCTGTACGCGGACGACGTCCTGCGCCGCTGGCCCGCCACGACGGGACGGGTCATGCAGGCCTTTGCCGACCGTGGGGTGGACCCGGGCAACCTCGCAGACGCACCGGACGTCGTAGTCCGGCCCCGCATCGTCGAGGTCGCATGACGCCGACCGGAGGGGCCCCTCCGTCCGCCCCGTTCACCTACCGAGATGCTGCAAGTTGTCGTCCCACGCACCCCGGAAGCGACAACGGGCAGCATCTCGCGTCCGACTCCGCTCGTCGAGACGGCCGACGGCCGGGCCGCAGAGCGGCAGCCCGTCAGCCCGTCAGCCCGTCAGGACCCGGTACCCCGCGCCCCGTAGCTGCGCGACGAGCGCCTCGCAGTGCTCCTGCCCCTTGGTCTCGACCTGCATGCGCACCCACGCCTCGCCGATCGCGAGGTGCACGTCCGTGCGGTCGTGGTCGATGTGCATGATCGAGCCGCCGACCCCCGCGATGACGTCGAGCATCTGCGCGAGCGCCCCGGGCCGGTCGTCGAGCAGGACCTGCATCTGCATGTACCGGCCCGCAGCCGCGAGCCCGTGCCGCAGCACGCGCAGCAGCACCAGGGGGTCGATGTTCCCCCCGGACAGGATCACCACGACCGGGCCTTCCCACCCGGTCGGGGCGGCGAGCAGCGCCGCGACCCCGGCGGCCCCCGCCGGCTCGACGACGAGCTTGGCCCGCTCGGTGATCATCAGGAGCGCGCGCGACAGCTCGTCCTCGGTCACCGTCCGCACCTCGGCGCCCAGCTCGGACACGATCGAGAACGGCACGGGGCCCGGGGTGCCCACCGCGATGCCGTCGGCCATGGTCGAGCGGGCGAGCGACGTCGTCGGGACGCCTGCGGCGAGCGAGCCCGGGTACGCCGCAGCCCGCGCGGCCTGGACCCCGACGACCTTGACGTGCGGCGCGACCTCGGCCATGGCCGCCGCGACCCCCGCGACCAGGCCGCCGCCGCCGAGCGGCATGACGACCGTGCGGACGTCGGGGACCTGCTCGAGGATCTCGAGCGCGATCGTGCCCTGGCCCGCGACGACGTCAGGGTGGTCGAACGGGTGGATGAACACCGCGCCCGTGCGCTCGGCCTCGGCCTTCGCAGCCGCGAGCGTCTCGTCGACGTCGACGCCGACCAGGCGCACCTCGGCCCCGTACTCCCGGGTCGCGGCGACCTTGGGCAGCGCGGCGTCGACCGGCATGTAGACGACGGCCTGGATACCGAGCAGCCCCGCCGCGAACGCGACGCCCTGGGCGTGGTTCCCGGCGCTCGCCGCGACGACGCCGCGCGCCTTCTCCTCGGCCGAGAGCCGGGCCATGCGGATGTACGCGCCGCGGATCTTGAACGACCCGGCGCGCTGGAGGTTCTCGCACTTGAGCGCCACGGGCACGCCCGTGACCTGGCTGAGCGCGCGGCTCGTCTGGACGGGGGTCCGGTAGGCGACGCCGTCGAGCATGCGGGCGGCGTCGCGGATGCTGTCGAGCGTCACGCCGGGCTGAGCGAGGGTCACGCGTCCTCGCCCGCGCTCGCCCCGGCGCCCGACGACGGCGCTCCCGCTCGGCGCGACGCCCTGCGCCCGGCGGTGCGCGCCGAGGCGGGCACCTTCTCGTCGTCGGCGAGGTCTTCCTCGGCACGCCGGACCATGACCGGGAGCGCGGGCTTGCCGCGTATCACGAGGGTGTCGTCGGTGCCGAGGTCGGGGAACTTGTCGTGCCCGTTGAAGTAGAGCACCACGGTGTTGATCAGGGCGGCGAGCGGCACCGCGAACAGGGCCCCCACGATGCCGGCAGCGAACCCGCCGGCCGCGACCACGAGCAGCACCGCGACGGGGTGCAGCGAGACCGCGTGCCCCATGAGGAACGGCTGGAGCGCGTGGCTCTCGATCTGCTGGACCGCGAGCACGATGCCCAGCATGATGAGCGCCGCGACCCACCCGTTCGCGACCAGCACGACGAGCACCGCGACCGCGCCCGTGACGACGGCACCCACGATCGGGATGAACGACCCCACGAACACCAGGATGCCGAGGGGCAGCGCGAGCGACGGCACGAAGAACGCGGCACCGACACCGATACCGACCGCGTCGACGAGCGCCACGAGGATCTGGGTGCGCGTGTAGGCGGACAGCGTGACGATGCCGCGACGCCCCGCCTGGTGGATCGTGTCGCGCGACCGCGCCGGGAACAGGCCCACGCACCAGGACCAGATGGTCCGGCCGTCGAGCAGGAAGAAGAACGTGCAGAACAGCGCGATCACGGCGCCCGCGGCCACGTGGCCCACGGTCGTCGCCGCGCCCAGCGCCCCGGACACGATGCTGTCCTGGCTCGAGCTGATGAACTTCTCGAGCTCCTTGAGGTAGCCGTCGACCTGCTCGACGCCGATCCCGAACGGACCGGCCTGCAGCCAGTCCATGAACTCGTTGAAGCCGTCGATCGCCTTCTCCCGGAGCTCCGAGATCCCGCTCACGATCGTGCTGCCCGCCACCGTGATGAGCCCGCCCACGACCAGGAGAAGCCCCAGCAGCGCCGAGATGGAGGCCAGGCCGCGGGAGAACCGCAGCCGCTTCTCGAGGAAGCGTCGAACCGGTGTCAGCAGCACCGTGAGGAGCAGCGCGATCGCGACCGGGACCACGATGACCTTGAACAGCGCCGTGACGTACAGGCTCGCCGTGACGAGCGCGCCGATCAGGAGCAGGCGCCACGACCAGGCCGCGGCGGTCTGGATCGAGGGCGGGACGGCGTCGGCACCGTGCGGCCTGCCGGCTCGTACCTTCGTGGTCGCCGCGGACGTGGGGACCACTGCGGTGGCGACCGTTCCTGCCGAGGCGGGCGCCGTCGTCGGGCCCTGTGCCTTCTGGGCGCGGCCCTTGCGCGGTGCCGCGCTCACGCGAGAGCCCGCGTGAGGTCCGCGATCAGGTCCGCCGCGTCCTCGATGCCGACCGACAGTCGCACGAGGTCGTCCGGGACCTCGAGCGCAGAACCCGCGACCGACGCGTGCGTCATGCGCCCCGGGTGCTCGATCAACGACTCGACCCCGCCGAGCGACTCGGCGAGCGTGAACACCTGGGTGCGCGCGCAGACCGCGAGCGCCTTCTCCTCGCTCCCCGCGCGGAAGGACACCATGCCGCCGAAGCCGCGCATCTGGCGCTTCGCGAGCTCGTGACCGGGGTGCGACGCGAGGCCCGGGTAGACGACCTCGGTCACCGCGGGGTGCGACGCGAGGAACTCCGCGACCGCGGCCGCGTTGGCCGAGTGCCGGTCCATGCGCACCGCGAGCGTCTTGAGACCGCGCAGCGTGAGCCACGCGTCGAACGGCCCCGCGACCGCACCCGAGGAGTTCTGGTGGAAGCCGACCGCGTCAGCCAGGCCGCGCGTCCCCGCGGGCGAGACGAGGTCGCCCGGGAGCTCCGCGCCGTCGGCCACGACGAGCGCTCCCCCGACGACGTCGCTGTGCCCGCCGATGTACTTGGTCGTCGAGTGCACGACGACGTCGGCGCCCAGGCCGATCGGCTGCTGCAGGTAGGGCGTCGCGAACGTGTTGTCGACCACGAGGGTCGCGCCGTGCTCGTGCGCGATCCGCGCGAGGGCGGCGATGTCGCTCACGCCCAGCAGCGGGTTGGTCGGGGTCTCGACCCACAGGACCCTCGTGCGGCCCGGCTGGACCGCTGCCCGCGCGGCGTCCAGGTCCGTCAGGTCCACGGCCGTGTGCTCGATGCCCCATGGCCCGAACACCCGCGCCACCAGGCGGTACGTGCCTCCGTACGCGTCGTCGGGCACCAGGACGTGGTCGCCCGGGCGCAGCGTCGCGCGCAGCAGCGTGTCCTCCGCCGCGAGGCCCGAGGAGAACGCGAACCCGCGCGCCTGCGCGGCCCCGGCAGGCGTCTCGACGGCGCCGAGCGCCTCCTCGAGCGCCGTGCGGGTGGGGTTCGCGGACCGGGAGTACTCGTACCCCCCGCGCAGACCGCCGACGCCGTCCTGCTTGTAGGTGGAGACCTGGTAGATCGGGGGCACGACGGCCCCCGTCGTCGCGTCCGGGTCCTGTCCCGCGTGGATGGCGCGGGTCGCGAAGCCGGTGCTCGACCAGTCGGGGTGGGAGGGAGTGCTCGCGCTGCTCATCCTGTGAGCCTACGTGCCCGGGGGCCGCGTGTTCCTGCGGAACACGACGGTTCTCGCAGAGCGGATGTGGACATTTCGCGCGGACCGTCGGGACGGGACGGTTCCGAGGCGTCCGGGGAACAGGCGACGACGACGAGGTGTTGCCCAGGTGTCGGCTACAGGTGGAGGTAAAGATGTTCGAGTCGTTGTTCGGGTCCTCGATGAAGACCCAGATGGTCGCGCCCGAGAAGGCGCTCGCCGGGCGGGACCAGCCCGTGCTCCCCACCGCCCGCCCGCACACCGTGCTGGGGACGCCGATCACCGGTCCCTGGCCCGAGGGCACGCGCGTGCTGTACCTCGCGATGGGCTGTTTCTGGGGCGCCGAGGAGATCTTCTGGCAGGTGCCGGGAGTGATCTCGACCGCCGTCGGCTACATGGGCGGCACCACCCCCAACCCCACGTACGAGGAGGTCTGCACCGCGCGGACCGGGCACACCGAGACCGCGCTCGTCGCGTACGACCCGTCGGTCGTGAGCGAGGAGGAGCTGCTCAAGATCTTCTGGGAGCGCCACGACCCGACCCAGGGCTACCGACAGGGCAACGACGTCGGCACCCAGTACCGCTCGGCGGTCTACTGGACGACGCCCGAGCAGGAGGCCGCGGTCCGCGAGACCGAGGAGCGGTACCAGAAGGTCCTGACCGCACGTGGCCTGGACCCCATCACCACCGAGGTCGCACCGGCCGAGGGGCGCACGTTCTACTACGCCGAGGACTACCACCAGCAGTACCTCGACAAGAACCCCAACGGGTACCGCTGCCACGCGACGACGGGGATCCCGTTCCCCGACGCGGCGTGATGCCGGGCTGAGCGTCGGTGCAGAACCCCAGGTTCGGCACGTCTCAGCTGCTCAGCAGGTCAGGCCCGAGCCCGGCGCGACGCCCAGGATCGCCGTGATCTTCTGGTAGCGGTCGACCCTGCTCTGGACCGAGGCCGGGTTGCCGCCGTCGCACTCGAGCGCCCCGTTGAGCGAGTTGATCGTCTGACCGAATCCGGCGCCGCCGATCATCGCCTCGTGCGACGTCATGACGCCCGGACCGTTCTGCGTGTTCCAGTACCAGAGGGCCGTCTGCCAGGCGATCGACGGGTCCTGCTCGACGAGCCACGGGTTGTTGAGCAGGTCGATGCCGAGCGCGTCACCGGCCGCCTTGTAGTTGAAGTTCCAGCTGAACATGATCGGGCCGCGGCCGTAGTAGGCCTTCTGCCCGGCCGGGCAGCCGAACGGCTGCGAGTAGTCGCACTTGATCCAGTAGTTCGCCTCGTTGATCTCCTTGACGTACCGCAGACCGACCGACTCGAAGTCGGCGTGGGTCAGGAAGGCCGCAGCCTCCTGGGTCCGGGTCGTCTCGGTCCCCGTGTTCGCGAACCTCGGGTACGCCGCGAGGGCGTCGACGAGGCCCTGGTAGGTGTAGAACGCGTTGCGCTTCGGGAAGATCGCGTCGAACTCGGCCTCGCTGATCACGAAGTCGGACGCGCCACCCTGGCAGGCCCCCTTGTCCGCCCAGACGGTGGTGGCCCCCGGGTTCTCGCGCTGCGTCCACCACTTCGCGGTGAAGTTGCGGCCGTGGTGCGAGACCGTGGCCCCGCCCTGGTACGCGGTGGTCTCGCTCCACGTCGCGGCGCAGGGGTTCGCGGGCGCCGCGGTGGCGACCGTGAGCGGTGCCGTGGCCGGTGCATCGACCGCGGTCGCCGGCGCGGCGGCGGCGGTCGCGACGACCGCGCTCACGAGGCCGGCAGCCACGATCGCGGCTCCTCGGCGCATGCCGGTGACAGTTCTCTTGCCAAACATCGAGCCCCCATTTGCTCATCGTTGAACAATCCTTGTGAACGGCTGGCGCCGCGGTCACAAGGTAGCGATGCGCACAAATGTCAGCAACTCGAACAAACCACCTGATTGCGCTGCGCCTCCCCCGCGGGCATACCTGGGCATGCCTGGGCGCGCCTAGGCACTCCGAGTGGACGCGGGCCCGCCGAGGGTGCCCGACTCGACCCCCGAGGGTGACGCGCGCGACTACCGACGGTGACGCCGTCGACGACTGAAGGAGTCACCCGCGGCAGGTCGTCGCGTCACTCTCAGCGCCGGACCAGCGTCCTGTCATCGGCCCCGGCCCGCACCTCCGGCGCGAGCAGCAGCCGGCCCACGGCCTCGTTGCGGCACAACGTCGCCAGGACCGCGGCGACCGGCCCGCGCAGCGCCAGGACGAGCGCCACCACGACGCACACACCGACCGTCGCGCCCGCGACGACGTCGTGCGGGAAGTGGACCCCCTGCACCAGGCGCGCCGCGCCCGTCACGATCGCGAGGACCGCGGGCGCGACGACCATGACCCGGTAGGGCGGGAGGCGACGTGCGCGCCGGAACCGGAGCGCCGTCGTCGTGCCGAGGGAGTCCCGCGGGCGGCCCGTGGCGAGCGCCGTGAGCACCACGGACGTCGCGAGCGCGAACGCGATGGTCGTGTGGTTGCTCGGGAAGGACCAGTCCCCCGCCGCGGGGCAGTGCGCGATCTCGATGAGGTCCCAGCACCCGCGGGGCTGCTGGACGATCGTCTTGGCGACCTCGGACGTCGCGTAGGCCAGCACGGCGCCCGCGCCCCCGACGACCGCGGTCGCGACGGCCACGAGCCCCGCCCCGCGCGCCTGCCAGGCCGCGAGCACCCACAGCAGGGCGAGCACGATCACGCCTGCCTCGGCGACCAGCTCGACGCCGGGCAGGTCCGCGGTCCGGGCCGTCACGGCGAGGTAGAGCTCGGTGCTGGGCCCGCGCAGGAGCAGCAGCGACGGCACGACCACGGCGGCCGCGAGCAGCCAGAGCAGGGCCAGGAGCAGGGGCGATCTGGGGGACTTCACCCCGGAATGGTACGGAGGTGAACGGCCGATGAACATCAGACCGCGGTCGGACCCGGACACCTCCTGCCGTCCCCCTCGCGGCCCACACCCCGCCTTCACGTCCGTGCCCGTGGCATCGTGGGGCGCGTGACCGACGCCCGCACCGCCGCGACGCCCGACACCGCCCTGCTCACCGCCGCACGCCTGCTCGCCGCGGCGCTGGTCTGCGGGTCGGCGGTGCTCCTGTTCGCGGTGCACGTCCGGCCGCTCGGGTACGTGCCGCTCGTCGCGGGCGTCCTGCTGGGGCTACTCGTCGACCGGCGGCTCGGGCGCGACCTGCTGCTGATCGCGCTCGGCATGGGCATCATCAGCACCATCCCGCTCGCGGCGGACCTGAGCGATGCCGGGATCGCCCGGTTCGCCGTCGTGCTCTCGCTGGCGGTGCTGGTCCCGTGGGCCGTCTCGCGCTATGTCTACCGCGACGACGCGATCCGGTTCCCGGTCCGCACGGGCAGACGGTGGAACCGCACCCAGATCGTGTACCTGCTGGTCGTGCTCGTCGCGGGCTACCTGATCCTGCCCGCGTACTTCATCGGGTCCGGCTCGTACCAGAACTGGCCCGCGATCGAGACACCGCAGGAGATCGCGCGACTCTTCGTGGGCGTCAACGCCGTGGGGATCTGGGACGAGCTGTTCTTCGTGTGCGTCGTGTTCGCGCTGCTGCGCCGCCACTTCGCGCTGTGGCCTGCGAACCTCCTGCAGGCGACGGTGTTCGTGTCGTTCCTGTGGGAGCTCGGCTACCGGAGCTGGGGGCCGCTCCTGACGATCCCGTTCGCGCTGGTCCAGGGGTGGATCTTCGCGCGCACCAAGTCGCTCACGTACGTGGTGTGCGTGCACCTGCTGTTCGACGCGATCGTGTTCGCGGTCCTGGTGCACGCGCACCATCCCGAGCTGTTCGACGTGTTCGTCACGGGCGGGCGCTGAGGCACCCACGGCGGGGTCGTCACCCACCCGCGACGCGGGCAGCCCCAGCCCGCCCGACGTCGCGCGGGTCAGGGTGTCGCGTCCCCGTCGAGCGGCGGGACGTAGAACGCGGTCGTCGCGGGGGGGGGCC
>NZ_JACSQQ010000001.1:238644-245425 GCF_014836555.1 Oerskovia rustica
CCGCCGCGCCCCCCCCCGGTTCTGCGCCCGACGCCTCGTGCGCGCCGCGCCAGAGCTGGGCGCTGGCGGTCTGGAGCGCACGCATCTCGGGGCTCGTCTCGAGCGTGGCCGGGTCGCCCAGGTCGACGCCCGCGACGTGCGCGGCGAGACCGAGGAGAGCGAGGTCCCAGCCGACGCCCACGGCCCCGGGGCCGAACTGGTCCCAGAACTCGGGTGGCACGACCGCGACGTGCTCGAGCGTGAGCTCGGTGGCCCCGCCGTCGGCAGGGGCGAGGCGGAGCTCGACCGTGCTCCGGTCCTCCTCGCTCATGCCCCAGGTCACGAGGAACCGGCGCGGCGGTTCGCACTCGCGCACCTCGCCGCCCGCGTTGCCCTGGAGCTGGTAGCGCCCGCCCAGGCGCAGCTCGCCGGTCACGGGCAGGAACCACCGCGCGATGCGCTCGGCGTCGGTGCACGCGTCCCACACGTCCTCGACCGGGGCGTCGTAGGTGCGGCTCAGCAGCACGACGCGGGCGTCGTCGCGCTCGCCGACGGTGCGGCGGGCCCTGTCGATCTCGGTGCTCAGGTCGAACGTCATCTCGTGGCCTCCTTCGCGGGGTCCGGTCGCGGGTCCGCGGCCGGGGCGGTGCGGGAGGCGTCCGGGGGTGACGCGGCCCGACGGCGGGCGCGGCGCCCTCGCGCGAGCTCGGTGCCGAGCGCGTCGAGGCGCTGGTCCCAGAGCTGCCGGAGGCCGTCGAGCCAGGTGTCGACCTCGTCGAGCGCGCCGGGGTCCAGGGCGTAGAGCCTGCGGGTGCCGGCTGCCTGGACGGTCGCGAACCCGTTGTCGCGCAGCACCTTGAGGTGCTGGGAGACCGCGGGCTGGCTGATCCCGAACTCGTCGCGGATCACGGCTGCGAGGTCGCCGGCGGACGTCTCGCCGCCGGACAGCAGCTCGAGGATCCGTCGCCGGACGGGGTCGCCGAGGACGTCGAACGCTTCCATCCGTCGATCTTTCACCTGTGACTTATATAAGTCAAGGGCGATGGACTCAGCGCCCCTTCTTGCGACCCTTCATCGACTGCGACTTCCCGAGCCGCTTCGCGACGGACTTGCCCGACTTCTTGCCGCCCTTGGGCGCCTGCTTGGCGCCGCTGCGCGCCGCACTCGCCGTCCTCGCCCCCTTGGCGGTCTGCCCGGCCTTCCCGCCGCTCTTGGCGCCCGACGACGAACGCCCGTCCGTCTTCTTGCTCGCCTCCGGCGTGGGCGGGGTGGGGCCCGCGACGCCGCGCGAGCTGTTGGCCGTACGGCCGCGCACGATCCCGATGAACTCCTCGACGAGGTCGGACTTCTCCTCGGTCACCCAGCCGAGCGCGACGGGCGCCTCGGGCCCCCCGTCGAGGGGCCGGTACGTCAGGTCCTTGCGGTGGTGCAGGCGCGCGAGGGACTGCGGCACGACGAGCAGCCCGATCCCCGCCGCGACGAGCTCGATCGCGTCGGCCGTCGTCGCCGGGCGCTCCAGGGCCGGCTTGCCGGGCAGCACAGGGGACACCTCGTCGTCAGCACCCGAAGCAGCGGCAGAGGTGGCCCAGCCGAGCACGTCGTCGAGCGGATGCAGGACGACCTCGTCCGCGAGGTCCGCCGTGGTGAGCGCTTCGTCACTCTCGAGGGCCGCGAACACGTGGTCGCGCGGGACCACGACGACCGGCACCTCGGTGTACATCGCGATGTGGCTCAGTCCCTCGCTGCGCACAGGGCGACGCAGGATCGCGACGTCCGCTCCGCCGTCGTGCAGGAGGGCCTCCACCTGCGAAGCCGGGACGGCGAGCGCCTCCAGGCGCACGTCGGGGACCCGGTCGATCCACGTCCGCACCCACTTCGAGGGCGTCACGCCGGGGACGTACGCGAGGCGGAACCCGGGGGCCTGCGCGTCGGTGACGTCCTCGGCCGGTCGGTCGGCGTCGTGCTCGGCGCTGCGCGCAGTCTCTTCCACCCCACAACCCTAGCCGCCCCAGGACAAGGAACCCGGGCCGGGACCGATACCCTGGGACCATGAGCACCCCGCACTCCTCCCAGACCATGAAGCCCGCGACCGCGGCGAAGAAGCTCGGGGTGTACCTTCCCGCCACTCCCCCGGAGTTCCAGGAGGGGACCATCACGCGCGGCCGGCTCGAGGAGCTCGAGACCAACCCGCCCGAGTGGCTCGTCGACCTGCGCCGCAACGGCCCCCACCCGCGCCCCGTCGTGGCCGGCCGCCTCAACGTCTCGATCGCGGGCCTCGCCCGCGGCGGCGTCGAGGAAGCGCTGACCACCGAGCAGATCAACGAGCTGCGCGAGGACCCGCCCGCGTGGCTCGTGCGCGAGCGCGAGATCCAGGCCGAGGTCCGGGCGGAGGAGGAGCGCATCAAGGCGCGCGACCTCAAGAAGGCCAAGAAGGTCGCCCGCGCCAACCGCGAGGCCGAGCAGAAGGCGTCGTCGGCCGAGTGACACCGCGTGGCGCCCGGTGGGGCGCCACGCCAACGCCGGACCACCCGCCCGGCCAGACGCCCCAGGCCACCCCGGGCGCCTCACCCGATGAAGCCGCCCGCGTACTGGAGCCAGTAGACGAGCTCGCCGCCCGCGGTGATCTCCTCCCGGCCCAGGAACGCGTCCCGGGTCCCCTCGCCCCGGCACGTGTACCGGAACGCCCCGTAGTCGGCGTCGACGGACTCGTGCGTGCGTGTCGTGGCCGCGTGCTCGACGAGCGCGGGCTGGAGCATGAGGTCCGCCTGCCCCTCGCTCATCGAGGAGAAGTCGCCCGAGTAGGACACCGACCACACGGGCACGCCGTCGTGGTGGACCACCTCGATGCCGGGGAAGATCCCGTTGCCGATGTAGTACACGTCGCGGTAGAGCCAGGGCCCCTCGGCGAGCTCGTACTGCACCGACCCCGCGAGGATCGCGGTCGTCTTCCCCTCCCCTGCGGCGTAGGTCCGGGCGCGGGCGCGGGTGAGGAACGCGTGGGCGTCGTCGGCGAGCATGGCGCCGATGCTAGGAGGCACCACCGACACGGTCGGTGTGGCCGAGCGAGAGGCCGGGGGCGACGCGGTCGCGCACGATCCGCTTGAGGACGGGCACCTCCGGGAAGCCCTTGCGCTCCTTGCGGTCCCACACGAGCTCGTCGCCCACGTGCACCTGGAAGATCCCGCCCGTCCCGGGCACCAGGGCGACCTCGGTCAGCCTCGTGCCGAAGGTCGTGAGGAGCTCCTGCGCGAGCCAGGCGGCGCGCAGCATCCAGTTGCACTGCGTGCAGTAGGTGACGGTCACGCGGGCCGGGGTCACGTCGGTCTGTTCGTCCACGGGCCCAGCGTGCCAGAGGCGGCACCGACCTCGTGTCACCTGACCACGAGCATCACCGCGAGGACGGCCATGACGAGCGCGATGACGCCGTCGAGCACGCGCCACGCGACGGGTCGCGCGAAGACCGGCGCGAGCACACGCGCCCCGAAGCCGAGCGTCGTGAACCACACGATGCTCGCGATCCCCGCCCCGACGCCGAAGACCCAGCGCCCGTCGTGGCCGTACCCGGCCGCGACCGAGCCGAGCAGCAGGACCGTGTCGAGGTAGACGTGCGGGTTGAGCCAGGTCAGGGCGAGGGCCGTCCCGACGGCGGCCCCCACCGCCATCCTCAAGCCCCCCTCGGCTGCTTCGAGGGTCGCGGGGCGCAGCGCGCGCCGGGCCGCCTGCGCCGCCAGGACCAGCAGGAACACGGCCCCGCCCCAGCGCACGACCGCGAGCAGCACGGGGGCGCGCGAGACCAGCACCCCCAGGCCAGCGACCCCGGCCGCGATGAGCACGAGGTCCGAGAGCGCGCACACCAGCACCACGGGCAGGACGTGCTCGCGGCGCAGGCCCTGGCGCAGCACGAAGGCGTTCTGGGAGCCGATCGCGACGATGAGGGACAGCCCGGTGCCGAGGCCGGCGAGGAGAGGAGCGAGGGAGGTCACGCCTTCGACGGTAGGCACGAGAGATTCGACAGTCCAGCGAATGATTCTGTCGAACCATAAGATCTGCTCATGGTGGATCTTCAGCCCGACCAGCTCCGCGCGCTCGACGCGATCGCGACCACCGGCACGTTCGACGCCGCCGCCCAGCACCTCGGCGTGACCCCGTCGGCGATCAGCCAGCGCATGCGCGCGCTCGAGACGTCCGTGGGCCAGGTCCTCGTGCGCCGCGGTCGGCCGGCGACGCTCACCGCCCCGGGCGAGGTGCTCGTCCGGCACGCGCGCCATCTCGCGCTCCAGCACGCCGAGGTCCTGGCCGAGCTCGACCTGACCTCGGGCAGCACCCCTGAGATCACGCTCGTCATCACGGGCGACGCCCTGACCACGTGGGCGCTGCCCGTGCTCGCCGAGGCGTCGTCGTGGGCGCGGCTCGAGATCCTGCGCGAGGACCAGGACCACTCGATCGACCTGCTGCGCGACGGGACGGCCGTCGCGGCGATCACCTCGGTCCCGACGGCCGTGCCGGGCTGCCGCTCGACCCCCCTCGGCCGCATGCGCTACCGCCCCATGGCGAGCCCCGCGTTCGTCGAACGGTGGTTCCCGGGCGGTCCCACGGCGACGGCCCTCGCCGTCGCGCCCGTGCTCGTCTTCGACCGCAAGGACGACCTCCAGGACCGCTACCTGGGTCGCCGCCGGGGCGGCCCCCGCCACTACGTCCCGGCCTCGCACGAGTTCCTGCGCGCGGTCGGGCTCGGCATGGGCTGGGGCATGCTGCCCGACCTCCAGAGCCACGACGCCGAGGTCGCCGGCCGGCTCGTCGGGTTCGACGACGCCGCGAGCCTGACCGTGCCGCAGTACTGGCAGCAGTGGCGCCTGCACTCCCCCACGCTCGACCGGGTGGCCGCCGCCGTCCGCGAGGCGGCAGCCGCCCACCTGCGGTGACCTCGGGCACCCCGCCCGGGGCGCCCGAGCAGGGCAGACTTGTCCCGTGCCCCCTCTCCCCTGCGACGCCTCCCTGCCCGACGACGTCGCCCACCCCGACGCATCGGCCACCCCTGCGCTCGCCGCCCGGAACCTCCTCCTCGCCGGGCTCGAACGCTTCTCGCCCGACGCCCCCTCCGGCCCAGAGCGCCGCCCCGGCAGCGCCACGCGCGACGCCGACCCGACGCTCGTCGCGGTCGACGCGACCGACCGCCTGCTCCTCGACGAGGCCGCGAGCGCCCTCAGGAGCGCCGGGCCGGGCGAGGTCGTCGTGATCGACGACCGGTTCGGGGCGCTGACGCTGGGCGCCGCGGTGGCGCACGGGCTGACCGGCATCCGCGTGCACCAGGACGCCGTCACGGGCGAGGTCGCGCTCGACCGGAACGCCCGGCAGGCCGCACGCCGTGCCTTCCAGGGACTGGCCGACACGTTCACGCACCTGCCGCTGGGCGAGGACCTGCTGCGCGGCGCGCGCGTCGTGCTGCTCCAGCTCCCGCGCTCGCTCGCGGCGCTGCGCGACGTCGCGGAGCACGTCGCGCGTTTCGCGGCCCCTGACGTGGTCCTGCTCGCGGGGGGCCGGGTCAAGCACATGACGACGGCCATGAACGACGTCCTGGCGGAGTCCTTCACGGACGTGCGGGCGAGCCTCGCGCGGCAGAAGTCCCGCGTGCTCGTGGCCCGCGGTCCCCGGCCCGGCACCGACCTCACCTACCCGGTCACCGAGCACCTGACGGAGCTCGACCTCGACGTGGTCGCGTACGGCGCGGCGTTCGCAGGTGCGAGCCTCGACCTCGGGACGCGCTTCCTGCTGGGGTTCCTCGACCGGGTCTCGCCGGGGGCGCGTGACGCCGTGGACCTGGGCTGCGGCACGGGCATCCTCGCCGTGTCGTTCGCCCGCGCGCGTCCGGGTGCCCTGGTCGTCGCGACCGACCAGTCCGAGGCGGCCGTCCGCTCGGCCCAGGCCACCGCGGTCGCCGCCGGGGCGGGTGACCGGGTCCGGGTGGTGCGCGACGACGTCGGGTCCTCGCTCGCTGACCGCAGCGCCGACGTCGTGCTGTGCAACCCGCCCTTCCACCAGGGTGCCGCCCTGAGCACCGATGCGGCGCACCGCATGTTCGCGGCCGCGGGCCGCGTGCTGCGCCCCGGCGGCGAGCTGTGGACCGTGTTCAACTCGCACCTGCGCTACCGGCCAGCGCTCGAGCGCGCGGTCGGGCCCACGACGCAGGAGGGCCGGGACCCGAGGTTCACGGTGACGCGCAGCGTCGCCCGCTGAGAACCCGGGGCCCCGGCCCGTCAGGCGCGAGGGGTCGAGGTCACTGGACCCCGACGACGTCCACCACGAAGACCAGCGTGTCCGTGCCGCCGATGCCCGCCTGCGGGACACCGCGCATGCCGTAGCCGTGCTCCGGCGGGATCGAGAGCAGGACGCGCGAGCCGACGTTCTGGCCCACGAGGCCCTTGTCCCAGCCACCGATGACCGCACCGGTCCCGATGGGGAAGCTGATGGTCTCACCACGGTCGTACGACGTGTCGAAGATGCCGCCGTCCCAGACCTGACCCAGGTAGTGCACGACGATCGTGCGGCCGGCCGTCACGACCGGGCCGCTGCCCTCCTCGAGGACCTGGACCTGGAGGCCGGCGGGAGCGCCGCCCTCGGGGAACGTCAGGACCGGCTTGTCGCCGAACGAGCCGGACGCGGTGGGGAGCTGCGTGCTCATGGTGCTACCTCTCGGATGGAGTTGCGGGGTTCGAGGACAAGCCTAAGCGTGCGGCACACGCCCGGCCCTGCCGCCCCCTCCCTGCCCGACGGCGGAGCGCACCGCACCGCGCCGGGTGCGCTC
>NZ_JACSQQ010000001.1:245435-266722 GCF_014836555.1 Oerskovia rustica
GCTCCGCCGTCGGGCACCTTCCCGCCTGACAACCGCAGCGCACAGGCGCACGCTGGACGGATGGACTCCTTCGACGACGAGCCCGACACCGCCCGCCCCGTCGACACGACCGACCTCGACGCACCCGTGACGCACGCGGGCGGGGCACAGGTGCCGACGGGCAGGCGCTCGGCGTTCCCCGGGATCGCGGAGTACGCGTTCCTGTCGGACTGCGAGTGCAACGCGCTCGTCGCGCCGAGCGGCGCGATCGAGTGGATGTGCGTCCCGCGGCCCGACTCGCCCAGCATCTTCGCGGCGGTCCTCGACCGGGGCGCGGGCTCGTTCCGCGTCGGGCCGTACGGCGCGCGCGTGCCCGTGGCGCGGCGCTACATCCCCGGGACGCTCGTGCTCGAGACCACGTGGCAGACGCCCACGGGCTGGCTCGTGGTGCGCGACGCGATGCTCATGGGACCGTGGCACAACGTCGACCAGCGCTCCCAGACGCACCGGCGCACCCCCACCGACTTCGACGCCGAGCACATGCTGCTGCGCACGATCCTGTGCGTCAACGGGACCGTCGACGTCGAGGTCGTGTGCGAACCGCTGCCCGACTACGGGCGCGAGGCCGCCCGGTGGGAGTACGACGGACAGACCTACCAGAGCCTCGTGACGCGCGTCGCGCACCCCACGACGCCCGACCTGCGCCTGAGCAGCAGCCTGCGCCTCGGCGTCGAGGACCGCCGCGCGCAGGGCCGCACGCGCATGGCCGCGGGCGACAAGGCGTACGTCGCGCTGTCGTGGTCGGACCGGCCCGCGCCCGGCACGTGGCCCGACGCCGCCGACGCCATGGGACGCACCGAGCAGTACTGGCGCGACTGGATCACCCAGGGCGTCTTCCCCGACCACCCGTGGCGCTCCTACCTCCAGCGCAGCGCCCTCACCCTCAAGGGCCTGACCTACGCCCCCACGGGAGCGCTGCTCGCCGCCGCGACCACCTCGCTGCCCGAGACCCCGCACGGCGAGCGCAACTGGGACTACCGGTACGCGTGGGTGCGCGACTCGACGTTCGCCCTCTGGGGCCTCTACACCCTGGGCCTCGACCGCGAGGCGAACGACTTCTTCGCGTTCGTGCACGACGTGTGCCGCGACGACCGCGAGCTGCAGATCATGTACGGCGTCGGCGGCGAGGACCGGCTCGAGGAGAGCACGCTCGACCACCTCTCGGGCCACGAGGGCGCGCGGCCCGTGCGCATCGGCAACGCCGCGTACGACCAGCAGCAGCACGACATGTGGGGCGCCGTCCTCGACTCGGTGTACCTGCACGCCCGGTCGCGCGAGCAGCTCCCCGAGTCCCTGTGGCCCGTCCTCAAGGCGCAGGTCGAGGAGGCCGCGAGGCACTGGCACGAGCCCGACCGCGGCCTGTGGGAGGTCCGCGGAGAACCCCAGCACTTCACGTCGTCCAAGGTCATGTGCTGGGTCGCGCTCGACCGCGGCGCGCGCCTGGCCCGCATGTACGACGAGGGGGACTACGCCGAGCAGTGGCAGAAGATCGCCGACGAGATCCACGCCGACGTGCTGGAGCACGGCGTCGACTCCCGCGGGATCTTCGTCCAGCGCTACGGCTCCGACGCGCTCGACGCCTCGCTCCTGCTCGTGCCGCTCCTGCGGTTCCTGCCGGCCGACGACCCGCGCGTCGTCGCGACGGTCGACGCGATCGCGAACGAGCTCACGGTCAACGGCCTCGTCCTGCGCTACCGCACCGACGAGACCGACGACGGGCTGTCCGGCGAGGAGGGGACGTTCACGATCTGCTCGTTCTGGCTCGTGTCGGCGCTGGTCGAGGTCGGGGAGCTCGACCGGGCGCGGGCGTTGTGCGAGCGGCTGCTGTCGTTCGCGAGCGAGCTCAACCTGTACGCCGAGGAGATCGACCCGCACTCGGGGCGGCACCTGGGGAACTTCCCGCAGGCGTTCACGCACCTGGCGCTCATCAACGCGGTGGTGCACGTGGTGCGGGCCGAGGAGCGTCGGGACGGGACGGGCCACTTCGAGGCGGCCCACCGAGGGTGACGGACCCACCTGCTGAGGGTGACGTGCCGGCCCACCGAGGGTGACGAGAACTCGCGCTCTCCCACCCCTTGCCCTCCATTGGCTAATAGCATTAGCCTCTACGCTATGAGTACTCGCCAGATCGTCGAACTCCTTCCTCGCCCCGAAGGCCGCCTCGCGTACACCGTGACCGGCACCGGCCCCCTCGTCGTCGCCGTCCCGGGCATGGGCGACCTGCGCTCGACCTACCGCGACCTCGTCCCCCCGCTCGTCGAGGCCGGCTACCGCGTGGCCGTCCTGGACCTGCGCGGTCACGGCGACAGCGACACCACCTTCCGCACGCACGGCGACGTCGCGACCGGCCAGGACCTCCTGGCTCTCGTCGAGCACCTGGGCGGTCCGGCCGTGCTGGTCGGGAACTCGATGGGAGCAGGTGCCGCCGCGTGGGCAGCCGCCGAGGCGCCCGACGCCGTCGCGGGCCTCGTCCTCCTCGGCCCCTTCCTGCGCGACCCCGCCACGGGCGCCGCGAAGGCCGCGGCGAGCCGGCTGCTCTACCGCGTCGCGCTCGCCCGCCCGTGGGGGGCCGCCGCCTGGGCGGGCTTCTACTCGATGCTGACCAAGGGCCGCAGGGCACCGTGGCACGCCGACCACGTCGCCGCGATCCGCGCCTCGATGCGCAAGCCCGGCCGTCTGCGGAGCTTTCGCGACCTGGCCCTGACCCTGACGCACGCACCCGTCGAGGCGCGCCTCCCCGAGGTCGACGCCCCCGCGATCGCCTTCATGGGTTCGCTCGACCCCGACTTCGCCGACCAGGGCGCCGAGCTCGCCTGGATCCAGGAGGTCGTCGGCGCCCAGGGGCACCTGGTCCCCGGCGTCGGGCACTACCCGCAGCACCAGGCGCCCGACGTCGTCGCGCCCGCGACCCTCACGTTCCTCGCCGGTCTGCGCGCCGATGCCCAGGGCTGGAACGCCCGTGGCTAGGGCCGGGCTGAGCCGCGAGGGCGTCACGGCCCTCGCGCTGCGCGTGGTGGACGACGGCGGAGCGCAGGGGTTCGCGGACCTCACCCTCGCGAAGGTCGCGGCCGCGGCAGGGGTCGCGACCCCGAGCCTCTACAAGCACGTGGGCTCGCTCGCGGACCTGCGCCGGTCCGTCGCGCTCGTGGCGGTGAACGACCTGACGCGCGCGACCGCCGCCGCGACGATCGGCCGCTCGGGCCCCGACGCGCTGTCAGCGCTCGCGTGGGCCGTCCGCGACTTCGCGCGCGAGCACCCGGGCCGCTACGCCGCGATCCAGCTCTCGCCCGACCTCGGCGCCGCCGACGACGACCCGCTCTCGCTCGCGGGCGCCGAGACGATCGCCGTGATCGTCGCGGTGCTTCGCGGCTTCGACCTCCCGGAGGCCCGCACGGTCGACGCCATCCGCGCCGTCCGGTCCGCGGTCCACGGGTTCGTCTCGCTCGAGCTCCTGGGCGGCTTCGGCCTGCCCGACGACGTCGACCACAGCTTCGAGGTCCTCGTCCGTCTGCTCGTGGCCGGGATCGAGGACCTCGCCCACCCTGCTCCGTCCTGACACGACCGCCGTCCCACCCACCGAAGGAGAGCCGCCATGAACGCACCGTCGATCGACCGGACCCGCCCAGACCTGGGCCTCGTCCGTCCCCGTACCGGAGCCGTCCTGCTCGCGGTCGCGGGCGTTCTCTTCCTCGCCTTCCCGCTCCTGCGCCCGTGGGTCCCCGAGGGCGTCGCCACCCCCGAGCTCGCGGCCGCGTTCGCCTCGGGGCACTGGATCGCGGCGCACCTGTGCGGTGCGGCCGGGTTCTGGCTGCTCCCCGCCGCCTTCGTCGCGCTGCGCGGACGGCTGGCCGGGACGCGGGGCCGGGCTCCGGCGTCGGGCGCGGTCGTCACGGGCTGGCTCGGCGCCGGGCTCGTCCTGCCGTACTTCGGTGCGGAGATCTTCGGGGTCCACGCGATCGCGCGCGACGCGGTGACGACGGGGTCCCTCGACTTCCTGCCGACGATCGACGCGGTCCGGATGCAGCCCGTCGCGATGACGCTGTTCGGTCTGGGGCTGCTCGCGGTCGGCGCGAGCGGGGTGCTCGCCTCCGTGGCGGTGTGGCGCGGCGGGCTGGTTCCACGGTGGACCGGGATCCCGCTCGCCGCGGGCCTCGTGCTGTACCTGCCACAGTTCTTCACGCCGCCGGCGGGGCGGATCGTGCACGGCGTGCTGCTGGCCGTGGGCTGCTGGCTCGTGGCGTGGGCCGTGCGCCCCGACGCCGAGGGTGACCTGGATCGGCCGGTGACGCCCGTTCGCCGAGGGTGACCGCCACCAACGCCGTGGGTGACATCCTAGGGCGCCCGGGGCGGGCGTGTCCGTCACCCTCGACGGGCCGGCGTACCAGCCGGCGTCAGTGCGCCAGGAAGCCCAGCAGGTCGTGACGCGTGAGCACCCCGACCGGGTCGCCGTCGTCGATCACGAGCAGCGCGTCGGCGTCGTGCAGCGCGGCCCGGATCGCCGCAACCCCCTCGCCCGCCCCGATGAGCGGGAACCGCGCCTCCATGTGCTTGTCCACGCGGTCGGCGAGGGAGGCACGCCCGGAGAAGACGGCGTCGAGCAGCTCCCGCTCGCTCACGGCCCCCGCGACCTCGCCGATCTTGACGGGCGGCTCGGCCCCGACGACCGGCATCTGGGAGACGCCGTACTCGCGCAGGATCTCGATCGCGTCGCGCACGGTCTCTCCCGGGTGGGTGTGGACGAGGCTGGGCAGCTGACCGCTCTTGGAGCGCAGCATGTCTCCCGCGGTCACGCCCTCCTCGGCGTCGAGGAACCCGTACGACCGCATCCAGGAGTCGTTGAAGATCTTGGACAGGTAGCCCCGCCCGCCGTCGGGCAGGATCACGACGATCACGGCGCGCGCCGCGGCCTCGGGGTCCTCGTCCTGGAGTCGGCGGGCCAGGCGCAGTGCCGCGACGACCGCCATGCCGCACGAGCCGCCGACGAGCAGGCCCTCCTCGCGCGCGAGCCGGCGGGTCATCTCGAACGAGTCGGCGTCGCTCACGGCGATGATCTCGTCGGGCACGGTCGGGTCGTAGGCGGCGGGCCAGAAGTCCTCGCCCACGCCCTCGACGAGGTACGGGCGACCGTCGCCGCCCGAGTAGACGGACCCGGCGGGGTCGGCGCCCACGACGTGCACCCGGCCACCGGCCGGACGCGAGGCCGACACGTCCTTGAGGTACCGCCCGGTCCCGGTGATGGTGCCACCGGTCCCGACCCCGGCCACGAGGTGCGTGACGAGACCGTCGGTGTCGCCCCAGATCTCGGGGCCCGTGCTCTCGTAGTGGGACGCGGGACCGTTGGGGTTGGCGTACTGGTTGGGCTTCCACGCCCCGGGGATCTCGGCGACGAGCCGGTCCGAGACCGAGTAGTAGGAGTCGGGGTGGTCGGGGGCCACGGCGGTGGGGGTCACGACGACGCGCGCCCCGTAGGCGGTCAGGACGTCGCGCTTGTCCTGGCTCACCTTGTCGGGGCAGACGAACACGCAGTCGTACCCCTTGCGCTGCGCCACGAGCGCGAGGCCGACCCCGGTGTTCCCCGAGGTCGGCTCGACGATCGTGCCGCCGGGCGCGAGCTCCCCGGAGGCCTCGGCCGCCTCGATCATCTTGAGCGCGATGCGGTCCTTCACGGACCCGCCAGGGTTGAGGTACTCGACCTTGGCGAGGATCGTCGCAGAGAGGCCGTCGGTCACCGATCCGAGCCGGACCAGGGGTGTCCCGCCGACGAGGTCAGAGATGTGGTGTGCGAACTTCATGCACCGATCATGCGCTGCCGAGGGCCATTCCGCCGAGCACGGCGCACAATGCGACGCTCACACCGAGGATCACGACGAGCAGCGGACGGTCCGCGGCGTCGCGTGCGAAGTACCGCCCGACGGCGGCGCTCAGCCCGCCCGCGACGGCCAGGTAGAGCACCGACGCCAGCGCGATCCCGCTCGTCGCGGTGGTCGGGTCGCCGGTGGCCGCGCTCAGCAGCGAGCCCAGCACCAGGAAGCTCCAGATCCCGACGCCCACGAACCCGAGCGCGAAGAACAGGGTCGTGGCCCTGCGGTCGTCCCACTCGCGCGAGATGCGGTGCCCCAGCCAGGCGACCACGGCTCCGGCCGTGAGGGTCACCAGCAGGATGACGACCGCGGAGACCGTGACCCACGCGACGGCGTTGGGGACGCTCCGACCGACGAGGAGCCCGTAGGGGACCTGGAGGACGAGCAGCGTGAAGGCGGCCAGCGCGAGGCCGGCGGCAAAGACCGGCACCCGCGTCGGAACGGGTTCCGATGCGGGTGCCGGGGACTTCTTCCGGGCGTCGGCCAAGGTCAGTCGCTGCTCTGCAGGATCGCGAACAGGCGCAGGAACTCGAGGTACAGCCAGATGAGCGTGACCATGAGCCCGAACGCGGCGGACCAGGCGAACTTGGCGGGCACGCCCGCCTCGACGCCGCGCTTGATCGAGTCGAAGTCGACGATGAGCGACGCGGCCGCGAGACCGACGGCGATCAGGCCGATCGCGATGCCCCAGCCACCCCCGCGGGCGCCCCAGCCGTCCAGCACGCCCGTCATGATGAGGACCATGTTGACGAGCGAGAAGGCGAGGTAGCCGACCATCGCGATGAGCAGCCAGCGCGTGAACTTGGGCGTGACACGCACCTTGCCGGACTTGAAGAGGAACAGCGCCGCCGCGAAGGTCACGACGGTCGCGAGCACGGCCTGAAGGACCACGCCGTTGAGCTGGACGCCGTTGATGACCATGGAGTCGTAGTACTTGCTGATGCCGCCGAGGAACGCACCCTGCGCGATCGTGTAGGCCACGATGAGCGCGGGGCTCGGGCTCTTCTTGAACGCGTTGACCAGGCCCAGGACCAGGCCGACGATCGCGCCGCCGATCCAGATGAACGGCATGGTGTCGACGAGCTGCCAGCTGCCGGCCGCGACGACGACGAGCAGGGCGAGCAGGCCGCCGGTCTTGATGATGACGTCGTCGTACGTGAGGCGCTTGGTGTCCGCGGTGGTCGCGGTCGGCGCGTTGTACATGGCGTCGAGCGTCGCGGCGTCGGCGGTCTGCGCGCCGTAGCTGCCGTACTGCGCCTGCTGGGGCGCGGTGCCGTACGCGGGGTTCTGCTGGACGGTGCCCGCAGCCCCCTGGCCGGTGCGCGCGCGCTTCGGCTCGCCGAAGATGGCGCTGTTGTTGAAGACGGGGTTGCTCATGCTTCCTCCTGGTCGCGGCGTCCAGTGCCCTCTGTCGAGGCGGGTGTCGCTGGCCGTGTTTCCATCCTATGCAACGAGCGGGTTCGCGCCGGTGTTCCCGGGGGTTTCATCCGACTTTTCCGCCCCTCGCGGACCAAGATCGCTCGACCGGCCGACGGGCGTCATCCTTGCGGCGTACGGAGACGCCCCGAGAAGATCGACCATGAGGGGGCATCGCCCGGACGGCCCCCTCTCTAGGCTGGGGACGTACCCAGCCACCATCCGCAACCCACCCGAGGGGCGAGCATGATCGAAGCACGAGGCCTGACCAAGCGGTACGGGCCCAAGACCGCTGTCGACGGGATCTCCTTCACCGTCCAGCCCGGCCAGGTGACGGGCTTCCTGGGCCCGAACGGCGCCGGCAAGTCGACCACGATGCGCATGATCATGGGGCTGGACCGTCCGACGGCCGGTTCCGTGACCGTGAACGGCCAGCCGTACGCCGCGCACCGTTCGCCCCTGACCGAGGTCGGGGCCCTTCTCGACGCGAAGGCCGTGCACACGGGCCGCAGCGCCTACAACCACCTTCTGGCGATGGCGGCGACGCACAACATCCCGACGAAGCGCGTGCACGAGGTCATCGAGATGACCGGCCTGCAGTCGGTCGCGAAGAAGCGCGTCGGCGGCTTCTCGCTGGGCATGGGCCAGCGCCTGGGCATCGCGTCCGCGCTGCTCGGCGACCCCAAGACGCTCATCCTCGACGAGCCGGTCAACGGTCTGGACCCCGAGGGCGTCCTGTGGGTCCGCAACCTGGCGCGCTACCTCGCCTCGGAGGGCCGCACGGTCTTCCTGTCGAGCCACCTCATGAGCGAGGTCGCGCTGACCGCGGACCACATCATCGTGATCGGCAAGGGCCGCATCATCGCCAACGCACCCGTCAAGGACATCGTCGACGGCGGCGCGCAGCACACGGTCCGTGTCCGGACGCCGCAGGCCACGCAGCTCGCCGAGCTGCTGACGCGTGACGGCGCGACCGTCACGTCCGACGAGCCGAGCCTGCTCCAGATCACGGGGGCCGAGGCCGCCGGGATCGGCGAGCTGGCCGCCGCCTCGGGCATCGTCCTGCACGAGCTCACGCCCGTCACCTCCACCCTGGAGGAGGCGTACATGCTCCTCACGGCCGACTCCGTCGAGTACCAGACCGAGTCCGCCGCCCAGCACATCGGCCACGGCGTGGACGCCGCGTCCGGCGCCCAGATCTCCGAAGGAGCCAAGCGATGACCGCCGCAACCGTCTCCGCCGCACGCCCGACGGCGCAGCGCGCCTCGTCGGCCCGCCTCACGTTCGGCGGGATCCTCAGGTCGGAGTGGATCAAGTTCCGCACCTTGCGCTCGACCGTCTGGACCGTGTCGATCACGGTCGTGGTCATGGTCGGCATCGCCCTGATGTTCGCGGCCCTGATGTCCTCGCTCCTGGGCGACGCCCAGGCCGAGGCGAACGGCGGCCTGCTGCCCGGCGTCATGATCGTCACGTTCGGGTACAGCTTCGCCCAGCTCGCGGTCGCCGTCCTGGGCGCGCTGACGATCACGGGTGAGTACTCGACGGGCATGATCCGTTCCACGTTCAGCGCGGTCCCGACGCGCGTGCCCTCGCTGGCCGCGAAGTCGATCGTCCTGGCCGTGGTGACGTTCGTGATCTCCGCGGTCGGTGTCGCCCTGTCGTACGTGGTGGCGCTGCCCTTCATCTCGGGCACCTCGCTCGAGGTCGACCTGTCGGCGGACGGCACGCTCCGTTCGCTGATCGGCGTCCCGCTCTACCTCATGGCGATCGCCGTGCTGGCGATCGCGCTCGGGGCGCTGATCCGCAACTCCGCCGGGACGATCTTCTCGCTCGTCGCGCTCATCCTGGTGCTCCCCAGCATCCTCGGCGCCCTCCCGGTCGAGTGGGTGCAGAACCTGGCGCAGTACCTGCCGAGCGCCGCGGGTGAGGTCCTGATCCTCGGCGACTTCGGTGGCGGCGACCTGAGCCCCTGGCAGGGCTACGGCGTGCTCGTCGCCTGGGTCGCGGTCGTCTGGGCAGCGGCGGCCGTGGTCATCAAGCGTCGGGACGCCTGACCATTCCTCGCACCGCGCACAGCCCGGCGCCGGACCACGAGACCCGTGGTCCGGCGTCGGGCGCTGTGCGTCCTGAGGGGGGCGTCGCCCCGGGTGGCGCCGGCGGCACCACGGGGGCGGCCACAGCGCCCCGGGTCACCCTCAAACCTCGGCCCGGCAGCGCCGCGGTGTTCACCGAGCTCGACGCGCGCAAGCTCGGGCCGGTACGCCGGTACTTCGTGCGCCACCCGGTCGTCATGGACTGGTTCGTCGCGGCCTGGTTCGCCGTACCCGGCCTGCTGGTTGCGCTGCTGTACCCGGAGCCGCGCTACGGCGTCGCGGTCGCGACCCTCGCAGGCGGCGCGGCACTGCTGTGGCGCCGCCGCTACCCGCTGTGGACCGCCGCGACCATCGGTGCCCTCGCGATCCTGACGCTCGCACTGACGGGCGACTCCGCGGGCTTCGAGCTGGCCACCGCGTTCGCCGTCTACGCCGTCGCGACGACCTACCGGCCGGCCGTGGCATGGAGCGTGCTGGGTGTCCTGGTCCTGACGGTGTGCACCGCGGAGATGCTCTGGTACGACTTCACGGTGAGCGAGACGGGCGCGATGGTGCGTGCCGAGGTCGGCAGCGGCGAGCTCACGGGGCAGCGCGTCGCCACGATCGCGATCACGATCACCTTCGCCCTGCTGGGCATCGCGATCGGGTCCAGCGTGCGCGGTCGACGCCTGCACGTCGCCGACCTCGTGGGCCGCGCGAACGCGATCGCGCGCGACCGCGACCAGCAGGCACAGCTCGCGGCCGCGGCCGAGCGCGCGCGCATCTCGCGCGAGATGCACGACGTCGTCGCGCACTCCCTGACCGTCATGGTCGCGCTCGCGGACGGCGCCAAGGCGCTGGGCGCGAAGGACCCCGAGCTCGCGGGGCAGGCGCTCGACGAGCTCACCGAGACGGGGCGCGCGGCCCTCGCCGACATGCGCCGCGTCCTGGGGGTCCTGCGCGACCCCGACGGCACGGTCGCCCCGCTGACCCCGACCGCGGACGTGCCGAGCATGGAGGACATCGCCGAGCGGTTCCGGCACGCGGGCCTGCCCGTGCGTCTGGTGCGCGTGGGCGTCCAGCCCGACCCGGACCCGGGCCTGCGTCAGGCGGCGCACCGGATCGTGCAGGAGTCCCTGACGAACGTCCTGCGGTACGCGCCGCTGACCCCCGTGGTCGTGGTCGAGATCGCCCGGCGTGACGCGGGCACGCCCGACGGTGGAGACTGGCTCGAGATCACGGTCACGAACAAGGCGGGTCGGGCCCCGGGCGGCACGGCCCGCGACGGGGCGGACGCCCGCCCGCTGCCTCCGGGCATCACGGGCGACCAGCCCATCGGCACAGGAAGAGGGATCATCGGGATGCGCGAACGTGCGGCCGTCTACGGGGGCACGGTCACGGCCGGGCCCACGAGCTCGGGCTGGGAGGTCGTGGCGCGGATGCGCCTCGACGGCGCCACGCAGCCCAGGCCCGACGGCGGAGCCGGGGTCGCGCTGTGACCCTCCCCTTCCCGGACGAGACGGCGGGCGGTGTGGCCGGTCACGAGGCCGTGCCCCACGGCCCCGCCCACCCGATCCGTGTGCTGCTCGTCGACGACCAGTCCCTGCTGCGCATGGGTTTCCGCATGATCCTCGCGGCCGAGGACGACATCGAGGTCGTGGGCGAGGCGAGCGACGGTGAGACCGCGTTCGCGCAGGCCACGGCACTGCGCCCCGACGTGATCCTCATGGACGTGCGCATGCCGGGCGTCAACGGGATCGACGCGACCGAACGGATCGTGTCCGCGCTGCCCGCCAGCCGGGTCATCATCCTCACGACGTTCGACCTCGACGAGTACGCGTTCGCTGCGCTGCGCGTGGGCGCGAGCGGTTTCCTGCTCAAGGACGCCCGCCCGGCCGACCTGGTCGGCGCGATCCGCAACGTCGCGAGCGGCGACGCGGCCGTCTCCCCGCGCGTCACGCGCCGCATGCTCGAGATGTTCGCGGGCTACCTGCCGGAGGACCCGCAGTCGCAGGGGGCGGCGGCGCCCGGCCACGGGGTCGACGACCCACGGCTGCGCGAGCTCACGGCCCGTGAGCTCGAGGTCTTCGCGGCGCTCGGCGAGGGGCTGTCCAACGCCGAGATCGCGGGACGGTTCGTGGTCTCCGAGGCCACGGTCAAGACGCACGTCGGGCGCGTGCTCGGCAAGCTCGGCCTCCGCGACCGGGTCCAGGCCGTGGTGCTGGCCTACGAGACGGGCGTCGCGCGCCCGAGCTGAGCAGCGCCGTCGGGCCTCGAGTGGTGCGGGCCGCCCCGCGCGGGCATGGTCGTGGAGGGGAGCGTTTCGGCTCCGTCGTCCACCACGCGGGAGGCAGCCATCATGCCCGACCACCACGACCCGTTCTCCGCCGGCTTCTCCGGCGACCACGGGCGCGACTTCGAGATCCGCAGCGTCCTGGGTGGCGCGTACAGCGGCACGGCGGACGTGGGCGAGGTCCTCGCTGCCGTCGCGCACGTGCGCGACAAGGACCACCAGGGCTGGTTCGACGCGTGGCACACGCTCGGCGACCGCGTCGCGCAGGTCGCCGACGACGCCGCCGCGGCCGGGCACGGGACGAGCGCCGCGGCCGCGTACCTGCGGGCGTCCGCGTACTACGCGGCCGCGGTCAACGCGGTCGCGGCGCTCGAGGTCGACGACGACCTCCTGCCCACGTTCCGCAAGCACCGTGCCGCGTGGGACCGGTGGGTCGACACGAGCGGGCTCGTCGTCGAGCGCCTCGCGGTCCCGTACGAGGGGACGACGCTGCCGGGGTACTTCTTCAGCGCGTCCGACGCCGCGTCGACCGCGGCGATCGCGGCGGACCCGGGACAGGTCCGGCCGAGGTCGACGCTCGTCGCCGTCAACGGGTCGGACGGCTCGCTGACGTCGATGTGGACCGCGTGCGTCGCGGGCGCGCTGCGCCGGGGATACCACGCGTTCGTGTTCGACGGCCCCGGGCAGCAGTCGATGCTGTTCGAGCACGGCGTACCCTTCCGGCCCGACTTCGAGGCCGTCCTGACCCCTGTGCTCGACGCGCTCGTGGGCCGCCCCGACGTCGACGAGGGACGGGTCGCGGTCTACGGGTCGAGCCAGGCCGGGTACTGGGTGCCTCGCGCGCTCGCGTTCGAGCACCGACCGGCCGCGGCGGTCGTCGACCCGGGAGTCGTCGACGTCTCGGCCTCGTGGACCAGTTCCATGCCCAAGAGCCTGCTCAAGCTGCTGCAGGAGGGCAAGGACCACGCGTTCGACCGCGACATGGACCTGGGCCTGCGTCTGTCGAAGGCCACCGCGGCCACGTGGCGCTTCCGCGCCCGCCCGTACGGCGTCGAGGGCTACGCCGCGACGCTCCGCGAGGTCCAGAGGTACGACGCACGGGACGTCGTCGCACAGGTCACCACTCCCCTGCTCGTCACCTCGCCCGAGGGCGAGCAGTTCTGGCCCGGCCAGTCCGAGGAGCTCGTCCGGCTCACGCCCGACGTGTCGAGCCTGGTGCGGTTCACCGCCGCCGAGGGCGCGAACCTCCACTGCCAGCCCCTCGGGCGAGCCCTGACCGAGCAGCGCGTGTTCGACTGGCTCGACGAGACGCTCGCGCCCCGGCTCGTCGGGGAGGACGACTGACGAGAGGCCCGCCCGTTCGACGAACGGGCGGGCCTCTCACGTCCGGGAGCGGGTCGGGTCAGCCGCGCGCGGCAGGCTCCGCCGGCTCCTCCGCAGCGTGCCGGCCCACGAGCTCGGCCGCCTTCGCCTCGTGCTTCGCCTCGCGCCGGGCCGCCCGCTTCTCCCCCGCACGCTCGGCGAGCGTGTAGAGCACGGGTACGACGACGAGCGTGAGAAGTGTCGAGGACAGGAGGCCGCCGATGACGACGAGCGCGAGCGGCTGCGAGATGAACGAGCCGCCGCCCGTGATCCCGATCGCCATGGGCGTGAGCGCGAAGATCGTCGCCGCGGCCGTCATGACGATGGGCCGCAGTCGCTTGCGCGAGCCCTCCGTCACGGCCTCGTCCAGCCCGCGACCCTGCGCGCGGTACTGGTTGATGAGGTCGATCAGGACGATCGCGTTCGACACCACGATCCCGACGAGCATGAGCATGCCGATCAGGGCGGGCACCCCGAGCGGTGTGCCGGTCGCGAGCAGCAGGAGCAGCGCGCCCGTCGCGGCGAACGGGATCGACACGAGCAGGATGAACGGCTGCAGCAGGCTGCGGAACGTCGCGACCATGACGAGGTAGACGATCGCGATCGCGACCAGGAGCGCGAGGCCCAGGTCGGCGAACGCGTCGGCCTGCTGGGTCGCGACGCCGCCGAGCTCGACGGTCGCGCCGCCCGGCAGCTCGAGGTCGTCGATCGCGGCCGTGAGCGCGGTCGTGAGCGTGCCGAGGTCCTGGCCCGCGGGCGTCACCGCGATGGTCGCGCTGCGCTCGCCGTTGACCCGCGAGATCGAGGTGGGTACGTCGACCTCCTCGATGCTCGCGATCTGCGTGAGCGGGACGACGCCCGCGGCCGTGGGCACGACGAGCGCCTGGAGCTCGTCGACCGTGGTCGGGGCCTGCCCGACGGCGACGCGCACCTGCACGGGCCCGTCGCCGAGGTTCACGGTGCCCACGGGCGAGGGCGACATGAGGCTCGCGACGGTGCCCGCGACCTGGGTCTCGGTGAGCCCGACGGCGGCTGCCGCGTCCCGGTCGACCGTCACCTGGATCGTGGACTGGGCGCTCGCGAGGTTGTTGGTGACCTCGGACGCACCCTCGGTGTCCTCGGCGATCTGCTGGACCTGGTCGGCCGCGGCGGCGAGCGTCTCGGTGTCGGGCGCGCGGACGACCAGGTCGACCGTCGAGCTGCCGAACGCGGCGTCGGCCCCGGCGACCGTGATGCCCTCGGAGTCCTCGCCGCCGAGGTCCGCGACCGCGTCCCGGACCTGCTGCTGCGCCGCCACGCCGTCGGCGTCCGCGTCGAGCGTGAGCGAGAAGGTGGCCTGGGGCGAGCCGCCGCCACCGAAGAACGCGGCCTCGGGACCGCCCGCCGAGCCCACGGTCGTCTGGACCGTGTCGACCACGTCGAGGTCGAGGAGCGTCTCCTCGACCTCGCGGGCCGCGGTGTCCTGCGTCGCGAGCGACGTGCCGGGGGCGAAGGTCTCGGTGACCGTCAGGGTGTCCTGGCCCGAGTCGCCCAGGAAGTTGGTCTCGAGGCGCGGCACGAGCGCGACGGTGCCAGCGAGGACCGCGACCGCGATGGTGAGGGTGATCGCGGGGTGGCGCAGCGCGGCGCGCAGCGTCGGCAGGTAGCCCCGCTGCCACAGCCCGCGACGCTCCTTCGCCTCGGCGACCTCGCGCGCCTGGTCCGCGAGGACCTTGGCCTGCTCGGGGTCGGCCGGGACGACGGGCGCCTTGATGAACCAGTAGGCCAGCACGGGCACGATCGTCAGGGCGACGAACAGCGACGCGGCCATGGCGATCGCGACGGTCATGGCGAACGGGCGGAACAGCTCGCCGACCATGCCGCCCACCAGCGCGATGGGCAGGAAGACCGCGACGGTGCAGACCGTCGAGGCCGTGATCGCGCCGCCGACCTCCTTGACCGCCTTGAGGATCGCGGCGGTCTTCTGCTCGCCGTAGGACAGGTGCCGCTTGATGTTCTCGATGACGACGATCGAGTCGTCGACCACGCGCCCGATCGCGACGGTCATGGCACCGAGCGTGAGGATGTTCAGGGTGTAGCCGGTCGCGTTCATGACGATGAACGTCACGAACAGCGAGAGCGGGATCGAGACGGCCGAGACGAGCGTCGAGCGCAGCGACGTGAGGAACAGCAGGATCACGACGACCGCGAAGACCAGGCCGAGCAGACCTTCGGTCGCGAGGCCCTCGATGGACTCCTCGATGAACGGCGCCTGGTCGAACACGACCTCGACGCGCACGTCCTTGGCCTCGAGAGCGCCGTTCATGTCCTCGATCGCGTTCTGGACGGCGTGCGAGACCTCGACCGTGTTGCCCGCCGGGGTCTTGGTGATCGCGACCGCGAGCGCGGGCTCGCCGTCGAGGCGCGAGTAGGAGGTCGCGGGCTGCGGGGCCACGGTGACCGTGGCGACGTCGCCGAGGGTCACGGGCGCCGCACCGGGCGCGCCAGCGGACGGCGCCGCGACGAGCGGGAGGTTGATCAGGTCGTCGGTGCTCGTGACGGCCGTGCCGACCTGGACGGACAGCGTGCGGTCGCCCGCGGCGACCGTGCCGGCGGGGATCACGACGCCGTTGTCCTGGAGGATCGTGGTGACCTGGGCCGGGCTGAGCCCTGCCGCGGCGAGGGCCGCGACGTCGAGGTCGATCGTGACCTGCTGGTCGGCGATGCCGCTGACCGCGACGCTGCGCACGTCGGTGACCTCTTCGAGGGCGGGCACGACGACGCTGTTGACGGTGTCCGCGAGCGCGGTCTCGTCGGCGCCGCCCGAGACCGCGAGCTGGACGACGGGGAGGTCGTCGACCGAACCGGTCACGACGGTCGGGTCGACGTCGGCGGGCAGCTGGCTGCTCACACGCGTGACCGCGGTCTGGAGCTGCTGCGCGGCGAGGTCCATGTCGGTGCCGTACGTGAACTGGACGGTCGTCACGGACATGCCGGTCGACGAGCTCGACGTGACGTCCTCGACGCCGTCGACCCCGCGCGCGGCGGTCTCGAGCGGTGCGGTGACCTGCTGCTCGACGATCGCGGGGGCGGATCCGGGGTACACGGCGACGACGGCAGCGGTGGGGATCTGCAGGCTCGGGATGAGCTCCTGCTTGAGCGATCCCATGCTGACGATGCCGAACACGGCTATCGCGATCGTGGCGAGCGCGACGACGGCGCGGTTCGCCAACGACGTTCGGGCGAGACGGAACACGGGGCCTCCAGGGCACGGTGGATGGTCACGACGTCGTCGTCGTAGAGTCGTTAGCCTAACGCTAAGCAAAACGGGAGAGTTCCCACGTCTCGCGGACCGGTCTGGCCTCCCCCAGCCCGTCGACCGCCTCCGAGGACCCCTCCGATAGAGTCTCGCCGTGACATCGGACCCCCCTGGCGATCGCGCCCGGCTCCAGCGCGAGCTGATCGACGCGCAGCACGCCCTCCAGGAGCTCGTGCTCGCACGGCGCCTCGAACCGCTCATGCGCACCCGCCTGACCGCTCAGCAGATGCGCGCCCTGGGGATCCTGCTCATCGACGGCGAACGCAGCACGGCCCACCTGGGCGACGTCCTGGGCGTCAGCCCCGCCACGATCTCCGGGATCGTCGACCGACTGGAGGCCGCGGGCATGGCCTCCCGGCGCCCCGACCCCGAGGACGGTCGGGTCCGGCTCGTCGCCGCGACCGAGCGCGGGGCGGAGGCCGTGCGCAGCATCGTCGCGAGCGACGCACCGGCCGGACCCGAGACGCTCGAACGCCTCACGCTCGACGAGCTCGAAGGGCTCCGGCTCGGGCTCGCGGGGCTGCTGCGCGTCGTGCGCGAGAGCGGCGACGAGATCGAGGGCAGCACAAGCACCGAGGGCGGCCCCGCCGCGGCGACCTCGGGCGAGGCGTAGGCGGGGTGCGAGCGGCGTCGTCGGGCCTGCGCACACCTGCCCGACGACGCCGCTCACCGCCCGCTCAGACCTCGCCCAACGCCTCCTCGGGCGTCCCCTCGACCGCCCGGGCCCGACGGTTCCAGCGCGACCACAGGACCGACTCCCCCAGCTCGCCCGCCATCCCGTGCGCCGTCGCGAGGAACGCGACCACCCCGACGAGCAGCACTCCGGCACCGACCCAGTACGGGACCGTGAGGCCGACCGGGTGGAGCAGGCCCGCGATCACGGGGGCCGGGGCCGCGAAGCCCCACCGGACCAGGTTGAAGGCGCCCGTCGTCACGCGGCGGTCCGGGCTGCCGAGCGCGAGCGAGAGGTCCGTGAGGTTCGCGTTGGCGATCCCCATGAACACGCCCGCGACGACCAGGACGACGATCGAGCCGGCCGTGCCGAGGTCGAGCGCGAGCGCGACCGTGGCGAGGAGCACCCCGACGACCGCGATCCCCATGGTCTGGACCGCACCGACCGTGTGCGCGAGCCTGTGCCCCACGACCAGGATGCCGAACGCGAGACCGATGCCCCAGGCCGTGAAGACGAGTCCGAGCGGGATGACGTCGAGCCCCAGGAACACCGGGGTGTAGCCGAGGATGATGAAGAACACGAAGTTGTACGCCGCGGTCACGATGCACAGCGCCCGGAAGCCCGGCTTGCGGAAGAGCGCGAAGACCTGGCCCACGCGGAGCGGCACGGGCTTCTCGGCCGGGTCCTTGAGGCGCGTGATCGACAGCGCGAGCGCCACGATCATGAACAGGCCGCACGCGAGGAACGGGATGCGCCACGAGAACTGCCCCAGCAGGCCTCCGATGAGCGGACCGACCGCGAAGCCCAGGCCCACGCACGTCTCGAACAGTCCCACGACCCACTCACGGTCGTTGGCGAGCGAGACGAGCAGGACCATCGCGGTGGCGAAGAACATCGCGTTGCCCAGCCCCCACAGGCCGCGCAGCGCTGCGAGCTGCCCGATGTTCTGCGAGAGCGCCGCGAGGATCGCCGCGACCGCGACGAGGCTCACGCCCGCGCCGAGGACCTTCTTGTAGCCGAACCTCCCCGTCGCGAGGACGGCCGGGATCATGCCGATCGCCATGACCGCGATGTACGCCGTGAACAGGAGCTCGATCTGCCAGGTGCTCGCGCCGATCTCCTGGCCGATGATCGGCAGGATCGGGTCGACCACGGCGATGCCGGCGATGGCGAAGAAGGCGGTGAGGGCGGTCGCGTAGATCGCGGTCTTGTTGGGCTCGTTCCTGGTGGTTCTGGACACACGTCCCCCGGGTCTCGTAGGTAGTCATGGGTGCTGATGGGTGCTGGCGCACGGGCCGCAGCCGGCGAGACGCCGGGCCCTGCGGGCCGGTTCGAGATTTACCTGCATTATGCAGATAACTCTCTGTAGAATACACCTATGACAGTTGCTCGGGGTAACAGTTCTGCGAACCGACCGACGGACGGCCCTGACGACGGGCCCGACCCCGCCACGCGAGAAGTCCTGTCGACCATCGAGCTCGAGCTCGCCCAGCTCCTGCGCCGGGCCGAGCGCACCACGGCCGCCGGGCGAGCCAAGGCCGCCCGTGCAGGCGGGCCCCCGAGCGGCACGCTCGACCGCTCGGCGTACCTCCTGCTCCACGACCTCCTCGTCAACGGCGCCGAGAACGTCAACACCCTGGCCGACCACCTGGGTCTCGACGCCTCGACCGTGACCCGGCAGGTCGTCGCCCTGGAGAAGGCCGGGCACGCGCGCCGCACACGGGACCCCGCCGACGGGCGCGCCGTCCTGGTCGAGGCCACGCCGCAGGGGCTCGAGGACCTCGCCCGCCATCGCGAGATGCGCAGCGAGCTCTACGCCGAGGTCCTGGCCGACTGGTCACGCCTCGACAGGGCGCTCCTGGGCGAGCTGCTCGAACGACTGAACGACGACCTGGACACGTACAAGCGCAGGGGGCGCGGCGCGGCGGACTGAGGCGCTCCCCAGACCGGGCACCACTTCCAAAGAACTCGTTGCAAAGAAACTCTTGCAAAGAGACCTTTGCATCACTACGGTGGTGGCATGCCCACGAACCACGACCCCGAGCAGGCACCCGACCCCCGCACCCAGCGGGCTGTCGGACCCGCGGCCCTCAAGGCGCTCTCGCACCCGCTGCGGATCCAGATCCTCGATCTGCTGGGGCACCACAGCGCCCTGACCGCGAGCGGTCTCGCCGAGCTGCTCGGCGAGACGAGCGGCGCCACGAGCTACCACCTGCGCCAGCTCGAGCGCCACGGGTTCGTCCAGGAGGTCCCGGGCCGCGGCACAGCGCGCGAGCGCTGGTGGGAGAGGACTCCTGGCGGGTTCACGATCGAGCTGCCCGACGAGGAGGCCGGGGACGGCACCCTCACCGCGACGGTCACCGTCAACCGCGAGTTCGAGGCCATGCGCCAGCGCAAGATCATGGACTTCCTCGACGGCGCCCGCTCCCTCGACCACGCCTGGCTCGAGTCCGGCGCGACGCTCGCCACGATCAACATGTGGCTCACCAAGGAACAGCTCGCGGAGGTGCAGGCCGAGTGGCAGCGCTTCAGCGAGACAGTCCTCGACCGGTTCGCCGGCCAGCAGGACACCCCGGGGGCCCGCCCCGTCCAGGTCCACTTCAACGCGTTCCCCCTGATCAACGGCAAGGAGAACCCCTCATGAGCACCTACGCCCCGACCCGTCCAGACCTCCGTTCACCGTCGCTGCGCGCCCTGCGGCCGAGCGACCGGTTCCTCGTCGCCGCCGGCGCCCGGCTCACGACATGGGGTGAGCGCCGGGCCGCCGCGCACACGCTGCGGACCGCCCGTCACGCCGGGCTCGACGCCGCCGCCGAGGACCGCGCCCGCCTCGCCGCCCGCCTGCACTCTGGCCGCCCGATCGCCTGACCGGCTTCCGCGGTCCGTCGCCTCGCCCGACCACGGTCGCCGCGCCCGACCACGGCGGAGCCGTCTGCCCTCGGCAGATCCGCCCCGGGCAGATACCGGTGCCCCGGCCCCCTCCCCGGAGGCAGGGTCGAGAGATGACGAACCAGCCACCGCTCCTGCGGTCCGAAGCGGCCCCGCCGCCCACCTCCCCGTTCGACGACCAGCTCGCGTCCCGCCTGCTGCACCAGCGCATCGTCGTCCTCGGCACGGCCGTCGACGACGCCGTCGCGAACCGCGTGTGCGCGCAGCTCCTCCTGCTCTCGGCGGAGGACCCGCGCGCCGACATCGCGCTCTACATCAACTCCCCCGGCGGCTCGGTGAGCGCGGGCCTCGCGATCTACGACACGATCCGCCTCGTCCCCAACGACGTCAGCACGCTCGCGATGGGCTTCGCCGCGAGCATGGGGCAGTTCCTGCTCTGCACGGGCACCGCCGGCAAGCGGTACTCGCTCCCCCACGCGCGCATCATGATGCACCAGCCGTCGGCGGGGATCGGTGGCACCGCGGTCGACATCGCGATCCAGGCCGAGAACCTCGAGTACACCAAGGGACTCATGCACCGGCTCACGGCCGAGCACACGGGCCAGACCACCGAGACCGTGACCGCGGACAGCGACCGCGACCGCTGGTTCACGGCCTCCCAGGCCCTCGCCTACGGCATGGTCGACCACATCGTCACGTCGGTCGACGACGTCCGCCCCACCGCCCGCTCCCGGAAGGTCGGACTCTGATGTCCAGCTACACGATCCCCACCGTCGTCGAACGCACCCCGCTCGGCGAGCGCGCGTTCGACGTCTTCAGCCGCCTCCTCTCGGAGCGCATCGTCTTCCTCGGCACCGAGATCGACGACGGCGTCGCGAACGTCGTCATGGCCCAGCTCCTGCACCTCGAGTCGGACGCCCCCGACCAGGAGATCGGCCTCTACATCAACTCCCCCGGCGGCTCGATCACCGCGCTCATGGCCATCTACGACACGCTCCAGTTCATCCGCTGCGACGTCTCGACGATCTGCATGGGGCAGGCCGCGTCGGCCGCCGCGGTGCTGCTCGCCGCGGGCACGCCCGGCAAGCGCTTCGTGCTCGAGCACTCGCGCGTCCTGCTGCACCAACCGTCGGGCGGCGCCGAGGGCACCATCTCCGACCTGACGCTCCAGGCCCAGGAGATCCTGCGCCTGCGCGAGGAGACCGAGCTCGTCCTCGCCCGGCACACGGGCCAGACCGTCGAGCGGCTGCGCGCCGACACCGACCGCGACCGCATCTTCACCGCGCACCAGGCCGTGGAGTACGGGCTCGCCGACGCGGTCGTGACCTCCCGCAAGCTGGCCGTGGCCGCATAGGCGAGCGGCGCCGTCGGGCCTTCTCCTGCC
>NZ_JACSQQ010000020.1:0-33908 GCF_014836555.1 Oerskovia rustica
GGGGCCTCGGGCACGTCGGTGCTGCACGCAGCGGTGAACAGCAGTGCCGCGGTCGCGGCCCCTGCCAAGAGAACTCGGGAAGTACGCATTTCCTGCTCCTGATGATCGAGACGTCGTCGTCTGACGGATGCGCTGGACGATGGTGCTGGACGGGTGCTGACTGCAGCGGCAGGCCGCCCGGCAGGAAGCGGGCATGCCGCGTCGAACGGAGTGTTCGCGGGTGTTCTTCGATCTCCCGGTCGACGGGCTCGGCACCGAGGCCGTCCGGGAGAGGCGTGCAGGTCCTGTCGCCAGCACCTGCGGGCTTCGCGCTAGACCGTCGAGGCCCTCGCGGGACGCCCCGGGACGGGCGCCCCGAGGAGCGACAGGAGCTGAGCCCTGATCCGGAGCTCGCTCTCCGGCGCGCAGGACTGCGGCCGGAACAACGAGATCTGCTTGGTGCCCTCCATCGCGGAGAACATCACGCTGACCGCGCCGTCCACGTCGTCGCACTCGAGCTCCCCGGCCCCGACCGCCCGGTGGGTCAGGCCCAGGAAGTACCGCTCCGCCTCGTCCAGGAAGCCGGCCCAGCTCGCCCGGACGTCCTGGTCGTAGAGCGCCTGCGCGACGATCTCCATCGTGAAGACCCGGTTCGCGTCGTCCAGCAGACAGCTGCGGACCGAGTACTCCACGGCGGCCTCGACCTTGGCGTACGCACTCGTCGCCTGCCCGGTCGCGGCGGCCATCGCTTCACGCCACTGGCGGTAGTAGACACCGCACGCGGCCAGCACGACCTCCTTCTTCGAGGAGTAGTGCCAGTACAGGCTGCCCTTCGTCACCCCGGCGCCCGCCGCGATCGCGTCCATGTTGACCCCGGCGATGCCTCGCGTCGAGAACAGCGTGAACGCTGCGAGCGCGAGCTCGTCGGGCTTGGCAACAGTGGGCGAGGACGTCGGCATGACGCCACCCTACCTCCTTCCATACTGGCTGGTACTGATGTGATGGACACCGGGCGATCCGGTCGCGCGCCTGCCGACGCACGGCCGGGATCAGGCGAACGCGGGCACGCGCTCGGTGAAGCCGGCCGCGGCGACCTCCTTGCGCAGCCAGGACAGCGAGTCGGCCAGCATGGGGCCGCCCTGGCCCTCGCACTCGATGCTGAGCACGCCGTTGAACCCGTCGGCACTGAGCTTCGCGAGGATCTGGCGGATGTTCTCGGCGTTCACCCCGTCCCCCGCGGCGACGTGGCTGATGGCGATGCCCGTGGCCCCGCCCCGCACGGAGTCGGCGAGCGACTGCGAGACGTCCTTGATGTGCACGTGGTCGATCTTGTCGAGGAAGCGGTCCGCGAACTCGACCGGGTCGTTGCCCGCGATGAAGGTGTTCCCTGTGTCGAGGTTGAGGCGCAGCCACGGGGAGTCGCCGCAGAACGCGAGCATCTCGGCGAGCCAGTCGGCCCGGGTCGTGAAGTAGCCGTGGACCTCGATGGTCACGACGATCTCGTGGGCCTCGGCGACGCGGATGATCTCGCCGTAGCTGCGCTTCATGAGGTCGAGGGCCTCGCGGTCCTCGAGCCCTTCGGGCTTGTGGAGGCCGTCGGTCGTCGCAACCCGGGGCGAGCCGGCGAGGGCGGCCCAGGCGATGGCCTTCTGGACGTAGGGCACGCCGACCGTGAGCCCGTCCCGCCCTGAGAGCGGGTAGGCGGCGTCGATCTGGGAGAACTCGACCCCGTAGGTCGCCATCTTCTTCCGGAGGAGCGCAGGGTCCTCGAGGAGCGAGACGTGCGGGAAGTAGCCGAGCCCGTGGATCCAGCAGGCCCCCTCGATCACGCCCGGCTCGATGTAGTGGACGTCGTTCTCCTGCGCCCAGGCCAGGGCCTGCTCGAACGACTTGTGGCTGGAGTTGAAGGCGTCGGTGTGGAAACCGATCCCGATCTGCGGCATGAGACTCCTCCGTCTGGGTAGGAACGTACTGGTCGGTGCAGCATCTATGCCGGCAAATCTGGGCCGTCATCGTTGAGATCCCGTCACGCTGTGCAGCCCTGCACGCACTCACCATACCGACCAGTATTGCAAAGTGGTGACGCCGACACTAGCATCACGATCACGTTCTGACGACCATCAATCAAAAGTCGCCAGATCGACGGACGAACAGATCGCAGGGGCCCGACGCAACGAAGCGGACACGAGGGAGCACGGATGAGAACGCGAAGAGGGGCCGCGATAGCGGCCTGCCTGGCACTGTCCACAGGACTGGCAGGCGTACTGACAGCACCGGCCACCGCCCACGAGGGGCACGAGCACCCGGACGCGCCCGAGTTCCGGGCGCTGATCTTCTCGGAGACCGCCGGGTTCGTGCACGACTCGGTCCCCGAGGCCAAGGCCATGTGGGACGAGCTCGCGGCGGCGGGCGGGTTCGAGGTCGTCCAGGCGACCGACTCGGCACTCTTCACCGACGAGGGGCTCGCGGACTTCGACGTGATCGTCCTGGCTCAGGCCTCCGGTGACGTCTGGGACGCGGCCGAGGAGAAGGCCTTCGAGAAGTACGTGCGCGGGGGTGGCGGCGTCGTCGCGATGCACAACCCGCTCGACATGGAACCGGGCTTCCCGTTCTACCGCTCGCTCATCGGGACCGAGTTCACCGCTCACTCCGCCGCAGGCACCACGGGCGAGATGGCGGTCGTGGACCGCGACCACCCCTCGACCGCCGACCTGCCCGAGCGGTGGGAGCGCAACGAGGAGTGGTACGGCTTCACCAAGTCGGTCCGTGGCGACAAGCACGTGCTCGCCCAGCTCGACCCGACGAGCGTCCCGACGTCGACCCCCGGACGCATGGTCGACCACCCGGTCACGTGGTGCGCGGACTACGAGGGCGGCCGGACGTGGGTGACCTCGGTCGGGCACTCCAAGTCCTCGTACAGCGAGGAGAACGTCCGCAAGCACGCGCTGGGCGGCATCCGCTACGCGGCCGGCGTCGAGGCCGGTGACTGCGGCGGCACGGTGTGGGACGACTTCGACAAGGTCCCGCTCGACACCAACACCTCGGCTCCGTGGGGCATCGCGGTGGCCGGCGACGGCCGCGTCTTCTTCACCGAGCTCGTCCGCGGGCAGGTGCGCATCTACGACCCGGAGCTCCAGAGCACCGTGACGGCCGCGACGATCCCCGTGTACGGGGGCGGTGAGGACGGCATGCTCGGCCTGGCGCTCGACCCGCAGTTCGCCCAGAACAACTGGGTGTACCTGTACTACTCGCCCCAGGCCGCAGGTTCGGTCAACCGGCTCTCCCGCTTCACCATGGAGGGCAACACCATGCAGCTCGACACCGAGGTCGTGATGCTGGAGATCCCGGCCGGGCGCGACGACAAGGAGATCGGGCACACGGGCGGCACCCTGCGCTTCGACGGCCAGGGAAACCTGTGGCTGTCGGTCGGCGACGACGTCGTGCCGTTCGAGTCCTCGGGCTACACCCCGATCGACGAGCGTCCGGGCCGCGCGCACTTCGACGCCCAGGGCACGTCGGCCAACAGCAACGACCTGCGCGGCAAGCTCCTGCGCATCACGCCCGAGCCGGACGGTACCTACTCGGTCCCCGAGGGCAACCTCTTCCCCGAGGCCCAGGACACCGCGGACAAGACCCGTCCCGAGATCTATGCGATGGGCTTCCGCAACCCGTTCCGCTTCACGGTCGACGTCGACGGCACGGTCTACCTCGCCGACTACGGGCCCGACGCCGGCAGCGCCAACCCGAACCGCGGCCCCGCGGGCTACGTCGAGTGGCAGTCCATCAAGGCCCCGGGCAACTACGGCTGGCCGTACTGCCACGCCAACAACATCGCGTACAACGACTTCGACTTCGTGACGAACACGTCGGGTGCGAAGTTCGACTGCGCCAACCCGGTCAACACGTCCCCGAACAACACCGGCCTGACCGAGCTCCCGCCGTCGATCCCCGCGGAGGTCTACTACTCGTACGGCGCGTCCGCGGAGTTCCCGCAGCTCGGCAGCGGCGCGGGTGCGCCCATGGCCGGACCGGTCTACCACTTCGACGAGGCGCTCGACTCGGACCGCAAGTGGCCCGAGTACTTCAGTGGCACGCCGCTGTTCTTCGAGTGGGGGCGCAACTTCATCAAGGAGTTCCCGCTCGCCGCGGACGGCTCGCTCCTCGCGATCAACCCGGTGCTGTCCAACCAGCAGTTCCTCTCGCCGCTCGACCTGCAGTTCGGGCCCGACGGCGCGCTGTACCTCCTCGAGTGGGGAGGCGGCTTCGGTCGCGACAACCCGAACTCGGGTCTGTACCGCGTCGACTACGCCGCCGACGGCAGGGCACCCACGGCCAAGGCCGCGGCCGACGTCACGACGGGCCTCGCCCCGCTGAGCGTGACGTTCTCGAGCGAGGGCACCGTCGACCGGGACGGCGACGACCTCGACTTCGCGTGGGACTTCGGCGACGGCAGCACCTCGACCGAGCAGAACCCGACGCACGTCTACACGACCAACGGGAACTTCGAGGCGCGCCTGACCGTCACGGAGCGGACCGAGTCCGCCAAGACGGGCACCGCCACGGTGCCGATCGTCGTGGGCAACACGAGCCCGGTCGTGGCGATCACGGCTCCGCCGAACGGCAGCTTCTTCCGCTGGAACGACGTCCTGCCGTGGAAGGTCGAGGTGACCGACGCCGAGGACGGCCAGATCGACTGCCAGGACGTCACGGTGCAGCCGGCCCTGGGCCACGACGAGCACGCGCACCCCACCCTGCCCGTCAACGCGTGCGAGGGCGAGGCGTCGACCATCCTCGACGAGGGGCACCTCGAGGCCGACGCGTTCTGGGTCATCGACGCGCGCTACACCGACAAGGGGGGCGCCGCGGGCGTCCAGCCGATCACGACGAGCGCGACCAACGTGTACCGCCCGACGCGCTTCCAGGCGCACTACTGGGACGAGGCCAAGGGAGTCGCGGTCGAGAACAACGCGGCCGCCGAGCTCGGCCAGTACGTGGGCGACATCCAGGACAACGACTGGCTGCGCTACGAGGACATGAACTTCCAGGGGATCGACGCCGTGCGCTACCGCGTGTCGGCCGGTCCGGAGGGCGGCGGCCGGATCGAGATGCGCCTCGGGTCGCCGACAGGTCAGCTCGTAGCCACGACACCCGTGAACAGCACGGGCGGGTGGTTCACGTTCAAGGAGACGGACCCGACGCCGGTCACCGCCCCCGCGGGGACGCACGACGTCTACCTCGTGTTCCGCTCGAACCCCGGGGTCAACTGGTCGATGACGCTCGACGTCTTCGAGGCCGTCGGGTCCGGGGTCGGCGTACCGCCCGAGGGCACGCCTCGCCAGGACACCTCGACCCAGGGGAGCTGGATCGGGAAGTACGGGACGGCGGGCTACTCGATCCCTCAGGTCGGGACGCAGCTCCCCCAGGGCGTCACGGTCGTTCCGGTGACGGGTACGCAGGCCTGGACGTGGGAGCAGAGCACCACCAAGCGGTCGGCGCTCCAGGTCCCGCCCGACGGCGCCGCGCGTCGTGCGTCGACCTGGTTCGGCGCCGGGGCGGCGGTCGACGTCACGGTCCCCGAGGGCTCGGTCTACGACCTGTCGGTCTACGTCAACAGCCACGACACGGCGAGGACGCAGAACCTCCAGGTGCTGCGTGCCGACGGTTCGGTCCTCTACCCGGCGTTCTCGGTCTCGGACAACGCCGCGGGCGTGTGGCTCACGTACCGGATCGAGTCCTCGGTCCGGGTCAAGGCCGACAAGGTGACCGGGCCGAACGCCGTGATCGGCGGCATCTTCCTCGACGAGCCCGACGTCGAGCAGCCCGTGCTCGACGTCGCCGTGACGGTCGCTCCCAAGTGTGTCGCGGGCCGCACGACGCTCACGGTCCGCGCCACCAACGGCGAGGACGTCCCGGTGGACGTCGTCGTCGAGACCCCGCACGGTCGCAAGACCTTCGCGGGCGTGGCACCGGGCAAGTCCGCCCAGCAGTCCTTCGCGACCCGGGCCGTCGACATCCCGGCCGGCGAGGTCACCGTGACCGCGACGGGCGACACAGGATCCGGTCCGATCTCCACGGAGATCGTGACCGGCTACGAGGCGGCCGGATGCAGCTGACCGCCCTCGGGGCTCCACGCGCCCACCTCTCCTGAGGCGCTCGGGGCTCCTCGCGAGCCCGGGGTCGGCGTCGTCCTTCTGTCGGACGGCGCCCCCGGCCCCGGGCTCGACACCCCATCGGAAAAGCACGAAGGCCAGGAACCTTGCGGTTCCTGGCCTTCGCGTACTGTGCGCCCGGAGGGACTCGAACCCCCAACCTTCTGATCCGTAGTTGGAAGCGGACCCCATGGACGAGACGAGCGAATCCTCGCCGGATGATACGTTTTCGCAGGTCAGAGACCTAGCGCGAGACCTTCGGCTCTATGGAGGATGTTGCCAGATATTGCTCTCTAGGGGAGGTTTCTGGAGCGCTAACCTCCCCATGACCTCCCCTGCCTAGTCGCACCACACCACCCTTCTAGACCTTCTGATGCCGCTCCTGACTACACAGGCTCAGTCATCGTCACCCTCGTGGTCAGACTCGTCGGAGTCCTCCAAGGTGCGAGAGCCGCCATGGTCGCTGTGAGAGCACGGTCCGTCATGCTCAGGTCCGGGTGAACGTAGAGCGCAGTCGTCGTCACGGAGGCGTGTCCAGCGAACTCCTGGACCGTACGTAGATCGGTTGCTGATGCCACCATGCGCGTGAGCGCAGTGTGTCGACAGTCGTGGACTCGGTAGCGCCGCGAGAGACTCAACTGCTCCTGGATCGACTCCCACCAGTCCTGGTCCTGCTCTGGAGACAGTGCGCGACCACGAGGCAGAGTAGTGAAGACCAAACCCTCATGGGACGGGTCCAGAGGGTCATAGAGATCCTCATCTCAAGACACCTTCAGTTCCGGCCTTCTGCGCCTCACGGTGAGCGATGATCACCGGTTTGAAGAGGTTCGGAATGGTCAGCGTCCGGGTCTTCTCGGGTCCTCTCTTCGCGCCTGGCAGCAGGATGAGACCGCCGTTCTTCCGGTCCGGACAGTAACGACCCTGCTTCTTGCCGCAAGGGAAGACCGGCTTACCCTCGTCGTCGCGCTCGGGGGTCGTCGTGCACCCGTGCTCGTACGTCACGCGATCCAGGTGCCTACGGACCTCGATCTTGGCAGGACGTGACCGCTGGTTGATGGCGTCGTACTCGTGCGCACTGCTCCAACCACACCTGGGGTCTACCTCTTCCAGCAGGCAGGACAACTTGTTTACGTCGGTCGAGCGGGAGAACGCAGAAAATGGGAGTTCGAGGTCGGATCGCCGTCTACGTGTCCGGTAGAGCGCCTCACAGCGGGTTGGGGAACCTCGCACTCGAACGAGCGCTCCAGGACCCTGCGTGGCTGCGTCAGCGCCTGGAGCAGGACGAGACTGGCGAGACCCTCACCGTGCAGCACTGGAGCCGCATTGCAGTCGAGCGAGCTGACCTACAGGTCTCGTGGTCCAGCGCTGGGCCATGACCCTGGCCTCTGTCTCGGCGCTCGTCCTGGTCGGACTGTGGCGCGGACGCGAGGACCGGTCAGCCAAGCCGGTCTCGGCCTCGGTCGCGAACCGGTGCAGCCAGTGCAGCCAGTGCCGCACTGTCTTGCGTGAGACGCCCATCGCCGCAGCAATGTGGGCCTGCTTCCAACCATCCCTGCGGCGCTCGACGATCAACATCCTGCCGCGAACGGTCAGACGGGCATTAGCGTGGGACACGAGGACCTCCGGGTTGTGAAGACTTCGACATCTCCACTAAGCCCGGAGGCCCTCCCTTCGACAACCGGAACTGGCACCAACCTCACGGCCGGGTACAACTAGCGCCTATGCGTCACGTTCTGAAGACGACTGATGCATCAGTCGTGCCTACGTATCGCCGAAAAAGATGCACGAGTCCTATGCTGGTGCACCCCTATGTCCGCTCTGTAACGTCATTGGCATGGAAGAAACGCATGGCACTCCTGCCGATGAGGAGGAGCCTTCAGACGACAACACGGCGACCCGCTCGCCAGCAACCACGCGACCTCGTGGGGATGGCGACCTGCGTAGGTACGTGCCGTACCCGACGAGGGTGCCGAGATCTGTCTTCCAGGAGGCGGATAGAGCCATGCGCCTCTACGACGAGACAGTCAACAAGCGCGACCGCAGCCTGAAGCAGTCGCTCCGCCAGATCGATCTCGCGACCAGAGCAACACCGCAGTGGAGTGACGACACCTGGCGGCAGATCGGTAGAGCCGGAGCGCTCGCTCTCAGCCTCGATCCGGTCATCCAGGCAGAGACCGGAGCCATCGTCAACGCCGCCTACGACGCGCGGCTGACGGGGGATACCAAGCACCTCGAAGACGTGTTCGCTGCCACCAGCAAGCAGACGCTGGAATTGCTCAGGGGCGTGGGTCCCGTCGCCATCCTCGAAGCAGGTCTTGCCGAGTCTCGCCGTGAGTACGAGGCGTTCATGAAGAAACTCCGTGGGTCCGGCAAGCCTTTCCCTGACCTACGCCACATCCCAGAGCAGGCTCGCTCTGCTGACATCCCAAGCCTCGCCTCTCAGGCACTCTCCCACCTTCCGTCTGCTGTGACGCTCCGTGAGGTGTTCGCGCGCTTGGAAGATGTCGAGGACGACAACCGCTTCGAAGAGGCGGTCGAGGCAGCGCTGCTCGACGTTGAGCCTGACTCCGACCTGGCGTCCCCTGCTACCGAAGAGGAACTGTCATCACGCCAAGCGCTGATGGAACTCCTGTCCGCACTGCGACCTGATCTCACTGGAGACCCTGACCTCAGCCGGAAGATCTCGCGTTATGCGGGCGCGAGCAGTGTGGTCTTCTACGGCTACCTGTACTACTTCCAACCGGACCTGTTCGTCGTGATGCGGGTCTACCTGGAGATGTTCGGTCTGGGAAGCCTCATCTCCGGAGCGATGCACAAATTCAGCGCACCCAAACAACGCCGCGACTCCGAAGAGCAGGACTGATGCTCCGGCTCGCTACGCTGCTTCCATGACCACAGACGGCAGCAGCGAGCGTGCGGGCTCATCTGACGACGAGCGGTACGAAGAGGTCGAGGAGACGAGCGCTGCCGAGGGCGAGCCTGAGACCTCCCGCGAGGTAGCGCATTTCCGACCGCCTCGAACAATGCGGGATGTCACAGGCACTCCGCTCATGAACTTCGCCAGGATCGACACCGGTGACATGCTCGGAATCGGCAAGGTGGTCAACGACATCCAGCGCTCGATGATCCCGGACATGCAGACCTGGCAGAAGGAACTCCTCCCCTCTATCACCGCCATCCAGCGTGACCTCGTTCCGGAGATGGCGCAGTGGCATCGCAGCGTGCTGCCGAGCATGCAAGGGATGATCGACACTCTGCTGCCATCACTCGTCACCGTGAACTCAGCCGTCCAAGTCAGCGGCATCACCGGCTTCCTCGACATCTTCCGAGAGCGTCATCGCGAGATGATGAGGGACCTGTTTCCCGGCTACCGCGCAGCATCCATCGTTGGTGCGCTCGCCACCCAGGGGTCCAGGACCGCAGACGCTGCGTCCGCACGTGTGATCCAGCAGTTGGTGGCAGACCCCATCGCAGACACGAGCGCACTCGAAGAGATGACACCGGCGCTGAGACTGGCAGCAGACGTCGCCTCCCGTCTCACCAGCACTGACGAGGAACTCGACGAGGAGCAGTTCGAAGAGGTCGCGAACCAGGTAGCACGCGAAGTCGATGAGGACTACGACCCAGATCTCCCACCAACACCTGATGAGATGGCAGCGAGCAAAGCACTCGTGCAACTCCTCATCGCTCTTCGTCCAGACCTCTCCGACGACCCGCAGTTTCGTCGCAGGGTCGCATGGGTATCAGGGGGTGGTGGCGTTGTGGTGAGTACCGCAATGATCATGTCCTACCCTCCAGCATTCGCTTTGATCAGCACTCTTCTCGTCATCGTGAGCATCGTGAAAGGGTTCCAGAACGGTGCGGACCGCCTTGTGGCTCCAGGCGCATACAAGAAGCCTCAGAACCCACACTCGGAAGACTGAACTTTCACACCTTCCCTCGTGTCTACATCTGTAGACACTCTGAAACGTCCCTCGCGACGCCTCCTGGCGCAAAGAGCGCGAGCTCCTGCAAACCCCCATGCCACCTCTTCGGTCACTCGCTGTAGAGGCGGAGCGACCCTTATGCCTTGATGGCTGAGGGAGGAGAGATGGAAGAACAACACCGCAAGAGCGCACGAGACACGATGACGAAGAACCCCTGGGTGAGCACTTAGTGCATCAGAGACTCGGGTCGTTGAGTGCGAGGCGTACCTGGCGAGCCTCGATGCCTACCTGAAGAGGGCGCTGATGACATGCCTCCAGCGCGAACATGGTCGCAGCGTGGAGGTGGTCGTGGTCACCGCTCAGGCGGTTGCTTCCGCGTCTCCGTCTTTGTCCTGATCTCCAGCGCTCGTGAGCACGGCAGGGATAGCCGTTGACGCTCCAGCTGACGCCGCTTCTCCATCGGTTTCCGTGGCGTCAGGCGTCGTCGTGGCATCGCGTTCCGCGTCGCTCAACGGCACGTCAGGGAGCATCGCGGAGTACTTCTCGCGCATCCGCTCCACACTGCGGTCATTAGACGCTTGCCAGTTAAGATTCTCCTCCACAAATTTGTGGCGATGATTCGCATCCTGGAGAATCTCACTCCAGAGTTTCACCCAGATGGTGCACTCCTTCGTGTGCTGAATAGCACCCTTCGGCATGTTCTGCTGCGTCCGTCGACCTTCAACGAACGAATCAATCTCATCGCCGATCAGGAAGAACTCCCAGCGCGTCGAGTCCTTATTGAAGCGACGATCCTCCATGACCGCATTCGCATACAGTTCGATCTGCGTAAGTTCTTTGTGAGTGAGTTTGACGCTCGGTCGCTTCAGTTCAACCATGAGGTGCTCGAAGCGGTTCTGCTGGACCTTCGCTGCGCGCCACAGCACCAGGTCTGGTCGTCCATCCCGTCCATCGATCAGGAGTACGGGGTCGTTCGGGTCCTCCGCGACGCTCACATCTTCACCCAGGAGTTCGAGGTGCTCGCGGAGAACGCGGCTGAGCCTCAGGTCGCTGGTTGAGACACCCCACTCTTCTCCGAAGACCCAAGGTTCCTGCTCCAGCATCTTGTGAAGGTGATCGCGTTCCAACGTCGCCTTTTTCGGCCCCTTGTCGTAGATGATCGTGTCGAGCAGGGTGAGGAAGTCAAGACGATCTCCGATGACCCGGCTCGCTCGAAGCACATTTGACAGGCTTGTTCGATTAAGCAGGGAGTCGAACTCAGCGAGTTCATCCTTCGAAAGTCCGATTACGTCTCTCAACACCCTCTTGAGGCTGCTTGGGTCGTTCTCGGTCGCTTCGCGAATAAGAGTGAGCGCGAGCTTCTTCCCCTTTGGCTTAGACTCGTTGATGATTCTCGACGCTGCGACGGCAATGATGTCAAAGGTTTCTTTCTTGACTGCCTCAGCCTCGGACTGCGGCTCCCCCGTGAATGGGTATACATTTTCATCGCGCCAGTCCTTAATGATTTTCTGTTTCAGTGCGTCATCGCGCTCTTTGAAGTGAGTCTTTAGTTTGTCCTTCGCCGCTTCGAGCACCGGAGCGGCGTCGCCGCCTCCCATCTCGGCAAGCATCCAGTCGTGCTTGAGTTCCCTGAAGTTTCGCCATTTCAGGTAGGCGGTGAATTGGTGGTCCTTTGCGTGGATTCGGGAAGGAACCTCGGCAATCGTCATTCCTTCTTCATCACAGAAGAAGATGTGACGGTCCACAGTGCGGTTCCACTCGAGAACGGTGAGAGTTACCGGCTCGCCTTGGAACTCCCCAAGGTCATACTCATTCGTTTCCGTGATGAGGCGTTTGGGATCGATCTTCTTGTTCCAGAAGGTGATCTCCACCTTGGGGTAGCGCGTGAGGTAGAGGGCAAACTGCGCCGTGAGCAGATCCACGACCGTCTCGCGCAGCAGCCATGTCTGCGCCTCCGCTGTCGGCAGCGTCATGCGCACCTTGGTGCCGGTGTCTCCACTGACATCTTCCGGGTCCACCTCGAAGCCGAAACCTGTGAGGTCGCCTCGCGTACCTTCGATCCGGACCCGCTTGCGCGTGCCGTCTTCTTGGGTTGCGACCGACTCCCAGACCGCACGGTTGCCGAGACCGTACGCCGCGTAGCGACCACGACCCTTGTGACCATGTAGGAGCCTCTGACCTCGGGTTGCCTCTGCTCGGCGCTTCCAGGAGCCTCCGATGCCGCTGAAGCCGTCCTCAGCCTCTTCTAGCGTCATGCCGATGCCGTCGTCCACGACCGAGATGGCATCGATCCCGCCACCAGCACCTTCCTCGACCACGACGTCAACGTGATCGCTGTCAGCGTCCAGAGCATTCAGGATCAGTTCAGAAAGTCCGAACCGCGCATCCTTGATGAAGGACTCAAGGAGATCGTCTTTGGCTTCGACACTGAGGCGGCGCATCTTGCTATTCAACCAGTGCAGGTCAACCCTGCTGACCTGCCTCGCCGGGTGATGATCCCAGATCATGTGGGGGTGCTGTCGGGCGCTGAGCATCGCATGGAACCTCTCCACCTCCTCGGCAGCATCCTCGACCTCCAGCACCTCACCAGCACGTCCGCGGCGCTCATAGAGCCGTTGCGCTCGCTGTGCACGCCTCTCCGCCGTCGTTGCTCCCTCTCGAAGGAGGTTGCGGCGCGGCCGAGCCATCTCCTGCGGGTCCGGACGCGTCTCGTCCAGTCGATCCACGGCTTCCTGGTAGGACTGCATCCGACCCTTGTACCGACGAGCCGCCTCTTCGAGGTAGCGCTTCCTCTCCTCACAAGAGTCATCACTCATCAGGCGCGTGAGGGACTCACAGTCCAGACCCCAGTCGTCCCAGTCCTCCTCGTCGGACTTCGGTGGAACTAGAGCAACCTCTCCTGCGTGCACGCTTGCCAGATGGTTCTCGACCCCCCACCGGTACTCCGCGAGTTCCTCGCCGAGGTCGGCACGCTTGTACGCATGCGCCTGCTTCTCCAGCACTGATGCGACCGAGGAGAGCAGCGTGCAGGCGGCAGTGAGATCCCATGTCGTCCGCTGGAGAACCAGGCGTCCCCGGGACCTCTTGAAGGTGTCGTGCTGGCTCTCTCGGACTGCGCCGTCGAGAGCGCCTGCCACAAGCCTCTCGACCCTCGCAGGAGTGAACCGGCGAGGACGAAAGGGTCGTTGCTTCGTGAGTGACTCCTCCCTCGCCGTCCATCGGTCGAGGCGTTCTCGCTCACGCTCTTCGTAGTCGCGCCGCTGCTGCTCCCTTGTTCGCAGGAAGAGGCTCACCAGGAGGTCAGCGCGAGGAACGGCGACCTCCTGGCTCCATGCCCGCATGCTGTCAGCGGCTTCAGGGGTCAGCGGTTGGAGGCTCACGTCGAGTGGTGCAGATTCGAGCCACTGACCCTCGTGGGAGTAGGCGATGACTTCTGGCAGGAGGGTCTTCAGCCTCCACCGTGGAGCGTTGCGGTAGGCGCTGCTAAGAAAGCGCTTCTGTGCGAGGTGCTCTCGCTCGCCCTGTAGCCGTGCTTGAGCCTGCTTCTTCTCCTGTGCCAGTCGGTGGCGCTCCACAGCCTCCCTGACACGCTCTGCTGCCTCGTGAGAGGTCGTCACACGGCTCTCACGCGCTCGTGCTTCCTGTGCACGCTTCAGCCTCTTACGGGGGTTCCTGCGCTCGTCGTTGCGTCGCTTGCGCCCTTCGGGAGGGAGGCGAGCCTGGAGGCGACGACGCTGGACGGAGGTGAGTCTCCGGTCCGGTCGTCGTTGCTCGTCTGCCATGGCTCAACCGTAGGTAGGCCGGGGAGGGAGGTTACGTGGGGAGGTTACGCACCACTCACGTTGCCGTTCGCAGCGCAACAGGTGGGGCGGTGTTGGTCAGGTCTGGGGACCGTAACCTCCCCCTAACCTCCCCACGGGGGAGGTATGGCAACCTCCCCAGAGGCAACCAGAAACCCCCGCTAGCCAGCGTTCATGCTGGTCAGCGGGGGTTCTTGGAACCACTACTACTGGTGCGCCCGGAGGGATTCGAACCCCCAACCTTCTGATCCGTAGTCAGATGCTCTATCCGTTGAGCTACGGGCGCCCGGCCGCTCTGCGATTTCTCTTGAGCAGCCGTCGAGAAGACTACAACGAGTTTCGCTGGATACTCAAACCGATACCGGCTGACCAGCCACTTCGTGACGCAGGACACCTTGATCGCCCCTCGTCGAGGCCGTCCGGCGCGTCGACGGAGCGTCAGTCGCACCAGCCGCATCTGACGCTCATCAGACGTCATACCTCCTGTAGTCTCACGGGAGCCGGCACGACCGCGCCGACGCTCGCGGGTGAATGCCCGCGGACCGATCGCCCGCAGACGGAGGAACCCACCGTGAGACTCGCTCGGATCGACACCCCCACCGGCCCTCGCCCCGTCGTCCAGGACGGCGACGTGTGGGCCGTGGTCGTGGACCACCACGCCCCGGTCCTCGAGCGCACGGGCGAGACCCACCCCGTCGACGGCACGCGCCTCCTCGCTCCGTGCGAGCCACGGGTCGTGCTCGGCATGGCGCACAACAGCGGTCCGGCGGACCGGCTCGTCCCGCCGCAGGCGTTCACCAAGTCGGCGCGCACCGTGATCGGCCCCGGCGAGCCTGTGCGCCTCGACCCGGCCGCGGGCAAGGTCGTGGTCGAGGGCGAGCTCGCGATCGTCATCGGACGGACCGCCCGCCACCTGACGCCCGAGCAGGTCCCCGGCGTGATCCTCGGCTGGACCGTGGGCAACGACGTCACGGCGTACGAGCAGAGCGCGCTCGACGACAAGTTCACGCAGTCCAAGAACGGGGACGGCTTCACGCCGCTCGGCCCGTGGATCGAGACGGACCTCGCGACCCCGGGCGACCTCGCGATCGACGTCCAGGTCGACGGCGCCACGCAGGCCGAGGCGTCGACGTCTGGTCTCGCGTGGGACGTCGTCGAACAGCTCGTCTACCTGACGTCGCACCTGACCCTCGGCCCGGGCGACGTGGTCCTCACGGGGTCGCCGAGCACGTCGGCGCACGTCGTGCCGGGTCAGACCTCCTCCATCACGATCGAGGGCGTCGGGACGCTCACGAACCCGATCGTCTGACCTGACCGCCGGCCACTTGTCAGAACCAGCGTGACCCCGCACACCCGCTCGTTCTGACAAGTATGCGGGCCGGCGCGCCGTCGGGCGTACACCGCGAGGACGGCGACCGGTCCCCCCAGGGCATGACGCGCCGTCGGGCAGGTCCCCACCACGGCCGGACGCGGCGCACCCCGTCCTCGCCGAAGGATGGGAGCATGACGAACCTCGGCCCTGCCCCCTCGACCGGCTCGCCCCTCGTCGCCTCCGGGCTGACGAAGGTCTACGGCACCGACCACACCGCCACGCACGCCCTCGCGGGCGTCTCCCTCACGGTCTCCCCCGGCGAGTCCGTCGCCATCATGGGCCCTTCCGGCTCGGGCAAGACGACGCTCCTGCACTGCCTCGCGGGGATCGTCAAGCCCACGTCGGGCACGGTGTCCTGGCGCGGTGAGGACCTGACGACCCTGAGCGAGGGCCGTCGCACGGCCCTGCGCCGCCAGGACTTCGGCTTCGTGTTCCAGTCGGGCCAGCTCCTGCCCGAGCTCCCCGCGGTCGAGAACGCCGCCCTGCCGCTCATGCTCGCGGGCACCCCGCGCGCCGAGGCCACGCAGGTCGCGGCGGCCTGGCTCGCGCACCTGGGCCTGGCCGGCATGGAGCAGCGCCGGCCGGGCGAGCTCTCGGGCGGCCAGGCCCAGCGCGTCGCGATCGCGCGCGCCCTCGTCGGGTCGCCCGGCGTCGGGTTCGCCGACGAGCCCACGGGCGCGCTCGACCAGGGCACGGGGGCCGAGGTCCTGTCGGTCCTCACGGCCGCTGTCCAGGCGTCGGGCGCGGCGCTCGTGATCGTCACGCACGACGCGGGCGTGGCCCGCTACTGCTCGCGCACGGTCACGATGCGCGACGGCCGCATCTCGGGCGAGTTCCACGCGGCTCCCGCACGACAGGCCTCCCCGCAGGCCCAGGTGCCCGAGGGCGCCACGCGCGCCGCGATGGCCGCGCACCCCGCGAACGGCGCACCCGCGGCGCAGCACGACCCCACGCAGGGAGCGGCCCGATGAAGGCCACCCTCGACCTGTGGTGGCTCCTGCGCCGCCGCAGCTCCGACAGCCGCGACCCCCAGGGGCTGACCAACGTCCTGGCGATCATCGCGTTCGCCGCGACGACCGCGATCCTGCTCGTCGTCGTCGGCGGCGTGGGGGCCTTCCTGGGGCGTGCCGGCGGGATCGAGGGCATGAGGGACGGGACGGGGGCCGACGTCACCTCGTACGACGTCCAGTACCCGGTCTTCGCGGCCGTCGCCGCACTCCTCCTGCTCATCCCCCTCGTCACGCTGGGCGGGGCGGCGGCCCGTCTCGCCGTGGCCCGTCGAGACGCCCGGCTGGCGTCGCTGCGCCTGGCCGGGGCGACGACCGGGCAGGTCGGGACCCTGACGGTCCTCGACGCTGCCGCACAGGCGCTCGTGGGCGCCCTGGTGGGACTCGTGGGCTACGCGGCCCTGCTGCCGCTGGTCGCACAGCTGCGCTTCCAGGGCCGCACGTTCGAGATCTCCGAGCTGTGGGTCGGCGTGCCCGCGCTGCTGCTCGCGGTCGTGGGCGTCGTGCTCGTCGCCCTGTTCTCGGCGGCCGTCTCGCTACGCCGGGTCGCGATCACGCCCCTGGGCGTCGCGGCCCGCGTGACCCCGCCCGGCATGAAGGCCGTGCGCCTGATCAGCATGGGGCTGGCCTTCGTCGCCATGATCGTCGCGACGAACGTGTCGTTCGGCAGCGACGCCGTGGGGATCACGATCCTCGTGCTGGTCCTCGTGGCCGGGTTCGCGACGCTCAACGTCGTCGGCCCGTTCGTCATCTGGGTCGTGGGGCGGATCACTGCTCACCGCGCGAAGGGGGTGCCGACGCTCCTCGCGGGCCGTCGCATCGTCGACTCGCCCAAGACGGCGTGGCGCTCGGTGGGCGGGGTCGCGCTCGCGACGTTCATCGCGGGCATGACGAGCATCTTCGCGCTCTTCGACCCGAGCATGGGCGCCGACGCGAGCGAGGCCCAGTTCATGGGCGACCTCAAGACGGGCGGCTTCCTCACGCTCGCGATCGCGGGCGTGCTGGCCGCGGTGTCGACGGGAGTCATGCAGGCGGGGCGCGTGATCGACCAACGCGGCGAGTACCGCGCGCTGACCCTCGCGGGCACCGACCTCAAGACCCTCGACAAGGCGCGCCTGCGCGAGACCGTGATCCCGCTCGTGGCGAGCGTCGGCCTCGCGACGACGGGCGCCCTGATGTTCATGGCACCGATCATCGGGCTCAACGCGTTCGCGAACGTCGACGTGATGCTGCAGTTCCTGGCGTGCGTCGCGGGAGCCTCGGCGCTCGTGCTGGCCGGCGCGGCCGCGTCCCGGTTCGTGGTGCGGTCGGCCATGGCGGCCTGACGTCACGCGGTAGCCGATCCCGGGCTCGCGCCGCGCCCACCAGCGCCCGACGGCGGAGCTCACGTCCCGCCGTCGGGCCGCGGTGTGCGGGGGGTGAGGTCTCGGGGCGTCGCCTCGGTGCGCTGTTCCGGGCAACAGAAAAGGCCCCGGGCCTGACGCAGCCGGGACCTTCCTGAGCGGAGACGGAGGGATTTGAACCCTCGAACGGGTTGCCCCGTTACCACCTTAGCAGGGTGGCGCACTAGACCTGACTATGCGACGTCTCCATGCTCGGATGCTAGGCACCGAGCGTCGCAAGGCTACCTTCTCGGGGCACTGCGGAGCAAAACAGGGTGGCGAGAGGGGTACACGCTCCGCCGCCTCCTGCCCCGGAGCGCACGCCGGACGACCGCCGGAGCCGCCCTCCTCGCGGTGAGGAGGACGGCTCCGACCGTGTCACGACGGGCCCGCACCCGCGGGCGTCAGCCCCGGACGCTCGCGGTGTCCTTGTCGAGGTCGTCCTCGGGAGCGGCCTCCGCGGCACCGGCGGCCTCGTGCGGGTGGCGCCGCTCGAGCGAGGCCCCCTCGACGTCGACGTCGGGCAGGATCTTGTCGAGCCAGCGCGGCAGCCACCACGCCTTGTCCCCCGCGAGGTGCATGAGCGCGGGCACGACCATCATGCGGATCACGAACGCGTCGACGAGCACACCGAAGGCGAGCGCGAAGCCGATCGGCCGGATCATCGCGCTGTGCGAGAAGATGAAGCCGCCGAACACCGCGATCATGATGATCGCCGCGGCCGTCACGACCGAGCGACCGGCCCGGACGCCCTGCACGACCGCGATGCGCGCCGGCGCGCCGTGCGCGTACGCCTCACGCATGCCCGACCCGAGGAAGAGCATGTAGTCCATCGCGAGCCCGAACAGGATGCCGACCAGGATGGTCGGCAGGAAGTTCAGGATCGGGCCGGGGCTCTCGACGCCGAACACGCCGCCCAGCCAGCCCCACTGGTAGATCGCGACGACCCCGCCGAGGGCGGCGAAGTACGACAGGATGAAGCCGAGCGTCGCGATGACCGGGACGAAGATCGACCGGAACACCAGGACCAGGATGATCAGCGACAGGCCGACCACGACCGCGAGGTAGACCGGCAGCGCGGACGCGAGCTTCTCCGAGATGTCGACGTTGCCGCTCGCCGAGCCCGCGACGCCGATCTCGTACGTCCCGTCGATCGGCGACATGTCGCGCAGCGTGTGCACGAGCTCCTCGGTCGACTCGCTCGTGGGCCCCTCGGCGGGCACCACCTGGAACGCCGCGACCGTTCCGTCCTCGGACGTTCCGATGGGCGCGACGGCCACGACGTCCTCCTGGTCGAAGAGCGTCTGTGCGATCTCCACCTGGGCCGTCATCGAGTCGACGGCAGCCTCGGCCTCAGACCCTGCCTCGACGGCAGGCAGGTCGGCGACGACGAGCAGCGTCCCGTTCTGGCCCTCGCCGAACTTCTCGGCGAGCGTCGAGTACGCCTGGTACTGCGTCGAGTCGTGCGGCTCGGTCGAGCCGTCCGGCAGGTTGAGCCGCAGGTCGAGCGCGGGCAGCGCCACGAGCAGCAGCGCCGCGATGCCGACGACGACGCGCACCACGGCCCAGCCGGTCGACATCGGACGGATCTCGGCGGGCGCCGACGTGGCCCCCTGGGCCTCCTGCGCGCCGCGCGTCGCAGCCCCAGACCCACCTACCGCCGTGCCCGCGAGGCGCGCGCGCTCCTTCTTGCTGAGGATCCGTTCACCCACGAGGCCGAGCAGCGCAGGCGTGAGCGTCACGGCGATGAGGACCGCGATCGCGATGCAGGCCGCGCCGACGGTGCCCATGAGTCCCAGGAACGGGATGCCCGTGACGTTGAGGGCGAGCAGCGCCACGAGCACCGTGGTGCCCGCGAACACGACCGCGTTGCCCGACGTCCCGTTGGCCAGCGCGATCGACTCGTGCAGCTCGTCGCCCGCCTTGAGCTGTCGACGGTGCCGGTTGACGATGAAGAGCGAGTAGTCGATCCCGACCGCCAGCCCGAGCATGAGCCCGAGCACGGGCGTCACGGACGCCATCTCGACGACCCCGGACAGGGACAGCGCACCGAGCGCGCCGATCCCCACACCGATCAGGGCGGTCAGGATCGGCAGGCCGGCGCCGATGAGCGTGCCGAGCATGACGACGAGCACGACCGCGGCGACCAGCAGGCCGACGATCTCTCCCGCACCGATGATGCTCGGGGCGCCCATGGTCATGTCGGCCGAGAGGTGCACCTCGAGGTCCGCGGGGGCGGTGTCGAAGACCGAGACGAGCTCGTCCTTGGTCTCCTGCGGGATCTCCATCTGCGGGTCCGTGAACGAGATCATGACGATCGCGGTCGTGCCGTCCTCGGAGACCATGCGGATCTCGGAGGCCATGTCGAGCAGGGTCGCTCCCTGCTCGAGCTGGGCGCTCTGCTCCTCGAGCTGGCTCGCGCCGTCGTCGAGGGCGGTCTGCTGCGTCTCGAGCGCCGCGAGCCCCTGGTCGATCGTCGCCTGCTGCGCGTCGAGCTGCGGCTGGGCCTGCGCGAGCATGCCCGCGGCCTCCGCCTGGGCGCGGGCGGCGTCGAGCTGAGCCTGGCCGGCCTCCAGCTGAGCACGGCCCGCGTCGAGCTGGGCCTGGCCGGCCTCGAGCTGCGTGCGCCCGGCCTCGACCTGGGCGCGCCCGTCCTCCACCTGCTGCTGCTGCGTGGCACGGTCGGCCTCGGTCACGAAGGGGTCCATGACCGCCGTGACGCCGTCGACCTCCGAGGCGTCCGCGACCAGCCCGGCGATCTCGTCCTGCTGCGCGGCGGTGAGCTCCTCGCCGTCGGCCGACTGGACGACGACGGTCCCCGTCCCGCCCGACGCGTCGGGGAAGTCGCTCTGCAGGCGGTCGGTCACCTCGGCCGTGGGGGTGCCCGGGATCGAGAAGGTCGTCGCGAGCGTGCCCGCGCCCAGCGCGAACGCCACGCCCGCCGCGACGAGGACCGCGAGCCACGCGACGATCACCGTCTTCGCGCGTCGCGCCGACCAGCGGCCGACGCGGTAGAGAAATTCAGCCATGAGAGTCCTTCGGTTGCGCGCGAGTACGCGGATGGGTGGGTCAGCGGGTGCGGCATGACGAGGCGACCGGCTCGTGGCCGGTCCGGGTCGCGTCGAGGAGCCGTTCGAGCAGGTCGGTCCAGGCCTCGCGCGCAGCCGGGTCGTCGACCGCGCCCGTCACGTCGACCCAGCGGAGGTAGACCACGATCAGCCCGCTCATGAGCGAGCCGACGAGGAGCTCGACGTCGAACGGGTCGGCGTCGGGGTGGCTCGCGGCCAGGGCTGCCGTGAGGCGCATGCTCACGTCGGCGAAGACCTTGATGAGGGTGAAGGCGCGCCGGGGCGAGGGGCCACCCTCGTCGCCCAGGACGCGGGTCAGGTAGACCAAGGGAGTCACGAAGTCGGTCGAGCGCAGGGCGTCCGCGACCTCGTCGAAGAGCGTGACGTCGGCTCCGTCCCCGCCCGGCCGGTCCCTCGGGACCACCTGGTCCCGCCCGACCTGCTGGTCCGACGCGATGGCGTCGAGCCGGTCGAGCGCTGCGCCGACGACCTCGCTGCAGACCTCGGTCACGACGTCGTCGAGCGACGCGAAGTGGTTGAAGACGGTGCGCCGGGAGACGTCGGCACGCTCCGCGAGCTCGTCGACCGAGAACCTCGTCCCGCCCGACTCCCCGATCAGGGCCGCGGCGGCGTCGACGATGGCCCGCCGGTGGCGGGCCTTGAGCGCAGCACGACGATCGACCGCAGGCAGGGACATGTCTCTACGCTAAGTGCATCGATGCACTCGGTGCAACAAGACTGGTCAGCGGCTGGACGGGCCGCGCCTGCTACCGCTCGAACGTCCAGTTCTTGTCCGTCAGCATCCGGGCCACCGCGAGCCCGATCGCGAGCGCGACGATCACCAGCCCGGCCTCGACCGTCGATGCCAGGGCCTCGAGCGTGGCGCCGCTGTTGAACTCGTAGACGGCCCGGTACGCCGTCACGCCCGGCACCATGATGACGACGGCGGGCACCGACATCGTGATGCGCGGGACCTTCATGGCAGGCGCGATGTAGGCGGCGAGGACACCGACGATCAGGGCGGTCGCCGCGGCCGCAGCCTGCGACGCGAAGCCCGCGTCGATGAGCTCGAGGCGCGCGACGTTCGCGACCATGCCGATCGACGCCCCACCCACGGCCATCTTCCACGGGCTGTTGAACATCAGCGCGAAGCCGAGCACCCCCGCGAAGCTCGCGAGCGCGCGCAACGCCACGAGCAGCGTCTCGTCCAGGGCGGGCGGCGGGAGCCGGTCGGGCTGGAGCCCCGCGATCGCGGAGATCGCCCACACCGCCAGGGCAGCCGACGCAAGGATCATGAGGGCGTACGTCATGCGGGCGATGCCGGCCGAGAAGTCGAGCCTTGCGAGGTCGAGCGCGGCGGTCACGAGGGCGAACCCCGGGACGAGGAACAGGACCGCGGACACGTAGCCCGCCTCGTGCCCCCCGGCGACGCCCATCAGGTTCTCGAAGACGAGGACGATCAGCAGGTACGCCGTCGCGGCCACGGCCGCCGCGAGCATCGTGGTGCCGAACTGGTTGATGCCCTTGTGCAGCATGGCCCGACGCACCATCTGTCCGAAGAACGCCCCGACGAACACCGCGCCGCACTCGATGACGCCGCCGTTGTTGAGGAACGCGAACGCCGCACAGGCGATCGCGGCCCACAGCGCGTTGAGGAACGCGCCGTAGAGCAGCGGCTTGGTGGCGATCCGTTCGAGCTCGGCGTCGACCTCGGCCGCCGTGACCCGCTCCGGCAGGTCGCCGACGTAGACCTCAAGCTCGGACAACCGGTCCGAGTTGATGCCGATGGCCCGAACCTCCGCGACCTCCGTGCGGAAGTTGCGGTCCCGGTAGGACGTCGCGGTGATCTCGGTGAGCGTCACGTGCGCCGCGGTGCGGTCGAGCCCCAGAGCACGGCCCACGCGCGTCATGTGGGACTTCACGCGGTAGCTGCCGGTCCCTGCCGAGAGCGCGAGGTGGCCGACCCTCAGGACGGTCCCCGACTGCCGCACCAGCTCGCTCGGCCCCAGGCCCGGTTCGTCGGTCGCGTCTGCTGTCACCCCGACATGATCGCCCGTCCGGCGCGCGCGTGCACCCAAGGCCCGGTCCGGTGAGACGGTCCGGTCCACACTCCCCGACGGACGGTCAGAATCCTGCACGAGTGCCGAGAGGCCCCGGACCGCGCGGGTCCAGGGCCTCTCGAGAAGCGGAGGGCGAGGGATTCGAACCCCCGGTTGCTTGCGCAACAACGGTTTTCAAGACCGTCACATTAGGCCGCTCTGTCAGCCCTCCAGGTTGCTCCGACGCACATTCTGGCACGTCCGAGCGGTCGGATGCCCCGGACTCCCGGCCGGGCACCACGATCCCCCCACGACGACGGCGGGTCACCCTGGAGAGGTGGCCCGCCGTCGCGCGGTGAGTCGTCGTACGAGACGCCCCACGGGGCGGTCGCCGAGGATCGGTTCAGGCAGCGCCCGAGCGAAGCTGGCGCATCGCGAGCTGCACGAGCGAGATCAGCGTCTGCTTGGTCGCCGCACGTGAACGGGCGTCCGTGTACAGCATCGGGACGTGAGCAGGGATCTGCAGGGCCTCGCGCACGTCCTCGAGCTTGTGCTTGGCCACGCCGTCGAAGCAGTTGACGCCCACGACGAACGGGATGCCACGCGACTCGAAGTAGTCGATCGCCGGGAAGCACTGCTCCAGACGGTCGGTGTCGACGAGCACGACGGCACCGATCGCACCACGCACCAGGTCGTCCCACATGAACAGGAAGCGGTCCTGCCCCGGGGTGCCGAACAGGTAGAGCCAGAGCGATCCCGGCAGCTCGATACGACCGAAGTCCATCGCGACCGTGGTCGTCATCTTGCGGTCGCTCACGCCACCCGCGTCGTCGACGCCCACCGAGTGCTCCGTCATCGCGGCCTCGGTGTTGAGCGGCTCGATGTCCGAGATGGAGCCGATGAAGGTCGTCTTGCCGACCGCGAACCCGCCCGCGACGACGATCTTCACGACCGTCGGTGCGGTGCGCGCGGCCTGCGGGGCGGGGGCGGCCGCCGGGGCGACAGGCTGCGGTGCCGTCGGAGCCGGGTTCGCCTGCGCCTGGGCCGGAGGCGTCTGGTGGACCGTCGGAGCCTGCTGCGTGGCGACGGGCGCCTGTCCCTGCGGGGCAGCAGCAGGCGCGCTGCCGGGCTGGCCGCCCAGGACGCTCTGGCGCACCGGCGCTGCCGACGGCGACCCCGCGGACGGGGCCGCGGACGCAGGCGCGGCGGCGGCCGCCGGCGCTGCGACCGGGGCCCACGACGGACCCGGTGCACCGGCGGGTGCCGACGCTCCGGGGGCGCCCGTGATCAGGGTGCCACCAGCAGCCTGCGGCTGGCCGGCAGCACCGTCAGAGGGTGGAAATGCCATTGAGAACACTCTCCAAGATGCTCAGGGACAGTCCCGAGTTGCTGCTGCCGTGGCCGGTGTGAACGTTGAGCGGGGTCGACGTGTGCACCGTGAGGTAGTTCTCCTCGGCGAGGTCGGCGACCAGGATGCGGGTGACGCCCAGGGGCATCCGCAGGAGCGCCGAGAGCTCGGCGATCGACACGTAGTTGTGCGCGGCGTGCTGGAGGATCGCACGCTTCTCAGGAGGCAGGCCGTAGCTGTTCACAGCACCCGGCATCACCTCGACCAGCGCCTCGAGCGGGAGGTCCGAGGTCGCCGAGCGGACACGTCCACCGGTCACCGCGTACGGACGCACCGTCGCGGCCTCGTACGAGTCCGAGCTGTGCGCTCCCAAGCTGCCAAAAGGTGCGTTCGTCATCGACCTGTCCTCATCCCACCGGGGCTCGTGTTGCTCCGTCAACGGGCAGGCTACCGCGCATCTCCGAGATGAGCTGAGGCGTCAACGTCGCCTCGGTGCGGGAGACGAGGAGCGCCATCTCGTAGCCGATCAGCCCGATGTCGCACGTCGACTCGGCGACGACGCCGAGGACCGACCCGTTCGAGACGTTCATGAGGAAGAGGAAACCGTTGTCCATCTCGACGATCGACTGGCGGACGTTGCCCCCGTTGAGCTGGCGGGCCGCACCGCGGGTCAGGCTCGACATGCCGGACACGATCGCCGCGAGCTGGTCGCCGCTCGTGCGGTCGAGCTGGTCCGACATCGCCATGAGCAGGCCGTCGGCCGACACCACCAGCGTGTGCCGGCTTCCCGGGACGGTCCGCACGAAGTTGTCGAGCAACCACCCGAAATTGGTTGCTTCGGTGCTGAGCGCGTTCACACTTCCTCCTTGTCAGTTGCCACAGATCGCGAGCTGTACGTCACCGCGACTGCGGCGCTGAGTCGGGGACATCATTGCCGTGCGAGGCAGGTTGCGTCGAACCTGTCTCGTCGTCGGCCTCGACCCGTCCCCGTGCGGTCGCCGACTGGAAGGCTGCGAGGCGTGCCCGCAGCTGCTCCGGATCACGATCGATCTTCGCCGTGAACCGGTCGACGTACTCCTCGCGGTTCACGGTCCGAGCCCGACGAGTCAGGCCCGAGCTCGTCACGTCCGAACGTTCCTGGGGGCTGTACGTCCCCGCGGAGTCGGCGTACGCCTTGCCCTGGACCTCCGGACCGTTGCGCAGCAGCGTCGACATCTCCTCGTAGAGGACCGCCGAGGCGATCCAGTCCGAGCGAGCCTCGACCGAGTCCGACACGTAGCCCGGGTCCAGCGGCTCGATCGGCTCGGGCGCAGGGCGACGCACGAGCGGCGTCGAACCGGCCGGCGCACCCGCGGACTCGTGGCCCGTGGTCGGAGCCGCTGCCGGCGCCTGCGGCGGGGCGAACGCGGTCGGCGCAGCGGGGTGCTGGTACGCGACCGGCTGCTGGACGGGAGCCGCCTGCTGGACCGGAGCGGCCTGCTCGACCGGCGCCGGCTGCTGGAAGGCCATCGGCTGCTGCGTGTGCGGTGCGGAACCTGCCGGCTGCGACGCGAGCGCTGCGGCCGACGGCGTCACGACGGGCATCGCACCCGTGCGGGGTCGCCGGTTGAAGATGCCGCGCTTGCGCGCCTGGCTCTCTCGCAACGACCTGCGCGTCGGGAGGTCGGCCATGAGGTCCTCGAACCTGGGGAGCGCCTCGAACGAGAGCTCCTCCGGGATCTCCTCCCGAGCCTCCGGCTCGTGCGGGGCCTGCGCTGCGGGAGCCTGCTGCTGGACCGGCTGGACCGGCTGCTGCTCCTGGACCGGCTGCGGCGCGTAGGCCTGCGGCTCGCGGTACTGCTGCACGGGCTGCTGCTGGACCGGGGCCTGGTACGTGCTGGCCGGAACCGCGGGAACGTCGTGGACCGGGGCCTGCGGCGCCTGCGCCGTGCGCTGCGGGAGGTCGGGCGCGGGGGCCGCCGAGGCCACGGAGGTCTCGGTGACCGGCGACTCGTTCACGACCGGCGGCGTGCGCTGCGGGAGCTCGGGCTGGGGGGCCTCGACGGACGTCTGCTCGCTCACGAAATGCGTCGCGGCCTCGGGCGCCTCGACGCCCTGGACGGGAGCCTCTGCTGGTGCGAGCGGCTCGATCGCGAACTGCGGGGCCCACGTGCCGTCGTCGGGCACGAAGTCCGGGACGGAGATGTCGGTCGCCGACACGTCCGGCGCGGCGTCGAGCTCGACGGCCTGCTGCTCCGACGTGGACGTGTCCGCCGCACCGAGGGCGCGGAAGCTCGAGAACATGGCCGAGCGGGTGCTCACGTCGAGCACGGGGATCTCGGCCGACTGAGGCTGCACGGGCGGCATGACCCCGGTGGTCTCCGCAGGGCTCGCGGCGCGTGCCCGGCTCGGGAGCGAACTGCCCGACGAGGCCACGCCCTCGGGCGGGGACCATGCCTCGGGAGCGGCCGGCAGGTCGAGCGGGAGCGACGGCGTCGCGAGCGGCGGCAGGACGATCGAGCCGGTCTGCGGACCGGGGACGAACGAGGCGCTCGGCGCGGACCCGGCGGGGTCCATGCCGCGCGAGCGACGACGGGGCATGCCGGTCGAGGTCGCGCCGTCGGTCAGGGCCGCGAGGTCGACCGGGATCGCGACGGGAGCGTCGTTGTCGATCTGCGGTGTCGTGGTCGTGGCCGGGCCCGAGTAGACGGGGGCCGACGGCTGCGCGGGAGGCGCGGAGAGCTGGTTCGCCGCGACCTGCGTGCGGTTGTCCAGCGGGTCGGTCGGCATCGGCAGCGGGACGTTCGAGTCCGGCACGAACAGGACGTTGGGGAAGCTGACCGTGACGAGGGTGCCTGCGCCCTCGGGTGCGCGCTCGAACGTGACGCTCGCGCCGAGGCGGTCGGAGATGCGCCCGACCACGTACAGGCCCAGTCGCTGCGAACCCACGACGTCCGAGGCGGCGTGCGCGTTGACCTTGCGGTTCGCCTCGACGATCTCCTCGGGCGTCATGCCCAGACCGTGGTCGCGGATGATGATCTTGACGAACCGCTCGTCGCGCGCCGTGCTGACCTCGACGGGCGTGTGCGGCTCGGAGAACATCGTCGCGTTCTCGAGGAGCTCGGCGATGAGGTGTGCCGCGTTGAGCGCGTTGTGCCCCAGCATCAGCGGGTCGACGACGAGGTTCAGCCGGACGCGGTCGTACAGCTCGATCTCGGACGACGCCGTACGGATGACGTCGGAGGCCGGCATGGGCTGCCGGACGCGACGGCCCGAGTCGATGCCTGCGAGCACGAGGAGGGACTCGGCGTTGCGGCGCATCCGGGTCGCGAGGTGGTCCAGGCGGAAGAGGTTCGACAGCGTGTTCGCGTCTTCCTCGGATCGCTCGAGGTCGTCGAGGAACGCCAGCTGGCGGTTGAGCAGCACCTGGTCGCGACGAGCCACGTTGACGAACATCTCGGCGATCGAGCCACGCAGGGCCGCCTGCTCGCGGGCCACCTGGATCGTCGTGGAGTTCACGTCGTTGAACGCGTTCGCGAGCTGACCGACCTCGTCGCTCGACTCGACCGTGATGGGCTGGATGTTGATGCCCGGGCCCTGGCCCGGCACCGAGACCTGCTCGACCATGCGCGGCAGCTGGTCCCGGACGTCCTGGGCCGCGCTCGTGAGGCGACGCAGCGGGTTCACGATCTGGCGGGCGATGGCACCGGCCACGAGGATGCTGGCGCCGAACGCGACGAGGGTCACGAGGATCGTCAGGACGGCTCGCGTCACGGCCGCGGCCGCGATGTCCGACGCGGTCTCGCCGGCGTCCTTGCGGACCTCGTCACGGACCGGGGTGATGTCCGCGAGGTCGTTGGCGGAGGCCGTGGCCCAGTCCTCCTTGTTCGTCACACCGACCGCGGCGTTGGCGGCGAGCGAGTTGCGCAGGTTGACGTAGGAACCGAGCGGGGACGGGATCGCGAGCCCGGTGCGCAGCTCGCGCACCTCCTTGCGGGCGGCCGCGGCCTTGGTCTCTCCCTCGCTGACGAGTCGGGCGGCACGCTGGGCGTCCTCGCGGACCCCCTGCGTGACCTCGCCGCCGTTCGCCTGGTCCTGGGCGATGTCCTGGAAGAGGAACGAGACGACCGGGAGCTCGAGCGCGACCTGGCTCATGAGCACGTTCGACGCGACGTACGCGTCGAGCACCTGTGCCAGGCCCCGGTCCTGCGCCGTGTCGGCCAGCACGCGGGGGACGTCGAGCGCGTCGTCGATCAGGGTGTTGTACGACGACGTGAAGCCGAGCTCCTGGATCGTCTGGTTGTCGATCTTCTTGCGGAGCGCGTCCAGCTCGGCGCGGTCCTTGACCGTCGCGTCGACGGCCCGGGACACGCGGGGGTCCAGCATGGACATCTTGACGTCGCCGTACATGCGGTCACGTCGGTCGAGCGCCTTGTCGGTCTCGGCGCGGGCGGCCTCGACCAGCGCGTCGGCGTTCTCGACGCCACGCACCCGCTGGAGCTCTGCGGCGCGCTCGGCGGCGACGGCCTTCCCGGCGACGTCCTGGGAGGCGAAGGCCTCCACCAGGGCGACGGTCTGGTTGGCCACGCGCGCCTCGTTGATCGCCTGAACCGAGAAGACCGTTGCGGCCAGGAACAGGACGAAGACAGGCAGCGCGAGTGCCGCAAGGATCTTCCCGCGAACGCTCAACCTGCGGAGCATACGAACCTCTCTCCATACCCTGTGACCAGCGGATCGTCGTGAGGTCCGGTCGGCTGCGACCATCCCCCACTCGCCAGACGTGCGTACTAACTATCGGTGCACTTGCCCCAGGGACCTAATCCGGTCATCCAGGGCAAGCCGGAGGCTTCGTGGAGGATTCCGACGATGCCCGACACCCGTCCTCGTCGACGAGGCCGTAGTGTCTTTCGCGTGCGAGCCGTCACGATAGCCGCCCCGGGTGGCCCAGGGGAACTCACCGTGTCCGACCTCCCTGACCCCGTCCCGGGTCCGGACGAGGTGCTGATCGACGTCGTCTCGAGTGGCGTGAACCCTGCTGACCTGCTACAACGTGCCGGAAAGTACCCCCCGCCAGCGGGTGCGCCGGTATGGCCGGGTCTCGAGGTTTCTGGGGTGATTTCGTCCGTCGGGTCGCGTCTCACAGGGTGGGACGTCGGCGACGAGGTCGTCGCCCTCCTGGACGGGGGCGGATACGCGGAGAAGGTCTGCGTCCGCGCGTCCCAGGTGCTCCCCCTGCCGAGCGGCGTCTCGCTCGTCGACGGCGCGGCCCTCCCCGAGGCCGTGTGCACCGCGTGGAGCAACCTGGTCGACGTGGGCCACCTCGCCCGCGGCGACGTCCTGCTCGTGCACGGCGGGTCGGGTGGCGTCGGATCGGTCGCGACGCAGATCGGCGCAGCGCTCGGCGCGCGCGTCGTCACGACTGCGGGCGGACCGGAGCGCGTGGCCCGCTGCCTCACGCTGGGAGCCGACGTCGCCGTCGACCACCGCACGCAGGACTTCGTCGCAGCGGTGCGCGAGGCCTCGGACGGCACAGGCGCCGACGTGGTGCTCGACGTCGTCGGGGCGGCGTACCTGGACGACAACCTCCGGGCGCTCGCCACGGGCGGGCGGCTGGTGGTGATCGGCATGCAGAAGGGGCGCCGCGGCGAGCTCGACCTGGGCGTCCTGCTCGCCAAGCGCGCGACCGTCGCGGGGACCACGTTGCGCGCACGGCCCGCGCAGGAGAAGGCCCGGCTGGTCCGGGACGTCCTGACGCACGTGTGGCCCTTGGTCGAGGGCGGGCAGGTGCGGCCGGTGGTCCACGCGCGGCTGCCGCTCGACCGGGCGGCGGACGCCCACCGCCTCATGGAGTCGGGCGAGGTGTTCGGCAAGGTCCTCCTCGTGCCGTGAGCCTCGCGCCGTGAACGGCCCGGCCGTCGCGCTCGGCGACCGTTCGGGACAGACTGGGTCCATGAGCGACGACGCACGAGGCGACCTGTCCCCCGAACCGTCCGAGCAGCCCGCGCCCCCGGAGCGCGGGCGGGAGCAGGGCGCGGACTCGGACGACGGGGCGAGGCGCGGATACACGGTCATCGCCCCCGACGGGAGCGAGGTCCCGCCGCGGGACGACGTGGGCCAGGACACGGCAGGCGAGGAGCGTGACCCGGGCGCGGCCGTCGAGGAGCCCGCGAAGGTCATGCGGATCGGCGGCATGATCAAGCGGCTGCTCGAGGAGGTGCGCGACTCACCGCTCGACGAGGCGGCCCGCAGCAGGCTCGCCGAGATCCACGAGCGGTCGCTCAAGGAGCTCGAGGAGGGCCTCTCGCCCGAGCTCGTCGCGGAGCTGCACCGCATCTCGCTGCCCTTCACCGACGACGCCGTGCCGTCCGACGCCGAGCTGCGCGTCGCGCAGGCACAGCTCGTGGGGTGGCTTGAGGGGCTGTTCCACGGCATCCAGACCGCTCTGGTGGCGCAGCAGATGGCCGCGCAGGCGCAGCTCTCGCAGATCCGCCGTGCCCTGCCCCCGGGGGCGATCCCGGTCCCGGGCATGCCGGGGCAGCCCGGGCACCCTGGGCACCCCGCGCAGCGCGAGGGGGACGACTCCCGCCCGTCTCCCGGCCAGTACCTCTGAGGACCGTCCCGCCGCCCCGCCCAGGTGAGGGCTACGCGGGCGGCGGGTCGGTCCGCTGGGCGGTCATCGCGATCGCGCCGGAGACGAGCAGCAGGCCGACGAGCTCGAGCCACGAGGGGAACTGCTGCAGCACGACGGCGCCGATCACCACCGCGGTCGCCGGCAGCATCGCGAGGAGCACCGAGAACGTCGCCGCGCTGACGCGCCGCAGGATGAGCTGTTCGAGCACGTAGGGCACGACGGACGAGCAGACCGCGATCCCGACGACCGCGAGCAGCAGCTGCCAGTCCTCGAGCACGGCTCCCGACGACGGCGCGAGGAACGGCGCGAACACGAGCGCCCCCGCGGTCATCGCCACGGACAGCGACGTGACCCCGGACCCGGCCAGCGCGACGCGACGCCCCAGCAGGATGTACGCGGCCCAGCAGGCGGCTGCGATGCCGATCGCGACGAGCCCGATCACGACGTCCTCCCGCGGGATGTCCGACGTCAGGGTCACGCCCGCCAGGAGCACGACGCCGACGGCCGCGACGGCGATGCCGCCGCGCTCGCGCCAGCCACGCCCGGTGATCGCCGCGACGGCCACGGGGCCGATGAACTCGATCGCGACCGCAGAACCGAGGGGCAGGTGATCGATCGCGACGTAGAACGTCACGTTCATCGCGGCGAGCGCGACGCCGAACACCGCGGCCCACGCGAGCGTCCGCCAGGTCCAGCGCTGCCGCCAGGGGCGGCGCCAGGCGAGCAGCAGCACGGCGGCCACGACGATGCGCAGCCAGGCGACCTCGGGCGCCCCGACGACGGCGAACAGCCCGACCGCGATCGCGGCACCGAGGTACTGGGTCAGCCCCGAGACGACGAAGAGGGCGGGCGGCGGGACGCGGCCCGCCACGCTGCCGAGGGCACGACCGGGACGCGAAGACACGAGACGACCCTACGTCGCCGCGAGCAGCCCCCGGGACAGCCGGAACCGGGCCCGTCCGGGGTGCCGGGTGACGCCGTCGGGCCGCTCGAAGCGGCCCACGCGCAGGCGACGCGGCGACCGGAGCCGAGCACCGCCGTCGGGCGACGAACAGCACCCCGACCGCTCCAGGAGTCCCCCGCACGCACCATCACCCCCTGTGAGCCCACGACGACACCAGGGCGGGATGGCCCCACAGCCGTCGAGCGGGGGCGGAGCAAGGACCTCACCCCTTGACGGAACCCGCCAGGAGGCCTCGCACGAAGTACCGCTGCAGCGCCAGGAACACGATGAGCGGCACGATCATCGACACGAACGCTCCGGCGGTGAGCAGGTGCCAGGCGTTGCCGCGCGTCCCGGCGAGGTCGGCGACCGCGACGGTCAGCGGGCGTGAGTCCTGGTTGGCGAACGTGAGGCCGACGAGGAGGTCGTTCCACACCCACAGGAACTGGAAGATCGCGAACGACGCGATGGCCGGGACGAGCAGCGGCATGAGGACCTGGAAGAAGATCTTGACGTGCCCCGCGCCGTCCATGCGCGCGGCCTCGATGAGGGACGAGGGGATCTCCTTCATGAAGTTGTGCAGGAGGAAGATCGCGAGGGGCAGCGCGAAGATCGAGTGGGACAGCCACACGGTCCAGAACGTGCCGTTGATGTCGGCGTCGACGTAGGCCGCGAGGAGCGGGATGAGCGTGATCTGGATGGGCACGATCTGCAGCGCGAACACCGCGACGAACAGCAGGTTGCGTCCCTTGAAGTCGATCCACGCGAACGCGTAGGCGGCCAGCAGCGCGATCGAGATGGGGATGACGACCGCGGGGAGCGTGATGACGATCGAGTTGACGAAGAACGACGCGAGGTCGGCGGAGCCGAAGAGGACGTCGTTGTAGTTGTCGAGCGTGAACTGGGGGTCGCTGAAGGTGGTCCACCAGCCGGAGCGGCGGATGTCGAGGGCGGGACGGAAGGACGTGACGAGGAGGCCGATCGACGGGATCGTCCACAGGATCGCGATGATGATCGCGAGGCCGGACGCCCACGGTGAGCTGAGCTTGCCCTTGACGGCGATGGCCCGTCGTTCGGCGCGCGAGAGCTTGCCGACGCGCTGGATGTCCTTCGACGCCTCCGCGTCGACGGATGCGGGCAGCGTGGGCGGGACGGCGGTCATCGGACCTCCTCGGAGAGGCGGAGCTGGCGGACGTTGTAGACCACGATCGGGATGACGAGGACGAACAGGATGACCGCGAGCGCGGCCCCCAGTCCTTCGTTGGCCTGGCGGAAGCTCTGCGTGTAGAACTCGTTCGCCACGACGGACGTCCCGAACTGGCCGCCCGTCATGGTCCGGACGATGTCGAAGACCTTGAGCGTGCCCATGGCGATGGTCGTGATGACCACGACGAGCGCGGGCCGGATGCTGGGCACGGTGATGTACCGGAACATCCCGACGCCGTGGAGCCCGTCGAGGCGCGCGGCCTCGACGATGTCGTCGGGGATGGCCTTGATGGCGGCGGACAGGATCGTCATCGCGAACCCGGTCTGGATCCAGATCATGACGACGATGAGGAACAGCGTGTTGGTCGGCTGGTTGATGAGGAACTGCTGCGGGGGGATGCCGATCCACACGAGGAGCTGGTTGAGCAGACCGGTCTGCTGGATGTTCGCCTGGTCGGGGCGGTACTCGTAGACGAACTTCCAGATGATCGACGCTCCCACCATGGAGATGGCCATGGGCAGGAAGACCAGGGCCTTGGCGAGCTTCTCGAACCGGGTGCGGTCGACGAGCACGGCGTACACGAGGCCGATGAACGTCGAGACGATGGGCACGAGGATGACCCAGACCGCGGTGTTGCGCAGCACGATCTGGAACTGGTCGGTCGTGAACGCCGTGACGTAGTTGTCGAGGCCGACCCACTCCGCTCCCGTGCGGTTCTTGAAGGACGAGATGATCGTGAGGACGCCGGGATAGACGAGCCCGCCCACGACGAGCAGGACGGCCGGCCCGAGGAAGCACAGGACGACGACCCAGCGCGGGACGCGTTTTGGCTTGTCGACCGCGAAGAGCAGGCCTCCCATCACGACGACGAAGAGGAGCATCGCGAAGACCATCAGGCCGAGCTTCTCGGCGGTGGTCTCCGGTGTGGTGAAGAAGTCCATGAGGGCCTCCGGTCTGCCCGACGGCGTCGGCGGGCTGGGGCGGTTCGGTCACCCGCGGTCGTGGACCGGCGGGTGGGGTGGTGCGCTGTTGCTCGGTCGCCTGCGGAGACGTGCTGAGCCGGGGGGCCGCGCGGGGG
>NZ_JACSQQ010000020.1:33918-43095 GCF_014836555.1 Oerskovia rustica
GGGGCCCGTCGCGTGGACGACGGGCCCCGGCTCCTCACGCCTCCGTGCTGGCGTCCTCGGTCAGGAGGCCGGCCAGGAGGCCTCGATCTGGTCGACGACCTCCTGCGTGCTGGACCCGGTGAGCCAGTTGACGATCCCCGTCCAGAACGTCCCGGCACCGACGGCGCCCGGCATCAGGTCGGAGGCGTCGAAGCGGACGATCGCGTTCTCGTCGGTGAGGATCGACGCGGACAGGCGGTCGAACTCGGTCGCAAGGTTCTCGGGGTCGAGCTGCAGGTTGGCGTTCACCCAGCCGCCGTTGGGCGTGGCCTTGGCCTTGGCGTTGGCCCAGTCAGCGCTCGAGATGTAGGTCTGGAAGGCCTGGACCTCGGGGCGGTCGTTGAACGCGGCGGCGAAGGTGCCACCCACCTCGACGGGCTTGATGTCGGTCTGGTTGGTGGGCAGGTAGAACGCGTAGACCTCGCCGTCCTCGGAGACGTCCGTCCCCTCGGGGAACTGCGTCTGGTAGAAGTTCGCGGCGCGGTGCAGGAAGCACGTCCCGTCGAGCAGGCCGAAGCCGGCGTCGGTCCAGGGGGTCGTGGCGATCGAGTCGACGCCACCGAGTCCTGCGTTGACCATGGCCGGGTCCTTGAGGACCTCTCCGGCGGCGTCGAAGGCCGCGACGACCTGCGGGTCGTTGAAGGGGATCTCGTGCTTGTACCACTGGTCGTAGACGTCCGGCCCGCCGGTGCGGAGCATCATGTCCTCGACCCAGTCGGTGCCGGGCCAGCCGGTCGCGTCACCGGACTCGACGCCGGCGCACCACGGGATGGCCCCGTCGTTGTCCTCGGAGTACTGGGCCGAGAGAGCCATGAGGTCGTCCCAGGTCTCGGGGACCTCGTAGCCGGCGTCGGCGAACGCGGTGGGCGAGTACCAGACGTACGACTTGACGTTGGCGTCCATGGGTGCGGCGTAGAAGACGCCGTCGACCGTGCCGTACTCCTTCCAGGTCGGCTCGAAGAACTCGTCGACGTTCTTGGAGACGGCGTCCGGTGCGGGGACGATCGTGCCGGTGTCGCGCACGATGGTCTGGAGCAGGCCGGGCTGCGGGAGGAAGGCGATGTCGGGGGCGTTGCCCGCCTTGACGCGCACGAGGAGCTGGGCCTCGAACTCGCGAGATGCCTCGTAGTCGACCTCGACGCCGGTGCACTCGGTGAACGGCTCGAACGAGGTCTGCATCGTCGCCCCCTCGGGGTCGACGATCGAGGTGTAGACGTGGACGGTGGTGCCGTCGATGTCGCCGAACTCCTCGTAGGGGGCGCAGTCGATGCTGGACGCCTCGCCGGACGAGCCGGACGTCTCGTCGCTTCCTCCGCTGCCGCCGCAGGCGGTGAGCGCGAGCGCGAGGCTTGCCCCGCCGGCGACAGCCGCGAGGGCACGGCGCTTGGGTGACAGGATGCTTCTGGTCATGACATTCCTCCACAGCGTTGTGGTGCTGACATCGCGGTCGGCCCGCGGGTGTCGCGGTCCGTCGTCCTCGACTCGACCGCCCCACTTGCCATGCAAGCGTTTACATCACGGTTGCGCAAGCGCAGGAGGCCCGTTCGCGAGTAACGATTCCGTTACTCATGACGCCTCGCAACCGCTCACGGTGGTCGCGCTCCCACCAGTGGTGACCTGCGGAAGCCCGTCAGCGCGCCGGGAACCGGGGCTCAGTCGCGGAAACCGTGCTCGGTGCGGCAGGATCACCGGCGACGCGGCTGCGACGTCGACGAGCGACGGACCAGGTGCGTCGGGTACGTCAGGCTGTCGGGCACGGGGGCGCCGTTGATCATCTCCATGAGCAGCATCGACGCGTCGGCGCCCTGCTGGTAGGCGTCCTGCCCGATCGTCGTCAGCCCGACGAGCTCGCCCAGGTCGTGCCCGTCGACCCCGATCACCGACAGGTCGCGTGGCACGTCCAGGCCCAGGTCGCGCGCCGCGAGGATCGCGCCCATCGCCATCTCGTCCGACGCCGCGAAGATCGCCGTGATGTCGGGGCGCCTCCGCAGGAGCGACTTGGTCGAGGACCGTCCCCCCGCGACGTCGAACCCGCCGTTCACCACGAGGTCCGGTGACGGGTCGATCCCCGCCTTCCGGAGCGCGCGCTCGTACCCCGTCGACCGCTCGACCGGCGGCGACCAGGACGAGACCAGGTCCGGCTGGCCCGTGATGTGCCCGACCACCCGGTGCCCCAGGTCCAGCAGGTGGCGGGTCGCGAGCGAACCGGTCCGCACGTCGTCGAGCCGGACCGTCACCTGGTCCGCGGGCCCCGAACCCACGAAGGCCAGGGGCGTCCCCAGCGCCACGAGCGAGGCCACCTCGTCGTCCTCGAGCGGGAGCCCGACCACGAGCGTGCCGTCGACACGGCGCCGCAGGACGGTCGGGTCGACCTTGCGGCGCGGACGCCCGTCGTCGACCTCGAACGTGTAGAGCAGCACGTCGTAGCCCACCGAGCGCAGTGCGCGCTCTGCGCCCTCGATGACGTTCGCGAAGAACCACCGGCTCACCCACGGCGTGATCACGCCGATCGTCCGGGTCCGCCCGGTCGCGAGCGACGCCGCCGACGGCGACGGGACGTACCCCAGGCGCTCGGCCTCCGCCCGGACGCGCGCCCGCGTCGAGGCCGACACGTTCGGCAGTCCCCGCAGCGCGCGCGAGACCGTCGCCGTCGACACCCCGGCTGCCTGCGCTACCTCGTCAATTCCTGCCACGAGGAGCGATTGTCCCCCGTCCACGGAGCAGAAGCGATTCACGGCACGGGCGGACCGGGGCGATCAGGGCGCTGCGGACGGCCTGCGGGAGGGGACGCGGGACGTCGTCGCGGGTGACCTGGCGGGGACCGGCGAACGGTGTCAGGGCTCGGACCCGTGATCCCGCGGTTGCACCCACGGCGCCCTCCCGTGACACCCTGGGAACAGGCCGGACGACGCCGCGGCTTCCCGCGGCGGCCCGGCACCTACACGCACGCACCGAGAGGAACACCATGATCGAGCTGAGGACCCCCCGCGAGATCGAGCAGATGCGCCCGGCGGGCCGCTTCGTCGCGGACGTCCTCACGCAGGTCGGCGCGGCCGCGAAGGTCGGCGTCAACCTGCTCGAGCTCGACGCGCTCGCGCACCGGATGATCAAGGACCGCGGCGCCGAGTCCTGCTACATCGACTACCACCCGTCGTTCGGGGCGAGCCCCTTCGGCAAGGTCATCTGCACGTCGGTCAACGACGCCGTCCTGCACGGCCTGCCGTTCGACTACCGCCTCCAGGACGGCGACCTGCTGAGCCTCGACTTCGCGGCGTCGGTCGACGGCTGGGTCTCGGACAGCGCCGTGTCGTTCGTCGTCGGGACCCCGCGCGCTGGCGACCGTGGCGCAGCGGACCAGAAGCTCATCGTCGCGACCCAGGACGCCCTCGCCGCAGGCATCGCAGCCGCGCAGCCCGGCAACAAGATCGGCGACATCTCGGCGGCCATCGCAGCCGTGGGGCACGGGGCGGGCTACCGGATCAACACCGACTTCGGCGGTCACGGCGTGGGTCGCACCATGCACGGCGACCCGCACGTGCCCAACGACGGCCGCAAGGGCCGCGGCTTCCCGCTCAAGCCGGGCCTCGTGATCGCGATCGAGCCGTGGTTCCTCGAGACGACCGACGAGATCTTCACCGACCCCGACGGCTGGACCCTGCGCAGCGCCGACGGCTCGCGCGGCGCGCACTCGGAGCACACCGTCGCGATCACCGAGGACGGGCCGCTGGTCCTGACGGCGCGCGACTGACGCCCGGTCCCCGGGCCACGAGGTAGTCCCGTGCGCGCGCTGTAGACCTCCGGGAGGTCTACCTCGCGCGTACGGGTCTACCTCGGCGGGGCAGGCTTCTTGTAGAACGTCGCCGAGTCCTCGTAGCCCAGCGCCCGGTAGAAGCTCCCCGCACGTCTGCTCGCGAGCGACACGTAGGCGGCACCGGACTCGACGGCCCACGCCTCCGCCGCCGTCATGAGCAGACGTCCCAGCCCCTGGCCGCGCACGCTCGCGTCGACCATGAGCTCCTCGACCCAGACGACGGGCGCGTTGGCGAGGAACGTCGGGTGCCAGTGCGCGAGCAGGTACCCGACGACGCCGCTCGCCCCCTCCACGACCAGCAGCAGGGCGTCGGGAGCCGTCAGGAGCGCGCGGAACGTCGCCTCGAAGGACTCCCTGCGCGGCGTGAACGACGTCGCGAAGTCGCGGGCCAGCGGCCAGACGGCATCGAGGTCGTCGGCCGTGGCCCGTCGGACGATCGTGGTGGCCGCTGCGTCGCTCACGCGCGCAGCCTAGCGGCCCGCGCGTCTCAGACCAGGCTGCGCAGCACCGCGACCGCGCCGGCCTCGTCGATGCTGCCCGTGACCTCGTCCGCCGCCGCCTTGACCTCGGGCTCGGCGTGGCCCATGGCCACCCCGCGACCGGCCCAGCGCAGCATGTCGATGTCGTTGCTGCCGTCCCCCACGGCCACGGTCGCGCCCGGGGCCACGCCCAGCAGCCCGCGCACGCGCTCCAGGGCGCTCGCCTTGGTGACGCCCAGCGGCGCGATGTCCATCCACGCCGTCCAGCCCACCGCGTACGTGACGTCGCTCAGCCCCAGGGACCCGGCCAGCGCACTGAACTCCTCGCTCGTCGACCCCGGGTTGCGCACCACGACACGCGTGACCTCGCCCGACCACAGCTCCTCGAAGTCGACCACGTCGTGGACGCCGTCGAGCTCGCCGTGCGGGAACAGGTCGTTCATGCGGAAGCCGATCCCCACGTCCTCGACCGCGAAGAGCGCGTCAGGGAGCTGGTCGCGCAGCAGCCGCAGCGCGTTCTCCGGGTTGAACGTGATCATCTCGTCGACCACGTAGCCCGTCGGCGACGCGTCGTCGAAGCGGGCCGTCACGGCGCCGTTCGAGCACACCATGTACCCCTCGGCGAGGCCCAGGCGCTCGGCGATGGGCAGCACCGCGATGAGCGACCGGCCCGACGACAGCAGCACGTGGTGCCCCGCCGCGCGCACGGCCGCGATCGCGTCCGCGACACCGTCGCTCAGGACGTCGTCGTGGCTCAGGATCGTGCCGTCGATGTCGAGCGCGACGAGCAGCGGCCCCTCCCCCGGACGGTTCGGGTTCGCGGCACGGGCCGCGTCCGACCGGGCGTCCGTGCCCGACGGCGCCACCTCGCCCGGGTGCGACGGCGCGCCTGCGGGAGCGACGTCGTCGGGCCGGGGGGTGCTCGTGGTGACCGTGCTGTCCGGCGTGCCCGTCACGCCGTGCCCTTCGACGAACCGGCCGACGCGCCCACCGGCTCCAGGACCTCGAGCCCGCCCAGGTAGGGCCGCAGGCCCTCGGGGACGCGGACCGAGCCGTCGGGCTGCTGGTGGTTCTCGAGGATCGCGACGATCCAGCGCGTCGTGCCCAGCGTGCCGTTGAGCGTCGCGACCGTGCGCGTCTCGGACTTGCCGTCGACGTCGACGCGCTCGCGCACGCCCAGGCGGCGGGCCTGGAACGTCGTGCAGTTCGACGTCGACGTCAGCTCGAGGTAGCGCTCCTGCGTCGGCAGCCAGGCCTCGCAGTCGAACTTGCGGGCCGCGCTCGACCCGAGGTCGCCCGCCGCGGTGTCGATCACGCGGTACGGCAGCTCGCACTTGCGCAGCATGGCCTCCTCCCAGGCGAGGAGACGCTGGTGCTCGGCCTCGGCGTCGGCCGGGTCGACGTAGCTGAACATCTCGACCTTGTGGAACTGGTGCACGCGGATGATGCCGCGCGTGTCCTTGCCGTACGAACCGGCCTCGCGGCGGTAGCACGCGCTCCAGCCCGCGTACCGCTTGGGGCCGTCCGACAGGTCGAGGATCTCGCCCGAGTGGTAGCCCGCGAGCGCGACCTCGCTCGTGCCGACCAGGTACAGGTCGTCGGCCTCGAGGCGGTAGATCTCGTCCGCGTGCTCGCCCAGGAAGCCCGTGCCCTGCATGATCTCGGGGCGCACGAGCGTCGGCGTGATGACGGGCGTGAAGCCCGCCTGCGTCGCCTGGTCCATGGCCGCGTTGAGCAGCGCGAGCTCGAGGCGCGCCCCGACCCCCGTGAGGTAGTAGAAGCGGGCGCCCGACACCTTGGCACCGCGCTCGGTGTCGATCGCGCGCAGGCCCTCGCCCAGCTCGAGGTGGTCGCGGGGCGTGAAGCCCTCGGCCGCGAAGTCACGGACGGTGCCCTCCTCGCGGAGCACGACGTAGTCGTCCTCGCCGCCGGGAGGCGCTCCCTCGATCACGTTCGAGATCTTGTACAGGATCGTCTTGAGCTGCGCCTCGGCGTCGTCAGCGTCCTTCTGGCGGGCCTTGACGCCCTCCGCGAGCTGCTTGGTGTGCGCGAGCAGGGCGGTCTTCTCGTCGCCCTTCGCCTGCGCGACCTTCTTGCCCAGGGACTTCTGCTCGGCGCGCATCTGCTCGAAGTCCGTCAGGGCGCTGCGACGGCGGGAGTCGGCGTCGAGCGCCTGGTCCACGAGGGCGGGGTCGTCGCCGCGAGCCACCTGGCTGGCGCGGACGACGTCGGGGTTGTCGCGCAGAAGTCGAAGATCGATCACCACTAGAGGGTATCCAACGTGCGGGAGGGCGCGGCACGGGGCCCGCCGACGGTGACGTACGCCGGTGCCGACGGCGACGCGCGGGGGCGCCGACGGTGACGCGCACGGGCGCCGAGGGTGACCGGCACGTCACCCTCGGCGGGCTGGAGCGTCACCCTCGGCGGCCCAGCGGGATCACCAGCGGGGTCCCCGTGACAGGGTCGTCGATGATCGTGCAGCGCAGCCCGAACACCTCCTCGACCAGCTCGGCCGTCACGATCTCGCCCGGCGCCCCCTGCGCCACCACGGCCCCGTCCTTCATCGCGACCAGGTGCGTCGCGTAGCGGCAGGCGTGGTTGAGGTCGTGCAGCACCGCGACGAGCGTGCGGCCCTCGCGGTTGAGGTCGCCGAACAGCTCGAGCAGCTCGATCTGGTGCGCGATGTCGAGGAAGGTCGTGGGCTCGTCGAGCAGCAGCAGCTCGGTCTCCTGGGCGAGCACCATGGACACCCACACACGCTGGCGCTGGCCGCCCGACAGCTCGTCGACGGGCCGCGCCGACAGCGGCGTGACCTGCGTGGCCGCGAGCGCCCGTACGACGGCGTCCTCGTCCTCGCGCGACCACTGCCGCAGGAGCTTCTGGTGCGGGTAGCGGCCGCGGGCGACCAGGTCGGCGACGGTGATGCCGTCGGGCGCGATCGACGTCTGGGGCAGGAGCCCGAGCCGTCGCGCGACCTCCTTGGCCTTGTAGGACGTGATGGTCTTCCCGTCGAGCACGACCTGCCCGACGCTCGGGGTGAGCAGCCGTGACAGGGCACGCAGCAGGGTCGACTTGCCGCACGCGTTGGGCCCGACGATCACGGTGAAGGACCGGTCCGGGATCGCGACGTCGAGCCCTTGGGACACGATGCGTTCGTGGTACCCGATGCTGAGCCCTTCGGCACGCAGCCGAGGCTCGCCGGGCACGCCCGGCGTACCCGGGACAGCCGGCCCGACGGCGTAGCCCGCCGCGGGCGCGTCGGCCGCGGTCGGCGTCGTGGTCGCCGGGGTAGCCGGCGTCGTGGTCGTGGCGGTCATCGCCGTCTCCTCGGGAGGGGTGGGGCTGGTCGGGGCCGTGCGGGTCCGGGTGCTCACTGCCGCCTCGCCTCCCGGGCGAGCAGCCACACGAGGTAGCAGCCGCCGATGCTGACGGTCACGACGCCCACGGGGAGCTGCGTGGGCGCGAACGCCCGCTGCGCGACGAGGTCGCTCGCGGCGAGCAGCGCGGCGCCCATGGCGGCCGAGGACGCGAGGCCGACGGTCGCGCCGCGCGTGAGCCGTCGGGCGAGCTGGGGCGCGGCGAGCGAGATGAACGCGATGGGTCCGGCCGCGGCCGTGACGAGCGCGGTGAGCGCGACCCCCACGACGACGAGCGAGAGCCGCGTGCGTTCGGAGCGGACGCCGAGGGCCTGCGCGGCGTCGTCGCCCATCTCGAGGACGTTCATGCGTCGCCCCAGGAGGACCAGGGGCGGCACGAGGACCGCGAGGATGAGCACGACGGGCAGGACCTGGGTCCAGGACAGCCCGTTGAGGCTGCCCGCTCCCCAGGTCGCGGCGGCCATGGCGCGCGCGAGGTCGGCCTTGAGGATGAGCCACGTGTTGACGGACGCGAGCATGGCGCTGATCGCGATGCCGACGATGATGAGCCGGAAGCCCTGGACGCCGTTCTTGTATGCGAGCAGGTAGACGATGCCCGCGGTCGCGAGCCCGCCGATCATGGCCCCGGCGGCGACCGCGCTGTACGACCCGCCGAGCAGCAGGATCACGACGAGCGCCCCGGTGTACGCGCCCGTGTTGAACCCGATGATGTCGGGGCTGCCGAGGGGGTTGCGGGTCAGGGACTGGAAGATCGCGCCGCTCATGCCGAGGGCGCCGCCGAGCAGGATCGCGAGGAGGACGCGCGGGAGGCGCCACTCGACGACGACCATGCGGATCACCTCGGGGGCGTCGCCGGTGAGGGCGCGCAGCACGTCGGGCACGGCGACGGCGTAGTCGCCGACCCCGAGCGCGACGACGCCCACGGCCGCGGCGAGCACCACGAGCACGAGGGTCACGACGGCGGCGCGCACGTCGAGGCGTGCGGAGAACCGTCCGCGGCGCGAGCGCACGACGCGCGTGGGTCGGCCGAAGTCGAGGCGGGCACGCGATGCACCCGGCGTACCTGGCGTTCCCGGGGGCGTCACCGGAGCCGCGGCGTCCTCGGCGGGCGGCGTCTGCACGGGCGCGGTCACAGCCCGCTCACCTGCCTGCGTCGCACGAGCCAGATGAGGACCGGGGCGCCGACGAACGCGGTCACGATGCCGACCTGCAGCTCGGCGGGCCGCAGGACCAGGCGCGCTGCGACGTCGGACACCAGGAGCAGGATCGGCGACATGACGAGCGTGTAGGACAGGATCCACCGCTGGTCGGGGCCCACGATCCAGCGCGCGACGTGCGGGACCATGAGCCCCACGAACCCGATGGGGCCCGCGGCGGCGGTGGCCGCCCCGCACAGGAGCGTGACCGCGACGACCACGATCGTGCGGGTGCGGTTGATGCTGGCCCCGAGGGACCGGGCGAGGTCGCCGCC
>NZ_JACSQQ010000020.1:43105-63457 GCF_014836555.1 Oerskovia rustica
GGGGGGGGGGGGGGGGGGCCCCCCACCGCGAGCACGACGCCCACGAGGATGAACGGCGTGACCGTCCCGACCATCTCCCACGAACGGTTGCTGAGCGTGCCCGCGCCCCAGTAGCGCATCTTGTCGAAGACCTGCGGGTTGAGGAGCGTGATCCCCGACGAGATCCCGCCCAGGACCGCGCCGATCGAGATGCCGGCGAGCGTGAGCCGGACGGGTGTCGCTCCCCCGCGCCCGAGCGAACCGATGAGGTAGACCACGACGGTCGTCACGATCGCCCCGAGGAACGCGAACCAGATGTACTGCTGGATGTTGACGACGCCGAACGTCGCGACCCCGAGCACCACGGCGAACCCCGCGCCCGCGTTGACGCCCAGGATGCCGGGGTCGGCGAGCGGGTTGCGGGTCAGCGCCTGGATGAGCGCGCCCGAGAGCCCGAGCGCGACCCCGACCAGCAGGCCCAGGGCCGTGCGGGGCAGACGCAGGTCGCGCAGGATGACCACGTCGTTCGGGTCGGCGCCGGGCGCGCCGACGAGCGCGGACCACACCGAGGCGAGGGGGATCGTCTTGGAGCCCACGGCGAGGCTCACGAAGACCATGACGACCAGGACCCCCACGGCGACGAGCAGCCACGCGGTCCGCGTCGCGTTGGTCGCGGCGAGGCCGGGCGCCTTGTCGGGGGTGCTTGTCGCCCGGTCCTCGCCGGGTGGAGGACCGTCCTGGACGGGTGCGGGAGCGCGTTCGGTCGTCGTCATCTCATAGCCCCAGCGACTCGAGCTTGTCGAAGTACGCGTCGGTGATCTCTTCCTGGTCACGGTCCTCGTCCGCCCACAGGGAGTCGATCCACGCCTTCACGCTCGGGTCGAGGTTCTCCCAGCGCTCCTCCCACTCCTCGGCCTTCGCGGTCCAGTACCCGATGGTCTTGTAGGCCGTGACCGGCAGGCCGCGCTCGTGGCGCAGGTACTTGCGGACGGCACGCAGCACCTTGGTCTCGCCCGCGAACCAGACGTACCCGACGCCGTCGGGCAGGTCGATGCTCCGCAGGATCTCCTCGAGCCGGCACGGGCCGTGGCCGTTGCCGCCGTAGACCCACGCGATGTCGACGTCGGGGTTCACGGGGAAGGACTGTCGGTGGCCCGCGTCGGGGACCTCGACCACGACGCGCGTGCGCACGCCCGCCGGGGCCTGCTCGATCAGCCGCCCGACCGCGGGCAGGCCCGTCGCGTCCGCGAGGAGGATCTGCCAGGCGAGGTCCGCGGGCGGGTCGTACAGCCCGCGCGGGGAGTTGAGCCCGACGACGTCGCCCGGCTTCGCCTGCTGGGCCCAGGTCGCGGCGACTCCCCCGTCGTGGACGACGAAGTCGATCACGACCACGCCCGGCGCGGGCACCGCACGGACCGTGTAGGTCCGCATGGGCGACGCGACGACGCCCTCGGGGTAGTCCCACGAGTCCTCGGTCGCGAACGGCAGGACGGGCTCGGCCTCTCCCGGCGTGGGCAGGAAGACCCGCAGGTACTCGTCGCCGACGCCCGTGGACTCGAAGTCCGCGAGGCCCTCGCCGCCGAGCGTGACCCGGATCATGCCGGGGGTCAGGCGCTCCACGGCCACGACCTCGGCGCGGTGGATGCGCATCACGGCAGCAGCGCCTTCTCGACGACCTCGAGGAACGCGTACTGGCCGCTGGGCGAGCCGTAGATCATCTCGAGGTCGTGCACGGCGATGTTCCCGTTCGTGACGAACGGCAGCGACGTCCACAGGCCGTTGCCCGCGAGCTCGGCGAACGGGTCGGTGAGCTCGCCCGTCTTCTCGTCGGGGGCCGTCGAGGTGAAGACCCAGTCGATGCCCGCGAGCTGCTCGAGCTGCTCGGTGCCGAGCGTGGTGCCCTCCTCGCCCTCGGCGAGCGGCGTGATCTTCAGGCCGAGGTCGTTGAAGACGAGGCACGGCGTGCCGTAGCAGGACACGATGACCTCGCCGTCGCCGTAGCCGACCGGCCCGACGACCGGGTCGATGCCGGCCGCGGCGAGCCGCGCCTTCACGTCGTCGACCTTGGCCTGGTACTTCGCGGTCCAGGCGTCGTGCTCGGCGACCTTGTCGAACGCCTTCGCGACCTCGGCGAAGCTCTCGCGCCAGTCGCGGCCGTCGAACCCGTTGAAGCTGTACGTCGGGGCGATGTCGGGGAGCTTGGTCACGAGCTCGTCGTCGTAGCCCAGGCCGTTGAGGATCACGTCGGGCTTCGCGGCGAGGATCTCCTCGTAGTTGTACTCGGGGAAGTTCTCGAACGTCTTGATGCCCTCGAGCGCCTTCTGGTCGAAGAACGACGGGAAGCTCGTGTACCCCTGGGAGCGGATCGGCTGGGAGTCCGCGAGCGGGATGCCGAGCGTGATGAGCATGTCGAGGTCGGTCGTGTAGACACCGAGCGCGGCCTGCGGGTCGGTCGGGATCGTGGTCTCGCCGAACGCGCTGTCGACCGTGCGGGTCTCGGCCTCCCCGGCACCGGAGCCGGAGCCCGCGTCGGTGCCCGAGGCGCACGCGCCGAGCAGCAGGGCGAACGTCGCCGCGGAGGCGGCGCCCAGGGCTGAGCGGGCGGAGCGACGGGTGGTGCGTGTGGTCATGGGACGTCCTGGTTCGGGAGGGGCCGCGGGAGTCGCGGCCGGTGGGGCGGGGTGGCGGGTGGGCCCGGTGGGTCTGCGGCCGGGTGCGAGGGCCGACCGGGCGTCGGCACGGGACGCTGGCCGGAGGCTGGCACCTCGGCCGGGCTGCGGCCCAGGGTCAGAGCAGGCGTGCGGCCTCGCGCAGGTCTTCGGCGAAGACCTGGGCCGTCAGGGCGAGCCCGAAGTTGCGGTCGTAACGGAGCTCGGCGACGCGGCCCGCCTGGACGGCGGGCACGGCCTGCCAGGCGGGGTTGGTCGTCGCGGGGTCGTCGGGGTTCTGGAGGACGATCAGGTCGGCGCCGTGGAAGACGTCGAGGTTCTCGAACGAGTACCTCGACACCGAGCCGTTGCTCTGCCCGGCCTCGGGGAGCACGAGGTCCATGCCGACGTCACGGGCGATGCCCGAGCAGAAGCTGTCGGGCTCCTGGATCCAGAAGCCCTCCTCGTCGGCGCCCGCGATGACGACCTTGCGGTCCGCCACGAGCGGGGCGATCTCGGCGGCGACGTCTGCGACCGTGGCGTCGTAGGCGTCGATCGCCTCGGTCGCCTGCTGCTCACGACCGAACGCGGCGAGCTGGCGACGCAGCGACGCCTTCCAGTCGGGGTCGTCGTCGCCGACGACGAGGACGGGAGCGATGCCCTCGGCCAGCAGCTCGTTCTCCTGGTAGTAGTTCCACCACCCCGCGCCGACGACGAGCATGTCGGGCGAGTGGGACAGGATCGACTCCGCGTTGGGCTCGATGTTGGAGCCGCCGAGGCGCTCGACCCCCTGCGGCAGGTGCTCCATGAGGTGGCTCTCGTCGGACCACTCGGTCGCCACGATCGGCAGCCCCGCGAGCAGCGCGAACTCGAGCCCCGCGCGGGCCTCCAGGACGACGACACGCTCGGGGTGCAGGGGAAGGTCGGTGCGGTAGCCGTCGTGCTCGAACGGCTGGGTCTCCCCACCCGCGGCCGAGCCGGACCCGGCCTGTCCGTCGCCGCACGCGGCGAGGATCCCGGCGACCGTCAGGGCCCCGGCGCCGATCAGGAAGTCGCGGCGGGTGATCGCCGCGACGATCCGCTGCCAGTGCTCCTCGGCGACGGGCGGGCGCTCGGCGACCAGGGACGTCACGTCGGACGCGTCGGGACGGGCAGGCAGGACGAGGGTCACAGGGGCTCCCGGGCAGGGGACGGCGACGCGACAGTCCCCGTCAGAGGTGGTTAGGTATCCCTACCCTAACCAGGCTCGCGGCTCCGGGACCGGCCGATCGTCGCCACCAGCGGCCAGGGGATGTTCCGCATCGGCCCTCACCGAGGCCACGTACCAGCCCGGCGTATGACCGAGCACCCGCCGGAACGACTGCACGAACGCGCTCGGCGTCCGGTACCCGACCCTGCGCCCGACGGTCCCCACCGGCATCCCGCCCGCGAGCAGCCCGATCGCGACCCGGACCCGCGCGTGGATCCGCCACTGCGCGAACGTCATGCCCGTCTCCCGGTGGAACAGCCGGGAGAAGTTGCGCACGCTCACCGACACCTCGCGCGCCCACGCCTCAAGGGAACGCGTGTCGGCAGGGTCGTCCAGCAGACGCCTGGCGACCGACGCCAGGCGCGCGTCCGAGGGCATGGGCAGCACCATGGGCGTGACGTCCACGGGAGACAGGAGGTCGACGACGACGCGCTCGCTGCGCCGTCGGGCCGCCGGGGGCATGTCGCGCTGCGACAGGTGGACCATGAGCTCGCGCGCCGCAGGCGGCACCGAGACCGCGGTGGTGCGGTGCGCGCGGTCGAGGACCGCGACGAAGGGGTCCTCCGCGAGCACCTCGCCGGACGCGGGCGGCCCGGGCGACGCCGACACGTCCGCGTCCACGTACGTGCAGTAGAAGCCCGTGCCGCCGGCCGTCTGGACCGCGTGCGCGACCCCCGCCGGGATCCACAGGCCGATCGTCGGCGGGACCGCGAAGAAGCCGTGCTCGGTCTCGACGGTCAGCACGCCCTGCGTGCCCCACAGCAGCTCGTGGAACGCGTGCACGTGCACGGGCCACAGCCCCGGGGTGCTGGGCGGGAAGTGGGACGTCGACACGGACCGGACCTCGCGCGCGGCCGCCAGGAGCGCGGCGGCCTCGACGTCGTCGGAGTCACGCGGGTCGCCGGTGGTCTCGTGACCACCGCCCGGGAATCGGACGGACACGAGGGGGGCGGAGAGTTCCTGGCCGATGAGCGACATGATTGGGCAGGCTATCTCACATCGGCTCAGGAAGGTAAGCATTACCTTAGCAAGCATGCCCCTCCGACCTCGCCCTGCCGCACGCCCGGAGCCGGGCTCTCCTCCCCCGCCGGCAGCCGGCGACGCAGCGCCGACGACCGTCGGCGGCATCTTCCGTCTCGTCCTCGCGGGCGACCGGCGGTGGCTCCTGCTGACCGCGGGCGCGAGCGGCTTCATGGTCCACCAGGTCGCCGAGGCGCTCGTGCCCGTCCTGATCGGCGTCGTCGTGGACCGCGCGATCATGCCGCGCGACGGCGCCGCGCTCGGCCTGTGGCTCGGCGTCCTCGCAGCGGTCTTCCTCGTCCTGACCATGGCCTGGCGCATCGGCATGCGCTCGACCGTCCGCGCGTTCTCGTTCGCCGCACACGACCTGCGACAGCTCACCGTGGCGCGCGTCCTCGACCAACGCGGCATGGCGCACCGCCGCGCGGCGGGCGAGACCCTGACCATCGCGTCCTCCGACACGAACCGCGTCGCGGGGATCGCCTGGCTCGTCACGGGACAGCTCGGCGCGCTCGCCGCGATCGGCACGACCGCCGTGAGCCTCCTCCTCGTCTCCGTCCCGCTCGGCGTCGCGGTCCTCGTCGCGACCCCCGTGATGCTGCTCGTCATGCACCGGCTGTCCGTCCCGCTCGAGGCGCGCAGCGAGGCCGAGCAGGAGACCGCGGCGCGCGCGGGCGGACTCGCGACCGACCTCGTCACCGGGCTGCGCGTCCTCAAGGGGCTGGGCGCGGAGCAGGCGGCCTCCGACCGCTACCGCCGCGCGAGCCGCGGCTCCCTCGCAGCCGCGTTGCGCGCCGTCCGCTCCCGCGCCGCGTACCAGGCCGTCAGCGAGGTGCTCTCGGTGGTCTTCCTCGCGGTGGTCGCACTGTTCGCGGGCCGCATGGCGCTCGCCGGGCAGATCACCGTGGGCGAGCTCGTCGCCGTCGTCGGCCTCGCGCAGTTCGTCCAGGAGCCCATGTCCCGGACCGGGTTCCTGGGCGTCGAGCTCGCGCAGAAGCGGGCGTCCGCACGACGCCTGCTCCGCCTGCTCGGCGAGCCCACCGTCCACAGCTCCGCGGCCCGGCCTGTGCACACGGGTGCGGCGGGCGCGACGCCGTCGGGCGGCTCGATGACCGTCGCCGGAACCTTCGGCGGCTCCGCGCTCGGGCCCGTCACGGTCCGCCGCGGCCAGGTCGTGGGCATCGTCCTGCCCGACGCCGGAGACGCGGCCGCGCTCGTCGACGTCCTCGGGTGCCGCGCACCCGCCCCACCCGGGGCCGTCGTCGTCGACGGGACCGACCTCTCGACGCTCGACCCCGCGACCGGACGCACCCTCGTCTTCGCGGCCCGGCACGACGCGTCGCTGTTCAGCACGACCGTGCGCGACAACCTCGCGCCCGACGGTCCGCTCGACCCGCGCGCGCTCGACGCGTCCGGGACGACCGAGGTGCTCGGGCACCTGCCCGACGGCCTCGACACCCACCTGACCGGCCGCGGCCAGTACCTGTCCGGCGGACAGCGCCAACGCCTCGTCCTCGGACGGGCGCTGCACCGCCCCGAACCCGTCCTCGTGCTGCACGACCCGACGACCGCCGTCGACACCGTGACCGAGGCCCGGATCGCCGCGGGTCTCCGGGACCTGCCCGACCGAGCGCTGCTTCTCGTCACGACGAGTCCGACGCTCCTCGCGGTGTGCGACCACGTGGTGGTGGCCGTGAGCGGGGCCGCCGGAGGTACCGGGCTCGACGGCTCTTCCGATGCCGACGTCGAGCTGGTCGCCTCGTGAGCGCCCACGCCCCGAGCGTGGCGGACCGCGCCGCCCCGGCGCACGAGATCCTGCCCGTCGCCACGACCGCCGCGACCAACGCGGCCCTGTGGCGCATGCTCACACGACGCCGGTGGCTCTTCGCCGGGACCGTCGCGGTCCTCCTGGCCGGGTCCGTCGCAGGCCTCGCGACCCCCGCGCTGCTCGGGGCCCTGGTCAACGTCGTCGCGGAGGGCGGCGAGACCTCCGACCTCGTCCGCTACGCGCTGCTGCTCCTCGGGGCCGGCGTGCTGAGCGCGGGCCTCGGCTACCTCGGCCAGACCCTGCTCGCCCGGATCTGCGAGGGAGCGCTCGCCGACCTGCGCGAGGACGTCCTCGCGAGCGCGCTCGACCTTCCCCTCGAACAGGTCGAGCGAGCGGGCGTCGGCGACGTCGTCGCCCGCGTCTCGGGAGACGTCGACGCCGTGAGCGAGGCGATCTCGGGCGTGCTGCCCGCGGTCACGTCGGCCGCGTTCACGATCGTCCTGACGCTCGTGGGGCTCGGCGCCCTGGACTGGCGCTTCGCGCTCGCCGCGATCGCGGCCGCTCCCCTGCAGGTCGTGTCGCTGCGCTGGTTCCTGCGCCGCTCGGGCCCCGTGTACCGGGAGGTGCGCGTCGCCGAGGCGCAGCGCACCGAGCAGGTCATCGAGACCGTCGCGGGCGCGACGACGGTCACGACGCTCGGCCACGGCGACCGGCACGAGACGCTCGTCGCCCGGTCGTCGTTGCGGGCGATCGACCTGTCTCTGACCGGGATCGGGCTGCTCACCCGCTTCTACAACCGGCTCAACGTCGCCGAGCTGATCGGGCTCGGAGCCGTGCTGGCGGTGGGGTTCTGGCTCGTCTCCGGCGACGCCGTGACGGTGGGTGCGGCGACCGCGGCCGCGCTGTACTTCCACCGGCTGTTCGGGCCGATCGGGACGGTGCTGGGCGAGTTCGACGAGATCCAGAAGGCCGGCGCGGGACTCGCGCGGCTCGTGGGCGTGACGACGGCGACGGCGACGGCAGGGACCGCCGAGGGTGACGCCCTGTCCGCCGAGGGTGACCGGATCTCCGCCGGGGGTGACGAGAACCCCGCCCAGGGTGACCGCCCCGGACCGGCAGCCACCTCCCGGGGGACACGCTCCGCCGTCGCGCTCCGGGGCGTGACGTTCGCCTACACGCCGGGGCGCGACGTCGTGACCGAGGTCGACCTCGACGTCGCCGAGGGAGAGCACGTCGCGCTCGTCGGAGCGTCGGGGGCCGGCAAGACGTCGGTCGCGAAGCTCGCGATGGGCATCCACCGCCCGACGCGCGGCGCCGTGCGCGTCCTGGGCGAGGCACCGGGGCGACGCCGTCGGGCCATGAACGACTCCCCCGGCCGACGGCACGGCGCCGCGATGGTGAGCCAGGAGGTCCACGTCTTCAGCGGGACGCTCGCCGAGGACCTGCGCCTCGCGGCGCCCGACGCGAGCGACGCCGAGCTGACCGCGGCCCTCGACGCGGTCGAGGCGCACTGGGCGCACGACCTGCCGGACGGCCTCGCCACCGTCGTCGGTGCGGGCGGGCTCGACCTGTCGCCCGACCGCGCGCAACAGCTCGCGCTCGCGCGGATCGTGCTGCTCGACCCGGCGGTCGTCGTGCTCGACGAGGCGACCGCGGAGGTCGGGACCGACGGCGCCGCGGCCCTCGACCGGGCCGCACGGGCAGCGTTGTCGGGGAGGACCGCCGTCGTCATCGCGCACCGGCTGAGCCAGGCCCGGACCGCGGACCGTGTCGTCGTCATGGAGGCGGGACGGATCGTCGAGTCGGGGACGCACGACGCGCTGTGCGAGGCCGGTGGCCGGTACGCGCAGCTGTGGGCCGCGTGGGAGCGAGGCGCGGGAGACCGCCGAGGGTGACCTCCCCGAGCGCCGAGGGTCACCCTCGGCGACCGTGAGCGTCACGGCAGTCGAGTACGTCACCTTCGGCGGGCTCGCACGTCACCCCCGGCACCCCGAGCGCTACCGTGTCGGACATGGGTTGGGAAATGTGGTTGGGGGTCGCGGCGGTCGCCATCTCCGCCATCGCGCTCACCGTCGCGATGACTGTCTGGTCGCAGCAGCGACGCCGACGTCGCCTCGACCCCCCGCTCGCGGTCACCGAGGCCCTCACGGAGGATGTCGGCCAGCTCATCGCGTTCGTCGCGAACCCGTCCAAGCCCGCCGTCGCGAACCTCGAACGGACGGTCCGGCGCGTGTGCGCCGAGGCCGACCTGCCCGAACCCCTGTGGCTCGAGACCACGATCGAGGACCCTGGCGTCGGGCAGACCCGCGAGGCCCTGGCCCGCGGCGCCGACATCGTCGTCGCGGTCGGCGGCGACGGCACGGTCCGGGCCGTCGCCGAGGGCATGGTCGGCACGGGCAAGCCCATGGGCCTGGTGCCGCTCGGCACGGGCAACCTCCTCGCACGCAACCTGGACCTGCCCGTCGCCGACCCGGACGAGGCCCTGCGCATCGTCGTCGCGGGTGCGGACCGCGTGATCGACGTCGGGTGGGCGCGTGTCCTGGAGTTCGCGCAGCCCGACGGCGCCGCGCGCGACCCCGCACGGACCGGCACCCCGGGAGCGGGTGCGGCCGGCGACGGCGCGACCGGTGATGCCCCCGGGACGGGCGAGGCGGACGAGGCCGGCACCGGGACCGGGACGGCCGGCGCAGACGACGCCCTCCCCGAGCAGGACACCGAGACCGCGCACATCTTCCTCGTCATCGCGGGGCTCGGCTTCGACGCCGCGATGGTCGCCGACGCCGACGCGACCCTCAAGGCCAGGGTCGGCTGGGTCGCGTACTTCGTCGCGGGCATCCGCCACCTGCACGGTCGTCGCCTGCGCGCCCAGATCCAGCTCGACGACACGCCCCCGGTCCACGCCAAGCTCCGCACGCTGCTGGTCGGGAACTGCGGCAAGCTGCCGGGCGGCATCACGCTGCTGCCCGACGCGGTGCTCGACGACGGCATCCTCGACGTCGCCGCGATCGACACCCGGGGCGGGGTCGTGGGCTGGGCGCAGCTGTTCGGCGACGTCGTCATGCAGGGCTTCGGGGTGCGCAACGACCTGCCTGCGAAGATCGGCCGGATCGACCACGCGCGCGCCAAGCGCGTCCGGGTCCGTGTCGAGGGCGGCGAGCAGGCGCAGGTCGACGGCGACCTCCTGGGCCGGGCCGTCGAGCTCGAGGCCTGGGTCGAGCCGGGCGGTCTGGTCGTGCGGACCGCCTGACCGGCAGGCATCATTCGACCTGACGTACCGACCTACCGAGGAGCACCGCCCAGATGACCGCACTGCAGGACGCCGCTCGTCCGCCAGGTCTGGCCCCCTCGACCCGCACCCTGCTCAGCCTGGCCGCCGCCGTGATCGTCCTCGCGGGGGTCTACTTCGCGCGCAGCCTGTTCGGCCCCCTGGCACTCGCTGCGGTCGTGGTCATCATCGTGCAGCCTGTCCGGGCCCCGCTCCAGCGGCGCGGGTGGCCCCGGTGGGCGGCCACGACCGCGACGATCGTCGTCGCCTACCTGATCCTGGGCGCGCTCGCGGCGCTCCTCGCGTTCGCGGGCGTGCAGTTCGCGGACCTCGTGGGGCAGTACCTCGACGACCTGTCGGCCATGGTCTCGCAGGCCACGACATGGCTGGAGTCGTTCGGTGTCGAGGGGCAGGTCACGGACGCCGTGACGTCGTGGCTCGACCCGAGCACGATCGCGGGCTTCGCCGCGACGATCGGGGGGACCGTCATGTCGGTCCTCACGGCCTTCTTCTTCGTGCTCGCCTACGTGATCTTCATGGCGGCCGACGCGACGCGCTACCAGGACGCGCGCTCGCGCTTCGGGGGGCAGCGCCCCGCGACCCTCGACCGCATCACGGCGTACAACTCGGGCGTCCGCCGCTACTTCGTGGTCAACGCGTCGTTCGGTGCGGTCGTCGCGATCATCGACGGCCTGGCGCTGTGGTGGATGGGGGTCCCGGCCCCGGCGGTCTGGGCGATCCTCGCGTTCGTCACGAACTTCGTCCCCAACATCGGGTTCGTGCTCGGTCTGGTCCCGCCGGCGGTCATGGCGCTCGTCGTGGGCGGTTGGCCGCTCGCGCTGGGCGTGGTCGCCGTGTACTGCGTCGTCAACGTGGTCCTGCAGGTCCTGGTGCAGCCCAAGTTCGTGGCCGACGCCGTGAACCTGAGCCTCACGCTGAGCTTCTTCTCGGTCGTGTTCTGGACGCTCGTCATCGGCCCGCTGGGTGCGATCCTCGCCATCCCGCTGACCCTGCTCACCCGGGCGCTCGTCATCGAGGGCGACCCGGGTTCCGGCTGGCTGCGCTACCTGTCGGGCGACACGGCGGCGGCCCCGCCGCCGGCTCGGCCCGCGGAGCGAGCCGCGCGCGCCGAGCCCACCGATCCTGCCGCCCCGACCGGACCCGCCCCCGACAGGGGCTCACCCGCGACGCGAGGCCTCACCGAGGACGACGACGGCGCCGCACCGCAGCCTGACGCGCCGGGCGGCAGTGGCCAGAGCGCTCCCGGCAGGGACTGACCGGCAGCACGACGCCGACCCCACCGGATCGGCCCTGCCCTCGTCCAAGGTGCGCCGACCGTGTGGAGGATCGGTGACCGCGCGCCCGCTTCGGCGGGTCACCCGCGGCGACCCCCGTACGCTGGTCCGGTGACGAAACCGGCCCCCGTACAGACCACTCGTCGCACCCGTCGCCGCGGGTTCGTCGCACTGCTCCTCGCACTCACGGCGCTCGTCGGGACGGCGCTGCCCGCAGCAGCGGTCGCCGCGACCCCGACGGCCGGCGAGCCGGCGACGAAGCCGACGGTCGTCGTCGGGATCGGTGGGCTCCACTGGTCCGACGTGAGCCAGACGTCCACCCCGACCCTGTGGACGATGCTCCGGGAGGGGTCCGCGGCGTCGATCTCGGTGCGGACCGCGACCACCGTGACGTGCCCGGTCGACGCCTGGCTGACGCTCTCGACGGGCGGCAAGCCCCTCCCGCCCCAGCCCGTCCCGAGCGACGACCCCGACCAGCTCCCGCCCGACCCCGAGTCGGACGAGTCCGGCTCGTACGTACCGCTCGACTGCCTCCCGATGCCGACGGTCCAGTCGAGCACCCCCGGGACGGTCGGTCCTGGGCAGGTCGTCGGGTGGGAGTCGCTGACCGTCGACCCGACCGTGGAGTCGTCGCCCCCTGTCACGCACGCCATGACCGGGACGCCGGGAACCCTCGGCACGCGGATCTCGGCGACGGGGGCGTGCTCGACGGCCGTCGGCCCCGGCGGGGCGATCGCGCTCGCCGACGAGACCGGTGCCGTCTCGCGGTACGCGACCGACCTGACTGCTCTGTCGCCCGAGGACCTCACCCGGTGCCCCGTGACGGTCGTCGACCTCGGCGAGCTCCCGTCCGACCCGACGGAACGGCGTGAGGCCCTCCAGGGCCTCGACGAGACCTTGAGCCACCTGGTCGACACCGTGCCCACGGGGTCGACGGTCGTCGTCGCCGGGGTCTCCGACACGCCGGTCGAGGCGCACGGGCTCCAGGTGGTCGTCGAGTGGCGCAAGGGGACGACCACGGCCGGCTGGCTCGCCTCCGCCTCGACCCGTCGGCCCGGGATCGTCACGCTCGCCGACCTGGCGGCGACCATCGGGGCGAACGCGGGAGCGGACGTCTCCGACCTGCAGGGGTCCCCGCTCGAGGTCGACGAGAAGCGCCGCATGAGCACGGAGCGCACGGTCGAGAACCGTCGCTACCTCACCGAGATGAGCAACACGTCGACGTTCGTGATGCCGATGTTCGTCGGGGCCGTGGTGCTCCTCGCCGCGGCGGCGGTCGGCGGGGTGCTCCTGGGTCGACGCCGCCGTGCGGGCGTGGGCCCGGTCGCGACGCGACTCGCCGTGGCGGCCCTGCTGCTCGCCGCGACCGCTCCGGCGGGGGCGTACCTCGCGGCCCTGTCCCGGTGGTGGGTCTCGTCGGCACCGACCTTCACGGCGGCGCTGTGGTGCGTCGTCGGGACGGTCGCGGTCGCGCTCGTTGCCTGGTTCCTCTCGCGTGCGCTGCCCCCGGGCCGGTGGCGGCTCGCCGCGTCGGCCGCGGGCATCACGTGGCTCATCCTGACGGTCGACGGGCTCACGGGCACGGTGCTCCAGCAGGGCTCGATCCTCGGGTCGACACCGTCCCTCGGGGCGCGCTTCTACGGGTTCGGCAACATGACGTTCGCGGTCTACGCGGCCAGCGCGCTCGTCCTCGCGGGTGCTGTCGCCGCCTGGCTCGGTGCCCTGGGCCGACGCCGTGCCGCGATCGTCGCGACGTCCGTGATCGGGGTCGTCACGGTCGTCATCGACGGGTGGCCGGCCTTCGGTGCCGACTTCGGGGGCATCATCGCTCTGGTCCCCGCGTTCACGGTGCTGGTGGTCGGGGTCGCGGGCGCCCGGTTCACCGTGCGACGGGTCGCTGCGGCGGCCGTCCTGACGGTCGTCGTCGTCGGGCTCGTGGCCGCGATCGACTGGCTTCGACCGGGCAAGCCCTCGCACCTGGGCACGTTCTTCGGAAACGTCCTCGACGGCGACGCTCTCGGGGTGATCGCGTCCAAGGCCGCAGGCGCCTGGGCCACGGTCGCGAACCTCGGGGGCGCCGCGGTGACGCTCCTGTGCGTCGCCGCCTGTCTCGTGCTCGTGGGGCCGGTCCGCTTCCGCCCGGCCGGGCTCCGCGCGCAGTACGAGACGTGGCCTCACCTCCGGACGACCGTGGTCTCGGTGGTGACGGTCGCCGTCGTGGGCACCCTGGCCAACGACTCGGGGATCGTCGTCGCGGCGTTCACCCTGGTCATGGCGGCATGCCTGCTCGGCGCCGCGTGGTTCGCCGACGGTCGACCGGGCACGGAGGTCGTCGACCCACGGACCGACGCCCCCGTGCGGCGCATGCCCGCCGTCGTCCTCTCCGTCGGTGGGGCGCTCCTCGCCGTCGTGCTGCTCGCCCTCGTCGTGGTCCCGGCCCCGAAGAGCCTCCCCGCGGCCGGTGCGGTGCCTTCGGGACGGGGCGAGCTCGTCGCCGCGCCGGGCACGCCCGTGGTCGTCGTCGGGACGTCGGGCGTGCGCTGGACGGACCTCTCCCCCGCGGTCACCCCCACCTTGTGGGGCATGATGCGCGACGGCGCGAGCGCAGGCGGCATCTCGCCCGGCGTGACGGGCCGCAGCGGGCAGTGCGCCGGGGCGGGCTGGCTCGCGCTCTCCGCCGGCCGCGCGCCCGTGACCGGCGAGGTGCAGGACGGGACATGGGGGTGCGCCCCGTGGCGCGTGGAGCCCGCAGCACCCGCCGACGACGGGTCCACGGAGCCGGCTCCCGCCACGGTCTCCGGCTGGGAACCGCTCACGACGCTCCAGGCCTCCTCGGAGTTCAAGCCTCGTCTCGGGGTGCTCGGCGACCAGCTCGCCGACGGCGGGGTGTGCGCGACCGCCGTCGGCCCCGGGGCGGCGCTCGCGCTGGCCGGCACGGACGGGAGCGTCGAGCGCTACCTCGGGGTCGAGCAGGCTCTGGCGGACCCGGCCGCTGCCTTCTCCTGCCCCGTGACGATGGTGGACGCGGGCGCTGCGCCGTTCGGCACGCTGCCGACCAGCGACACCGGCGAGACCAGCGACGTCGGTGACGTCGGTGACGTCGGTGACGTCGACGAGACGGTCGACGGCGAGCCGGCCGAGCCGGCCGTCACCGCCGAGGAGGCCGAGGCCGCCGCCGAGGCCCAGACGAAGCTGCGCGAGACCCAGCTCCGCGCGATCGACTCGACCGTCCGGCGCGTGCTGCGGGCCAGCCCGACGCCCGCGACGGTCCTCGTCGTCGACGTCGGGAACCCTGCGGGCGCCCGCCCCACGCTCGGGGTCGCGCTCGCCGACGCGGCCGGCGAGTCCACACCACGGTTCCTCTCCGCCGCATCGACCAAGTGGGAAGGCGTCGTGCGCCTGCTCGACGTCCCGACGACGGTCCTCGACGCGGCGACCGTGCCTCAGCCGTCCCAGTTCACCGGTGCGCCCCTCGTGTCGTCGGCACCGCGACCCACCGACGTCGCGACGTCCGTCGACCAGCTCGCCGACCTGACCCTGCGCGACCACGCGCTGCGCGGGGTCGCGGGAAGCGTCACGACGATCCCGCTGTGGATCGCGCTCGCGATCCTCGCCGCGGCCCTGTTCCTGGTCCCTCGGCTGGCCACCAAGCGCCCCCGGTCCGCGCAGGTCGCCCGACGGGTCGCCGACGGCACCCTGCTGTTCCTCGCCGCGATGCCCGCCGGGCTCTTCCTCATGACGACCTGGGCATGGTGGCGCTTCTCCGCGACGAGCGCCGCGATGTGGGCCGCGATGATCGGCTGCACCGCGATCGTCGCCGGCATCGGCGGGCTCGCGCCACGCCGCCCGACCTGGGCGGGCCCTGCCCTGATCGCCGGCATCACGTTCGCGGTCCTGACCCTCGACGCGGTCCTCGGGACGCCCCTGCACAGGGGGAGCCCGCTCGGCCCGTCCCCGACGCTCGGCGGCCGGTTCTACGGCTACGGCAACCCGACCTACTCGGTGTACGTCGTCGCCGCGCTCTTCACGGCCGCGGCGGTCGCGACGATCCTCCTGCGTCGCGGGCACAAGGTCATGGCCGTCCTGGCCACGGCCGGGATCGGCGCGGTCGCGACCGTGGTCGACCTCTGGCCGACGCTCGGGGCCGACGTCGGCGGCGGGCTCGTCCTCGTGCCCGCGTGCGCGGTCCTCGTGCTCCACGTCGCGAACGTCCGGGTGACGTGGCAGCGGCTGTTCCTGATCGGCGTCGCCGGAGTGCTGCTCGTCGGTGTGATCGGGGTGCTCGACTGGATGCAGCCCGTGGCCGAGCGCTCGCACCTGGGGATCTTCGTGCAGTCCGTCATCGACGGCACGGCCTGGGAGACGATCGCCCGCAAGGCCGGGTACGCCCTGCGCACGGTCACGAGCGGCGTCCCGGCCTGGCTCACGCTCGTGATCGTGATCGCGACCGCGCTCATGCTGTGGCGCACCCTCCGCTGGAACCCGAGGTGGTTCGCGCGGACCGAGGAGCAGTGGCCGATCCTGCGGCCGCTGCTGCTGGCGCTCCTGCTGGCCGCCCTCGGCGGGGCCGTCGTCAACGACTACGGGGTCCGCATCGCGACGGTCATGCTGTTCACGGCGGTCCCCCTCGTGGGGCTGCTGGCCCTGCGGAGCGCGCCCGTGCTCCCGGGGGACGAGTCCGCGCGGACGGGAGCGGCGTCGTCGGGCGTCACGCCTCCCCTGCCCGACGACGCAGCCGCCCCCGGCGACGCGGCTGAACCTGCGGCGTCGGGCAGGTAGGACGACGAAGCGCCCGGGCGGAGACCGCCCGGGCGCTTCGTCGTGAAGGACTACTTCGAGTGCTTGTTGCCGCTCAGCGCGTCGATCGCGCTGCGCACGCGCCGCGCCCCGACCGCGAGCTGCACGTCGCGGTACTGGTTCGCGCGGTGGATCTGACCCTTGAGGTCCGAGCCGGACGGCCGGTGGTGCAGGTCGCACGGCACCTCGACCGCGACGTACCCCTTGCGGAGCAGGTCGATCGTCAGGCCGGTCTCGACGCCCCAGCCGCGGGCGAGCGGAGTCGCAGCCTCGAAGGCCTCCCGTGTCAGGCAGCGCATGCCCGACAACGGCTGCGTGGGCGTCCACCCCGTCATCGACTGGATCGCGCGGCGCGCGGCGCCCACCACGATGCCGCGGCCACCCGCACCGGGCTGCGGCGGGAGCAGGGCGATCGACATGTCCGCGGCACCGTTGAGCACCGGGTCGACGAGGGGCGACGTGTTGACGGCCGTCTCCCCCAGGTCGCCGTCGATGAAGAGCAGGAGGCGCGCGGGCCGGTCGGCGACGTCGCGCATCGCGACGACCGCGGCGCCCGTCTCCATGGCCGCGGCCTTGCCGCGGTTGTGCGAGTGCCGCACGACGACGGCGCCCGCCTCGCGCGCGACGTGCTGGGTGCTGTCCTCGCTGCCGTCGTCCACGACCAGGACCAGGTCCACGTGGGGGATCGCCTTGGCCGCGCGGACGGTCGCCGCGATGCGGCGCGCCTCGTCCTTGGCGGGGATGATCACCGCCACGCGCTGCTTCTGCCGTCCGCCGCCTGGAAGCGGCGCGGGACGCGGGGTCTTGGCCACCGGGAGCGCGTGCGTCCCGTTCGCGGGGACGCCGACGGTCTCGCCGGTGGTTCCGGTGGTGGTGTTCTTTCCTGACTCGGTCGACCGATGGTCCGCGTTCACGCCGTCCAGCCTAGTAGTGCAAAGAGTTTCCCGCAGTTTGCCACACTCTTGGTGGCAAAGTCACGGCCGCCCCCGGGAACGGTGTGCCCGGGTTCTTGACGAGGTATTGCTGCCTGCGCCCGCTCGGCGGTCGGTCGCGACGTCGCGACCGTGCCGAGAGCACGCACCCTCGGGGCGTGCCCGGGGTGACGCCGGAGAGCGCAGGCGAAGGGGGCGTCAGCACCCGGGCGCCGTACCGGCGCCGCCCGGGTGCTGTCGCCCCCTGCCGAACCTCTATGCCCTCGGCGCCGAGATCAGCGCAGCGTGACCTGACGGGACACGATGCCCGCCCGCGCACGGCGCTCGTTCGCGTCGAGCGGCTCGGTGACCGCGAGCGCCGCGTCGAGCTTCGCCTTGAGCTCCTTCGCGGGCTCCTCGACGTCGGCCGCCTCGGTGCCGCGCGGCAGCTCCCACACCGGGACCAGCAGACCGCTCGAACGGAACGCGCCGACGAACTTGCCACCACCGAGGCCCGACTCCCGCTTGGCGTGCAGACGTGAGATCGCGTCGATCAGCGCCTCCTCGCCCACGGGCCAGGCCCAGCGCAGGAACTCGCGGCTCATCGAGCACCAGTAGGCCGACTCGACCGAGGAGAGCTTGACCGTGGGGACGATCGACTCCGACGCCTGGTCGAGCGACGCCTTGAGGTCCGGCGTGACGTCCGTCGAGGGGTCGAGCCAGAACGAGAAGTCGTCGTGGACCGTGACGTCGAACGGCACCGACAGGTCCAGGACGTCCTGCAGGCGCGGACCCGGGCCGGGCAGCTCGCCCAGCTCGATCGACGTGCCCGGCTCGGCCTCGATGGCCTCCAGGAGGGCGGCCGCGAGGTCGCGGCTCGTGTCCCCGGACCCTGCGATGGTCTGGAGGGCCAGGAGGATCGTGCCGTCCTGGCGGTGCAGCGCGGCCCACCCGGCGGGAAGGACCGTCACCACGAGGACGTCGCGCGCACCGAGCTCCTTCGTCGTGCGGGCGGGTGCCGAGGCCGACGGGACGACCTCTCGCAGGGCGACCCAGTCGGTCTCCCCGGGGAGGCCCTCGAAGGGGCGCAGCACGAAGTCGGGCGTCGAGTTCTTGGCCATGGGGGAAGTGTAGTAGGACCGAAGGGCACGGCCGAGATGACGCTGCTGCGGTCCCGGCACGGCAGGTCTGCCGCGGCGTCCTCTACCGCTCGACCGGGAACCCTCGCTGCGACCACGCGACCATGCCGCCGTCGAGGTTGGTCGCGTCGAAGTCGCCCTGGTTGAGCCACGCCGCGGCGCGCGCCGACCGGCCGCCCGAGTGGCAGATCACGAGGATCGGCACGTCGGGGTCGAGCTCGCCCCAGCGGACGGGGAGCTCGCCGAGGGGGATGTGGACGGCGTCGGGCACGTGGCCCGCGTCCCACTCGTCCTGCTCGCGCACGTCGAGGAGCACGACGCCCTCGGGGACGGGGTGCTCGGCGTCGAGCTCGGACACGTCGGTCGTGGGTACCTGAGGCGGGAACATGGTGACCAGCCTACGTTTCTGACGAGACGTCGTCGGGCCGCGTTCACGGGCCAGGGGTGCCGACCATGCGGTTGCCGCTCGTCGACCATGCGGTTGTCGTCCAGATCCGGCCCGATCATGACGACGACCGCATGCTCGGCACCGCAACCGGGGCGGCACCGACACCCCCACCAGTGGCAGGATCGGTCCATGGACCCACGCGCCGGTACGCCCGCCCAGCCCCAGGACCTCATCGACGTGGACGCCGTGGTCGGCGCCTACTACGACCTCTCCCCCGACGTCGACGATCCCGCGCAGAAGGTGGTGTTCGGGACGTCGGGCCACCGTGGGTCGAGCCTGGACCACGCGTTCAACGAGGCGCACATCGTCGCGATCACCGCGGCCATCGTGGAGTACCGGCGTTCGCAGGGCACCGACGGCCCCCTGTTCATCGGCCGCGACACGCACGCCCTGTCGCTGCCCGCGTGGCAGACCGCGATCGAGGTCCTCGCGGCGGCGGGCGTCCAGACGTACATCGACGCTCGTGACTCGTACACGCCGACGCCGGCCGTGTCGCAGTCGATCCTGTTGCACAACGGTGCGGCCACCGAGGAGGGCGTCCGCACGAGCGGCCCCGCGCTCGCGGACGGCATCGTCGTGACGCCCTCGCACAACCCGCCGCGCGACGGCGGCTTCAAGTACAACCCGCCGCACGGCGGCCCGGCGGACTCGGAGGCGACGGGCTGGATCGCGGACCGCGCGAACGAGATCCTGCGCTCGGGCGTCGGGCAGGTCCGGCGCGTCCCGTTCGAGCGCGCGCTGACGGCGGACACCACGCACCGGCACGACTTCCTGACGGCGTACGTCGACGACCTGGCCTCGGTCCTGGACCTCGACGCGATCCGCGGCGCGGGCGTCTCGATCGGCGCCGACCCGCTGGGCGGGGCGTCGGTCGAGTACTGGGGCGAGATCGGTGAGCGCTACGGGCTGGACCTGACGGTCGTGAACCCGCAGGTGGACCCGCGCTGGGCGTTCATGACGCTCGACTGGGACGGCAAGATCCGCATGGACTGCTCGTCGCCGTACGCCATGGCCTCGCTCGTGCAGAAGATGACGGACCCGGACGCGACCTCGACGTTCGACATCGCGACGGGCAACGACGCGGACTCGGACCGCCACGGGATCGTGACCCCGGACGCGGGCCTCATGAACCCCAACCACTACCTCGCGGTCGCGATCGACTACCTGTACGGCGGGGCCCGCCCGGGGTGGCGCCCGGACGCCGCGATCGGCAAGACGCTCGTGTCCTCGTCGCTCATCGACCGGGTCGGCGGTGGGCTGGGGCGCCGCGTCGAGGAGGTGCCGGTCGGGTTCAAGTGGTTCGTCCCGGGCCTGCTCGACGGCACGGTCGGGTTCGGCGGCGAGGAGTCCGCAGGCGCGTCGTTCCTGCGCAAGAACGGCGGGGTGTGGACCACGGACAAGGACGGCCTGCTCCTCGCGCTGCTCGCCTCGGAGATCCTCGCGACCACCGGGAAGACCCCGTCGCAGCACCACGCCCGGCTGGTCGAGAACTACGGCGAGTCCTGGTACGCCCGCGTCGACGCCCCGGCCTCGCTCGAGGAGAAGTCGGCGCTCGCGAGGCTCAGCCCGGAGCAGGTCACGTCGACGACGCTCGCGGGCGAGGAGATCACCGCGAAGCTGACGACGGCGCCGGGCAACGGAGCGGCGATCGGCGGCCTCAAGGTCACCACGGAGAACGCGTGGTTCGCGGCGCGCCCCTCGGGCACGGAGAACGTGTACAAGATCTACGCCGAGTCGTTCGTCTCGGCCGAGCACCTGACGCAGGTGCAGGACGAGGCCAAGCAGGTCGTCTCGGACGCCCTGGGCGGCTGACGCAGGAGGTGGGGTGGGGGG
>NZ_JACSQQ010000020.1:63467-64391 GCF_014836555.1 Oerskovia rustica
CCCCCCCCCCCCCCCCCCCCCCACCGCTCCTCCTTCTCATCCCGTGGCCCCCTGCCCGTGGTGCCGCGCGGCCCCTCGTCGGGTATCTCACATGAGTAGTTCTCACCATCAGAATGGCCGTCTGCCGCGGATCTCTACTCCTAGTATCGAAGCGTTCCCTCGTCGATCCTCTGGAGTCCCCATGCGCACGTCACGAGCAGCCCTCGCGCTGCCCCTCGCCCTCGCCGCCGTCCTCGGCCTGTCCGCCTGCGCGGGCGACGACGCCCCCGAGGAGACCACCTCGGCCTCGAGCGTCGAGAAGCCGGCCGCGGAGGAGACCCCCGCCGAGGAGGAGGCCGAGCCCGCCGCTGCGGGCACGGGCGACAAGCCCGCGTGGGCCGCGTCCAACGAGGTCGTCGGCACCACGCTCGGCACGGCCGAGGGCGACGGCTTCACCGTGGACGTCTACCAGGTGAGCACCGCGGTCGCGACGAAGACCGGCCAGTTCGCGGACGAGTCGGGCAAGCCCATCCTGAACCCGGGCGACGAGATCGTGTTCGTCAACTACGTCCTGACGAACACGGGCGACGCCGACCTGCCCCTGAGCTACACGGTCGTGGGCGTCGACGCTCGCTACGGCGACTGGCCCTACATGCAGGGAATGGACAGCATCGTCGACAGCGCGCTCTTCGAGGCCGCCGGTGTCGTCGACTCCCCGGTCGCCCCGGGCTCGGGCGAGGCGCCGTTCGTCCTCGCGCCGGGGCAGTCGGTCGCCTACGGCGAGAACTTCAAGTACCAGCCCGGCTCCCCCATCGAGTTCGAGGTCACGGTGACCCCGGCCGACGCCTCGGGCGACCTGAACCACGACCTGCGCCAGGAAGTCACGCTCGCCGCGACCATCTCCTGATCCACCGGGTCGCGGAAACGACCGAGCGGGGCAGGTCG
>NZ_JACSQQ010000020.1:64401-73606 GCF_014836555.1 Oerskovia rustica
CGACCTGCCCCGCTCGGTCGTTTCCGCGACAGGTGAGCGTCAGCGCGCGACCAGGTCCTGGTACTCCTCGTGGAGCTGCACGAACGCCCGGATGAACGGGCACAGGGGCACGACCTTCTGCCCCGAGGCCCGCACCTGGTCGAGCGCCCCGCGCGCGAGCGTCGACCCGACACCGTGGCCCGCGAAGGCGTCGTCGACCTCGGTGTGCGTGAACACGACCTGGCCAGGTTGTCGCACGTACGCGGCGAAACCCGCCACCTCCCCCTCGGGGGTGCGTGCCTCGAAGCGCTCCTCGGCCGTGTTGTCCACGACCGCGATCTCCTGCGTCTGCTCGCTCACCCGTTCATCATGCGGGGCCGCATCGGTTCGCGCGCGCCCGGTGGAACGGTGACACTCGGTACGTGCCGACGAGTCGCCGGCTCCCGGGGTCGCACGCGCCGCGCGTGTGCCGTCGACCGGGGCAACGGATGGGAGAATGAGACGGTGGTACAGGATCCCCCTCGCGCAGCGGCAGACGACTCCCGCAACCCCTACCGTGTCGTCCTCAGCAAGCCGGGGGCGCTGAACTTCTCGGCCGCCGCCGTCGTGGCGAGGCTCCCGATGTCCATGGTCGGCATCGGCATCGTCCTGATGATCCAGGGCATCTACGGCTCGTACGCCCTGGCCGGACGCGTGTCCGCGGCCTACGTGATCGCGCAGGCCATCGCCTCGCCGCAGATCGCGCGCTACGTCGACCGCGTGGGCCAGGCCAAGGTCATGCGCCCGCTGCTCGTCGTGAGCACCCTCGGGCTCGTGGGCCTGATCCTCTCCGCGGTCAACCAGGCCCCCGAGATCTGGCTCTACGTGAGCGCCGTCGTCGCGGGCGCGAGCATCGGCTCCTACGGATCGATGGTCCGCGCGCGCTGGAGCCATGCCGTCAAGGACCCGCGACAGCTCCACACCGCCTACTCCCTGGAGTCCGCTCTCGACGAGCTCGTGTTCGTCGTCGGCCCGGTCCTCGCGACCCTGCTCGCGACCGAGGTCACCGACTCGGCGGGCATCATCGTCCCCGCGGTCGCGGCCGTCGTGGGCGGCGTGTGGTTCCTGTCGCAGCGCCGCACCGAACCACCCGTGATCCCCGTCGTCCCAGGCGTCAAGCACGGCTCCGCGATGCGCTCGCCCGGCATGGTCGTGCTGGCCGTCGTCTTCGTCGCGATGGGCTTCATCTTCGGCGCGACCGACGTCTCCACCATCGCGTTCGCCGAGGAGCAGGGGTCCAAGTCGGCGTCGGGCCTGATCCTCGCGGTCTTCGCGCTCGGCTCGCTCATCTCGGGCCTCGCCTACGGCGCCCGCCACTGGGTCTCGCCGCTGTGGAAGCGGTTCGCGATCGGCATGGTCGCGCTCGCCCTGGGCGTCTCCCTGTTCTTCGTGGTCACGTCGCTGCCCATGCTGGCCGTCGTCATGTTCGTCACGGGCTTCACGATCGCCCCGACCCTCATCAACGGCAACGCCCTGGTGCAGAACCTCGTGACGCCGAACCAGCTCACCGAGGGCCTCGCGTGGGTCGGGACGTCGCTGGGCGTGGGCGTGTCGTTCGGGGCGTCGATCGCGGGCTCGCGCATCGACGCCGCAGGCGCGCACGCGGGGTTCCAGGTCGTCATGATCGCGGCGGGGCTCGCGGTCGTCGCGGTCCTCGCCTCGCTGCGGGTCCTGCGCCGAGGTGCGCCGCGCCCGGATCTCACCGACGACCCCGTCGTGACCGACGAGGCGTAGCCACTGCCGCCCGTTGGCTCGTCGAGTGTGCACTTCGGGCTGTCCCGAGGCACTGGGGACAGCCCGAGCTGCACACTCGACGCGCACCCGCTGTGACGCGGACCTGACACCCGGACGTGACCAGCGGAACGGCCCCAGCGGCTGCGTCCCGCGGGCTTCCGGCGCACGATGGAGAGGTCCCCAACCCTTTCGTGCGGAGGTTTCCTCATGGCTCTCGGACTCGGCCGGCCCCAGGACAAGCGCAACAGGACGGTCGCCGACCTCCTCGTCGCGCAGCTCGTCGAAGCGGGGGTCGAACGCATCTACGGGATCGTGGGCGACAGCCTCAACCCCGTGGTCGACGCGGTCCGGCGCAGCCAGAAGGGGAAGGGCAAGGGCATCGAGTGGGTGCACGTGCGCCACGAGGAGGCCGCCGCGTTCGCCGCCGCGGCCGAGGCCGAGGTCACCGGGAAGCTCGCGGTCTGCGCGGGCTCGTGCGGGCCCGGCAACCTGCACCTCATCAACGGGCTGTACGACGCCAACCGCTCCAAGGTGCCCGTCCTCGCGATCGCGAGCCACATCCCCAGCGCGCAGATCGGGACGAGCTTCTTCCAGGAGACGCACCCCGACCGCCTGTTCACCGAGTGCTCGGTGTACTCCGAGATGATCTCGTCGGCCACGCAGGCGCCGCGCGTCATCAACTCCGCGATCCACCACGCGTACGGCGCCCCGGGCGTCGCGGTCCTGACCATCCCGGGCGACGTCGCGGACCTCGACGCCGCAGCCGAGGTCATCGACGTCGCGGTCCACCCCGCGAAGCCCCGGATCGTCCCGGACCCCGACGCGCTCCGGACCCTGGCCGACGCGATCAACAAGGCCAAGAAGGTCACGATCTTCGCGGGCGTGGGGACCCGCGGGGCGCACGACGACGTGATCGCGCTCGCCGACAAGATCGCGGCTCCGATCGGCCACTCGCTGCGCGGCAAGGAGTGGATCCAGTACGACAACCCGTTCGACGTCGGGATGAGCGGGCTGCTCGGCTACGGTGCCGCGCACGACGCCATGCAGGAGGCAGACCTCCTGGTCCTGCTCGGCACCGACTTCCCGTACGACCAGTTCCTGCCCGAGTCCGTGCGGACCGCGCAGGTCGACACCGACCCCACGCACCTGGGCCGCCGGACCCGGCTCGACGTCGCCGTGGTCGGCGACGTGGGCGAGACCGTGCGGCTCCTGCTGCCGCTCGTCGACACGGCCAAGAACCGCTCGTTCCTCGACGGCATGGTCGCCAAGCACGAGAAGTCGATGACGGGCGTGGTCGGGGCGTACACCAAGGACGTCGAGAAGCACTCCCCCATCCACCCCGAGTACGTCGCGGACGTCCTCGACCAGGAGGCCTCCGACGACGCGGTGTTCACCGTGGACACGGGCATGTGCAACGTGTGGGCTGCCCGGTACATCAGCCCCAACGGCAAGCGGCGTGTCATCGGGTCGTTCCTGCACGGGTCCATGGCCAACGCGGTGCCGCACGCGATCGGCGTCGCGGCCGCGCAGCCCGACCGCCAGGTCGTCGCCATGGCGGGCGACGGCGGGCTGTCGATGCTGCTGGGCGAGCTCATCACCATCAAGGCCTACGAGCTGCCCGTGAAGATCGTCCTGTTCGACAACGCGAGCCTGGGCATGGTGCGCCTCGAGATGCTCGTCGACGGGCTGCCCATGTTCGGCACCGAGTCGCCGCACATCGACTACGCCGCGGTCGCGAACGCGATCGGGATCCCGTCCGTGCGGGTCGAGCGGGCCAAGGACGTGCGGGGGGCGCTGCGGGGCGCCCTCTCGCGCCCCGGGCCCGCGCTGGTCGACGTCGTGACCGACCCGCGCGCGCTGTCCCTCCCCCCGACCATCACGGCCGGGCAGGTCCGCGGCTTCGCGGTCGCGATGAGCAAGGAGGTCCTGGGCGGCGGCATGGGCGAGGTCGTGTCGATGGCCCGGGCGAACCTGCGCAACGTGCCGCGCCCGTAGGTCCGGCCTGGAGTCCGGCCCCGGCCCCGGCTCGTCGAGTGTGCAGTTCGGGCTGTCAGAACGCTCCCGGGACAGCCCGAACTGCACGCTCGGCGTCCGGCGTCCGGCGTCCGGCGTTCGACGCCCCTCAGCGGGGGAGGTAGCGCACGAGCAGGTCGAGGTAGCCGTCGCGGTCGAAGTCCTCGACGAGTGCCGACTGGAGCATGCACCCCTGGCACGCGCTGACGAACAGCGGCGCCTGCTCGGCCGCGAGCGCCGCAGCCTCGGCCTCGCCGTGGCCGTTCGTGTTCCGGTGCCACACGGTGAGGTAGTCCTCGAAGGTCCGCAGGATGCGGTCGATGACGCCGGCGGCGAGCTCTCGCAGCGCGGGGTCGGTCATGGCTTCTCCCCAGAGCTGGACGAGGATCCGGGGGTCGCGGAGCTCGCGCTGCACTCCGGTCATGAGGACCCGGACGACCTCGGCCGGGACCGGGAGCGGTTCGTTCGCGGCGAGCTTCTCGATGTCAAGAACCCGCGCGCCGACGATCCGGCTCGCCGTCTGGTGGACGAGCTCGGTCTTGCTCGCGAAGTAGCCGTAGATCGCGCCGGCCGACACACCTGACTCGGCGATGATGTCCGCCATCGAGGCAGCCTGGAACCCCTTGCGGCGGAAGACCCGCAGGGCGGCCTCGACGATCTCTTCGCGGCGCGCGGTTCGGTACTCCTCGGTCACTCTGGGCACCGACCCACCATAAACCGAACGTTCGCTCTTGACAGGCGCGGGCGCCGGGCGCGAGTCTATAAAGAACGAACATTCGTTTTAAGGAGCCCCGAGATGAACGCCCTGCCCCCGCGTCCTGGCACCACCCCCTGGCCGCGCACCCTCGGTCTCACCCTCGGGCTCGTCGCCCTCGTGAGCGCCCTCGTCCTGGCCTTCCTGTGGCCCTCGGTCACGGCCGACCCCCGGGACCTCCCGATCGCCGTCGCCGGCCCGGCAGAGCAGGTCACCCAGGTCGAGGCCGGCCTCGAAGCGAGCAGCCCCGGCGTCCTCGACGTCACCGCCGTCGCCGACCGCTCCGAGGCCGTGGCGCTCGTCGAGGCGCGGGACGCGTACGGCGCGATCGTCCTGGGTCCCGCTCCGGAGATCCTCACGGCCTCGGCCGCGAGCCCGGTCGTCGCCCAGCTCCTCGGCGAGCGGGCGACCGCGCTCCAGGTCCAGGTCGACGCCGCAGCGGCCGCTCACGGCGCACCGGTCGGCTCAGCACCAACCGTCGTCTTGACCGACGTGGTGCCCCTCTCCCCCGACGACGCCCGTGGCACGACCCTCGCCGCAGCCACGTTCCCCCTCGTGCTCGGCGGACTCGTCGGCGGCGTCGCGATCGCCCTCGTGGTGCGCGGCACGGGGCGCCGTCTCGCGGGGCTCGGGGCCTATGCGGTCGGCGGCGGACTGATGATCGCGGCGATCCTCCACGGCATGGGGGGACTGCACGGTGCGTTCCTCGCCGACTCCGCCGCCGTCGCGCTCACGCTCCTCGGGATCTCGGGCACGATCGTCGGCGCCACCACGATCCTCGGGCGGCCCGGTCTGGCCGTCGGGCCGGTGGTCTTCCTGCTCTTCGCCAACCCGATCTCGGCTGCCGCGATGCCCGTCGAGATGCTGCTGTCCCCGTGGGGGGCCATGGGGCAGTGGTTCCCGCCTGGCGCGTCGGCGACCCTCCTGCGCACGCTGTCCTACTTCCCGGGCGCCGACGCGTCGTTCCCCTGGCTCGTCCTCGGCGGCTGGGCGGTGCTGGGTGTCGGCCTGGTGCTTGCCGGGTCGGTCCGTGGCGGGACGTCGCGGTCGACGGCGCCGACCGCGACCAGCGCCCCCGCGGTCGACGCCCTGGCGACCGTCCACTGAGAAGCGCCGGGGCGGGCGGCGCTCGTGCGCCCGCCCCGTCCGCCCCCCGTCCGCAGAACCCCTCGAATCGATACGATCGCCAGCGTGCTCACCAAGATGACGGTCACCGACGACCAGCTCTCCCGCATCGTGTCCCCGCTCGGCGAGATCGCCGACGCCGCTCCCCTGGACGGCGGCCTGTTCGCCTCGACGTTCCGGGTCGACCTCACGGACGGTCGGCGCCTCGTCGTGAAGATCACGAGCGCCGACACCTCCCGCCTCCTGCGCTACGAGCACGGGATCCTCGGCACCGAGGAGGACGTCTACCGGCGCGTGGCGGACCGCCCCGACCTCCTCATGCCGCGCGTCGTCCACAGCGACTTCAGCCGGACCGCGCTCGACGGCGACGCCCTGGTCGTCACGTTCCTCGACGGCGACGTGTGGAACACGCTGCCCCCGCTCGACGACGCCGCGACGGAGCGCGTGCGGCACGACCTCGGCGCGTTCATGGCCCGCCTGCACACCGTCACGGGAGACGCGTTCGGCTACCCCGCCCCCGCGTCCGGGATGAGCGCCCCGACGTGGCCCGAGGCGTTCGGCCTCATGGTCGACGCGCTGCTCGCCGACGCCCGCACCTGGGACGTCGACCTCCCCGCCGACGCCCTGCGGGCCGTGGTCGCGCACCACCACGACGCGCTCGCCGAGGTCACGGTCCCGCGCCTCGTCCACGCCGACCTGTGGCCGGGCAACCTCTTCCTCGCGGCCGGGTCGCCCGGCCCCGTGGACCCCGCAGGCTCCCCCGACGAGCCGTCCCCGCTGCGGCTGAGCGGCGTGATCGACACCGAGCGCTGCCTGTGGGCCGACCCCCTGTACGAGCTCGCGGGCGCCGACCAGCTCGGCCTCGGTCCCGTCCCGCCCGCAATCGCCGAGGGCTACCGTTCGGCGGGCGGCCGACTTCCCGTCGAGGAGCCGTGGTTCACGTCCCCCGCCCCGGGTGAAATCCCGCCCGACGACGGCGCTCCCCGCGTGCGCGGCGCCGTCGGGCAGGTGCGTCCCGGGGCGAGCACGCTCGGGGCCGCCGACGTGCGCCTGCTCCTGTACCGCGCGTACATCAGCGCGGTGCTCGTGACCGAGGTCGTCCCCCGCGACTACCAGGGCGAATGGGTCCAGGGCTACCGGGACACGGCCGCGGCGAACCTCGACGTGCTGCTGGACCAGCTCTCCCGCTGACCCCACGCACCGGCCGTCGGACGCGCATCGGGCCATGTCCCGGGGTGCGTCCGACGGCCGCTCCGCAGAGCGCGGGACCACCCGGGACGAACGGGCCGCATGGTGCGGACTACCCATCTCGTCCCGGGGCAGGGTTGAGTCACGCTAGAGTTCGGGCAAGTTCACGATCACGTCAAGTGCTCGGGCGGCCCGTGCTCGGCGGCGCGACGTGACCGACCCTGGGGGGTATGCGGTGATCACGTTCGTCGTCGTCGGCATCGTCGGGCTCGCGCTCGTCCTGATCTCGATGATCCTCGGGGAGTTCATCGAGCTCGGCGACGGCGCCGTCTCGGGGACCTCGCTCGGCGTCGGGGCGATCGTGTTCGGCGCGACCGGGGCGATCGTCGTCTCGAACGACCTGCCCGTCGTCCTCGCGTACGTGGGCTCCGCGGTCCTCGCAGCCCTCGCAGTCCTCCTCGTGGCCGTGCTGACGGCCAAGCTCCGCGCGTCCGACGACGCCGTCCCGGTCTCCCTCGTCGGCGTCCAGGGCACCGCGACGAGCGACATCTCGCCCGCGACCGGAGAGGTCTCGCTCGACGCCGCGCACGAGCTCGAACGACGCCTCGCCTGGGCCGACGAGCCGATCCCCTCGGGGGCCCGCGTCGTCGTCCTCGAGCAGTCCGGCACGCGCGTCCGCGTCCGGCGGTACTTCCCCAACGACTGACCTCTCCCACGGATGACCCCGCCGGCGACCCCGGCCGCACGACGAGCACCACCAGCACCACCAGCAGGACCGGCACGACCGCACGACCCGCACGCACGACCCGCCACCGAAAGGAGTCGCGCCGCAGGCGCGTACCGACATGCTCGAAGATTCCAACCTCGTCGGCATCATCGCCACGATCGCCCTGGTCATCGCGTTCTTCGCGATCATCACCTTCATCGCCAAGCGCATCCGGCGCGTCCCCCCGAACGAGGCCCTGATCATCGTCGGGCGCGGCGCGGGCCGCAAGGAGGCCGCGGGCACCGGCCAGCGCGTCGTCACCGGCGGCCGCACGTTCGTGTGGCCCATCCTCCAGCAGGGCTTCTCCATCTCCCTCGAGCAGCGCCAGATCGGCATCACGGTCGAGGGCGTCGACAAGAACCGCATCAAGATCGCGATCAAGGCCTCGATCAACTTCAAGGTCCGTGGTGACGAGGAGGGCGTGCGCCGTGCGGCCCAGCGCTTCCTGTCCCAGCAGGGCACGCTGACCGAGATCATCAAGGAGTCCCTCGAGGGCTCGCTGCGCTCGATCGTGGGCGACATGACGATCGAGCAGATCATCTCCGACCGCAAGGGCCTCTCGGACCGCGTCGTCGAGTCGACCAAGACCGACCTCTCGGAGCAGGGCCTGCAGGTCGACCTGCTCAACATCTCGGACATCTCGACGCCGGGCTCCGACTACCTCGCGAACCTCGGCCGTGCCGAGGCCGCTCGGGCCCGCCAGGTCGCCGAGGTCTCCGAGGCCGAGGCGCAGCGGGCGTCGGAGTTCGCCGCGATCGACGCCGCCGAGCAGATCGCCGAGCGCCAGAAGGCCCTCGACCTCAAGCGCGCGATCATCAAGGCCGAGACCGACAAGGCCAACGCCGAGGCGGAGGCCGCAGGTCAGCTCGCCCGGGCCGAGCAGGAGCGCCTGGTCGCGGTCGAGGAGCGCGAGGCCCTCGCCGAGCAGGCCCGTGTGACGCAGGAGCGCCTCGACATCGAGATCCGCAAGCCCGCCGAGGCCGCGGCCTACGCCGAGGTCCAGCGCGCCAACGCCCAGCGCGACTCGTCGAACGCCGCGACCGAGGCCGACGCCTACAAGCGCACCACGATCGCCGAGGCCAACAAGACCGCCGCGATCCAGGACGCCGAGGCCTCCGCCGAGGCCGTCCGCCGCGCCGGTGAGGCCGAGCGTGACCGCCAGGTCGCCCTGGCCGTCGGTATCAAGGCCGAGGGTGAGGCGCGGGCGTTCGCGGTCGAGGCCGAGGGGCGCGCAGAGGCCGTCGCCACGGACGCCAAGGCCGAGGCGCTCAAGAAGTACGGCGAGGCGGCCCTGGTCCAGGAGCTCATCGAGCGCCTCCCGGAGATCGTCCGCGCCGCGGCCGAGCCCATCGGCAAGATCCAGGGCATGACCGTCATCTCGACCGACGGCGCGAGCGCGGTCACCAAGAACGTCGCGTCGGTGCTGGGCGAGGGCCAGCAGGTCATCAAGCAGCTCACGGGCGTCGACATCAACCAGCTCATCGCCGGGCTCGCCGGCGGTCACCTGAGCGGCCAGTCGGCGTCGAACGGTTCGGCCGCGTCGACCGCGTCGTCCAACTGATCCGTCCCTGACACCGGCGGGGGGGGGGGGGGGGGGGGGGGGGGGG
>NZ_JACSQQ010000020.1:73616-86868 GCF_014836555.1 Oerskovia rustica
CCCCCCCCCCCCCCCCCCCCCCCCCCCCCCCCCCCCCCCCCCCGTCCCACCTCACCCCTCGGAGCACCCCGCATGCTGACCGCACAGCAGGTCCTGGACACGACGTTCACCGCGACCAAGTTCCGTGAGGGATACGACGTCGAGCAGGTCGACATCTACCTCGACGACGTCAGCGCGACGTTCAAGGCGTACGAGGCGGGCGGCCGTCCCGGCACGGGGTTGCTCACCTCGGCGGCGGCCGGGGACGTCCGGTTCTCGGCCACGAAGTGGCGTGAGGGCTACGAGGTCACCGAGGTCGACGAGCTCATCGACGCGATCGTCGGCACGCTCCGGTCCTACGAGTCCGGCCCCACCCCGACGTCACCCCTGACCGTCCCGCACCCGACCGCGGCGGCGCGCGACGACGTCGGGCAGCAGGACGCGCCCGCACCGGACCACGCGCCCGGCGCCCGGCCCCTCGGCATCCACGACCTGACCACCCAGCTCCAGTACGCGCGCGTCCGCGCGAACGGCAGCGACCGGCTCGTCGTGCTGCTCCCCGACGGCTCGAGCGCCCACGTGACCGCGCTCGACGCGGGCCCCCAGGGGATCACGCTCCGCACCGCGCCCCAGGAGTAGCCCGGAGCGGGGCTACGGCCTCCGCACCCGCAGGACCGTGTCGCGGATCGTGGCCGGGCGTCCCTCGGCGTCGAGCATCTCGCGGGTGGGCGCGTCGTTGGTCTCGACCGTCCACCCGTCGAGGTCGAGCTCGCTCAGGAGATCGTCGCCCGTGTAGAAGAAGTGCTCGTCGAACTCGCGGCGCACCGTCTCGTGGTCCTCGGGGTGGTGCCCGACGACGAGCAGCCGCCCACCCGGTGCCACGGCCTGCGCGAGGCGCGGGAAGACCTGGCGGCGCAGGTCGGCCGGCAGGTGCATGAAGTGGGCCGTGACGAGGTCGAACCGCTCGTCCCCCGGCTCCCACCCGACGAGGTCGGCCTGGCGCCACTCGATGCGCTCGGCGACCTCGGCGCTCACCGCGTCCGCGTGCGCCGCGGCCTTCGCGAGGGCTATGGGCGACACGTCGAGCCCGACCACGCGCCACCCCTGCCGCGCGAGCCACACCGCGTCGGCCCCCTCGCCCGCACCCACCTCGAGCGCGCTGCCCGCGGGCAGGTCGGCGACCTCGCGCACGAGCTGCGGGTTCGGGTTGCCGCTCCACACCGATGCCGCGGAACCGTAGCGCTCGTCCCAGAACGCCTGGTCGTGGTGGTGCTGCTGGTGGCCGTGCTCGTGGTTCTGGTGGTCGTGTGCCACGCGGGCTCCTCGGGTCGGGGCGGGCCGCAGGGGTCGGCCGTCTTCCCCGACCATGGGGCCTGGCCCGGCCCGCGCGCAAGCGCCGTTGCCGTTCCGGCAAATGCCTACCCGATCCAGCCGAGCCACACCACGGCGTCGCGCGCGAGCAGGAACCCGACGATCCCCACGACCCACGCCGTGGTCGACGCCGCGTTCCTCGTCATCCACGCGTTGAGCCGGTCGAGGAGCGGCCCCACCTGGCGGGCCGCGAGGACCCGTCCCGCCAGGAGCACCAGCGCGGGCAGCACCATGACGACGCAGTACCCCGCCAGGACGACCGTCGTCGCAGGCCACCCGAGGTCCGCGCGCGTCATCATCCCGATCGCCGCGAGGTACGGCAGCATCGACGCGAGCTCGATCGCCGCAGCCGCGAGCGCCAGCCCCATGAGGGCCGTCACGGAGCCGGTGCGCGGCGCGGTCGCCACGCCCGGGTGCGAGCCGGGTACGGGGCGCGCTGCGCCGTCGGGCACGGGCGTGAGGGCCGACGGCGCCGCTCCCGTCTCGTCCGACGCTCCCATCGCGCGGGCCCGCCACCGCAGGACGCGCCCCTGTCCGTCCGACGAGCCCTTGGACCGTCGGTCGAGGCGGAAGCTGTACGCGACGAGCGCGGCCCCCACGAGCAGCTCGACGATCCGGGCGGGCCGTGTCTCGAAGAGCTCGCCGAACCCTTCGGCGAAGGCCTCCGCCCCCAGCGCGATCACGACCCCGACCACGAGGTAGAACCCGACGATCGTGCCCAGGTAGACGAGCAGGCGCGCGACGCGCACCCGCCCCGGGGTCATGAGGAGCCACACGGGGATGAGCAGCGTCCCGAAGCTCGTCGAGTCGACGAGGGCCAGGACGACGAGCGCACCGAGGAGGGGCAGGAGTTCCATGCCGCAAGGTTCGTGCGCGGCGGCGGGTGGCGTCGTCGGGCGGACGAGTGATCCTCGGGCCGGCGGGCGGCGCGCCGTACATCGTTCGGGCGATCCCCGGGCGGGGTCGCTGTGCTGTGATGGGGGCGTGCCCGACCCCCTGCCCACGGCTGCCGACACCGGGTCCCCGACCGCGGGCGCCGACGCGGCGACGGCGCCGAGCCACGCCTCGCGCATTCGGCGGCTCGTGCGCCGGGTCGACGCCGGGTTCCGCGACGACGGGCCCGGCGGGGACCCGTACGACGCGGCCGGGACGTTCCTCGTCGGGGTCGCGCTGCTCGCGGTCGGGGTGGTCTCGGTCTGGTCCGTGTCTGCGTTCGTGCAGCCCGCGAACCGGTGGTGGCACGTCGTGCCCCTCGCGGTCGGCTGCCTGATCCTGCTCGCCAAGCGCCGCCACACCGCGCTCGCCCTCGTGGGCGGGACCGTCGCGGTCGTCGCCGACGTCCTGATCGGCGGCAGCCTCAGCATGCTCCTGGTCCTGTGGGAGCTGCTGTTCGCGTGCGGCCTCTACGGGAGCAGGCGGCTCCGGGCGGTCGTCAACGTCGTCGTGACGGTGCTCGTCGTCGCGGCCGCGGTGGCCACGGGCGAGTACTTCCGGGACGTGCAGGGGTTCGCCCTCGGCGGCATCCAGGCGGCGGCGATCATCGCGACGCCCCTGTGGTGGGCCGCGAACGTGCGCCAGAAGACCGACCTCGCCGCGCTCTCGGCCGAGCGGGCCGACCTGGAGGCGCAGCGCGCCGACCTCGAGGCTCAACGGGCAGCCGACCTGGAGCAGATCGCCGAGCTCGGTCAGCACGAGGCCGTGCGGGCCGAGCGCGCCGCGATGGCACGCGACCTGCACGACGTCATCGCGTCGCACCTGTCGGCCATCGCGATCCACTCGGGGGCCGCGCTCGCGTCGCCTCCCGACGCCGCGAAGGACCGGGCGGCGCTCGAGCTCGTGCGGTCGAGCAGCATCACGTCGCTCGAGGAGATGCGCGCCATGATCCTGCTGCTGCGCTCGGACCTGCCACGCACCGACGGCTCGGCCGGCCCCGCGACCCGCGACGCGTCGCGCGGCACGGTGCTCGCGGGCGAGGCCGTCGCGGCCCCCGCGCGCCTGGCCGGGCTCGACGACGTGATCTCGTCCGCACGCGCCCAGGGCCTCACGGTCGAGGTCGAGGACCCCGACGACGCCCGGTCGGCGCGCCTCCCGTCGGCTCTCGACCAGGCCGCGCACCGGATCGTGCAGGAGGCACTGACGAACGCGGCCAAGCACGCCCCGGGGGGCCGCGTGCGGGTCGTGCTCGGGCTGGACGAGCCGCCCGAGCACCGACTCACGGTCGAGGTCACGAGCACCCTGACCGCCCGCTCCGGGCCGCTGCCCCCGAGCCTGAGCGCCCGCACCGGTCTCCTCACGATGCGCGAGCGCGCCGAGGCGCTCGGCGGCACGTTCCGGGCAGGCCCGACCGACGCGGGCGACGCGTGGACCGTCCGGGCCGACCTGCCGCTGAGCCGGTCCTGCACCGAGGCGTCAGGACGCACCCCGCCCGCCCTCGACCCCACCGACACACCCGGAGCCCCCGCATGATCCGTGTCCTGCTCGCCGACGACCACGCCGCCATCCGCGCCGGCCTGCGCTTCCTGCTCGACTCCGCACCGGACGTCGAGGTCGTGGGCGAGGCCTCCGACGGCGCCGCCGCGATCACGAACGCCCGCGCCCTGCGCCCCGAGGTCGTCCTCATGGACCTGCGCATGCCCGGCGTCGACGGCATCGAGGCCACGCGCACGATCGTCGCCGAACGCCTCGCCGAGGTCCTCGTCCTGACGACGTTCGACCTCGACGAGTACGTCGACGAGGCCCTGCGCGCAGGGGCCGCGGGATTCCTGCTCAAGACCGCGGAGCCCGCCGCCCTCATCGACGCGGTCCGCCGCGTCGCGGCCGGGGACGGCGTCCTCGCACCCGAGGTCACGCGCCGCCTCCTCGCGGCGTTCGCGTCCGCCCCACGGCCCGACGGCGCCGCTCACCTCCCGGGGGGCGCGCCGCCGTCGGGCACGCGGACGCCGGGCGACCCGCGCCTGTCCGACCTGACCCCGCGCGAGACCGACGTGCTCGCAGCCCTCGGCCGCGGGCTGTCCAACCAGGGCATCGCCGACGCGCTCGTCATCAGCGAGGCCACCGCGAAGACGCACGTGTCACGCGTGCTCGCCAAGCTCCAGGTCACGACCCGCATGCAGGCCGCGATCGTCGCGCGCGACACGGGACTCGCGTAGCGCACGGCCCTCGCCCCCCGAACGGGAGATGCCCCCGATCCGGAAGGGGATCGGGGGCATCTGCGCGCTCGTCGAGGGCCGGGCGTCAGGCCGACTCGACGATGTGCCCGCGCTTGATGACGAAGTCGTCGCGCATGTCCTCGAGCTCCTTGCCGCGCGTCTCCGGGATCTTGTAGAAGACGAAGAACAGCGACAGCAGCGCGAAGAACGCGTAGAACGCGTACGCGAAGCTCAGGCCGATGTCGGCCAGCACGGGGAAGGTCGTCGAGATCGCGAAGTTCGCGACCCACTGCGCAGCGGCCGCGACCGCGAGCGCGCTCGCACGGATGCGGTTGGGGAACATCTCCCCCAGCAGCACCCAGACGACCGGCCCCCACGACGCCCCGAAGAACACCACGAACGCGTTGGCCGCGATGAGCGCGACCGTGGCCCAGGCGCCGTCGAGCGAGGCCGTGGACGTGCCGTCGGAGGCCGTGGTCATCGTGGCCTGCGTGAACGCGACGGCCATCATGCCGAGCGAGACGAACATGCCCGTCGATCCCGCGAGGAGCAGGATGCGGCGGCCGATCCGGTCGATCAGGAGGATCGCCACGATCGTCACCACGATGTTCGTGACCGACGTGATGACCGACGTCAGGAGCGCGTCGTCCTCCGAGAACCCGACCGACCGCCACAGCGTCGTCGAGTAGTAGAAGATCACGTTGATGCCGACGAACTGCTGGAAGACCGAGAGCAGGATGCCGACCCAGACGATCGGCTTGAGACCCAGGCGCTTGCCCCTCAGGTCCTTGATCGACGCCTTCGTGTCCGACTTGAGGGAGTTCTCGATGTCCGCGATCTTGTGGTCGACGTCCTCGACCCCCGTGAACTCCCGCAGGACCTCGGCGGCCTTCTTCGTCTCGCCCTTCGCCACCAGGTAGCGCGGGGACTCCGGGATGCGGAGCGCGAACAGGCCGTACGCGACCGCCGGGACCGCGGCCGCCATGAACATCCAGCGCCACGCCTCCTGGCCCAGCCACAGCACGTTCGACGCACCGCCAGCGGCCCCTGCCAGGGCGGCGTCCGTGAGGAGCGAGGCGAAGATGCCGGTCACGATCGCGAGCTGCTGCAACGACCCCAGCCGCCCACGGATGCGCGCCGGGGAGACCTCGGCGATGTACGCGGGCGCGATGACCGACGCGGCACCGATACCCAGGCCGCCGACCACGCGCCACAGGATCAGGTCGACCACCGAGAACGCGAGCCCCGAACCGAACGCCGACACGAAGAACAGTGCCGACGCGATGAGCATGACCTTGATGCGGCCGATCTTGTTCGCGACGGGCCCCGCGAACCAGGCGCCCACCGCACAGCCGATGAGCGCCGACGACACCGCGAACCCGGTGATCGCCGCGTTCAGCTCGAACGTCTCGGACAGGGAGTCGACGGCCCCGTTGATCACCGCCGTGTCGAACCCGAACAGGAAGCCACCCAGTGCGGCCGCCAGGCTGATCCCGACGACCTTCTTGTTCAGCCGCTTGGCCCTGGCCTGGGCCTGTGCGTCCCCAGCCGCTCCCGCGTCGTTGCTGGTCATGACGACCCCCTCCGTGTCAGGTTGTCCTTCGACGATAGTGAGGAGAAGGCGTGGTCGCGCGGTGAGCGACCGTGGTGAGGGTCACGCGACAGGTGACCTGCGGCGTCGGAGGTGCGACGGTGTCTCCGCCGTGTCACCGAGTGTGCCCCCTCGCGCGGTGAACCGCAGGAAAGGTCGCGAGGAGCAGCAGCACGACACCCGCTCCGACCAGGAGCGGGACGGGCAGCCCGAGAGGGTCGGCGTCCCGGAACCGGCCGCGCACGCCCGACCCCGGACCGCCCTACGGCTCGGGGTGCAGCGCGTCGTACCTGAGGAAGCGCGGCTGCGCCCGCAGGATCAGCCACACCACGACGATGCAGGCCAGGCCGCCCGCGACCGCGGCCCACGCCTCGCCGAACCAGCTCGCCTGCGCACCGAGCACGACCTCGCCCAGGCGGGGGCCGCCCGCGACGACCACGATGAAGACCCCCTGGAGTCGGCCGCGCATGTCGTCGGGGGTCGCAGTCTGCAGGATCGTCTGGCGGAAGACCGCGCTCACGGCGTCGGAGGCCCCCGCGAGGGCGAGCGCGACGCACGCCGCGACGAGCCCGCCCACGAGCACCTGCGACGGGTTCGTCGAGCCGACCAGGAGCAGCACGGCACCGAACGCCGCGATCGACAGCCCCCACGCCGTGATGGCCCACGCGATCACCAGCCCCTGCCAGCGCACGCGCGACAGCGCCCCGGAGAACACCCCGGCGAGCACCGCGCCGACCGCGAACGCCGCGCTCAGGACGCCCGTCGTGGTCTCGCCGCCCCCGATGAACAGGACGCCGACCGCGGGCAGCAGCACCCGCGGGAAGGCGAGGATCATCGCGGCGAGGTCGACCAGGAAGGTCGTGCGGACGTTGGGCCGGGTCGCGAGGTAGCGCAGGCCGTCGACCACCGAGCTGATGCCGACGACCTTGCGGCGGGGTGCCGCCCCATCCCCCGCCGGGTTGTCAGGACCACCGTGACCCGGAGTGCTCGCTGGTTCTGACACGTCGCTCGTGAGGACCGGCGGGATCGACGGCAGCCGCCACACGGCCCACAGCGCCGCCGCGAACAGCACCGCGTCGATCGTGTACGCGATCCCGTACCCCCACAGCGCCACGAGGAACGCCCCGAGCAGCGGGCCCACGGTCAGCGCGACGCTCCACGAGATCGTCTGGAGCGCGTTCGCGGCGGGCAGCAGGCGGGGCTCGACCAGGCGCGGGATGATCGCCGAGCGCGCGGGGTTGTTGATCGCGAACGCTGCGGACTGGAGCGCGACGAGCCCGTACAGGACCCCGACCGACCCGACGTCGAGCCATGCCTGGAGCGCGAGCAGCCCCGTGACGACCCACAGCGCCCACGACGCGAGCAGCGCGACCTTGCGGCGGTCGTACGCGTCGACGAGCGCGCCTCCGTACAGGCCGAGCGCCACGAGGGGCACGAGTGCGAAGATCCCGAGCACGCCGACCGCGAGCGTCGAGCCCGTGAGCGCGTAGACCTGGAGCCCTACGGCCACGACCGTGAGCTGGGAACCGAGGTTGGAGATCCCGAGTCCCCACCACAGCCGGCGGAAGGGCGGGGAGACGCGGAGCGGGGTCGTGTCGGCAAGGATGCCGTCGAGGCGGGGCACGAGCGACGAGGCTACCTCGCACCGGCCGGAAAACCGTCTCCCGGGGCGACCGTCTCAGGACGTGAGTCCCCTGCGCGCGGTGCGCGACGCCGTCGGGCCGGCGGGGCGACCGCTCACTCCGCGAGCGCCGCCCGGACCTCGCCCACGAGGGCCGCCATGGCGCGCTCGGCCTCGACGGGGTCTCCCGCCGCGACGGCGCGGGCGACGGCCTCGTGCTCGTCGAGCGCCTCGGCGACGGGCGCCTGCGGCATGAGGCCCAGGTGCGTGCGCCCGGCGAGGACCTCGCCGACGACCTCGGTGAGCGCCGCGAACATCTCGTTGCCGCACGAGCGCAGGAGCAGGGCGTGCAGGCGGATGTCGAGCTGGAGGAACTCCTCGAGGCGCCCGGCCTCGCCGAGCTCGCGCATGCGCGCGGCGAGCTCGACGGCCTCGGTGCGGGCCTCGGGGGTCGCGTGCCGGGCGGCACCGGCCGCGGCGAGGGGTTCGACGGCGCAGCGCAGCTCGGTCAGCGAGCGCAGCTGGGCGTCGCGGCCCGGTCCGGCGAGGCGCCAGCGGATGATGCGGGCGTCGTAGACGTTCCAGTCCTGCTCGGGGAGGACGACGAGGCCGATGCGTCGGCCCGAGCGCACGAGGCCGAGCGCTTCGAGCTGGCGCATGGTCTCGCGGGTCACGGTACGGGAGACGCCGAACTCGGTGCCGATCCCGTCGAGGGTCAGCGTGCTGCCCGCAGGGAGGTGACCTGCGGTGATGCGCTGGCCGAGGACGTCGGTCACCGAGCTGTGGAGCACCGTCGCGGACATGGGTCGAGCCTACGGCTTCCACCATTGGTCACACCATTGTTTGCCAAAGGTGATACCAATCATGCATGCTCGAACAGCGGCCGCAGAGGTCCGCGCACGACGCAGCAGTCGACAGGCCAAGGAACCCCTCATGGACACAGACGTCAGCCCCGCCCCGACTCCGGGGAGCGAGACCGAACCCGTGCACCTCGTCATCATGGGCGTCGCAGGCTCGGGCAAGACCACGGTCGCGACCCTGATCGCCGAGCGCACCCACCGCCCCTACGCCGAGGCCGACGAGTTCCACCCGCAGGCCAACATCGACAAGATGAGCGCAGGCACCCCGCTCACCGACGAGGACCGCTGGCCCTGGCTCCGGGCGATGCGCGACTGGCTCGACCACCAGGCCGCCGAGGGCGACTCCGCCGTCGTGACCTGCTCGGCGCTCAAGCGCACCTACCGCGACCTCCTGCGCACGGCCCACGGCCGCGTGCGGTTCGTGCACCTCACCGGGAGCCCCGAGCTCCTCGAGGAGCGCATGACGCACCGCAGCGGGCACTTCATGCCCGCGTCGCTCCTGCCGTCCCAGCTCGCGACGCTCGAACCCCTCGCGGACGACGAGGACGGGATCACGCTCGACGTCGGCACCCCGCCCGAGGAACTCGTCGACCGGATCCTCGCGACCAGCGCCCTGCCCCACCCCACGATCCCCCGCACGCCCCGTCACCTGGCGGGCGACCCCCGCACCGACACCGACACCGAGGAGCGATGATGCTCACCCTCGCCTCGCACCCGCTCGCCGCGGGCGCCCTGCGCGCAGCCACCGAGACCCCCACGACCGACGCCGGGACGGCCCAGCTGATCCTCGCGGCCGTCGTCGGGATCGCGACGATCATCGTCCTGATCGTGTGGCTCAAGCTCCACCCGTTCCTGTCCCTCATGATCGGCTCGGCGGTCCTCGCGATCGTCGCGGGCATCGACTTCGTGAGCGCGTTCGTGAGCTTCTCGGCCGGGCTCGGCTCGACCGTCGCAGGGGTCGGCGTCCTCATCGCTCTCGGCGCGATCATCGGCAAGATGCTCATCGACTCGGGCGGCGCCGACCAGATCGTCGACACGATCCTCGCGCGCACGCCCGTGCAACGGCTGCCGTGGGCCATGGCGCTCATCGCGTTCGTGATCGGCATCCCGCTGTTCTTCGAGGTCGGCGTCGTCCTGCTCATCCCCGTGGTCATGATGGTGGCCCGCCGCTCCAAGGTGTCCCCGATCCTCGTCGGCATCCCCGCCCTCGCGGGCCTCTCGGCGCTGCACGGCCTCGTTCCCCCCCACCCCGGCCCGCTGCTCGCGATCGACGCGCTCGGTGCGAACCTCGGCCTGACGCTCGGGCTCGGCCTCCTCGTCGCGGTGCCGACCGTGATCGTCGCAGGGCCGCTGCTCGCCAAGCCGCTCGCCGTGTGGGTCAAGCTGCCCCCGCCCACGACCGTCCTGGGCGTGAGCGAGCGTGACCAGGACGCCCCGCGACCGAGCTTCGCGGTCGCCGTCACCGTGGTCCTGCTGCCCGTGATCCTCATGCTGGCCCGGACCGTCGTCGAGACGACCGGCACCCTGGGCACGCCCGTCGGCAAGGGCCTCGAGTTCATCGGGACGCCGCTCGTCGCGCTGCTCATCACCGCGCTCGTGTCGCTCGTCGCGTTCGGCAGCGCGATGGGCCGCACGCGCGACGAGATCAGCACGCTCGTCGACAAGTCCTTCGCCCCGATCGCGGGCATCCTGCTCATCGTGGGTGCGGGCGGCGGCTTCAAGCAGACGCTCGTCGACTCGGGCGTGGGCGACGTCATCGCGAGCGGCATCTCCGACGCGAACCTCTCGCCGCTCCTCGCGGGCTGGCTCGTCGCGGCGCTCATCCGCGTGGCGACGGGGTCCGCGACGGTCGCGACCATCACGGCCGCCGGGATCATGGCCCCGCTGGCGACCGGGCTCCCGCCCACGCACGCTGCGCTGCTCGTCCTCGCGATCGGTGCGGGCTCGGTGTTCCTGTCGCACGTGAACGACGCCGGGTTCTGGCTCATCAAGGAGTACTTCGGCATGACCGTGGGTCAGACGTTCAAGACGTGGTCCGTCATGGAGTGCGTGCTGTCCGTCGTGGCGCTGGTCGTGATCCTGCTGCTGGGCCTCGTCGTCTAGCGCACCCCTCCCGGAACCGGAGGCCCGACGGTGGAGGCGTGCTCCGCCGTCGGGCCCCCTTGCGTGCGGACCGCTACGCGACCGTCGCCCCGAAGACCAGGCCCAGCACGTACGTCGCGGCCGCGGCCCCGAACCCGATCGCGAGCTGGCGCAGCGCACGCTTGATCGGCGAGGCACCCGACAGCAGCCCGACCGTGGCGCCCGTCCCGAGCAGCGCGAGCCCCACGAGCCCGCTCCCGACGAGCACCGCGACCCTGCCCTGGAGGCCGAACAGGTACGGCAGCACGGGGATGAGCGCGCCCGACGCGAAGAACAGGAACGACGACACCGCAGCCCCCATCGCGGAGCCGTGCGTCTCGAACTCGTCCCCCTCCACCGCCGGCGCGATCACGGTCGCGGCCGTGTACGTCGACAGGACCTCGCCCGCGTGCTTCTCGGCCTCGTCGGGCGCGAGGCCCCGCGCCCGGTACACGAGCGCGAGCTCGTTCGCGTCGACGTCGAGGTGCGGCAGCGCGGCCGAGGCCAGGGGGCTGGGCGTCGACGCGTCGAGCAGCTCGCGCTGCGAGCGCACCGAGACGTACTCGCCCGCGCCCATCGACAGCGCACCCGCGAGCAGGCCCGCGAGGCCCGACAGCAGCACGGTCGCGTTCGACGCACCCGACGCCCCGATCCCGAGGATCAGCGCGAGGTTGGACACCAGGCCGTCGTTCGCGCCGAACACCGCGGCGCGGAACGTCCCCGACATGCGCATGCGCCCGCGCGTCGCGAGGCCGCGCACGACCTCCTCGTGGATGCGCTCGTCGGCAGCCATCGTCGCGGTCGCGTCGGCGTCGGTCTCGTACGTCGACCGGGCCTCGGCCCGCTGCGCCAGCGCGAGCACGAACACCCCGCCGAACCGGCGCGCGAACAGCCCGAGGGACCGCGTGCGCCAGTCGCCCCGCAACGGCTTGCCCACGTCGTCGCCCAGCAGCGCGAGCCAGTGGTCCTCGTGCCGCTTCTCGGCGTCGGCGAGCGCGAGCAGGATCTCCTTCTCCTCGCCGCTGCGGCGCGAGGCCAGGTCGCGGTAGGTCGCGGCCTCGGCACGCTCGTCGGCCAGGTAGCGGCGCCAGCGGCGGATGTCCCGAGGGGTCCGACGGCGGTCCGCACCTGCGTGTGCGGGCACGCCGGAGGTCGGTGTGGCGGGGGGAGTCATGCGTTCATCATGGCAAGAAAAGGCCCTCCGTGGGTTTCGGGATCCCCAACTTTTCCGCACGGTTCTGCGGTTCTCGGGAGTTCCGACAGCCCGCGCGGGGGTGCGGCGTGGTTGGATCGGAACATGTCCGAGAACACCGAACGCACCCGTCCTGAGGTCGATGCCCCCGAGGGTCCGGCCCCCACCGAGCTCGAGGTCACCGACCTGATCGTCGGCGACGGCGCCGAGGCGCAGCCCGGCTCGACCGTCAACGTCCACTACCTGGGCGTCGAGTACGACTCCGGCGAGGAGTTCGACTCGTCCTGGAGCCGCGGCCAGTCCATCAACTTCCCGCTGCGCAGCCTCATCGCCGGCTGGCAGCAGGGCATCCCGGGGATGAAGGTCGGCGGGCGCCGCAAGCTCGTCTGCCCCCCGGAGCTCGCGTACGGCCCGGCCGGCGGCGGCCACCGCCTGTCCGGCAAGACGCTCGTCTTCGTGATCGACCTGCTCGGCGTCAGCTGAGCACGGCCTGATCCTGCGGCGCCCCCGCTCCCCCGGTCACCGGTGGGGACGGGGGCGTCGTGCTCCCGGGGGGACACTCCCGACCGCTCACCGTGGCAGGGGTGAGTTTCCGGTCACGCCGGTCCTGACGAGATCCCAGGCGCCCGCCGGCGGAACGCACGTCGCGCACCCGGGTGCGCTCCGCCGTCGGGCCGGGGCGGGCAGACGGCGGTCCCTGCGCCCCGGAAAGTCGGGGACAATGGGCGCGACGGACTTCCGACTCCGATGAGCGAGGACGCACAAGTGATCACTGTCAGCACCGACGGCTCGTGCCTGGTCAACCCGGGTGGAGCGATCGGTTGGGCGTGGATCAACCACGACGGAACCTTCGACTCCGGCGGCGCAGCCTCCGGGACGAACCAGATCGCGGAGCTCATGGCTCTGCTGGAAGCGGTACGCGCCCACCCCAGCGCCGAGCCGCTCCTCATCGAGTCCGACTCCCAGTACGCCATCAAGTGCGCGTCGGAGTGGCTCGAAGGATGGAAGCGCAAGGGCTGGCGGACCGCCGGTGGCAGCCCTGTGAAGAACCTCGAGCTCGTGCAGGGCATCGAGGCCGCGATCACGGCCCGCCCCGGACCGGTGCGGTTCCGGTGGGTGCGCGGCCACGTCGGCAACCACTTCAACGAGCGGGCCGACCAGCTCGCGGGCCTCGCGGCGCAGGACTGGGCCGCGGGTCGTGGCGAGGAGCGGGCGACGCTCGCAGGGACGGACGACCTCGTGGCCGCGCCCGCCAAGCGGCCGGCCTCTGCGGGCCGTGCGGCCACCAAGGTCGGGGCCACCGCCGCGAGCAAGGCCGCCGCGGACGCCTGGACCGAGTCGACGCTCTTCGACTGACTCTCGCGAGCT
>NZ_JACSQQ010000021.1:0-29658 GCF_014836555.1 Oerskovia rustica
CCCCCCCCCCCCCCGACCGGGCGGATCAGCCCTTGGCGGCCTCGACGGCCTTCTTGAGCTCGGCCGGGTCGGTCCAGTTGCCGTCCCAGCGCTTGCCGTCGATCGTGATGGTCGGCGTGCCGAAGCCACCGGTCTTCGGGTTGGCGAGGTCGGGGTTCTGCGTGGCGAGGTTGGTCGCGCCCTCGGCCCACTTGCCGAACTCCTTGACCGCGTCGCCCGCAGCGATCTTGTCGGCCACTTCGGCCGGGACGCCCGCAGCCTTGGCGATCTCCGCGATCTGCGCGTCGGTCAGGCCGGCGGTGTTCTCCTCGGGCTGGTTGGCGAACATCGCCTCGTTGAACGCGTTGAACTGCTCCGGGGCGTGCTCGGCGACGTACGCGGACGCAGAGGCGGAGCGCGTCGAGAACTGGCTGCCGGACGAGTAGCGGTCGAGGATCGCGACCGGGTGCTGCACCAGGGTGATGTCTCCGGCCTCGCGCATCTCGTCGATCGAGGCGGAGTTGACCTGCTCGAAGTCACCACAGATGGGGCACATGTAGTCGAAGTACACGCCGAGCTCGACGGCACCCTCGGTACTGGTTCCCGCGACGCCGTCCGCGCCGACCGGGATGCCGCCCGTGTCGTTGGCCGTGGCGGGCGCCGTGACGCCCGTGAGCGGTGCGGTCTTCTGGGTTTCCTTCTGGTTCATCGCGGGGATGAAGACCCAGAGGAAGGCCCCGATGAGCACGGCGAGCCCACCGACGAGGGCGCCGATGGTGATCGCACGGTTGCGCTTGTCGCGCTTGGCCTGGGCCTCGCGCAGCGCGAGGGCTTCGGCTCGGGCCGCGTCGCGGCGGTCGGCCTTGGTCTGGCGGGGTTCGTTCGACATGGGAGTCCTTGGAGGTCGTGTGGTGGCGCGGCCCCACGCGGGGGCGCACTGGTCGCGAGGGTAGCGGTCCGTGCCACGCGTGCCCAGGGTGCGGTGGCACCGGGCGCGTGACGGCGACGAGTCGGGATCGAGTCGTCAGGCGGCCGCGAGCACAGGTGGCCCGCGCAGGGAGCGCACCGCGGCCAGCGCGAGGTGGTGCAGCACCTTGGTCGCGGACCGCACGACCTGCCGGCACGAGAGCGCGACGGGTGCGAGCGGCGCCCGCAGCAGGGCGACCGCGCGGCGCGGGCTCAGGACGGCGGTGAGGCGGTCACGGACGCGCAGGGCCCCGGCGGCCAGCCCGCACCCGGCGAGGAGCAGCGCGAGGTGGGCGAGCAGCACGGGCAGTGCGAGCACGCCGACGACGGTGACGACGCGGGCGGGGTCTCCCCCGAGCGCGGCGGTGCCGGCGGGGCAGTCGGCGGTCTCCCGCAGGAGAGCCAGGTGCACGCCCGCGACTCCCCAGCCGCCCGGAGCGGGCACGCACTGGTGGACGAGGCTGAATCCGCGGTCGGCGAGGAGCGTCAGGGTCCCGACGACCAGGAGGAAACCGGCGACGACGAGCGAGGTCGCGGCGGTCAGCGACCGCGTCAGCAGGCGCTCGGGGCCGTCCGCGCGCACGCGCGAGCGAGCCGCGGTCGCGGTCTCGCTCGGTGCTTCCCCGGGGGTCGCGCCGGTCGGCGCTCCCGGGACGGACGTCCTGGTCACGGGGTCAGGGTACCCGCGCTGTCTGAGAGTTTCCGGTGAGGCACGTGGGCTCACAGGCTCGGCGGCGGACCGGGGAAGGGCGCCCAGTCGATCGGCGTGCCGTCGCCGAGGGAGAAGAGCACCATCGCGGTGAGCACGAGCCCGGCGAGCACCAGGAAGATCGCCCCGACGCGGCCGGGGGCCACGTGCGCGAGCGTGGTGCGCGCGCCGTACCGGGTGAGCCCGGACAGCGGTCCGAACCAGGCGAGGAGCACCGTGACCGCCATCGCGACGCACAGCACGACGGTGAACACCCAGGGTTCGTTGGCGCCGCCGACCGACCGCGCCTCGACGTTCTGCTGCGGGGCGAGGACGAGCATCCCCGGCGCGAGCAGCCACCACGAGCCCACGACGAGCAGCACTCCCCCGCACAGCGCGACGAGCAGCGAGGGCACCGCGCCCACGACGGCACGCAGCGCGTACCAGGGCACGGCGACCACCGAGCGCACGCCGTCGCTGCGCTGCACGCCCCTGCGCTCGCGACGGCCGTGGAACGAGTCCGCCCCCACCCCGACGACGCGCAGCACGACCACGACCGCGGCGAGCAGCACGAACGCGACGCCCGGGTAGGTCCCGGCGAGCAGCACGAGCGGCAGCCCGAGGGCCGCCACGGTCCCGGCCCGCCGTCGGTGGGCGGGCCGGGCGTAGCCCGGCGCGGACACCACGCCGAGGGGGCGGCCGAACGCGTCGAGCGGGTCGCCGCCCTCGGGCTCGGCCACCTGCGCGCCGCGCCCCTTCCGCCTGCCCGACGCCGGAGCGTCGGCGGGCGGGGCGGGCTGCGGCGCGTACGGGTTCTGGGACGGCGGGGGGTACGGCCCCTGGGCGGGCGGGTACGCCCCGGGCGGCGCCGAGGGGACCGGGGGCTGACGCAGGGTGGGCTGCTGGACGGCGGGCTGCACCGCGGTCGGGTGCATGGCGGTCGGCTGCACCGCGGTCGGCCGCCCGGACGCCGGGCCGACGAGGGACGCAGGAGGCACCGAGAGCGGCGGGGCCGTCGATCCCGGCGCGGCGGGTGTGACGGGCGGCGCCGGTGGCACGGTGGGCACCGCGACGGTCCGGCCGTCGTTCGCGATGATCTGGGTCGCGGCGAGCGGCGGGATCGACGGCGCGGGCGGGGTCGGCCGCGGCAAGGGCACGGCCGAGCGCACGGTCGGGACGACGCTCGTCGGCAGGACGTCCCCGGCCGAGGCGGGCAGGACGACGGTCGCCGCGGCACCGGACGCACCGGCACCTGCCGCCGTGGCCGCACCCGCACCCGCGCCCGCCGGTCCCATGACCGTGGTCACGGCCGCCGCGCCACCGGCCCCGTTCGCGGCAGCGGGCGCCGCGGCCCCCACGGCGCCCGCTCGTCCGGCCGCTGCGAGCGTGCCCCCGACGGCTGCCACGGCGGCGGTACCGGCGAGCGCTGCGCCACCGAGCGCGCCGCCCCCACCGGCCTTCCCGCCTCCGCCGAAGTGCTGCGGGACGACCTCCGTCGCGCCCGTGGCGGGCGACGCCGTCGGGCCGTCTGCCTCCTGTGCCGCGCGGTGCAGGACCGCGGCGACCTCCGACGGGCCGAGCCGGGTCGCCGGGTCCGCCCGCAGCGCCGCCGCGAGCGCCGCGGCCGTCCGCGGCCCCCGGCCGGCGAGGTCCGCCTCGCCGGACCGGGCGCGCGCGAGCACCGCCTCGACCGGTCGCATGCCGAAGGGTGGTCGCCCGGTCGCGGAGAACGCGAGCAGCGCCGCCCAGCCCCACCAGTCGCTGTTGGCGCTCGGCGCCGCGCCCTCGAGCAGCTCGGGGGCCAGGTAGCCCGGTGTCCCCATGACGAGGCCGGTCGAGGTCGCGCGCGCCTCGTCGAGCCCGTGCGCGATGCCGAAGTCGATGAGGACAGGGCCGTTCTGGGTCACCAGGACGTTGCTGGGCTTGAGGTCGCGGTGCACGACCCCGGCCGCGTGGACCGCCTCGAGCGCCTCGGCGAGCTGGTCCGCGAGCTCGAAGAGGTCGCGCGCGTCGAGCGGGCCGCCCGTCGCGACCTCCTCCTCGAGGTTGGGGCCGTCGACGAGCTCGGTCACGATGAAGGCCTCGGAGCCGTCGAGCTCGACGTCGAGGATCTGCGCGACCGCGGGGTGCCGCAGGCGTTGGAGGGCGACGGCCTCGCGGCGCAGGCGCTCGCGCCCCTGCGCGTCGACGTCGAGGTGTGCGTGCAGGAACTTGATCGCGACGAGGTTGCCGCCGCCGTCCTCGGCCTCGTAGACCGCTCCCATGGCACCGGCGCCGAGGCGGGCGAGGATGCGGTAGCCGCCGACCTCGCTGCCCGTGGGCAGGCCTCCGCGTCGCGCGGCACCGTTGCTCCGCGCCGGGTCGGCTGGTCTGCTGCTGGCCTCCTCCATGGTGTCAAGGTATCGACAATTCGGGGCGCTGCCCTGCGCTCCCGGGAGCAAGCAGGACGCGACACCGATAACCTGGGTGGAGTTTCACCAAAGTTCAACCGAATACCAAGGAGATCTCCATTGACTGGCAAAGACGGCTACGACCTCGTCGTGGTGTCCAACCGGCTTCCCGTCGACTTCACGGTCGACGACGAGGGCCACGTCGACTGGAAGCGCTCCCCCGGGGGGCTCGTCACCGCGCTCGAACCCGTCATGCAGAAGTCCGACGGCGCCTGGGTCGGCTGGTCCGGCGCCCCTGACCTCGAGGTCGACCCCTTCGACGCCGACGACATGCGCCTGGTGCCCGTGACGCTGTCCGCGACCGAGATCGAGCGCTACTACGAGGGCTTCTCCAACGACACGCTCTGGCCGCTCTACCACGACGTCATCGCTCCCCCCGCGTTCCACCGGCAGTGGTGGGACGCGTACCGCCGCGTCAACCAGCGCTTCGCCGACGCCGCCGCCGCACAGGCCGAGCAGGGCGCGACCGTCTGGGTCCACGACTACCAGCTCCAGCTCGTGCCCCGCATGCTGCGCGAGCAGCGCCCCGACCTGCGCATCGGGTTCTTCAACCACATCCCCTTCCCGCCGCTCGAGCTCTTCCAGCAGCTCCCGTGGCGACGCCAGGTGATCGACGGGCTCCTGGGCGCCGACCTCATCGGGTTCCAGCGCGCGGGCGACGCGTCGAACTTCATCCGTGCCGTGCGCCGCCTCACGGGCTACACGACCCGGGGGCCCATCGTGACCGTGCCCGGCGCCGAGGACCGCCCGTCGCGCAACGTCCGCGCCGCGGCCTTCCCCATCTCGATCGACTCCCGGACCTTCGACGAGCTCGCCCGGACCCCCGAGGTCCAGGCCCGCTCGCGCGAGATCCGCGCCGACCTGGGCGACCCCGAGTGCATGATGCTGGGCGTCGACCGCCTCGACTACACCAAGGGGATCCGCCACCGCATCAAGGCCTACGGCGAGATCCTGCAGGACGGCCGCATCGACGTAGAGCACGTCACGCTCGTCCAGGTCGCGAGCCCCAGCCGCGAGAACGTCGGTGCCTACCAGGAGCTGCGCGAGCAGGTCGAGGGCCTGGTGGGGCGCATCAACGGCGAGTACGCCGAGATCGGCCACGCCGCGATCCACTACCTGCACCACTCGTACCCGCCCGAGGAGATGGCCGCGCTGTACCTCGCGGCGGACGTCATGCTCGTCACGTCGCTGCGCGACGGCATGAACCTCGTCGCCAAGGAATACATCGCGGCCCGCTCCGACGACCGTGGTGTCCTCGTCCTCTCGGAGTTCACGGGGGCCGCCGACGAGCTCGCGGGCGGCGCCCTGCTCGTCAACCCCCACGACATCGACGGCATGAAGGACATCATCGTCGCGGCCGCGAACATGGACGTGCGCGAGCAGCGCAAGCGCATGCGTCGCCTGCGCCGCCGCGTCCTGGCCGACGACGTCTCGAAGTGGTCCGAGTCGTTCCTCGGCGTGCTCCAGGCCATGCCCTCCCGCGACACGCCCCGCACCCACGCCCCGTCCCGCCCCACGGACGAGGCGCCCGCCGAGGGGGAAGGCGCGTGACGTCGTCGGGAACCGCTCAGCCCGAGGTCGGCGGGCCCGCCGACCTCGGCGTGGCCCTCGCGGCCTTCGCGGCGGCCGCCGGGACGCCCCACCAGGACGCAGGGACCGGCCCCGTCCTGGTCGCGAGCGACTTCGACGGGGTCCTCGCCCCGCTCGGGGACGACCCGCTCGCGTCGCGCCCCACCCCGGCCGCCGCCGCCGCCCTCGCGCGCCTCGCGGCGTGCGGACCGGACCGGGTGCGCGTCGCGCTCGTGGCGGGGCGCCGGGTCGAGGACCTCGCCCACCTCCCCTCGCCGCCGCCCCGCGCGCGGCTCGTCGGCAGCCACGGGGCGGAGACGGGCGAGGTGCTCGCACCGCTCCGTGACGGCGCCGACGACGAGCGCTCCGTACGCGCCGACGGCACGGCGGCCCGCGTCCGCCTCGTCCCCGTCGCCCTCGACGAGGCGCAGCGCGACCTCCTCGCCGACGTCGCCGCGGGCCTCGAGGAGATCGCGGCACCGCTCGAGGGCGCCTGGGTCGAGCACAAGCCCTCGGCCGCCGTGCTCCACACCCGCCTGTCCCCCGCCGACCCGGCGCGCACCGCGTCGACCGCGGCGGCCGAGCTCGGGGAACGGCTAGGGGCGCACGTCATGGTCGGCAAGAACGTCGTCGAGGTCGCGGTCACCAGGACGTCCAAGGGCATCGCGCTCGACGCGCTGCGCGAGCGGCTCGGCTCCCCCGCCGTGCTCTACCTGGGCGACGACGTGACCGACGAGCGGGCCTTCGCGGTGCTCGGCCCGGCCGACGTGGGCATCAAGGTGGGCGACGGCGAGACCCTCGCGGCGTACCGCGTCGCCGACCCCGCCGAGGCCGCGGCGGCCCTGACCACGCTCGCCGACCTGCTGGACGTGTGAGTCCTGCGACCGTGACCTGGACGTGACCCGGGTGTGACGGAGAACTCAGGAACCGGGGGTAGGATGCCGAGCAACGATGACGTCGGACCACCGGGTCCCCGGGTGACCGGAATCCCTGGAGGTTCGACTTCTTCTGTGTCACAGCAGACACGCACCACGTGAAAGCGCGGCACGTCACTACACAACGGATCGTCCGGCACGTACCTGCCGGTGGAGGGATGTACCCATCATGGCTACGGTCACTTTCGACCACGCAACGCGGCTCTACCCGGGGACCGAGCGCCCTGCGGTGGACCAGCTCAACCTGCACATCGAGGACGGCGAGTTCCTCGTCCTCGTCGGCCCCTCGGGTTGTGGCAAGTCGACGTCGCTCCGCATGCTCGCGGGCCTCGAGGACGTCAACGGCGGGCACATCTTCATCGGTGACCGCGACGTCACCGACGTGCAGCCCAAGGACCGCGACATCGCGATGGTGTTCCAGAACTACGCGCTGTACCCCCACATGTCCGTCGCGGACAACATGGGCTTCGCGCTGAAGATCGCCGGCACCCCCAAGGCGGACATCCGCCAGCGCGTCGAGGAGGCCGCGAAGATCCTCGACCTCACCGAGTACCTGGACCGCAAGCCCAAGGCGCTCTCCGGTGGTCAGCGTCAGCGAGTCGCCATGGGCCGCGCGATCGTGCGTCAGCCCCAGGTGTTCCTCATGGACGAGCCGCTGTCGAACCTCGACGCCAAGCTCCGTGTCCAGACCCGTACGCAGATCGCGTCGCTCCAGCGTCGTCTCGGCGTCACGACCGTCTACGTCACGCACGACCAGACCGAGGCCCTCACCATGGGTGACCGCATCGCGGTCCTCAAGGACGGCCTCCTGCAGCAGGTCGGCACGCCGCGCGACATGTACGACACCCCGGCCAACGTCTTCGTGGCCGGCTTCATCGGCTCGCCCGCGATGAACCTCGGCACGTTCACGGTGAACAACGGCCTGGCCGAGGTCGGCCCGGCCCGCATCCCGCTCGAGCGCGAGGTCGCCGCCAAGATCACCGACGCCGACAAGGGCAAGATCACGCTCGGCTTCCGCCCCGAGGCCCTCGAGGTCACCTCGCAGGCCAACGAGAGCGCCTTCCCGGTCGAGGTCAACATCGTCGAGGAGCTCGGCTCCGACGCGTTCGTCTACGGCACCCTCAAGGGCGACCTGGCGACCAACGCGGACATCCACTCGGGTGCCGGCGACAACCAGATCATCGTCCGCGTCGACCCGCGCAACGTGCCCGCCAAGGGCGAGCGCATCTACGTGGCGATCCGCCCGGGCAACACGCACATCTTCTCGACCGCGACGGGCCTGCGCCTCAGCTGACCCACAGCGACACGGGGGCGGGCTCGGCGACAGCCGGGCCCGCCCCTTTCGCATATCCTTCCCGGTGGGGCGGAGCGGCCGCACCGCCGACCGCCCGCATGCGACCGGCCACCGCGGAGAAAGGACCTGTCATGGTGCAGAACCTGCAGATCACCGCGTCAGCCCCCGACCCAGCACTGCTCGACCTCCCCTGGGACATCCCCCTGGAGGAGTGGCCGGACAGCGTCCTGGCCGCCCTGCCCCGCGGTATCTCGCGCCACATCGTGCGCTTCGTGCGCCTCTCGGGCCGGGTCATCGCGATCAAGGAGATCGGGGAGTCCGTCGCGTACCGCGAGTACGAGCTGCTGCGCCAGCTCAGCCGCCTCGACGTCCCCAGCGTCGTGCCCGTGGGCGTCATCACGGGCCGCAGCGACGCGAACGGCGAACGGCTCGAGGCCGTGCTCATCACCGAGCACCTGCAGTTCTCGCTCCCCTACCGAGCGCTCTTCAGCCAGGCCCTCCAGCCGGACACCGCGACCCGCCTCATCGACGCTCTCGCCGTGCTGCTCGTGCGCCTGCACCTCATCGGCTTCTACTGGGGCGACGTGTCGCTGTCCAACACGCTCTTCCGCCGCGACGCCGAGACCTTCGCCGCGTACCTCGTGGACGCCGAGACCGGCGACCTGCACCGCGAGCTGAGCCCCGGCCAGCGCAGCTACGACGTGGACCTCGCCCGGACCAACATCATCGGCGAGCTCATGGACCTGTCGGCGGGCGAGCTCCTCGACGAGGACATCGACGAGATCCTGGTGGGCGACGCGCTCGTCGCGCGCTACAACGAGCTCTGGGACGCCCTGACGAACGCCGAGACCTTCGCCTCGGACGAGCGCTGGCGCGTCGCCGCGCGCATCGAACGGCTCAACAACCTGGGCTTCGACGTCGGCGAGCTCGCCATCACGACCGACATCGACGGCACGACCGTCCAGATCCAGCCCAAGGTCGTCGACGCGGGCCACCACGCGCGCCGTCTCCTGCGCCTCACGGGCCTCGACGTCCAGGAGAACCAGGCACGCCGCCTCCTGAACGACCTCGACTCGTACCGGGCCGCCGCAGAGCGCCAGAACGACGACGAGGAGTTCGTCGCGCACGACTGGCTCAGCGGGGTCTTCGAGCCGACCATCCAGGCCGTGCCGCGCGACCTGCGGCGCAAGCTGCAGCCGGCCCAGCTCTTCCACGAGATCCTCGACCACCGCTGGTTCATCTCGGAGAAGGCCGGGCGCGACATCCCCATGCCCGAGGCCACGGCCTCCTACGTCGAGAACGTCCTGCGGCACCGCCCCGACGAGAAGGCCATCCTGGGCCTCGCCCCGGGCGAGGTCGACCGGCAGGAGTAGTCTCCCGGCCCCCTGCGCCCAGGGTCCAGCGCCCGGCGTCCTGCGTCGTCAGAGGCGCACCGCAGCGTCCGGGGCCCCCGACGACGCAGGACGCCCCGCCGCGCCACCGGGAAGGTGGTGCGACGGGGCGTCCCGACGAGGCGGGTACTCAGTCCTCGGCGGAGCGCAGGCGCGCGACCTCGTACAGCGAGATCCCGGCGGCGACGCCGGCGTTGAGCGACTCGACGTCCGAGAGGATCGGGATCGAGGCGACGACGTCGCACGTCTCGCGGACGAGGCGCGAGAGGCCCTTGCCCTCGGAGCCGACGACGAGCACGAGCGGGTCCTTGCCGAACGCGAGCTCGCCCACGGCGACCGGGCCGCCGCCGTCGAGCCCGACGATGAAGCAGCCCGCCGCCTTGTACTCGGTGAGCGTACGCACGAGGTTGGTCGCGCGGGCCACGGGCACGCGTGCGGCGGCACCTGCGGAGACCTTCCACGCGGACGCCGTGACGCCGGCCGCGCGACGCTCGGGCACGAGGACGCCGTGCGCCCCGAACGCGCCCGCGGAGCGCAGCACGGCGCCGAGGTTGCGCGGGTCGGTCACGCCGTCGAGGGCCACGATGAGCGGGGGCTCGCCAGCCTCGTGCGCGCGGTCGAGCAGGTCCTCGGGGTCGGCGTAGTCGTAGGGCGGGACCTGGATCGCGACGCCCTGGTGGACCGAGCCGTCGGTCATGCGGTCGAGCTCGGCCTTGGTGACCTCGAGGAGGTTGTACCCGCGCCCGGAGGCGATGTTCAGGATCTCCTTGGTGCGGTCGTCGGCCTCGAGGCGCGTCGCGATGTACACCGCGGACACCGGGATGTAGGCGCGCAGGGCCTCGAGCACGGCGTTGCGGCCGTTGACGACCTCGTTCGCGCTGCTCGAACGCGTGGTGCGCGACGGCGTGCGCCCGCTGGGGCGTCCGCCGCGCGCGGCGCTCTTGGCGTCGTGCGCACGCGGGCCGGTCGAGGTGGCGTCGCGGCGCTCGGCGGCGGCCTTCGCCTTGTGGGCCTTGTGGTAGGTGCGGTCCTCGGCCTTGGGCGTCGGGCCGCGGCCCTCGAGAGCGCGGCGGTTCTTGCCGCCCGTGCCGGCGACGGCGCCCTTCTTGTTGCTGCTGCGGGTCGCGCCGCGTCGTTGTGAGTTTCCAGCCATGGGTCTGCCCCGTCGGTCGATGTGTGCGAGTGAAGTTGTGGTGGCGGACCCTGGGCCCGGGTGGGCCCGTCCTGCCGTCCAGGGTTCCGGGTCAGGTGCCCTGGCGTGCAGCGAGGGACCAGCGGGCCCCGTCGCTGGAGTCCTCGACGACGACCCCGGCGACCGCGAGGCGGTCCCGGATCGCGTCGGAGGTGGCGAAGTCGCGCGCCGCCCGTGCCTGCGCGCGGGCGTCGAGCTCGGCCGTGACGACCGCGTCGAGCGCCTGACGGTACCGGGTGTCCCCGGCGTCGGCCCACTGCTCGCCCGCGGGGTCGAGCCCCAGGACGTCGAGCATCGCCCGGAGGGCGACGAGGTGGTGCCGGGCGACGGCGTCCGCGGCCGGGGAGCGGTCGGCGAGGGCCGAGTTCCCGGCGCGCAGGTGCTCGTGCACGACCGCGAGCGCGGCGGGCACGTTGAGGTCGTCGTCCATGGCGGCCACGAAGGCCGCCGGGAGCTCGGCCTGGCGCACGTCGTCGAGGTCGATCGTCCCGACGCGCTCGCCTGCACGCTGCACGAACCCGCTGAGCCGCTCCCACGTGGCCTCGGCCTCGCTCACGGTGTCCTGCGTCCACTCGAGCATCGAGCGGTACTGGACGGCCGCGAGCGCGTAGCGCAGGACGGCCGGGCTCGTGGTGCGCAGGACCTCGCGGACGAGGAGCCCGTTGCCGAGGGACTTGCTCATCTTGGCGCCGCCCTGCGTGACCCACGCGGAGTGGAGCCAGTACTGGGCGAACCCGTCGCCGGCGGCGCGGGACTGCGCCTGCTCGTTCTCGTGGTGCGGGAAGCGCAGGTCGAGGCCGCCGCCGTGGATGTCGAACGTGCCGCCGAGGTAGCGGTGGGCCATGGCCGAGCACTCGAGGTGCCAGCCGGGTCGTCCACGCCCGAACGGGGTGTCCCAGGACGCCGTGGCGGGCTCACCGGGCTTGGGGGCCTTCCACAGCGCGAAGTCGCGGGGGTCGCGCTTGAGGGACTCCTCGGCCGAGTCCGCGGGCGCGGGCGAGAGGTCCTCGAGCCGCTGGTTGGTGAGCGAGCCGTAGTCGGCCCACGAGCGCACGTCGAACCACACGTCGCCGGGTCCGGTCGTGTAGGCGTGGCCCGAGTCGACGAGCCGCTGCATGAGCTCGACCATGTCGGTGACGTGCCCGGTGGCGCGGGGCTCGTAGGTGGGCGGTGCGACGCCCAGGGCGTCGTAGGCCGCGGTGAACTCGCGCTCGTAGATCGCGGCCCAGGCCCACCAGGGCTCGCCCGCATCGGCGGACTTGGCGAGGATCTTGTCGTCGATGTCCGTGACGTTGCGGATGAGGGTCACGCGCGAGCCCGTGCGACGCAGCCAGCGCACGAGCACGTCGAACGCGACGGCCGAGCGCATGTGCCCGATGTGCGGCGCCGACTGGACCGTCGCACCACACAGGTAGATGCCGACCTCACCCTGGGTCTGGGGGATGAAGGCGCGCACGTCCCGCGTCGCGGTGTCGAACAGTCGAAGGCTCACGACCAAAGGTTACCGGGGTGCACCCCTCCCGGCAGAACCCGCCCTCCCGGGGCGGCGTCCCGGTGCGCGTCGTCACCCGCGCAGGGCGGGCGGCGTCGGCGCGGGCGGTCAGTCCCGCCAGTGGATCCTGGTCGGCTTCACGCGCACGACGACGCGGCGGTTGTCGGTGCCGTCGTCGCCCGTGTAGCGCTCGTCGCCCGTGTACTTCTGGGCGAGCGCGTGGATGAGCGAGGCGGACGGGTCCTCCTCGATCAGGGCCTCGCCGCGGACCTCGAGGTACTGGTAGGGCGCGTCGCGCGGGTAGACGAGCACGCTCAGGCGCGGGTCGCGCTGCAGGTTGTCGGTCTTGCGGCGGCCGTGGATGGTCGAGAAGAGGACGTCGTCGCCGTCGCGCGCGACCCACACGACCGAGGTCTGGGGGCTGCCGTCGGCCTCGATCGTGGCCACGGTCGCGAACTCGGGGGCGTCGAGGAGGGCCTTGGCGGCGTCGGGGAGGCTCGTCATGTCGTGCTCAATCGCGCGGGTCGTCCGCCTATTCCCGGATGGCCGGACTTCTCAGCACCTGGACACGCGGCGTGCCCGACGGCGCCGTTAGCCGAAGTTCTTCCCCTCACCCCGGTAGGTGGGGACCTCCTCGACGACCTGGTCGCCGCGCACGAGGTGCACGCGGTCGAAGCGCTCCATGAGCTCGCCGGCCTTGGCGTGCCGGAACCAGACGCGGTCGCCCACGGCGAGGCGTCGCTCGGCCCCGCGGGCGGCGCGCAGCGGCGTCTGGACCTCGCCCACGCCCTCCGAGGACGTGAGCCGCCAGCCCGGCTCGACGACGCGTGGCACGCGCATCGCCCCGGCGGGTCCCGAGGCCACGTAGCCGCCGGCGAACGCGGTCGCGTAGCCGGGCGCCGGGACGCGGACGACGTCGAGGCCGAAGAACGCGGACGGGTGCGGGTCGAACGACCGGTAGCCGTCGAACAGCCCGGGCACGTAGAGCCCCGAGCCCGACGTCACCTCGGTCACGACCGGGTCCGAGGCGGAGGTCTCGAGCGACCCGGTCCCGCCGGAGTTCACGAGCTCCAGGTCGTGCCCGACGACGTCGCTCACCGCGGCGAGCACCTCGCCCCGGCGCGTGGCCAGGTCCGCGACCGAGGCCTTCTTGACGAGCCGCACGGCGGGGCTCGTGTCGGGCAGGCCCGCGACCTGCGCCTCGTAGAACATCAGGCCACGCACGCGCAGGCCCGGGGTGTCCGCGATGGTCCGTGCGAGGGCCCGCGCCTCGGCAGCCGTGTGGACGGGCGAGCGACGGGTCCCGAGGTGGACCGTGAACGGGCCGAGGCCCAGGCGCAGCGACGCGTCGACGTCGAGGCAGAGCAGGACGGGCGGACCGTCCGGTGCCCCGCCGCCGTCCTCGCCCGGGTGCTGGCCCGCGAGCGCGGCGGCGACGAGCGCGACCTGCGCGACGTCGTCGACCATGAGGGTGATCTCGCGGCGTGCCGCCGGGTCCGCGGCGAGCTCCGCGAGCGCCCGTCGGTCGACCGTCGGGTAGGCGACCAGGACGTCGCGCGCGCCCTCCTCGACGAGCCACAGGGCCTCCGCGAGCGAGTACGCCATGATCCCCGCGAAGCCCAGCTCGCCCGCGCGCCGGACGAGCGGGCGCACGCGCACCGACTTGGACGCGAGCCGCACGGGCACGCCGCCTGCACGGGCCAGGAGCTCGCGCGCGTTGGCGTCGAACACGTCGAGGTCGACGACCGCGACGGGGCCCGGGACGCGCTCGGTCGCGGCCGACAGGCGGTCGCCGAGGGTGCGGGCCTCGGCCGCGGCCGACGCGTCGTGCGCTCCCTGCCCTCCGGGGCTCAGCCGTCCTCGGGACCAGGACAGGGTGGACGGTTCCTGCGCGCTGCGCTGCACGGGCGTCGTCGTCATGGAAAGAAACCTACCCCTCGTGAGACAGTGCGTGGTGTGACGAGCCAGCAGGCTCCCGGTTCATGGACGAACTGGGCGCGAAACCAGACCGCCGTTCCCCTGCGCCGCGTCGCCCCGCGCGACACCGACGAGCTCTCCCAGGTCGTGCGACGAGCCGCCGCCGACGGCCTGCGCGTGCGGGCCGGCGGCGCGGGGCACTCGTTCACGGGCGCCGCCGTGACCGACGGCGTGCTCGTGAGCCTCGACGCGCTCGGGGCCGTCGAGGACGTGACCCGCACCGAGACCGGCGCGCGCGTGACCGTGGGGGCCGGTATCCGTCTGCACCGCCTCAACGCGGTGCTCGCGTCCGCAGGCCTCGCGATGCGCAACCTCGGGGACATCGACCGGCAGTCGGTCGCGGGCGCGATCTCGACCGGCACGCACGGCACGGGCGCCTCGCTCGGCGGGCTCGCGACGCAGGTGCGCGGCGTGCGCGTGGTCGGCACGGACGGCTCGGTGACCGAGGCGACGCCTGACGAGAACCCCGACCTGTTCGAGGCGAGCCGCCTGGGACTCGGCAGCACGGGCGTGCTGGCCGCGGTCACGCTCGACGTGGTCCCCGCGTTCCACCTGCGTGCCCAGGAGGAGCCCTGGCCGCTCGACCGGGTCCTCGAGGAGCTCAGCACGGCGTCGGGCGGACGCGGCGGCGGGTCGGACGCCGAGGGCCTCGAGAACGCGCACGACCACTTCGAGTTCTACTGGTTCCCGCACACGCGCCGCGCGCTCACCAAGCGCAACGACCGCCTCGCGCCCGACGACGAGGCCGCGGCCGTCCTGCGCACGGCCCGCGGCGAGCGGCCCGGCGCCGTGACGCGCGCCCGATCGTGGGTCGACGAGGAGCTGCTGTCCAACGGGCTGTTCGAGGTCGTCAACCGCGTCGCGACCGCGGTGCCGCGCGCGACCCCGCGGATCAACGCGCTGTCTGCCCGCGCGCTCGCCCCGCGCACGTACGTCGCGCCCTCGCACGAGGTGTTCGTGTCGCCGCGCCGCGTGCGCTTCCGCGAGATGGAGTATGCGGTCCCCCGCGCCGAGCTCGTGGGCGCGCTCGAGGAGATCGACTCGTGGGTCCGCGCCTCGGGCGAGAACGTCCCCTTCCCGGTCGAGGTCCGCTTCGCGGCCGCCGACGACGTGTGGCTCTCGACCGCGCACGGACGCGACTGCGCCTACATCGCGGTCCACCAGTACCTGCGGCTTCCGCACGAGCGGTACTTCGAGGGCGTCGAGAAGATCGTCGCAGGCGTCGGCGGGCGACCGCACTGGGGCAAGCTCCACACGCTCGGCGCAGCGGACCTCGCCGAGCGCTACCCGCGCTTCGAGGACTTCCGCCGGGTCCGCGCCCAGGCCGATCCCGAGGGCGTCTTCGCGAACCCCTACACGGACCAGGTCTTCGGGCCTCGCTGAGACACCCCGTTCCCCGCGGGACGACCCGCCTGCGGTGCGAGCGTGGGGTGCGTGCGGTGCGCGCCGCTGACGGCGCGCCTACGGCGCGGGAGGAGCGACGGCGTCGGGCCTCTCGTCGGGCCCCGCGCCCGGAGCCGCACCGTCCGGGTGCACCACGAGCGACAGGACGTAGTCCGCGAGCGCGTGGAAGCTGCGGATCGCGGCCTCGTCGTCCTGCTGGACGAGCCACGCGATCTCGATCCCGTCGATGTAGCCCGCGACGATGCGCGCCAGGAAGGGCGTGTCCATCGAGTAGGTGATGCCCGCGATCTCCGCGAGCTGGTCGAGGATGCCCTGCGTCATGGCCCACGTCTGCTCGAGATGCGCCTTCGCGACGGGACGCAGCGCGCGGTTGCGCGACCCCGCGGTCGCGAACTCGAACGTCAGCAGCCGCATGTGCCGGCGCGGGGTCAGTCCCTCCCACAGCCCGTCGGCCGCCGCGTGGGCGATCGCGCGGATGTCCTTCGTGGGGTCCATGGCCATGCGCACCGGGTCCGAGGCCACGACCGCGACGTTGTGCCCCATGGCACGGAGCATCGCGTCCTTGTCCTCGAAGCAGTAGTGCACGGTCCCCAAGGAGATCCCGGCCTCGGCCGCGACCCCTCGGACCGTCACGGCCTCGACGCCGTCCCGGACGGCGATCGACATCGCTGCGTCGACGATCTGCGCCCGACGTTCCTCGATCGACATGCGGTTCATCGTCGACCTCCCTCATGACCACGTTCCGGCAGCACGACGGTGCAGGAACGCGCCGTCGTCGTCGCTGTCCACCATGCCTTCAATGTCGTATTTTCGCATGTGGGGGCCGGTGTCCCCGCCCTGACGTCGACGGGGACGCGACGTGGCAGGCTGGGACCGGGCCCCGGCAGGGCGCCCGACCGCCGCCGAGAGGAACCCCGTGCACCACCCGAGCCGCCCGCTCGCCGTCGCCCTGGCCGTGGCCGCCGTCGGCGCACTGCTCACCGCGTGCGCGGCGAGCCCGCCCCCCGCCGCGCCCACCGTCCAGACCTTCGAGGTCCCGGACAGCGCGGTGGCGGCGACCGTGACCACCCCCGACACCTGGGACCGCGCCGGCCAGGACGCTCCCCTGGTGGTCCGGTCGACGACCCCGTCCGGGGACCCCGGTTTCACGGCCAACGTCGTCGTCACGACGAGCGACCCAGGGACCGCGACGCTCGAGGACAGGACGGCCGAGGCGGCCGAGGCGCTCCAGACGTCCGCCGACGTGACGTTGGACCCGACCCAGCCCGGGCCCGTGACGGTCGCAGGGCTGCCCGCCTACCGGCTCGGGGCGACGCGCACGGTCGACGACGTCCCCGTGACCCAGGTCGAGACCGTCGTCGAGGTCGCGACGCCCGCCGGCTCGGCGTTCGTCTACGTCACCGAGACCTATGCGACCGGCGACGCCGAGGGCGCGGCGCAGGCCCGCGCGGTCACCGACAGCCTGGTCGTCACGCCCGCGGGCTGAGGTCCACGGCACGGCACGGCGGCGCGGACGGGCCGGCGCCGGTGGGTCGGACGGACCTGCGCCGGTGGGTCGGACGGACCTGCGCCGGTCAGTCGGCGAGCACGACGAGTGCGGTCGCGAGCGCCGCGACGCCCTCGCCGCGGCCGGTCAGCCCCAGGCCGTCGGTCGTGGTCGCGGTGAGGGTCACGGGCGCCCCGGCCGCAGCGCTCAACGCTGCCTCGCCCTCGGCCCGGCGCGGCCCGAGCCGAGGCCTGTTGCCGACGACCTGGACCGCGACGTTCCCGATCTCGAACCCGGCCGCGCGCACCCGACGGGCGGCCTCGGCGAGCAGCGAGGCCCCGCTCGCCCCCGACCACTCCGGGGCGCTCGTGCCGAAGTTCGAGCCGAGGTCACCGATCCCCGCCGCCGAGAAGAGGGCGTCGGCCGCCGCGTGAGCCGCCACGTCGGCGTCCGAGTGGCCCGCCAGGCCGCGTTCGCCGGGCCAGTGGAGCCCTGCGAGCCAGAGCTCGCGTTCCTCGCCCACAGGGGCGTACGCGTGGACGTCGGTCCCGATGCCGGTGCGCGGCAGGTTCATCGCCCGTCCTCCGTCAGCAGCTTCTCGATGTAGTAGAAGTCGCGCGCGGTCGTGACCTTCATCGCGAGCTCGTCGCCCTCGACCACGAACACGTCCTCTCCCAGGGCCTCGACGAGCGACGCGTCGTCCGTCGCCGCCGTGGCCTCCGTCCGGGCGCGCGCGGCGCCCGCGGAGTGTGCGCGCACCAGGAGCGCCCGGTCGAACGCCTGGGGCGTCTGGACGGCGCGCAGCAGCGTGCGCGCCGGGGTGGCGGCGACCCGGTCCACACCTGCGGGCAGCGCGGGGCGACCGTCCTCGGCCGGGCCGCGCGGGGCCAGGATCTTGACGGTGTCCATCACGGGGAGCCCGGGGATGACGGCCTGGTGCCCCGCCTTGACGGTCTCGACGACGCGGCGGATCATCGCGGCCGGGGCCAGCGGTCGTGCGGCGTCGTGCACGACGACCGTGTCGATGTCCGCGCGGGCCCGCGTCAGGCCTGCCGCGACCGACGACTGGCGCGTGGCCCCGCCCGCCACGACGACCACGGGCACGCTCACGTGCGGGTCGTGCTCCAGGACGTCCGACATGACCGAGACGAGTCCGTTCGGTGCCGTGACGACGAGGGCGTCGACCACTCCCGAGGCGGTCAGGCGGCGGGCCGCGTGCAGGACGAGCGGAAGGCCGCGCAGGGGGACGAGAGCCTTGGGAAGGTCGAATCCGAGGCGGGTACCGGAGCCGGCGGCGGTCAGGATGGCGAGGGTCGTCACACCGATCACGGTAGACGATCTCGGCCTGCGGACCGTCCTCGGCCCGCTGACGAGACGATCGGTCGCGAGCAGCCGGCTCCGCGCACCCTCGCGCGGAGCTCCGTGAACGACGACGACGCACGGACCGCTGGCGGTCCGTGCGTCGTTGGTGGAGCGTGGGTGAGGGTTCTGCTCAGGAAGCCAGGACCTCGTCGAGGATGGCCTCGGCCTTGTCCTCCTCGGTGTGCTCGGCCAGGGCCAGCTCCGAGACCAGGATCTGTCGAGCCTTCGCGAGCATGCGCTTCTCCCCGGCCGAGAGGCCGCGGTCCGCGTCACGCCGCGAGAGGTCGCGGACGACCTCTGCCACCTTGATCACGTCGCCCGAGGCCAGCTTCTCGAGGTTGGCCTTGTAGCGGCGCGACCAGTTGGTCGGCTCTTCGGTGTATGGTGCGCGAAGAACTTCGAAGACCTTGTCGAGGCCTTCCTGGCCGACGACGTCGCGGACGCCCACCAGGTCGACGTTGTCCGCCGGGACCTCGATCGTCAGGTCGCCCTGAGCCACCTTGAGCTTCAGGTAGATCTTGTCCTCCCCGCGGATGGTGCGGGTCTTGATCTCTTCGATCTTTGCGGCACCGTGATGTGGGTAGACAACGGTCTCGCCTACTGTGAACGTCATCTGCAGATGTCCCCTTTCGCGGAGGTCGATCTTACCACGGGGGGTACCTCCGTTCCGAGCCCCTGCCCAGGCCGACAGGCGCACCGTCCCAGCGTTTTTCCTGGTCACGCCGCGGTCAGGACGACAAGTCGGCACGAATACCTACCGCCCCTGCCCCCCGGGGCGGCCTGCGACCCGCGCCAGGAGGCCCGGCGCCCGGTCGAACGCCGCTCCGGGGGACGCCGGGCCGGACACCCCTGGGAGCGACTAGGCTGTGGTCATCTGCGCCCAGGGGGCGCCGGCGGCGGAGAAGCTCGTCGCGCACATCCCCTGAGCACACCGAGACTGACCGCAGCACATTGGAGCGCACGTGACCCGCACCCCGTCCCGCCCGACCACGCCGCGCCGGTCGCTCATGCTCGCGATCCCCGTGATCGTGGCGAGCGCCGTCGCCGTGTCGGCCTGCTCACCCATCACGACGGACATCGCCTACTCCCCGTCGGACGGCATCCGCGTCAACCTCACCGACGAGGTCCGCGCGCTCAACCTGCTCATCGTCTCGGCCGCCGAGGGCGAGCCGGGGACCCTGCTGGGCGGTGCCGCGAACGACTCGGACGAGCCCGTCGAGATCACCATCGCCCCGGAGGGCACCGACCCGATCGACGTCCCGCTCGAGGCCGGCGAGACCGTCTACTTCGGGGTCGACGACGGCTTCGAGGCCCAGTTCGGGAACGTCGACGCCGCCCCCGGCGCCACGATCTCCGTGACGGTCACCGCGAGCACGGGCGAGTCCGAGACCGCGCAGGTCCCGGTCGTCAACGGTGCGCTCGAGGAGTACAAGGACTACCTGCCCTGATCGGCGGCTGACGCTTCGGCGGCGGGGCTCCCTCCTCGGGGGCCCCGCCGTCGTGCTTCCACGGACCGTTCGCCATGCACGGCGACGACTGTCGGCGTCAACGAGACCGACCCGGTGGAGACCGAGGAGACCGTCGAGCACGAGTCGCTCCCCGTCGTGCCGTGCGCCGACCCCCACACGGGAGAGGTCTTCGCCGAGCACGAGCTCCCGCCCGGCGACTTCCCCGGCGACCAGGCCGTCTCCGACACCGGCATGGAGCACTGCTACTCCGTCTTCGAGGAGTTCGTCGGCCTCAGCTACGAGGAGTCGACGCTCGAGTTCTGGGCCATGTTCCCGTCGCAGCAGAGCTGGGACATGGCGGACGACCGCACGGTCCAGTGCTTCGTGGGCCCTGCCGAGGACACCGTGACGGGCACGCTCGAGGGCTCGGCCGTCTAGCGCTCCCCCGCGACGCACGACGGCGAGGCCCCCCCCTGGAGGGGGCCTCGCCGTCGTGCGTCGTGCGTCAGGCGGGTGCCGGACAGGTCACCCGAAGCGGCCCGAGATGTAGTCCTCCGTGGCCTGCTCGGACGGCGACGAGAACATCGTCGCGGTGTCGCCCATCTCGATCAGCCGACCCGGCTTGCCCGTGCCTGCGATGTTGAAGAACGCCGTGCGGTCGCTCACGCGGGCCGCCTGCTGCATGTTGTGCGTCACGATCACGATCGTGTACTCGTCCTTGAGCTCGGCCATGAGGTCCTCGATCGCGAGCGTCGAGATCGGGTCGAGCGCCGAGCACGGCTCGTCCATGAGGAGCACCTGCGGGCGCACCGCGATCGCGCGCGCGATGCACAGACGCTGCTGCTGCCCGCCGGACAGGCCCGACCCGGGGCGGTCGAGGCGGTCCTTGACCTCGTTCCACAGGTTCGCGCCCTGCAGCGAGGTCTCGACGAGCTCCTCGGCGTCGGACTTGGAGATGCGCTTGTTGTTGAGGCGCACGCCCGCGAGGACGTTCTCCCTGATCGACATGGTCGGGAACGGGTTGGGCCGCTGGAAGACCATGCCCACCTGGCGGCGGACCGCGACCGGGTCGACGTCGGGCGCGTACAGGTCCTGGCCGTCCATGACGGCCTTGCCCTGGACGTGCGCGCCCGGGATGACCTCGTGCATGCGGTTGAGCGTGCGCAGGAACGTCGACTTGCCGCAGCCCGACGGGCCGATCAGCGCCGTGACCGAGCGCGGCTCGATCGCCATGGTCACGCCCTCCACGGCGAGGAAGTCGCCGTAGTAGACGTTGAGGTCGGAGACGTCGATTCGCTTCGACATGATGTGCTTCCTTCCGGTGTCCGGTCGCGCGGGGTGCGACGCCCGGACAGGCTGGTGGGCTCGGCTCAGCGAGCGGTCTTGGGCGAGAAGAGGCGGCTGACGAGCCGGGCGATCAGGTTGAGCAGCATGACGATGAGGATCAGGGTCAGGGCCGCGGCCCAGGCCCGGTCGATCCCGACGCCGCCCTGCTCGTACTGGCGGTAGGCGAAGACCGGGAGGGTCGCCATGCGACCGTCGAACAGGTCCCAGTTGACCTGGGTGATGAGGCCGACCGTGAGCAGCAGGGGCGCGGTCTCCCCGATCACGCGGGCGATCGAGAGCATGACGCCCGTGACGATGCCGGCGATCGACGTGCGCAGGACGACCTTGACGATCGTCAGCCACTTCGGCACTCCCAGCGCGAGCGACGCCTCGCGCAGCTCGTTGGGGACCAGGCGCAGCATCTCCTCGACCGAGCGGATCACGACCGGGGTCATGAGCAGCGACAGCGCGACCGCGCCCATGATCCCGGCCCGGTACGCGGGGCCGAAGATCAGCGTGAACAGCGAGAACGCGAACAGGCCCGCGACGATCGACGGGATGCCCGTCATGACGTCCACGAGGAACGTGATCCAACGGGCGAGGGCGCCGCGTCCGTACTCGACGAGGTAGATCGCGGTGAGCAGGCCGATCGGCACCGAGATGAGCGTCGCGGCACCCGTGATGAGGAGCGTGCCGACGATCGCGTGCCAGATCCCGCCGCTCGTCATGTCGCCGTAGACGCCGACCATGTCGGTCGACAGGAACGTCGCCCCGAACAGCTTGGCGCCGCGCGTCACCACGATCCACAGGAGCGAGACGAGCGGGATCAGCGCCAGCAGGAACGCGAACGACACGAGCGTGGTCGCCAGGCGGTCGGTGGCCCAGCGGGCGCCCTCGACGAACCGCGAGGTCACGGTCAGCCCGACGGCGTAGAGCACCGCGCCGAGGCCCAGCACCCCCGCGATCGTCGGCCTCCCCGCGAGCGCGAGGACCGCGAACGCGACGAGGACGCCGCCCACGGCGAAGGCCCAGGGGGCCCAGCGGGGCAGGCGCTTCTGCGCCGGGACGAGCTGGAGGGAGCCCGAGCCGTCGGGGGCGGCGGGCGTGGTGGGGGTGAGGTCGGTGGCCGTCATCAGTTCGCTCCCGAGAAGTCCTTGCGGCGCGCGATGATCCAGCGCGCGATCATGTTGACGACGAACGTGATGACGAACAGCGCGAGGCCCGTCGCGATGAGGGTGCTCACCGCGAGGCCGCTGGCCTCAGGGAACTTCGAGGCGATGTTCGCGGCGATCGTCTGCTGCTGTCCTGGCTTGAGCAGGAACAGCGAGTAGAGGAACCCGGGCGAGATGACCATGAGCACGGCCATGGTCTCGCCGAGCGCGCGCCCGAGACCCAGCATCGACGCGCTGATCACGCCCGAGCGGCCGAACGGGAGGACGGCCATGCGGACCATCTCCCAGCGCGTCGCACCCAGCGCGAGCGAAGCCTCCTCGTGCAGGACCGGGGTCTGGAGGAACACCTCGCGCGAGACCGCCGTGATGATCGGCAGGATCATCACGGCCAGGACGATCGAGGCCGACATGATGTTCTTCGCAGGGGCCTGGTAGCCCTCGAACAGGGGGATGAACCCGAGCGTGCCGCTCAGCCACGTGAAGAACGGGTTGAGGATCGGGAGCAGCCACAGCGCGCCCCACAGGCCGTACACGACGCTCGGGATGGCCGCGAGGAGGTCGATCAGGTAGCCGAGCCCCTGCGCCAGGCGCCGGGGCGCGTAGTGCGAGATGAACAGCGCGATGCCCACCGAGACCGGCACGGCGATCAAGAGCGCCAGGATCGAGGCCAGGAGCGTGCCGAACACCAGGGGCCCGATGTACGCGAGCAGCGAGTCCGCCTTGAACCAGGAGATCTCCTGGAGCTCCTCGGGGCTTGCCGTCAGGGCCGGCCACGCCTCGATGACGAGGAACACGGCCACCGCGGCGAGGACGAGCAGGATGAGGATCCCGGCACCCGTCGACAGGCCCGCGAAGAGACGGCCCGCCAGGCCGCCCTTGGTCACGGGGACCGTGGGTTCGGACCCGAGCCCGGCTCGGGTGGAGGGAGGAGAGGTGACGGCCACTGATGCTCCGATGACTGAGGTGCGGCGGTGGTGGGACGGACGTTCCGGTGGTCACGCACCCGTGGCGGGCCGCGTCGGGCGCAGTGCCTCGACGTGACCCGCCCCTGGGTGAGAGACCGTGTTCAGCTGTTCGGTCAGCTCTTGACGCTGATCGTGTCGAGCGCTGCCTGGACCTCGGTGCGCAGCGCGTCCGAGATCGGGGCGGAGCCGGCGACGGACGGCTCGGCGGCGCGCGCCTGGCCCTCCTCGCTGGCGACGTAGGTCAGGTACGCCTTGACGTTGGCGGCGTCCTCGGCCTTGTCGTAGGTGTCGCAGGCGATCGAGTAGGAGATGAGGACCAGCGGGTAGGCGCCGGCCTCGGTCGTGGTGCGGTCGATCTCGACGACCAGGCGCTTGTCGGTCGCGTCCGCGGCGCGCGGCGAGGCGTCGACGACCTTGGCCGCGGCCTCGGGCGAGAACGGCACGTACTCCTCGCCGACCTTGATCGCGGCCGTGCCCAGGTCACCGGCGCGCGAGGCGTCTGCGTACCCGATGGCGCCCTCGGCGCCCGTGACCGTGTCGACGACGCCCTGCGTGCCCTGACCGGACTGTCCGCCGGACAGCGGCCAGTCACCGCTGGCCTCGTGCGGCCAGGCGCCGTTCGAGGCGTCCGCGAGGTACTCGGTGAAGTTCTCCGTCGTGCCCGACTCGTCCGAGCGGTTGACGGGGATGATCGCGGTGCTGGGGAGCGTGACGCCCTCGTTCTCCGCGGCGATGGCCGGGTCGTTCCAGGTCGTGATCTCGCGGTTGAAGATCTTCGCGAGGGTCTCGGCCGAGAGGTTGAGGTGCTCGGCGTCGACACCGGGCAGGTTGTAGATCACGGCGATGGGGCTGATGTAGAGCGGGACCTCGATGGCCTCGCCGCCGAAGCAGCGGTCGGTCGCCGTCGCGAGCTCGTCGTCCTTGAGGGCGGCGTCGGAGCCGGCGAACTGCGTCGCGCCGGACAGGAACTGCTCGCGGCCACCGCCAGAGCCCACCGCGTCGTAGCTGAGGGTCACGCCCGGGGCGATGTCACCGAAGCCGGCGATCCAGCCGGCCACGGCCTTCTCCTGGGACGAGGCGCCCGCACCGGCGAGCGTGCCGGTCAGGTCCTCGGTCGAGCCGTTCTCTGCGCCGTCGGTGGCGGCGCCACCACCGGAGTCGGTGCTGTTCGAGCCGCACGCTGCCAACGTCAACGCGAGCACGCCGACGGCTGCTGCGGAACCTGCGCGGGTGAATCGGCTGAGCTTCACTCTCTTCTTCCATCCTGTCAACGCGGGGGCACCAGCGAGCGCCGGTGACAACAACGACGCTAAGCAGCCCGGGTGACGCGCTCCGGTGCTCCGGGTGAACGACGGATGAACAGTGCACAGACTCTTGCGGCCTGTGGACAGAGCAGTGCCGGCGTGCCCGACGGCGGCCCGGTGAGCGAGAACACGCTCACCACGGGCCCCAGCGGTTGCCCCGCCTGTACGGGTCGGGAAGTCTGGTGAGAACAGGTCGCCGTGCCGTCACCACGGCCGGCGACCCGAGGTCGATCGACGACCGCACCACGACGGACGTCAGGAGGACCCCTGTGACAGACGACGGCACGAGCCATCCGCACCCGGCCGAGGACGAGCCGGAGGAGCGAGCCGCGGCACCTGCCGCGGACCAGGCCACGGCCGCCGACGGCACCCTTCCCCCGCCCGAGGACGCGACGGCGTCGGGCACGGCGGCACTGCCCGCCCCGCCCGGGCGCATGTACCCGCGCGTCTTCTACCCCGCCGCGGGGCTCATCCTGCTGTTCGTGCTCCTCGCGATGGTCTTCACCGACGGGACCACAGCCGTCCTGAGCACGCTCCAGGCCGACGTCATCGGGGCGTTCGGCTGGTACTACGTGCTGATCGTGGCCGGGTTCGTCATCTTCGCGCTGTGGATGGGGCTGAGCCGCTTCGGCGACATCGTGCTCGGCAAGGACGACGAGAGCCCGCTGTTCCGGCTGCCCGTGTGGTTCGCGATGCTGTTCGCGACCGGGATGGGGATCGGGCTCGTGTACTGGGGAGCGGCCGAGCCGCTGACCCACTTCGCGTCGCCCAAGCCCGGTGTCACGGGCGACCCCGCCGCGCTCGCGCAGGCCGCGATGGGGCAGAGCTACCTCCACTGGGGCGTGCACGCCTGGGCGATCTACGTCGTCGCGGGCCTCGCGCTCGCCTACGCGATCCACCGCAAGGGGCGGCCCGTCTCGATCCGGTGGGCCCTCGAACCTCTGCTCGGCGACCGGGTCAAGGGGCGCCTCGGCGACGTGGTCGACGTCGTCGCGGTGCTCGGCACCGTGTTCGGCGTCGCGACCTCGCTCGGCTTCGGCGTCCTGCAGATCGGGGCCGGGCTCGGCTTCCTGAACGTGGCAGATCCGGGCCTCGCGCTCCAGATCGGGCTCATCGTCGGGATCACGGCCGTCGCGACGCTCTCGGTGGCCTCCGGCCTGGGGCGCGGTATGAAGTGGCTCTCCAACGGGAACATGGTCCTCGCCGGCGTCCTGGCCCTCACGGTGCTCGTCGTCGGCCCCACGCTGTTCCTCCTGCGCGACTACGTGCAGTCCATGGGGTACTACCTGCAGAACGTCATCCGCCTCACGTTCGACACCACGGCCTTCCAGGGCGACGCCGGCCTCGAGTGGCAGTCGTCGTGGACCATCTTCTACTGGGGCTGGTGGATCTCCTGGGCGCCGTTCGTCGGCGTCTTCATCGCGCGCATCTCCCGGGGCCGCACCATCCGTGAGTTCGTCATGGGCACGCTGCTGGTCCCCACGCTCGTGACGTTCCTGTGGTTCTCGGTCTTCGGCGGCTCCGCGCTGTACCGGCAGATCTTCGGCGACGGCGGGCTCATAGGCGCCGACGGGACCGTCGACACGGACACCGTGCTCTTCCAGCTCCTGGGCGACCTGCCGGGCGGACCCGTCCTGACGGTGCTCGCGATCGTGCTCATCGGGGTCTTCTTCGTGACGTCCGCCGACTCCGGCTCGTTCGTCGTCGGGATGCTGACCTCGGGGGGCGACCCGCACCCCGCGGTCTGGAACCGCATCCTGTGGGCCGTCCTGTCCGGCCTCCTCTCGATCGCCCTGCTGATCTCGGGCGGTCTCACCGCGCTCCAGACGGCCGCGATCCTCATCGCCCTGCCGTTCTCGGTCGTGATGATCGGGATGGCTCTGTCCACCGTGATCGCCCTGCGCGAGGAGCACAACGCGATCCTGCGCGCCGAACGGGCGCAGGCCCGCCTCGCCCTCACCCAGCACGTCACGCGCCGCGTCACCGAGTCCATCTCCGAGCAGTGGGACGAGCTCTACGGCAGCGACGGGCGCAGACCGCCCAAGCCGCCGAAACCTCCCAAGACTCCCGCCGAGCGGCGAGGTGCGCTCATCGGACGACCCCGGCGGCGCGACCGCGACGCACCGCCCGGCGGCCCGCCCGCGGGGCCGCCGCCCGCCTGACGGGGCGTCGCCCGGCCGCCCGCCTGGTCGCCCGGCCGCCCGGCCGCCCGCCTGACAGGAGCGTCGCCCGCGTCAGGCCGCACGGGCGACGCGCCCCGACACACGTGCCGGCGCGCCCGGCCTACGAGGCGCCGTCGGCCACCTTGTAGCCCAGGCCGCGCACCGTGAGCAGGTAGCGCGGCGTCGCGGGGTCGGGCTCGATCTTGGAGCGGATGCGCTTGACGTGCACGTCGAGCGTCTTGGTGTCGCCCACGTAGTCGGCTCCCCACACCCGGTCGATGAGCTGGCCGCGTGTCAGCACGCGTCCGGCGTTGCGCAGCAGCAGCTCGAGCAGCTCGAACTCCTTGAGCGGGAACGACACGAGCTCGCCGTGCACGGTCACGACGTGCCGGTCGACGTCCATCCGCACGGGTCCGACCTCGAGCGCCCCGTCGACCTCGGGCTCCGCGGGCGACTCGACGCTGCCCTGGCGCCGCAGCACCGCACGGACACGCGCGAGGAGCTCGCGGAACGAGTAGGGCTTGGTCACGTAGTCGTCGGCCCCGAGCTCGAGGCCCACGACCTTGTCGATCTCCGAGTCCTTGGCCGTGAGCATGATGACGGGCACGTTGCCGCGCTGCCGCAGCTCGCGGCACACCTCGGTGCCGCTCAGGCCCGGGAGCATGAGGTCGAGCAGCACGAGGTCCGCTCCCCCGGCGTCGTACGCGGCCAGGGCCTCGGGCCCCGTCGCCGCCTCGACGACGTCGAAGCCCTCACGGGCCAGCTGGTAGGTCAGAGGGTCGCGGTACGACTCCTCGTCCTCGACGACCAGGATGCGCGTCACGCACCCACCTCCTTGGTTCTGGGGGACGTGCCCGGATGGGGAGCTGTCTGGGAGCCCTGCGCCCGGGAGGGTGCGAGGCCGGGGTTCGTGGGGTCGTCGGGGGCGGCCGGACCGCCGGGGGCCGCCGTGTCGGCGGTGTCGCCGGGGACAGCCGAGTCGCCGGAGGCCGCCGGGCCGACCGCGTCCATGGGCCCGGAAGGCTCGGCCGCGTCGTCCCCGTCGGGGTCCGCGCTGCTCTCGAAGCCCTCGGCGGTCGGGTTCGCCGCCGGGATGCGCAGCGTGAAGGTCGACCCACGGCCCGGCTCGGACCACATGGTCACCTCACCGCCGTGGTCCGCCGCGATGTGCTTGACGATGCTGAGCCCCAGGCCCGTCCCACCGGTGTCGCGCGAGCGCGCGGGGTCCACCCGGTAGAAGCGCTCGAACACACGCTGCTGCTCGCCCTCGGAGATCCCGATGCCCTGGTCCACGACCGCGATCTCGACGAGGTCGCCGACCACGCTCACCCCGACCCCGACGCGGGTGTTCTCGCCCGAGTAGGCGACCGCGTTGTCGAGCAGGTTGCGCACCGCGGTCACGAGCAGCGCGTGGTCGCCGTAGACCACGGCGTCGAGGTCCCCGCCGACCGTCAGGACGATGCCCTTGCCCTGGGCGTTCGTGCGGGCGCGGTCGACCGACTCCTCGACGACCCCGCGCACGGGCACGGTCGTGACCGCCTGGAGGGCGCCGGCCACCTGGAGGCGGGAGAGCTCGATGATCTCCTGCACCAGCGCGGACAGGCGCGTCGCCTCCTGCTGCATGCGGCCCGTGAAGCGGCGGACCGCGACCGGGTCGTCCGCGGCGTCCTGCACGGTCTCGGCGAGCAGCGCGAGCGCACCCACGGGCGTCTTGAGCTCGTGCGACACGTTGACGACGAAGTCGCGCCGGATCGCGTCGATACGACGCGCCTCGGTCCGGTCCTCCGCGAGCACCAGGATGTGGTGGGGGCCGACCTGGGCGACCCGGACCTGCAGCATGACCATGCCGCGCCCGACCGGCCCGCGCGGGAGCTCGAGCTCCTCGTCGCGGATCACGCCGTCCCGTTGCACCTCGGAGATCATGTCCAGGATCGCGGCGTGCACGATCGCGTCGCCGCGGACCACGCCCAGCGCGTACGCCGGCGGGCTGGCCCGCACGACCTCGCCCTCGGCGTCGAGCACGACGGCAGCGGAGCGCAGCACCGCGAGGACACGGACCAGCCCCTCGTCGAGCTCGGGCGCCTCCTCGTCGGGCATACGCCGCAGGGTGCGCTCGCTGAACCGGAACGCGAGCGTCGCGAAGACGCCGACGAGGAGCCCGATGACCCCTGCGACGAGCAGCCCGATTCCCTCCTGGATTCCTTCCACACCACCAGCGTACGGTCGTCCCACAGGGCCGCCCGACCAGTCCGGGCCGGGGGAGCGACGCGTGTCCAAGAGTTCACGTGGCGTCGTCCCAGCGTTCACCTGACCGTTCATCTCCCCGTTCACCGCACCTGTCATGGTGGACTCTGCTGGTCACCAGGAAAGGGAAGCGATGCGGGAAATCTTCGAGGCCGAGCTCAAGCAGGTCGGCGACGACCTCGCCGAGATGAGTCGGCTGGTCGAGTCGGCCATCAGTCGAGCCGGGACGGCGCTGCTCACCGCAGACCTCCAGCTCGCACAGTCCGTCATCGCGTCGGACCATGCGATCGACGCCCTGGAGCGTGAGCTCGACGAGCGGTGCGTGCTGCTGCTCGCGCAGCAGCAGCCCGTCGCCACGGACTTGCGCGTCGTCGTGAGCGCCCTGCGCATGAGCGCGACCCTGGAGCGGATGGGCGACCTCGCCCGGCACGTCGCCCAGGTCGCGCGGGGCCGCTACCCGGCGCACGCGATCCACCCCCTGCTGGAGGGGACGTTCTCCCAGATGCACGACGCCGCGACCCGGGTCGCGCGCCGCACCACGACGCTGCTCACGACGCGGGACCTGACGGTCGCGGCCAACGTCGAGCGCGACGACGACCTGCTGGACCACCTCCACCAGGACACGTTCGCTGCCCTCCTGGGCCCGGACTGGACCGGTACGGCGCAGGAGACGATCGACGTGACCCTCGTGGGTCGCTACTACGAGCGGTTCGGTGACCACGGTGTCTCGATCGCCCAGCGCGTGACGTTCCTCGTCACGGGCGACTTCGTGGACGGTCGCGGCCAGGCCATGCGCGCCTAGGGCACCCCCGGGTCGTCTCCCGCCCCACCGACGCCCGACGGCGCCGCTCC
>NZ_JACSQQ010000021.1:29668-33535 GCF_014836555.1 Oerskovia rustica
GGGGGGGGGGCGCGGGGGGGCGTTCGCGTCAGAGCGACGGGACGATCAGCGACCCTGGTTCGCGACCGCGGCGATCGCGTCCGCCGCAGCAGCCGGGTCGAGGTACTTGCCACCCTTGACCACGGGGACGAGGTTCTCGTCCAGCTCGTAGACGAGCGGGATGCCCGTGGGCACGTTGAGGCCCGCGATGTCCTCGTCCGAGATGCCGTCGAGGTGCTTGATGATCGCGCGCAGCGAGTTGCCGTGCGCCGCGACGAGGACCGTCTTGCCGGCCTTGAGGTCGGGGACGACCTCACCCTCCCAGTAGGGCAGGGCGCGCTCGAGCACGTCCTTGAGGCACTCGGTCTGCACGACCGGGGCGTCCGCGTAGCGCGGGTCCGTGTCCTGCGAGAACTCCGAGCCCAGCTCGATCGCGGGCGGCGGCACGTCGTACGAACGACGCCACAGCATGAACTGCTCCTCGCCGAACTCGGCGAGCGTCTGCTTCTTGTCCTTGCCCTGGAGCGCACCGTAGTGGCGCTCGTTGAGGCGCCACGAGCGCTTCACGGGGATCCAGTGACGGTCCGCGGAGTCCAGGGCGAGGTTCGCCGTGGTGATCGCGCGACGCAGCAGCGACGTGTGCACGACGTCCGGGAGCACTCCCGCGTCCGTCAGCAGGCTCCCGCCGCGCTTCGCCTCCTCGACGCCCTTCTCCGAGAGTGCGACGTCCACCCAGCCGGTGAACAGGTTCTTGGCATTCCATTCGCTCTCGCCGTGGCGGAGCAGCACGAGGGTGTAGGTCATGGTGACCATCCTGCCGCACGAGGGAGCCCGCGACCGCGCTGTCCCGGGAAATGGTCACCGAACATCTACGGAACGGGAATCCCTCACCGACGGGCGACACGGGAATGGTGACGCGCGCCACGCGTTGCACCAGGTATGCCGATCACCGGAGAGTACTCACCCAGCACGAGCGACTGGGCACGCAAGCAGGCCGACCTCTACGAGAGCTCGGGCGGGACCAAGGGCACCACGCTGCGCGGCATGCCCGTCGTGGTCCTGTGGACCGTGGGCGCGAAGAGCGGCAAGATCCGCAAGACGCCGCTCATGCGCGTCGAGCACGACGGCGACTACGCGGTCGTCGCCTCGCTCGGAGGGGCCCCGCAGCACCCCGTCTGGTACCACAACGTCGTCGCGAACCCCCACGTCGAGCTCCAGGACGGGCCCGAGCGCCACGACTACACGGCCCGCGAGGTCACGGGCGAGGAGAAGGCCCTGTGGTGGGAGCGTGCCGTCGCGGCCTACCCCGACTACGCGAGCTACCAGGAGCGCACCGACCGGGAGATCCCGGTGTTCGTGCTCGAGCGGCGCGACTGACGTCGACCGACCCGGGCCGGTCTGCGACGCCCGCCCGGGCTCAGCGCGGCCTGCGCGCCCGGGCCTCGGCCGCCTGCTCGTACACGGCGAGCATCGCCTCGGCCGTCGCGTCCCAGCCGTAGCGCTCGCTCACGCGCCGGGCGCCCGCCGCGAGCTCCGCTCGGCGCGCGTCGTCGGCGAGAAGGTCGCTCAGCGTCCGCGACCAGGTCCACGGGTTGTGGTCGGGGACCAGGATCCCGGAGACCCCGTCCTCGACGACCGTCCGCAGGCCACCCACGGCCGCCGCGACCACGGGCGTGCCGGACGCCTGCGCCTCGGCCGCGACCAGCCCGAACGACTCGTTGTGCGACGGCACGGCGACGACGTCGGCGGCCCGGTAGTAGCGCACGAGCTCGTCGCGCGGCACCGGGGGCCGCACGATCACCTGGTCGGAGACCCCCATCTGGTAGGCCAGCGCCTCGAGCTCGCGCACGGCCGTCATGCGCCCGCTCGGTCCCCCGAGGACCACGAGCGTCGGCAGCGGCTCGTCGTGGTCCGCGAGGACGCCGAGCGCCCGGACCAGGACGTCAGGAGCCTTGAGCGGCTGGACCCGCCCCGCGAACAGCACGAGCCTGCCCGTCGTCGGCAGCCCGAGCGCAGCCCGCAGCGACTCCTTGCTCTCCCCCGGCGCGGGCGGCGAGAACAGCTCGAGGTCGACGCCCGGAGGCACGACGTGCACCTTCGCGGGGTCCGCCCCGTACTCCTCGACGAGATCCTTGAACTCCTCGGGCGTGCTCGCCACGAGCGCGTCGGCCTCCGCGACGACCTGCTCCTCGCCGATGATCCGGCCGAGCGGCTCCGGGGCGTCCCCCGGTGCGAGCGCAGCGTTCTTCACGCGGGCCATGGTGTGCATCGAGTTCACGAGCGGCACGTCCCACCGGTCGGCCGCGAGCCAGCCCGCCTGCCCCGACAGCCAGTAGTGCGTGTGCACCACGTCGTACCAGCCCGCGTCCCGCCGCGCCTCGGCCCGCAGGACCCCGGCCGTGAAGGCGCAGAGCTGGCCGGGCAGGTCGTTCTTGTCGAGGCCCTCGAACGGACCGGCCACGACGTGGCGCACCAGGACGCCGTCCTCGGCCTCGACCACGGGAGGCTGGGCCGACGACGTCGCGCGCGTGAAGATCTCGACCTTCGCCCCGCGCCGCGCCAGCGCCCGCGACAGCTCCGTGATGTACACGTTCATGCCACCCGCGTCACCCGTGCCGGGCTGGTCGAGCGGGGAGGTGTGCACCGAGAGCATCGCGATGCGCGGCGAGTCCTTCACGGCGCTCAGGCCTCCACGACGCAGGCCGGGACCGGGATCACGAGCTCGTCGACGAGCGTGCCCGCACCGTCCGCCCGGTCGATCCGCAGGACCGTGAGGTTCGACGAGTTCTGGTTCGCCACGACCACCAGGTCGGCCTCGGGGGTGCCGTCGCCCGCAGGAGCCAGCACCGCGAAGTGCCGCGGCCACGCCCCGCCGAGCGGGGTGTCGGCGAGGTGCTCGAGGACGGGAGCGGCGCCGTCGGGCCCCGTGACCGTGCGGGTGACCGCGAACGTCGACAGGACGTCCGCACCACGGATCGCGACGAACAGGCGCGAGCCGTCCGCGCTCAGAGCGACGTGCGACGGGTAGTTGCGGCCCCCCTGCGGAAGCGGGGCCGCCGTGGCCTCGACGGAGGCGGCGACCTCGAACCTACCGTCCCCCGCCGGGACCAGGACGTACACGCGCGCGTCGAGCTCGGTCGCGACGAGGAGTGCCGCGGGTGTGCCGTGCGCGCCGTCGAGGACCGCGAGGTGCCGCGGTCCGGCCCCACCCGGGAAGGTTGCCGCGACGCGGGCCGGGCCGCCGCCGTCGGGCCCCTCGGCGAGGGAGCGAACCTCCGCGAGAGACCGCGGGTACGCGCGCAGCTCGTCCGTGCCCAGGTCCACCACGACAGGCTCCCCCGCGACCTCCGCCACGAAGTGGGCGTGCGGCCCCTCCTGACGCTCCGTGTCCGGCCCGGTGCCCCGGTGCCCCAGGAGCAGCGGGGCCGTCGGGGCACCCGAGGCGTCGAGCGGGAGGACCGCGAACGTGCCGTCGCCGTAGTTGGCGACCCGCACGGCGTCGTCCGTCGCGACCAGGTGGCACGGGTACGTGCCCCCGCTCGGGACCGTGCCCAGCGGCGCGAGCCCCCCGCCCGGTGTGACCTCGAAGCCGCTGACCGCGCCCTCCTCGGTCTCGGACACCGCGTACAGGCGCGCGCCGTCCGGGGCAAGCGCGACGAACGACGGCGACGGCGTCACGGCCGCGAGCACCGGGTCACCCAGCTCACCCGTCGAGGCGTCGACCGACAGCCGCCAGATCCCCTCACCGCTCCCGGGCTCCGCGCCGTCGGGGTACGTGCCGAGCCAGAGGGTCCGCGAGTCCGCGCCGGAGGCCACGGACGACGTCGAGGTGGAGGTCATGACCAGAGCCTAGTAGCACCCGGACACGCGCCAGGGGCGGGGGGGGGG
>NZ_JACSQQ010000021.1:33545-83914 GCF_014836555.1 Oerskovia rustica
GTCCTGACCCGACCTCCGCGGTGCGGAGAACGGGTCAGGACGCCCCTGACGAGAAACGGCGAAGAATCAGTGCGCTGCGTCGTAGGCCTGCTGGACGTCGGCCGAGATGCGACCGCGCTCGCTGACCGTGTGACCGTTCGCGCGCGCCCATTCACGGATCTCCGTCGCCCGCGACGGACCCGCTGCGGAAGAACGCGCCTTGCGCGCTGCGGGACGAGCACCGCCGCGCGTGACCTTGCGTGCGTGACCGACCCACGACGCAAAAGCGTCACGCAATTCCTGGGCGTGAGCCGAGCTGAGGTCGATCTCGTAGGAGACGCCGTCGAGAGCGAACGTCACGGACTCGTCCGCCACTCCACCGTCGACGTCGTCGACGAGAATTACCTGGACCTTCTGTGCCACTGTGCTACCTCGCGTCTTCGAGAATTGTTGCTGGTATCTCGAAGTGTGCCATTACGAGGGAATGACGTCAAAGTCAAAGAGCGTGTCGCGGCTACGCAGAAGTCGGCGAAGAATCCCCCGCGGTCCGTGCAGCGATCTCGGCCTGCTCCGCCTGGGCGTCGAGCTCGGCCATGGCGAGGCGTTCGTTACGGTCGGCACGGATGATGGCGCGCATCGCGAAATAGAAGAGGATGCCGACCCCGATCGAGGGGATCAAGGCATAGACGGCCGGCCAGAAATCGCTCATGCGGGCCAGTCTACGACCGCCGGACGCGTGCGGGGTGCCGACCGTTCGGCCGGCACTCCGCACGCCGTCCGCACGGTCCGCGTCGGTGCTCCTCGGGCGGTGACCCGCCCACGGTTCACTGCGCGGGCTTGACCAGCGGGAAGAGGATGGTCTCGCGGATACCGTGGCCGGTCAGCGCCATGAGCAGGCGGTCGAGCCCCATCCCCATGCCACCTGACGGCGGCATCGCGTACTCCATCGCTGTGAGGAAGTCCTCGTCGAGACGCATCGCCTCGTCGTCGCCCGCCGCCGCGAGGACCGCCTGGGCCTCGAAACGCTGGCGCTGGATCACCGGGTCGACGAGCTCGGAATAGGCCGTCGCGAGCTCGAACCCACGCACGTAGAGGTCCCACTTCTCGACCTGCCCCTTGACCGCGCGGTGATCACGCGTCAAAGGAGAGGTCTCGACCGGGAAGTCGCGCACGAACGTCGGGGCATACAGGTGGTCGCCCACCAGGTGCTCCCAGATCTCCTCGACGAGCTTGCCGTGCCCGGCACGCTTGGTGTCGTAGGAGATTTCGAGACGTTCGGCAATCTTGGACAGGTGTTCCACAGATGTTTCCGGGGTGATCTCCTCCCCCAGCGCCTCCGACAAGGAGTCGTACATCTTGAGCTGTGCCCATTCGCCGCCGAGCTCGTACTGCTCGCCGTCCGGAAGCTCGACGGTCGTCGTTCCCAGCGCATCCTGGGCAGCACGCTGGACGAGGTTCTGGGTCAGCTCGGCCATGGTGTTGTAATCACCGTAGGCCTCGTACGCCTCGAGCATCGCGAATTCCGGCGAGTGCGTCGAGTCCGCGCCCTCGTTGCGGAAGTTGCGGTTGATCTCGAACACCCGCTCCACGCCACCGACGACCGCACGCTTGAGGAACAGCTCCGGCGCGATCCGCAGGTACAGCTCCATGTCGAACGCATTCATGTGCGTCGTGAACGGACGCGCCGCCGCACCACCGTGAATGGTCTGGAGCATCGGGGTCTCGACCTCGAGGTAGCCGCGCTCGTGGAAGTTCTCACGCAGCGACCGGACGACCGCAGCGCGCAGGCGGACCATGTCACGGGCCGCAGGACGCGCGATCAGGTCGACGTAGCGCTGACGGACACGGCTCTCCTCCGAGAGCTCCTTGTGCAGCACGGGCAGCGGGCGCAGCGACTTGGCCGCGATCCTCCACTCGTCCGCGAAGATGCTCAGCTCACCGCGACGCGAGCTGATGACCCGGCCGTGCGCGAACAGGTGGTCCCCCAGGTCGACGTCGGCCTTGAACGCCGCGAGCGACTCCTCGCCCACCACGGCCTGGCTCAGCATCACCTGGAGGCGGTTGCCCTCGCCGTCCTGCAACGTCACGAAGCAGAGCTTGCCCGTGTTGCGCAGGAACACGACACGGCCCGCCACGCCCACGACGTCGTCCGTCTCCTGGCCGCTCTCGAGGTGGTCGTACGCCGCGCGGACCTGGGCGATCGTGTGCGTGCGAGGCACCGAGACCGGGTACGCCTCCTCGCCCTGCGCCAGGAGACGCTCGCGCTTCTCGCGCCGGACCCGCAGCTGCTCGGGGAGGTCGTCCGTCTCCTCGACCTCCGCCGGGGCGGGGTTCACGACGGGAGCGGCATCGGCGGCGGGCACGGCGGCAGCAGCGGGATCGGGGGAAGTCACGCGACGATTCTACCGGGGCCCGGCGGGGCCGGTTCCGGCCGGCCCCGGCCTGGCCGGGGCCCGCGACTCAGCCGATCAGGTCGAGCGCGAGGTCGAGGATGGGTGCCGAGTGCGTGAGCGCCCCCACCGACAGGTAGTCCACGCCCGTCCCGGCGACCTCGCGCGCACGGTCGAGGGTCAGGTTGCCCGTCGCCTCGAGCTCGATCTTCACCGGGCCGCCCGGGGCACCCTCCCGCTCACGCACGAGCCGCACCGTCTCGGCGAGGACGGGCGTGGGCATGTTGTCGAGCAGCAGGAAGTCGGCACCCGCGTCGAGGGCCTCCAGGGCCTGGTCGGTCGTGTCGGCCTCGACCTGGATCAGGACGTCGGGGAACATCGCGCGGACGGCCTCGATCGCGCCGCTCACCGAACCGGCGGCGACGACGTGGTTGTCCTTGACCATGGCCACGTCGTAGAGCCCCATGCGCTTGTTCGTGCCGCCGCCGGCACGTACCGCGTACTTCTCCAGGGCCCGCAGGCCGGGGGTCGTCTTGCGGGTGTCGAGCACCTGCGCACCGGTGCCGTCGAGCTCGCGGGCCCAGGCCCTCGTCGCGGTCGCGACGCCGCTCGCACGGCTCGCGAGGTTGAGAAGGGTGCGCTCGGCGGTCAGGAGCACCTGGACGGGGCCCGTGAGGGCCGCCAGGACGCGCCCACGGGTCACTGCATCGCCGTCCTGGGCGGTGAACGTGACGGTCACGGGCGCCAGCCCGAAGCGCTCGGCCACCTGCCGGGTGACCTCCTCGACGACGACGAGGCCGGCCACGACCCCGTCGGCCCTCGCCACGAGGTGGGCGGTCCCCGTGCCCGACGGCGGCACGGTGGCCTGGGTGGTCACGTCCCGGCCGGGCGTGGGGCCGAGGTCCTCGTCGAGGGCGCGCGTGACGATGTCGGCGACCCACCGGGGGTCGAGACCGGGCTCGATGAGAGAGGGAGAGTTCACGGCGCTCACGCTACCGCCCGCCGAGGGTGACGGTGCTGCCCTCCGACCGTGACCACGCTGGTCGCCGAGGGTGAGGTCAACGAGCGCCGACGGTGACGGCGCGAAGGCCCGACGGTGACACCCACCCCGCATCTCCTGGTGGTCCTCGGCACGCACGTCACCCTCGGCGAGCGCTCAGACGACCCGCAGCTCGCCGTCGGCCCCCAACGTGATCTCGATCCGCCGCGCCCACGCCGGCTCGACCTCGGGGAAGTCCGTCCGGAAGTGGCCGCCGCGGCTCTCCTCGCGCAGGAGCGCGGCCTCGGTGAGCACCGTCGCGACCTGGTGGACGTTGGTCGTCTCCCACTCGGCCGTCTGCGGCGCGGCGACGACGTCCGTGGACCGGTGCGCGTCGGTGCGGACCGCCGCGAGCTTGTCGGCGGCGACGCGCAACCCCTCGCCGCTGCGGATCACGCCCGGTCCGGCCGACGAGACCGACTGGACCCGGGAGCGTGCCGCCGCCGGCACCAGGGCCGCCTCGCCGTCGCGCTCGACGGGCGTCCCGAGCGGGAGCTCGCCGGCCGCCACCCGGGCTGTGATCTCCTGGGCTGCGCGGTACGCGAAGACCAGTCCCTCCAGGAGCGAGTTCGACGCGAGCCGGTTCGCCCCGTGCACGCCGGTGCAGGCGACCTCGCCCACGGCGTACAGGCCGTCGAGCGTCGAGCGACCGTGGAGGTCGGTCACGACACCGCCCGAGTGGTAGTGCTGGGCGGGCGCAACCGGGATCGGCTCCTCGGTGAGGTCGATGCCCTGGTCGAGCAGCCGCTCCGTGATGGTCGGGAACCGCCGGCGCAGGAAGTCCGCACCGAGGTGGCGGGCGTCGAGCAGCACGTGGTCCGAGCCGGTCGCGGCCATCTGCCGCACGATCGCGTGCGCGACGACGTCGCGCGGCGCGAGCTCGGCCATGGGGTGCACGGCGGGCATGAACCGGTGCCCGTCGGTGTCGAGGAGGATCGCGCCCTCGCCCCGCACGGCCTCGGAGATGAGCGGGAGCTGTCCTTTGGCGCCCAGGCCGAGCCACAGCACGGTCGGGTGGAACTGGACGAACTCGACGTCGCCGAGCGTCGCCCCGGCGCGCAGCGCGGCGGCCATGCCGTCGCCCGTGGCCTGCGGCGGGTTGGTCGAGGAGCGGAAGACCTGCCCGATCCCGCCCGTCGCGAGGACGACCGCGCGGCCGAGGACGGCGCCGACGCCGTCGCGCGATCCCTGGCCGCGCACATGCAGCGTCACGCCGCAGGCGCGCGGACCGCCGGGCTCGTCCGGGGACGTGGTGAGGACGTCGAGCACGAGCGCGTTCTCGATGACCTCGATCCCGGGGTCGGCGAGGACGGCCTCGAGCTGGGCGACGAGCGCCCGGGAGATCTCGGCGCCCGTGGCGTCGCCGCCCGCGTGCGCGATGCGGTCGGCGTGGTGCCCGCCCTCGCGCGTCAGGGCGATGTCGCCGCCGGGCGCCAGGTCGAAGTTCGCGCCGCGCGAGACCAGCTCGCGCACCCGCTCGGGTCCCTCGGTCACGAGGACCTCGACCGCGGCCGGGTCGCACAGCCCGCCGCCCGCGGCGAGCGTGTCCTCGAGGTGTGCGGCCGGGGAGTCCGAGGGGTCGAGCGCTGCGGCGATGCCGCCCTGGGCCCAGACCGTGGACCCGGACGACAGCTCGCCCTTGGTCACGAGCAGGACGCGCGGCACCTGGGTGCGCAGCTCGAGCGCGGCCGTGAGGCCGGCGATGCCGGAGCCGACGACGATCGCGTCGACCGTCGTCGTCCAGCCGGGGGCCGGGGCGGCGAGCCGCCTGGCCAGGCGGCGGGGCGCACGCGCCCTGGTTGCTGCCTCGACGGGAGCGGTGCCGGGGGCCGCGGCAGGCGCCCCCTCGGTGGAGACGTGCGCCTCCGCGGCCTGGGTCATTCGGCCGTGGCGGACTGGAACGGCGCGATGGGCAGTCCGCTGGGCTCGAGGTCGTACCCCTCGGGCACGAGGCCGGGCTCCTCGCTGACCTCGACGATGCGGTTGTCCCCGTCGACGAACACGACGTTCGGCAGGAAGTGGCGCGCCTCGTGGTCGGCGATCATGCCGTAGGCGATGAGGATCACGGTGTCGCCGGGGTGCACGAGGTGCGCGGCGGCGCCGTTGATGCAGATCTTGCCCGAGCCGCGCTCGCCGGGGATCGCGTACGTCGTCAGGCGTGAGCCGTTGGTGACGTCGACGATGTCGACCTGCTGGCCGGAGATGATGTCGGCGGCCTCGAGGAGGTCCACGTCGACGGTCACGGACCCGACGTAGTGGAGGTCCGCCTGCGTCACGGTCGCGCGGTGGATCTTGCCGATCATCATGGGTCGTTGCAAGGAAGCGGGGCGGCGCGTGCCGGCCTGCGGTCCCGTCTGGGTCACTGCGTGCCTCCTGGGCGGGCCGTGCTCGGGGCGGGGTCTGCCACGTCCACGGCCAGGTTGTCGATCAGTCGGGTGGTGCCCACGCGTGCCGCCACGAGCAGCAGAGCGGGTCCCACGTACTCCGGTTCCAGGTCGTCCACGGTAGTCGGGTCGACCAGTGCGAGGTAATCGACCACAACGCCGGGGTGCTCGTTGAGCATTCCCGAGGCCACCTCGATGGCCGCTGCGGCGCCCTGTCCGGCCGCCGCTGCGGCCGCTCCGGCACGCAGGGCCTGGCTCAGCGCGAGGGCGTCGGCCCGCTCGGTCGCGGAGAGGTAGGCGTTGCGCGAGGACAGTGCGAGGCCGTCGCCGTCGCGCACGATGGGGACGCCGGCGACCTCGACGTCGACGTCCAGGTCGGCGACCATGCGGCGGATCGCGAGGAGCTGCTGCGCGTCCTTCTCGCCGAAGAACGCGACGTCGGGCCTGGTCAGGTGCATGAGCTTGAGCACGACCGTCAGGACGCCGTCGAAGTGGCCGGGGCGGAACGCGCCCTCGAGCACGGTGCCGATACGACCGGACGTGACGCGCACGATCGGGTCGCCGCCGGGGTACATCTCCTCGACGGGGGGCGCGAACACGAGGTCCACGGCAGGGCGGCCCGGCGCGGGCTCGGGGAGCCCCGCGAGGAGCGCCACGTCGGCGTCGAGGTCGCGGGGGTACCGGTCGAGGTCCTCGCCGGGGCCGAACTGCAGCGGGTTCACGAAGACGGTCACGACGACCTGCCCGGTCGGCCCCACGCGCCCGCGCGCCGCGCGCACGAGCTGCAGGTGGCCGTCGTGGAGTGCGCCCATGGTCATGACGACGGCCCGCTCGCGGGCCTCGATCCCCGGGCCCGACGGCGTCGCACCGGGAGGCGCGTCGGCGGCGGCGTCGGCCGGAGCAGCCAGGGCCTCGCGCAGCTCGTCGCGCGTGCGCACGACACGCGGCCGGGCCGCCGCGGGGAGTGTGGGCACGGACATCACTGGCCTTCCTCGAGGACGTCGAGCAGCTCCTGGGCCTGGCGGGCGTCGATCCGCCCGGCCGCCAGGGCACGACTGGTGGCTCCGCGGCTGAGCTCGCGGTAGGACGCGGGGACGTCGGTCGCGGCGACGCGCGGTGCGGTCTCCTGCACCGAGGTCACGGCCAGGGCGCGCAGCACCTCCAGGTGCTCCGCGACGGTCCCGACGTCTCCGCGGGACACCGGCCCCGTGAGTGCCGCGATGGCGCCCGGCCCCGCCCCTTCGGCGGCGTCGGCCGACCGGGTGGCGCCGTCGAGCGCCGCGGACAGCAGGGGGGCCAGCACGCGCCCCGGCTGCTCGATGCCCGCCGCCTCGAGGGCCTGCGCGGCCTGCGCGACGAGCACCACGAGGTGGTTCGCACCGTGCGCGAGGGCCGCGTGGTAGAGCCCGCGCGCCTCCTCCTCGACCACGACGGGCTCGCCGCCGATCTCGACGACGAGGGCCTGCCCGATGGGCTGGACGGGCGCCGGTCCCGTGACCGCGAACGTCGTGCCCTCGAGGCGCGACAGGTCGAGCGAGGTCCCGGAGAACGTCATCGCGGGGTGGATCGCGAGCGGGATGGCACCCTGGGCGCGCGCCGGGTCGAGCACGCGCGCGCCGTAGCGGCCCGACGTGTGCACGACGATCTGCCCGCCCTGCCACGCCCCGACCTCGGCGAGGCCCGAGACCAGGCCCGGGAGGGCGTCGTCGGGCACGGCGAGGAGGACCAGCTCCGAGCGTCGGACGACCTCCTCGACCTCCAGGACGGGGACGCCGGGCAGGAGGAGCTCGATGCGCTCGCGCGACGCCTCGGAGATGCCGCTCGCGCCGACGACCGCGTGGCCCGTGGCGCGCAGCGCGCTGCCCAGGACGGCGCCCACGCGCCCCGCGCCGACCACGCCCACGCCCAGGCGCCCCGGGCGCCGCCGCCCGTCACTCACGTGCGTCACCGATCTCGTCGTCCGGTGCTCCCGCGGCGGGCGGCGCCGTCTCGACGTACGGTGCCGTCTTCGCGTCGTCGTCCTCGATCGTCTCGACGACCGCCGCGACCTCGTCCCGCCGCATCCACAGCTCCGGCCCGGCGTGCGCACGGGCCTCGCGGGCGCGGCGCGCCTGCTCGTCCATGAGCGCTCCCGCGACGTGCTGATCGAGGTGCGGCACGGTCGGCGTGACCGGGCCGGGCACCGAGTGCATGGCGAACGTCGCGACGCCCAGGCGGCGCTGCCACGGCCCCTGCTGGAGCCCGAGCGACTGCGTGCGCTCGTGCGGCACGATCTCGACGCGGCGCACGAGGCGCCCCCGTCGCAGGACCAGGGCCCGGCCCGTGACCGTGAACCCGTTGCGGCGCCACGCGATCGGGTCGAGGACGCGGGTCCGGCGCGGTGCCGTGGTGAAGTGCTCGCCGGCGTCGATCCCGGACAGGGCCTCGTCGAGCAGGGCGCGTGGGTCGGCCGTGCCGAGGTCCGGCAGGACGAGCCACACGGCGCCCAGCGCCTCGTCGCGCGTGCCGACGGGCAGCAGGACGCTGTTGTTGGTCGTGCCGTCTGCGCTCAGGCCGTAGCCCGCGACGTTGACCTCGACGCGCCACCAGTCTGCGCTGCGCCACAGGAGCCCCTGCGTGAGCCGGATGGCCTGCACACGGCCCGGCGGGATGGTCTGCGAGCGCGTCTCGAGCAGGCCGTGGCGCAACCGGATGCCGTCGGGCGAGATCGCGCTGCGGAAGTTGAACTCGCGCGTGAACCGGCCGAACAGGTAGCCGCCGACACCCAGGACCAGCGGCAGCGCCGTGAACAGCGTGCCGATCTCGCGCGTACCGATCGCGACCCCGACCAGGCCGAGCACCGCCAGGACCAGGACGATCATCGCGACCGTGCGGACCAGCGACCAGACGAGGCGGCCCGGCGGGACCTCCATGACGGGCTGCTCGGGCGCCTCCGGGGCTCCCAGGTCGACGTGCCCGACGACGGCGCCCGGCTCCGCCGGCATCTCGCCGGCAGGGGGCTCGCCCGGGCCGCTCGCGGACCCTCCACCCGGGACGGCCGTCCGCGCCGGCGCGCTCCCGACACGAAGCCCTGCGGCGCGCGCGAGGAGCTCGGCACGCAGGTGGTTGGCGTCGTCGAGCTTGAGGAAGCCCAGCTTGATGCCCGAGTCCGAACCGCCCGCGACCTCCAGCTTGAGCTCGGCCAGCCCGAACAGGCGGGCGACGAGCGGCTGGACGATGTCCACGGCCTGGAGCCGGTCGAGCCGTGCCTTGCGCTGCTGACGGAACAGGACTCCCGTGTGGAGACGGACGGACTCGTCGTCGATCGCGTACGTCGTCATGCGCCAGGCGAGCGCGGAGTAGCCGAGGCCGATGAGACCGACGACGACGATCCCGCCCAGGATCTGCCACCAGCCGTCGCCGGCCAGCATGTTCTGACCCGCGGGCAGGCCGTCCAGGGTCTGGTTGCCGACGATGACGAGGAGGACCGCGATGACGGACCAGCCCCGGACCACCGGGGTCACGGGGTGGACGCGGTGCCAGGTGAGGTCGGTCGGTGGGGCGTCGGGCTGCGTGGTGCTCTCGCTCATAGCCCGGCCAACCGTGCCTCTCCACGAGAGGCGAGACGGTCGCGCAGGCGCTCGGCCTCCGCCGGCTCCAGGCCGTCGATCGACGCGTCCGTCGCGGGCGACGCCGTGTGGAGCTGGACCTGGGCGATGCGGAACCTGCGCGCGAGCGGGCCGGCCTGGACGTCCACGTACTGCATGCGGCCGTACGGCACGACGACGAGCGAGCGGAACATGACGCCCTTGCGGATCAGCAGGTCGTCGTCACGCTCGGCGTAGCCGATGGCCCGGACCTGGCGTGGCACGACGGCCACGCACCAGATCCCGATCACGAGCGCGACGGCCGGCACGATCCACAGCCAGACCAGGCTGAACACGAGCGCGAACACCGCCCCCAGCACGAACGGCACGAGCAGGAAGATGCCGACCGAGAGCAACCGCGCGGTGATCAACCGGCTCGACACGCCCTGCCAGTGCACGCCCGGTGGGTCGAAGGGTCCGCTGGGGACCTGGCCGGTCGGGGCCTGGGCGGCCGGGTCGGTCGCTGGGGTCTGGCCCGGTGCTGGGTCCTGGTCCGGTGCGGGGGCCAGGTCGAAGGCGTGGTCCGTCATGTCCCCATCTTCCCATCCGGGCGCGGCCCGCGCGTCGGCCGGAAGACCGACCTCGGGTCAGGCCGTGGCGCCGGCCTCGGGATCGGCCTCACCGGTGCGCGACCGTCCGCCGTTCGCGGGGTCGGTGTCGTCGGGCGGTACCTGGCAGAACTTCTCCACGACGAGCCCGACGACGGCGAGCACCACGGCGCACAGGGCCGCGACCCCCGCCGCGATCGCGCGGTCGCGCCGCGCCTCGATCGCGAGGTCCCCCAGCACGGCGACGACCTGCGCGAGGTACCAGCCCGCGAGCAACGAGCCGGTGAGAGCCGCCGCCTTGGCGAGCACGAGCGTCCGGGCCGCTCGCAAGGGGTCGAGCGACGGACGCCGCCCCTTGAGGTAGGACCGCACGGCCCAGCCCGCCCAGAACACGGCTGCGGCGAGCGCGACCAGGGCCACGTCGACGATCCAGGGCACGTGCGGCAGGTACGTGCCCCGACGCTCCAGCCCGACGACGACGAACCACCCGATCAGGGTCGTGGCGACCGTGACGAGCAGGAGCGTCGTGACCTTGGTGCGTTGCATCAGCTCGACGGACCGCGCAGGTCGGCCGGGAAGGACATGGGCACGCCCGTGATGGGGCCCTGCTGCGTCGGCGAGGCCGGCTGCGAGCCCTGCTGCTCAGAGGTCACCGGGGCCTGCTGCGGCTCGAACGGGCTCGGGGCCTGGTGCACGGGGTGGAACTGCGGGGTCACCGGCTCCTCGGACGCCGCAGGTGCCGGCGCGGCCGGCGCCGCCTGCGCAGGCACCGCCTGGGCCCGCTGCTCGACCGCCGGGGCGGACTGGGAGACGTCGGACCACAGCGGCGGGACCTGGGCGTGCGGCGGTTCCTGCCCGTCCTGCGGGTGCACGGGGTGGAAGGCCGGGACGAACGGTCCCGGTTCCTCCACGGCCCGCTCGGGGTGGGTCTGTGCCGGCGGGGCCTGCGGCGTCGGTTGCTGGACCGGCGCCGCAACGGGCTGCTCCGGCACGGACGGGTTCGCCGGTGCCTGCGCGGGCGTGTGCCCGGCGGGCGCGCCGGCGTCCTGCGGGGGCGCAGGTGGCGTCGCACCGCCGGGAGCGGGCGGCGGCGTGGAGGCCGTGGTCTGCTCGGGCACGACCGCGGCGCCCTGCGCCTCGGGGGCCGGCTCCGCCTGAGGCGTCGGCGCTGCCGCAGCGGGAGCCACCGGGGCCTCGTCGGTACGGGCCGCGACCGGGGCGGCCTCGGGCTCGGGCTCGGGCTCGGCGTCGGTCAGCCAGTCGAGAGCGAGCCAGCGGATGCCGCCGCGGTCCGGCGCCGTCGCGGCCAGCGCCGCAACGGGGCCGCCGCCCAGGCCGGGCAGCACGGCGTCGGGGGCGATCTGCGCCCACGGCTCCAGCACGAAAGCTCGCTCGTGCGCCCGTGGGTGGGGCAGCTCGAGGTCCTCCGTGAACTCGGTGACCGTGCCGAAGACGATCAGGTCGACGTCGAGCGTGCGCGGTCCGTTGCGCTCGGCACGGACCCGCCCGTGGGCGTTCTCGACCCCCTGGATGGCGTGCAGGAGCGCACGCGGCGCCAGGGTGGTCCGGGCCAGCAGGATCGCGTTGAGGTAGTCGGGCTGCTCGGGTCCCCCGACGGCCGCGGTCCGCGCGAGCGGCGACACGTCGGTGATCTCGAGGCCGGAGATCCGGTCGAGGTCCGTCACGGCGTCGCGCAACGTCTGCTGGGCGTCCCCGAGGTTCGCGCCCAGCGCCAGCACGACCGGCACGAAGCCCGTGGGGGCCTCGTCGAGCCGGTCGAGCACAGGGGCCGGTACGGGCTCCGGCTCGGGAGCAGCCGGCGCCGCGGCGGGTGCCTGCTCGGCCGGCGCCGCTGCGGCCCCCATGGCGGCCGGTGCCTGGGTGGCTTCCGGAGCGGCGCGCACCGGCAGCGGTACGGGGGCAGCGAGTGGCTCCGGCAGCGGCGGGACCGGTCCCGTGTCGACGTTCGACGCCTCGGCGGCGAACTGCGCTGCCGGGGGTGCATCGTGCCCGGACGTCGGGAGGGGCTCGACCGGGACCGGTACGGCGATCGGCTGCACCTGGTCGTCCGGGACCTGCTCGGCCGGAGCGGGCTCGGCGGCGACCTGGTGCGTGACGGGTGCGACGTCGTCGGGCAGGGCGTGGGCACCGGACGCATCCGGACCGTCGACCGCGGGCGCCTCGCGCTCCGTGGGCGCGTCCGGTGCTGCGGGTACGGCGAGGGGGGCAGGGGTCGCGGGGGCGTCCGGCACCGCAGGCTGTGCGGCGGGGGCGGGAGTCTCCACGGCGGGTGCGGCGGCCGGTTCCACGACCTCCGACGACGCCGCGACGGCCTCGTGGAAGGACACCTCGGCAAGGGGTGCCGGCTCGACGGCGGCCTCGGGGGCCGACGCGTCGGGCTGAGCGGCGGGCTCCTCCACGACGGGCTCGAAGGTCTCCGCCGGGGCGCTCAACGCGTCCTCGGGAGCGCTGTAGAACGAGTCGAGGGCGTCGACGAACTCCTGGTCGGACACCCCGCCCGTGTGCGGCGCCTCGTCGGCGGCCGGACCGAGGTCCTCGGCGGTGGCAGCGAACACGCCCTGGTCCGGTGAGCGGTCCGGTGCCGGTGCGGGAGACACTGGCGGGATCGACGGCGGCATGACGACGTGCTGGTCCTGCGGCGCGGCTGGCTCCGTGACGGCGACGTTCCCGAGCACGGCCGGGGTGATCGACCCGACCGGGATGGGCACGACGCGGGGGACCTCGTCGGCCACGACCGGGACCTTGACGCGGTCACGACGGACGACGACCTCGACGTCGTCGAAGGGCACGGCGATGGGCGCCTGCGGCTTGTGCACCGCCACGTCGACCGCGACGACCGCCGGGTGGCGCAGCGCGACCGCGGCGACCCGTTCGGCGACCGTCTCGATGAGGTCGGCGGGCGAACCGGCGAGCACCGCGACGACGTCCTCGGCGACGACCGCGTAGCTCACGGTGTCCGCGAGGTCGTCACCGGCCGCGGCCGGGCGCGTGTCGAGGTGCAGCACCACGTCTGCACGGAAGAGCTGCCCCTCCAGGCGCTCGTGCTCGAACACGCCGTGGTGGCCCGTCGCGCTGAGCCCCGTGAGCCGGATCTGGTCGAGCGGGCGCCCGTCGGTCCCCTGCACCGCCCCTGCGAACGCTGTGCTCACGTCGTACTCCTGTCGTCGCTGTCGTTCGTTCCGTGGTCGTCCGTGCTCTGCCCCGCCTGCCCCACGTGGTCCGTCGTCGCAGGCCAGGAGCCGTGACCGGCGCCGCCTGCCCCCGCGGGGGCCCGGAGGGACGACGTCATGACGACCGATCCCCCGCTGGCATCCTCCCCTGTCCGACCGGCCCGAGTCCACGCGGCAGCGACCCGCACGGCATCGGCCGAGGCCCGGACCGCGTGCACGCGCACGCACCAGGCCCCTTCCGCGGCGGCGAGGGCCGTGATCGCGGCGGTCGCCGCGTCCCGCTCGAGCGGCGGGGCGGGCGTGCCGTCCCGCCCGGCGAGCAGGTGTCCCAGGAAGCGCTTGCGAGACGCGCCCACCAGCACCGGGAACCCGAGCTCGCGCAGGGCGCCCAGGTGCGTCAGGAGGGGCCAGTTCGTGGAGCCCGCCTTGGAGAAGCCGAGGCCCGGGTCCAGGACGATCCGGTCGTCGCGCACGCCTGCCGCGCGCAGCGCCTCGACGCGCGCGGCGAGCTCGTCCCGGACGTCGGTCACGACGTCGTCGTACACCTCGAGGTCGTCCATGACGTCCGCGTGACCGCGCCAGTGCATGGCCACGAAGACTGCACCGGTCCGGGCGGCGACCGCGGCCATCTCCGGGTCCGCGAGGCCGCCCGAGACGTCGTTGATGATCTGGGCGCCCGCGGCGACCGCCTGCTCGGCGACCGCGGCCCGCGTCGTGTCGACGCTCACCACGGCTCCCCGGTCCGCGAGGGCCGAGATCACGGGCAGCACCCGGGCGAGCTCCTCCTCGACCGGCACGCGCCCCGCGCCCGGGCGTGTGGACTCGCCCCCGACGTCGAGGACGTCCGCCCCCTCGGCCAGCAGCTCGAGGCCGTGCTCGATCGCCGCGCGCGGCTCGAACCACTCGCCGCCGTCGGAGAAGGAGTCGGGCGTGACGTTGACGACTCCCATGACGAGCGTCCGGCCGATCCCCGCGAAGGGCGGACCGGGGAGCGCGCCGTCGTGCTGTGTGTACCGCACTGCTGCGTGCCTACCGTCCCAGGATCAGGCTCATGGCCTCGGCGCGCGTGGCGCCGTCGCGCATCTGGCCGCGCACCGCCGACGTCACCGTCCGCGAACCCGGCTTGCGGACGCCCCGCATGGACATGCACAGGTGCTCGCACTCGACCACGACGATCACGCCGCGCGGCTCGAGGTGCTCGACCAGGGCGTCGGCGATCTGCGTCGTGAGGCGCTCCTGCACCTGGGGGCGGCGCGCGTAGACGTCGACCAGCCGGGCCAGCTTGGACAGGCCCGTGATGCGGCCGTCGGCGTTCGGGATGTACCCCACGTGAGCGACGCCGTGGAAGGGCACCAGGTGGTGCTCGCACGTCGAGTAGACCTCGATGTCCTTGACCAGCACCATCTCCTCGTGGCCGAGGTCGAACATGGTGGTCAGGACGTCGCCGGGCTCCTGGCGCAGTCCCGCGAAGATCTCGCGGTAGGCGCGGGCGACCCGGGCGGGGGTCTCCTGGAGGCCCTCTCGGTCCGGGTCCTCCCCCACGGCGAGGAGGAGCTCGCGCACCGCGGTGCGCGCCCGCTCCTCGTCGTACTCGGGGACGTCGGCCGCGGCCCGCAGGCCCTGCTCGGCCCGTGCTGTCACGTCAGACCTGCCCGTCGTCGACCATGCGGTCCGCGGGGACCTCGCCGATGCGCTCGGGCGGGAGCTCGTCGTTCGCGGCCGCAGCCTCGTCCTGCGGGACGACGATCGGCTCGCCCAGCGGGTCCTTGGGCATGGCGGCCTTCTCGGCGTCGGTCAGGACCGGAGGACGGTGCGAGACGGCGCGCTGCTCGCTCGAGAGCCAGACCTCGCGGGGGTCGCGCTTGACGACCGGGGCGAAGATCTGCGCGAGCTCGGCCTGGTTCAGGGTCTCCTTCTCGAGGAGCTCCAGGACCAGGTGGTCCAGGACGTCGCGGTACTGGACGAGCACCTCCCAGGCCTCGTCGTGCGCGGCCTCGACGAACCGACGCACCTCGTGGTCGACCGTGCCCGCGACCGACTCGGAGTAGTCACGCGTGTGGCCCATGTCGCGGCCCATGAAGGGCTCGCCGGCGCCGGTGCCGAGCTTGATCGCCCCGACGCGCTCGCTCATGCCGTACTCGGTGACCATCTTCTTGGCGATCGCGGTCGCCTTCTCGATGTCGTTCGAGGCGCCCGTGGTCGGGTCGTGGAACACGAGCTCCTCGGCGACACGGCCACCCATCGCGTAGGCGAGCTGGTCGAGCAGCTCGTTGCGCGTCGTGGAGTACTTGTCCTCGAGCGGCATGACCATGGTGTAGCCCAGGGCGCGACCGCGCGGCAGGATCGTCACCTTGGTCACGGGGTCCGTGTAGCGCATGGCCGCGGCGACCAGGGCGTGACCGCCCTCGTGGTACGCCGTGATCTTCTGCTCCTTGACGTTCATCACGCGGGTCCGCTTCTGCGGGCCGGCGATGACGCGGTCGATGGCCTCGTCGAGGGCGCGGTCGTCGATGAGCTGGGCGCCCGAGCGCGCGGTGAGCAGCGCGGCCTCGTTGAGGACGTTGGCCAGGTCGGCTCCCGTGAAGCCGGGGGTCCGGCGGGCGACGGCGGCCAGGTCGATCTCGGGGACGATCGGCTTGCCCTGCGCGTGCACCGAGAGGATCGCCTCTCGGCCCTTGAGGTCGGGGGCCTCGACCGCGATCTGCCGGTCGAAGCGCCCCGGACGCAGCAGCGCGGGGTCGAGGATGTCGGGGCGGTTCGTCGCGGCGATGAGGATGACGTTGGTCTTGACGTCGAACCCGTCCATCTCGACGAGGAGCTGGTTCAGGGTCTGCTCGCGCTCGTCGTGCCCGCCGCCCATGCCGGCACCGCGGTGACGGCCCACCGCGTCGATCTCGTCGACGAAGATGATCGCCGGCGAGTTCTCCTTGGCCTGCTGGAACAGGTCACGCACGCGGCTCGCGCCGACGCCGACGAACATCTCGACGAAGTCGGAACCCGAGATCGTGTAGAACGGCACGCCGGCCTCGCCCGCGACCGCGCGCGCCAGGAGCGTCTTGCCGGTCCCGGGAGGCCCGTAGAGCAGCACGCCCTTGGGGATCTTGGCGCCCACGGCCTGGAACTTGTCGGGCTCAGCGAGGAACTCCTTGATCTCGTGGAGCTCCTCGACGGCCTCGTCCGCACCCGCGACGTCGGCGAACGTCACCTGCGGGGTGTCCTTGGACGCGAGCTTGGCCTTGGACTTGCCGAAGCCCATGACCTTCGAGCCGCCGCCCTGCATGCGGGACAGCAGGAACCAGAAGACGAGGCCGATGATGAGGAACGGCAGGATGAGCGAGAGGGCCGACGCGAGGAACGAGGGACGCGCGATCTCGGAGTTGTAGCCCTTCGGGGGGTCCGCCTCCGTGACGGCGTTCACGACGGCCTCGCCCTGGGGCGCGACGTAGAAGAACTCCACGCTCTTGCCCTGGGACTTGCCGTCGACCTCGTAGTCCTCGGTGAGCGTCAGCTGGACACGCTGGTCGCCGTCGACGATGAGGGCCTGCTCGACCTTGCCGTCCTTGAGGAGCTCGAGGCCCGTCGAGGTGTCGACACGGTGGACGCTGGGCCCGGACAGCGCCATGAAGGCGATCCCGAGGATCGCCAGGCCCACGACGATCCAGATGATCGGTCCGCTGAGAATCTTCTTGATGTTCATCGGCGACGGGGACGATCCCCCGTATCCCTCCACTCGCGCAATGGTTCCGCCAGTGAAGTTACACGCACAACCTGGCAGTTGGCTGGTCTGTTCGCCCAGGGCGTTGCTTCGACGAGCGACGTCCGCAACGGGTGGCGGCCGGGGCCGCGGGCGGCCCGCGGGTGACGCGAGGAGGGCGCACGGCGACGAGCCGTGGTCCCCTCCCCCGTCACCGCGCGGGCACGGTGGAGCGCGTCAGGACGAGTAGACGTGCGGGGCGAGCGTGCCCACGAACGGCAGGTTGCGGTACTTCTCCGCGTAGTCCAGGCCGTAGCCCACGACGAACTCGTTGGGGATGTCGAAGCCGATGTAGCGCACGTCGACCTCGGTCTTCGCGGCGTCGGGCTTGCGGAGCATCGCGGCGACCTCGACCGAGGCAGGGCCACGGCTGCGCAGGTTCGACAGCAGCCACGACAGCGTCAGGCCCGAGTCGATGATGTCCTCGACGATGAGCACGTGACGGCCTGTGAGGTCGGCGTCGAGGTCCTTGAGGATGCGCACGACGCCCGAGGACTTGGTGCCCGACCCGTACGACGAGACGGCCATCCAGTCCATCTCGACGTCGTGGTGCAGCAGGCGCGCAAGGTCCGCCATGACCATGACGGCGCCCTTGAGCACGCCGACGAGGAGGAGGTCCTTGCCCGCGTAGTCGCGGTCGATCTGCTCGGCGAGCTCCACCAGCCTCCCGCGGAGCTGGTCCTCGGTGAGGAGGATGTTCTCGAGGTCGTTGCCGACGTCGGATGAGTCCACGGGTTTCACTCCTGTGCTGGTTCTGCTGGGGTCTCGGCGGGCACGGTTCGCTCCTGCGAGGGGGTACGCGCGGGCCGTAGGAAGAGTCTCCCACGGGTCCGCAGTGCCCGGAGGTCGCCCGGCAGGTGAGCGGGCCCCTGGCCGCGCCAGTCGGTGATCATCGCGTCGAGCGTCGCGACGTGGCTCGCGAAGAGAGACCCGGCGGGGCTCCCGGCCTCGGCCGCGGCGCGTCGCAGCGCCCGACGGCGGAGCGCGGCCGGGGCGGACCGCAGCACCTCGGTGTCGAGCACCACAGGGGCGAGGCCCGGGCGAGGCTCCGCGTCGGCAGGGTCGACGACGCGCGCCTCGTCGAGGAGCCGGCCTGCGAGCTCGTCGAGGAGGTCGGCGTCCTCGCGGAGCAGGTCGGCGGTCCGGGCGAGCGTGACCGCGACGCCCGGTCCGAGCACGTCCTCGAGGACGGGGAGGACACGCGCACGCACCTGCGAGCGCAGCGGCAGGGGCGCGGCGGGCTCTTCCTCCAGCGCGCTCGCGGCCGGCGCGGCACCCGAGATCGTCGCGCCCCTCGGGTCCGCCGGGCGGCCCGGGGACGGCACGCCGTTCGTGGGATCGGTCCACCAGGTCAGGCCGTTCGCGGTGCACACGTCCTCGGTGTCGGTCCGCCGCAACCCCAGGAACGGACGACGGTAGGTCCCACGGACGGCGGCCATGCCCGCGAGGGACCGGGCCCCGGACCCGCGCGCGAGCCCGAGCAGGACGGACTCGGCCTGGTCGTCGAGGGTGTGCCCCAGCAGGACCGCCGCGGCCCCCGTCCGGTGAGCGACGTCGTCGAGCACGGCGTAGCGCGCGTGGCGTGCCGCCGCCTCGAGCCCGCCCGCGCCCGTGACCTCGACCCGCCGGACCTCGACCGGGTCGAGCCCGAGCGCACGGCACTGCGCCGCCGCGACGGCCGCGACCTCCGCGCTGCCGTGCTGGAGCCCGTGGTCGACCACGACGGCCCCGGCGCGCAGCCCGTCGCGCGAGGCGACGAAAGCCGTCGCGGCCGCGAGCGCGAGCGAGTCCGCACCGCCCGAGCAGGCCACGAGCACGAGCGAACCGGGGACGAGGTCCCGGAGAGCGCTGCGCACGGCGCGACGCGCTGCCGCCTCGGCAGGACGAGGACCGACCACCGGCGCGTCAGCCGTGGACCCGGCGCACCCAGGCCCCGGGGTCGGCGATCTCGCGGGCGGAGGGCAGGTGCTCCGGGGTCGACCAGACCGCGTTGAGCCCGTCACGCCCCACCTGCTTCTCGACCGCGCGCACGAACGCCGCACCGTCGCGGTACTGGGCGAGCTTGGCGTCCATGCCGAGGAAGCGGCGCAGGACCGTGTCGAGCGTGCTGCTGCCCTGCCCGTCGCGGCGCGCCTCGAACTGCGCCCGGATACGGCGCACCGTGGGGACGGTCGCACGCCCGACGGCGTCCATCATGACGTCGGCATGCCCTTCCAGGAGGGCCATGACCGCCGACACCTCCGCGAGCGAACGCTGCTGGTCGGACGTGAGCAACCCGTGGGCGACCCCGCCCTCCTGCCCGCGAACGGCCCGCAGGACGACCCGGCCGGCCGTCGTGAGCTTGTCGCGCAGACGCGCCTCGGCGAGCTGCCGCGAGGACTCCGAGAGGCCGACGAGCAGCTCACGGGCCGAGGCCCGGAGGTGCTCCGCGAGCCACGGGGCCGCGGCGAACTGGAGCGCGTGGGTCTGTTCGTGCAGGCACACCCACAGGCGGAAGTCCGCGGGGACCAGGTCGAGGTCGCGCTCGAGCTGCAGGACGTTCGGAGCAACCAGGAGCAGGCGTCCGGGAGCTGCCGAGCCGTGCGCGCTGTACGGGTCGAACTGGCCCAGGACACGGCTCGAGAGCGCCGCGAGGACCGCTCCCACCTGTGCCGCCCCGACGAGCGCCGTGGTCGCCGACACGGGCTTGTCGCCCGGGCCGGTGAGCGACTCCGCGACGCCGTCCGTCAGGCTCGCCATGACCTCGGTGTTGGCCCGGGCCCACCGCGACCGGTCGACGACGAAGACCTCCGAGAGGGCCGCGGTCGGGTCCTCGCCCGCCTCGGCGTGCGAGACGCTCCTGCTCGGCGCCATGCGCGTGACGCGCAGGACGTGCGGCACCGCGGCGGACGCCGCCTCGCGCAGCCCCTCCACGAGGACGGCGAGCTCGTCGCGCGAGGCGGTCGGCCCGGGGGGTGCGACCCGGGCGGCGATCTGCGCGGCAGAGGTCCAGTCGACGAGCGGCGCGCCGACCACGGAAGACGTCATCGCCCCACCGTAGCCGGTGCGCGGGACCGGGCGACGGTCACCGTCGGGCTGCGGCCGCGTCACCCTCGGCGGGCGGCCACGTCACCCTCGGCAGGCAACGCGGTCACCCTCGGCGGGCGGGCGTCAGTCCTTCGGACCTACCAGGCTTCCGACGAACCCGTCCATGAGCTGACGCGCGCCGTAGGTGCCGCCCTCGGGCAAGGCGTCCGCGAGGAGCACGAACACGAGCTGACGGTCCTGCTCCGTGACGACCGTCCCCGCGAGCGACGTGACGTTCGGCAGGCTCCCCGTCTTGGCACGGACCACGCCCCTGCCGGGCGAGGAGAGGTAGCGGTCGTCGAGCGTGCCGGACAGACCCGCGACGGGCAGCCCGACCGCGCCCGCGCGCAGGCCCGGCTGCTCAGGGTCGGCCAGGAGCTCGACGACCGCCGCGAGCTGCGCGGCCGAGACCGCGGACCCGTCGCCGAGCCCCGAGCAGTCGGCCAGGACGGCCCCCGTCAGGTCCACCCCGAGGCGCGAGACGCTCGCGCTCACCGCCTGCGTGGCGCCGTCGAACGTCGCGGGCAGCCCCGCGTCGATCGCGACCAGGCGACCCACGACCTCGGTGATGGTGTTGTCCGAGTGCTGGAGGAAGTACGCGACGATCTCGCTCAGCGGCGCGGACTCGACCGACCCGAGCACCTTGGCCGTCGAGGCGGACTCGCCCCGCGAGGGAGCACCCTCGACCGTGATGCCCAGCTCGGTGAGGCGCGCCGCGAGCACCTCCGCCGCGGCGAGCGACGGGTCGGCGCTGCGCTTGGCGTACTCCGCGTCGCTCAGGCGGGCGATGTCGACCGCGACCGAGGTCACGGGGGCGATGTAGCCCGCCGCCACGTTGCCGGGGAACACCGCGGGGCTGACCGTGGGACCGGCGAAGTAGCGGTCGTCGACCACGAGGCGCACGGTCGTCCTCCCGGTGAGCGTGAGCTCGCCCGCGACCTGCGTCGCCAGGTCCGCCATCCCCGCCCGGCCGTTGACGACCAACGGGTCGCCCGCACCCGCCGCGAGCATCATGTCGCCGCCACCGACCAGGGCGATCGTGCCGGCGTCGACCTCGACGACCTTCGTGGTGAGCGTCACCTCGGGCCCCGGGGAGGCGAGGGCCGCAGCCGCCGTGAAGACCTTCTGGGTCGAGGCCGGGACCATGAGGGTGTCGGCGCCGCTCTGCGCGAGCACCTCACCCGTGATCCGGTCCATCACGACGCCGCCCACCCGGCTGCCGAGCCGTGGGTCCTCGACCAGCGCGTCGAGCGAGGCGGAGATCGCCGCGGCGTCGGGCAGCGGAGCCGACTCGTCGAGGACCGGGAGCGTCTGTGCAGGTGAGGCGGAGTCGACGGCACCGGGAGGGCTCGGGAAGGGCGCGGCAGGGGCGACCGCGGGAGCCGTCGTCAGGACGCCGGGAACCACGTCGTACGCGTCCGCCGTGAGGTAGCCGCCCGCGAGCACCACCACGATCCCAGCCGTGATCCCGGTGCGTGCAGCCCAACCCATCTCGTCCCTCTTCCCTCCTGCCGTCGACGCCCAGGGGGGCACCGCTCACGTGCGCATTATCACCCAGGAACCACGGAGTCCCCCGGGTCCGGCCACCGCCGTCCCAGGCCGTTCGTGTCACACTAGAGGGCGCATGCTGGCCTGGAACCTCGTGGTCCACACCGCCCGGCCGGGTTCACCGGTCGGAACGGCCGGGGCCGCGTGCGCACGACAGCCGATTCACGACCGCCACACCGCGACCGAGCGGGTGAGCCGGTTCAACTGGAGGAGAACAGTGGAGTTCGACGTCACGATCGAGATCCCGAAGGGCCAGCGCAACAAGTACGAGGTCGACCACGCGACAGGTCGCATCCGCCTTGACCGCATGCTGTTCACCTCGACGCGCTACCCGGACGACTACGGCTTCATCGAGGGCACCCTCGGTGAGGACGGCGACCCGCTGGACGCCCTGGTCCTCCTCGAGGAGCCCACGTTCCCCGGCTGCCTGATCCGTTGCCGCGCGCTCGGCATGTTCCGCATGCGCGACGAGGCCGGTGGCGACGACAAGGTCCTGTGCGTGCCCACGGGCGACCAGCGCGCTGCCTGGCGCCAGGACATCGACGACGTGTCGGACTTCCACCGTCTCGAGATCCAGCACTTCTTCGAGGTCTACAAGGACCTCGAGCCGGGCAAGTCCGTCGAGGGCGCCCACTGGACCGGCCGCACCGAGGCCGAGGCCGAGATCGAGCGGTCCATCCAGCGCGCGATCGACAGCGGGTACCACACCCCCGGTCACTGACGACGCCGCTCGTCGGACGCACCACGCCGACGACGACAGAAGGCCCGGACCCCCTCGCGGGGGTCCGGGCCATCTGTCGTGGCGGCTCGTGGTGGTGTGCGCCGGTCAGGGGCGGCCCGCGTACGGCATGGTGTTCGTCCAGCGCACCGGGGTGATCCGGACGGGCACCCCGGGCTGCGAGGCCTCGATCATCTGACCGCCGCCCGCGTAGATCGCGACGTGCCAGATCGTGCTCGGGTCCTGCGTGTTCCTGCCGTAGAAGATGAGGTCACCGGGACGGAGCTGGTCGTAGCCGACCTTCGCCACCTTCGCGTACTGCGAGCGAGAGGTCCGGGTGATGTTGACGCCCACGCTCGACCACGCCTGCGACGTGAGCCCCGAGCAGTCGTACGCGGGGCCGTTGCCGCCCCAGAGGTAGTCGGCGCCGATCTTGGTCCGCGCCCAGTCGACCGCGGCCTGGCCCTTGGCGGCACCCGATCCCGGGGGCGTCACGGGCGGCGTGACCGGGGGCGTCACGGGCGGCGTGACCGGCGGGGTCACCGGCGGCGTGACCGGCGGGGTCACCGGGGGCGTCACGGGTGGCGTGACCGGGGGCGTCACGGGTGGCGTGACGGGCGGGGTCACCGGGGGCGCGACGCTCCCCCCGCCCGACGGCGGGGCCGTCGGGGTTCCGCCCGTGCCCGGAGACGGCACGTTCTGGCCTCCACGGTCCCCCTGCGCCTGCTCCTCGGCCGCCCGCCGACGCTCGGCGTCCAGGGCGTCCTGGCGTGCGCGTTCCTCCTCGACGGTCGTGGCCCGTGCCGCCGCGAGGTCCGCGAGGAGCTCGTCACGGCGCGCCGTCGCGGCCCGCACCGCACCGTCGATCCCCTGCTGCGCCTGCAGGGCCGTGGCCAAGGTCTGGTCGGCGCGCTCGCTGGCGGCGGCACGTTCCTCCTGGGCCGCGACCGACCGTGCCCGTGCGGAGTCCGCCAGGGCGCGCGCCGTGCGGTGCCCGTCGGCGACCGCCTGGACCTTGCGACCCGTGAGCCGCTGCGCCTGCTCGGACGCGACGATCTGGTCGAGCTCGTCGGCGTCGAGCACGACGCGCAGCGTGTCGAGGGAGCCACCGGACTGACGCGACGCGCGGTACGTGGCCCCCATGGCGGACCGCGCTCCGGCCTCCCCGGCCTCGGCCTCGTCGAGCGCAGCCTGCGCAGCCTCGACCTCGGCCTTCGCCGCGTCGAGCTCCATCTGCGCGTCGGTCGCGTCCTCGGCCGCGAGGCCCGCGCGCATCCAGGCGTCGTCCTGCTGTCCTGCGAGGACCGCGAGGTCGGCCTCGATCTGGGCCACACGCTGGTTCACCGAGCGTTCGTCCTGCTGGGCCGAGCGGGCGTCGTCGTCGGACGGGTCGGCCTCCGCGATCGGGGCGACCCCACCGGTGAGCGCGAGGGCCAGGGTCGCGACGACCGCGAGGCGTCCAGCGCCCCGGGGCGCCCCGGTCTCCTGGGGTGCGCGGCGCCGTCGGGCGGGTGTCGCCTGCTGGGGGGAAGGCTGCGAGAGCGTCACGCTCCTCCTATGCGTCGTCGGGACTGTCGGCCGCACCGGCGGCCGTGGGGCCGCGGTGGCCGCCGACGTCCAGTCTCTCCGGCGCCCCGCGGGGAGGCGACTCGGTACACGGGTGAACAGAGGCCGCCCCTGGGTGAATGTCGACCCTGCTGGTCTCGCATGGCGAGATGGGGGTATCGCCGGATGAGATGCCGACCTACTCTCGGGGCATGACCTGCCGCCGAATGTGTAGCTGACCCCCAGCGCACGTTCGCCTGCCCTGCGGGCGGCACCCGGACGCACCTCGGACCGGCGACCTGACGACGACCGTCAGCCGCAGCCCCCGACCTCCGGCCGGACCCGCCCACCGCGTGCGCACCAGTCCCCTCACTGCCCCGCCGCGGACCGCCCCGGAACCAGGCCACCGGACGCACCTGCGGCTCCCTCCCCCGCACCCCCAAGGAGCCACCATGAGCACCGAGCCCCGCTGGTCCTTCGAGACCCGCCAGATCCACGCCGGCCAGACGCCCGACCCCACCACCGGGGCCCGCGCGCTGCCGATCTACCAGACCACGTCGTTCGTCTTCCCCGACGCAGGCGTCGCCGCCGACCGCTTCGCCCTCAAGGACCTCGGCCCCATCTACACGCGCATCGGCAACCCGACCGCCGAGGTCGTCGAGAACCGCATCGCCAACCTCGAGGGCGGCGTCGGTGCGCTGCTCCTCGCGTCCGGCCAGGCCGCGACGACGTTCGCGATCCTCAACGTCGCCGAGGCCGGCGACCACGTCGTCGCGAGCCCCTCGCTGTACGGGGGCACGTACAACCTGCTCCAGTACTCGCTCGCCAAGCTCGGCGTCGAGACCACCTGGGTGACCGACCCGCACGACCCGCAGGCGTGGCGCGACGCGGCCCGCCCCAACACCAAGGCGTTCTTCGCCGAGACCATCCCCAACCCCAAGGCGGACGTCCTCGACATCGAGGCCGTCGCCGCCGCGGCGCACGAGGTCGGTGTCCCGCTCATCGTCGACAACACCGTCGCGACGCCCTACCTGCTGCGTCCCATCGAGTTCGGCGCGGACATCGTCATCCACTCCGCGACCAAGTACCTCGGCGGGCACGGCTCGGCGATCGGCGGCGTGATCGTCGACTCCGGGAACTTCGACTTCTCGAAGGACCCTGAGCGGTTCGCGAACTTCAACACCCCCGACCCCAGCTACAACGGGATCGTGTACGCCCGTGACCTCGGCGTGGACGGCATCCTCGGCGCGAACCTCGCCTACATCCTCAAGGCGCGCGTCCAGCTCCTGCGGGACCTGGGGTCGGCCATCTCGCCGTTCAACGCGTTCCTCATCGCCCAGGGCATCGAGACCCTGTCGCTGCGCGTCGAGCGCCACGTCGAGAACGCCAAGACGGTCGCGGCGTGGCTCGAGTCGCGCGACGACGTCGTGTCCGTGGGTTACGCGGGCCTCCCGTCGAGCCCCTGGTACGCCAACGCGCAGAAGTACACGCCGCGCGGAGCGGGCGCGATCGTCACGTTCGAGCTCGACGGCGGCGCCGACGCCGGGCAGGCGTTCGTGTCCGCGCTCACGCTCCACTCGAACGTCGCCAACATCGGCGACGTCCGCTCGCTCGTCATCCACCCGGCGTCCACGACGCACGCGCAGCTCAGCCCCGAGGAGCAGGTCAAGGCCGGCGTGACGCCGGGCCTCGTCCGCCTGTCCGTCGGGATCGAGCACGTCGACGACATCCTCGCGGACCTCGAGGCGGGGTTCACCGCCGCGAAGGCCGCGCTGGGGTCCGACGCCGCGACCGCTGCCTCGGTCGCGGCGGAGTAGGACGCCGGGACACGCGATGACGATTCTGGACGGCCGGGGCGCGCCCGGTGCCCCGGCCGTACAGTGGACGGCGATGACCTCTCCGGCTCCCTCCGCGTCCCCGCGCCCGCTGCGCGGCTCGGACTCGCGCGCCCGGGCCAAGTCGCCGGTCCCGGCCTCGGCCGCGTGGCGCGAGGGGGACGACGCCGGGGACCGCCTCTTCGCCGACGTCGGCACGTTCGACCTCGAGGCCGGGGGCAGGCTCCCGGACGTGCGCGTCGCGTACGAGACCTGGGGCACGCTCGCGCCCGACGGCTCCAACGCCGTCCTCGTGCTGCACGCGCTGACCGGGGACTCGCACGTCGTCGGCCCGACCGGACCCGGCCACCTGTCCGCGGGCTGGTGGGAGGCGATGGTCGGGCCGGGCGCCCCCATCGACACCGACCGGTACTTCGTCGTCGCGCCCAACGTGCTCGGCGGCTGCCAGGGCACCACGGGCCCCGCGTCGGACGGACCGGACGGCCGCCCCTGGGGCGGGCGCTTCCCGCGCGTGACGACCCGCGACCAGGTCGCCGTCGAGATCGAGCTCGCCCGCACCCTGGGCATCTCGTCGTGGGAGCTCGTGATCGGCGCGTCCATGGGCGGGCTGCGCGTCCTCGAGTGGGCGATCCTCGGGCCCGAGGCCGGCATCACGGTCGAGTCGGTCGCGGTCATCGCGTCAGGTGCCCAGACGTCGGGCGACCAGATCGCGTGGGCGCACCCGCAGCTCGGCGCGATCCGTGCCGACCCGCAGTACCGCGGCGGCGACTACTACGACGTGCCCGACGACCAGGGCCCCCACGTGGGCCTCGGCATCGCGCGGCAGATCGCGCACGCGACCTACCGCAGCGCACGCGAGCTCGACGAGCGCTTCGGCCGCCTGCCGCAGGGCGGCGAGGACCCGTTCACGGACGGCCGCTACGCCGTCCAGTCCTACCTGGACCACCACGGCGACAAGCTCTCGCGCCGCTTCGACGCGAACTCCTACGTCGTGCTGACCGAGTCCATGCTGACGCACGACCTGGGCCGCGACCGCGGCGGCGTCGACGCGGCCCTGGGCCAGATCACGGCCCGCGCGCTCGTCGTGGCCGTCGACACCGACCGCCTGTTCCTCCCCGAGCACTCCGCACGGATCGCCCAGGGCATCCCGGGCGCGCAGCCGCTGCGTCTCCTGCACTCGGAGTTCGGGCACGACGGGTTCCTCATCGAGTTCGACCAGCTCGGGCCCATGGTCACGCAGTTCCTCGGGGAGCGCGCGCAGGTCTGAGGGCGCTGCGGCGGGCCGCGGCTCCGCGGCTGGTTCGTCGAGCGTGCAGTTCGGGTCGTCCGTGCGCACCGGCGGCGCCCCGCACGGTACACTCGGCGGCCCGCCCCCGGACGTCCACCCTGCGCACCGCGCGTGACGCCGCGCCCCGCACCCGGCACGATGTCCCCATGACCGCAGACCTGGCCGAGGCCACCGCAGCCCTCCGTACACAGTGGGACCGCCTCGAGAGGTGGCTCGGGTCGCTCGACGACACCCTGGACGACGCGGTCGACCAGCCCAGCGTCCTGGTGGGCTGGACCGTGGGTGAGCTCGTGTCCCACCTGGGCCGCGCCATGGACGCGCTCGTGGCCGCAGGGCCGGTCGCCCCCGGCACCAACCCGCTCACGCTCGCCGAGTACCTCGGCACCTACCCCGAGCGCGCCGAGCAGATCGCCGAGGTGACCCGCGCCCTCGACGAGGAGATCGCGGCGGACCGGCTGGCCGCCGTCACCGGGTACGCCCGTCGCGCGTTCGCACGCCTCGACGAGCTCGCCCCCACCGAGACCGTGGTCCAGGCCCGCCGCGGCCCCATCACGCTGCGCGACATGGTGATCTCGCGCCTCGTCGAGCTCGTCGTGCACGCCGACGACCTGGAGCGCAGCCTGCCCGGCGTCGCCGAGAAGGCCGTCGACCGCGGCGCCCTGGACATGGTCGCCGCCGAGCTGCTGCGCATCGTCGTGACGCGCGGCGGCTGGAGCCTCGAGGTCGTCGACCCGCGCCTGTGGGTCCGCCTCGCGACGGGCCGCATCCCTTACGACGTCGACGTCCTGGCCCGTGCGCTCGCGCCGCTCCACACCTCGGACTCGGTGCCGGACCTGGGGCGCATGCTGCCGCTGCTCTGAGCGCACCGCCGCGCCACGGGCGCGAGACGGGTGGTCGTGCACGAGACGGGTCCCTGGGACCTCTGCGCCACCACCCGTCTCGTGCAGACGGACCCCTCCCACCGGACAGCGGCGGGTCCGCCGTGCCAGGCCACCCAACTATGCTCGACCGGTGGTGAACGACGTGCGGGTGACGGTCCTGGCAGGCGGTGTGGGTGGCGCGAAGCTCGCCCACGGCATGGAGCTCGCGGGGGCCGACCTCACGGTCGTGGTCAACACGGCCGACGACGTCGAGCTGCACGGCCTCGCGATCAGCCCGGACCTCGACACCGTGACGTACACGCTCGCGGGCCTCGCCGACGACGTGCGCGGCTGGGGACTGGCCGGGGAGACCTACGCGACGCTCGACGCCATGCGGCGCCTGGGCGAGGACACCTGGTTCACGCTGGGCGACAAGGACCTCGCGACCCACGTGGTGCGCACGGCTCGCCTGCGGGCGGGGGCGAGCCTGACCGAGGTCACGGCCCAGCTCACGGCCTCGCTCGGCGTGCGCTCGCGCCTGCTCCCCATGACGGACGACCTCGTGGCGACCGTCGTGGAGACGGCCGACGGGTCGCTGGGCTTCCAGGAGTACTTCGTCGCCCGCCAGCACCGCGACGAGGTCCTGGGGCTGACGTTCGTGGGCGCCGCGCAGGCGACCCCGGCTCCGGGCGTGCTCGACGCGGTCTCGGGCGCGGACCTGCTGGTCGTCGCGCCGTCGAACCCGTTCCTGTCGATCGAGCCGATCCTGAGCGTGCCGGGCGTGCGCGACGCCCTCGCGTCCTCGACGGCCCGTCGCGTCGCGGTGAGCCCGATCGTCGGCGGCCGCGCGCTCAAGGGCCCGGCGGCGTCGGTGCTCGCGAGCCTCGGGCACGACGTCTCGGCGCTCGGCGTCGCGCGCCTGTACGTGGGGCTGGTCGACGTCATGTGCATCGACGAGACCGACCGCGACCTCGCGCCGGCGATCGAGGACCTGGGCCTCGAGGTCCTCGTGACGGACACGGTCATGGGTGGGGCGCAGGGCCGCGAGCGCCTGGCGCGCGAGCTGCTCGCGGCCTCGGCATGACGCCCGACGGCGCCGCCCACCCTGCGGGCACGGGTGCGGCGGGTGCGTCCCCGGCCCGGCAGCGGGTGGTGGCCGTGGTGCCGCTGCGCGACGGCTCGTCGGGCAAGTCGCGGCTCGCGACCGTGCTCGACCCGGCCGAGCGCAGCCGGTTGATCGCGACGCTCGCGCGGCACGTGGTCGGGACGCTGCTGACGAGCGAGGCCGTGGAGCGGGTGCTCGTGGTGACGTCGGACCCTCGTTTCACGTGGCGCGCGCTGGGGAGCCTGGTCGAGCCGGTGCCGGTGCCGCCGCCGATGGACGACGCCCCGCCGACGGTGACCGACACGTCCGCCGACGGTGACGGCGACAGCGCCGAGGGCGACGGTCCCGGCCGCCTCCAGATCGTCCTGCAGCCCGCGAGCCGTCCGGGTCTGAACGCCGCGCTCGACGTCGGGCGGGAGATCGTCGCGAGCCTCGCCGACCCGGCGCGCGAGGGCGCCGCGGCCCCGGCCGCGCGACCCGTCCGGCTCCTCGTCGCCCACGCCGACCTCCCTGCGCTCACGGCCGACGACGTCGAGGCCCTGCTCGCCGAGGACGCACCGGTCGTCGTCGCGACCGACCGGACGCGCTCGGGCACCAACCTCCTGGTGCTCGACGCCGACGCACCGTTCGCGTTCCGCTTCGGCGTCGGGAGCCTCGGGGCGCACCTGGCCGAGGCCGGGCTGCGGGGCGTGCGCGCCGCCGTCGTGCAGCGGACCGGGACCGCGGTGGACCTCGACACGCTCGACGACTGGTCCGAGCTTCCCGCGGACGTGCGGGCGCGCGACGAGCTGTCCGAGCTGCACCGGGCCATGGACCGGGCCCACCGGAGCTGACCCCTCCACTCCGCCAGGCGGTCAGAACACGCGAGCACCGGAGGCCACGCTCGTCCTGACAAGCAGGCGAGGGCACCCGATGGCATCGTGGCCGCATGACGATCGAGGTGCGGCCCGCGACGGTGTTCGCCGACGTGCACACGATGGTCGGGCCCAAGCGGCCCGACGCCAACGTGTGCTGGTGCCTGAGCTACCGCCTGCCCTCGAAGGAGAACGTCGCGCTCGTCGGCCCCGAGCGGGGCGAGATCGTGCGCAGGCTCTGCCGCCAGGACCCGCCGCCCGGCGTGCTCGCGTACGAGGGCGACGAGGTCGTGGGCTGGGCCGCGGTGCACCCGCGGGCCGACACGAGCTTCGCGCGCAACCGCAAGATCCCGCACGTCGACGACCTCGACGTGTGGTCGGTGTGGTGCGTGCGGGTGCGCCCCGGTCACCGGGGGTCGGGCATCTCGCACCACCTGCTGAAGGGCGCGGTCGCCTTCGCGCGGGAGCAGGGCGCACCGGCCGTCGAGGGGTACCCGCTCGACAACCAGGGGAAGAAGGTCGACCTGACCATGGCCTACGCGGGCACCAAGAAGCTCTTCGAGGACGCCGGGTTCACGCAGGCCGCGACGACCGGCTCGGTGCTCAACGGTTTCCCACGCGTGCTCATGCGGCTCGACCTGCGCTGACGACGCCGCTCACCACCCGCCGCGGTGCACCACGTGCTCGAGCGGTCGGCGCGGGCGCCGCGTCGGCGATCCGCCCGACGGCGAAGCGCCGGCCCCAGGTCCCCCCGCACCCTCCCGAGGGGCCGGGTCCGCCGCATGCCCGACGGCGACCACCCCGGTCACCAGGAACTCGTCCGGTACCTCGAACGCCTCCCGCAACGCCTCGACCTGCCCCGGCGGCACCCCGAAGAAGCACGCGCCCAGCCCCTCGTCGACCGCGGTCTGGAGCATGAGCAGCGACGCCATGCCCGCGTCGACGTGCCAGTACGGCACGTCCCACGGCGCGTCCCCGTCGCCCGCGGCCTGGGCCGACGCGCGCGCCTTGTCGTCCTCGGCGTACCGCCGCAGGTACGCCTCGCGCGACGTCAGGACCACGACGACCACGGGGGCAGTCCGCATCCCGGTGAGCCACCGGTTCTCTCGGGCCCCGCCAGCCGCCTCGGCAGCGGCCCCCGCCTCGGCAGCGGCCCCCGGGTCACCCTCGCCCGCGCCCCCGGCAGCACCCACGCCGTCGGCCCCCGCCCCGGCCACCGCGCGGGGCGAGGTCGCGGACCAGAAGCGCGCGACGCCGTCGGGCGTGTCGAGGACGACGAACGCCCACCCCTGCGTGAAGCCCGCGTTGGGTGCGCGGACCGCGTTGCGCAGCATGCGGTCCACGGCCTGCGGCGGGACGGGCTCGTCCGTGAAGCGTCGGACCATGCGGCGGCGGCGGACGACGTCCTGGAACTCCATGCCGACCATGCTGCCAGTCCCCGGCCGCCCCGAGCACACGAGCGAGCACACGTCCCCACGCCGCACCCGTGCGCCCCGCAGCCGCGCCCTCCCCGCGCGCCACCGCTCCCCCGGTGCCACGATGCGTGAGTCGCGCCGTCGGCCACGACCCCGCACCAGACCGCCGCAGGAAGGCCCAGCACGTGAGCGAAGCACGCAGGACGCCCGGGGCGGGGACCATCACGGTCGCCGCGCTCGCCGTCATGAACATCGTCGCGGTCGTGAGCCTGCGCGGGCTGCCGGCCGAGGCCGAGTACGGGCTCGCCTCGACGTTCTACTACCTGTTCGCGGCACTGTTCTTCCTGGCTCCCGTGGGGCTGGTCGCGGCCGAGCTCGCCACCGGCTGGCCCGAGGAGGGCGGCATGTTCCGCTGGGTCGGCGAGGCGTTCGGCAGCCGGTGGGGGTTCCTCGCGATCTCCATGGTGTTCATCGAGGGCTGCATCTGGTTCCCCACGATCCTCACGTTCGCCGCGGTCACGCTCGCCTACACGGGCGATGCCGCGGCGGCACCGCAGGTGTCGAGCGACAATGTGTTCGTGCTCGCGGTCGTCCTCGGGGTGTTCTGGCTCGCGACGCTCATCGCGCTGCGGGGCGTGAAGTCGTTCTCCCAGGTCGCGAAGTGGGGCGGCATCGTGGGGACGCTCGTGCCGGCCGCGCTGCTGATCGGGCTGGCCGCGGCGTACCTGGCGAGCGGCAACCCGTCGCAGGTCGAGCTCTCGTGGGGGGCGTTCGTGCCCGACCTGTCGAAGTTCTCCAACATCGTGCTGGCCGCGGGCATCTTCCTGTTCTACGCGGGCATGGAGATGAACGCGGTGCACGTGCGCTCGATCCGGAACCCGGTCCGGAACTACCCGATCGCGATCCTCGTGGCGGCGCTCGGTGCCGTCGTCGTGCTCGTGCTGGGGACCCTCGCGATCGCCGTGGTGATCCCGACGGGGCAGATCGACCTGACGCAGAGCCTGCTCACGGCCTTCAACACGCTCCTCGCCTGGGCGGGCATCGGGTGGGCCGGGCCGGTCCTCGCGGCGATGCTCGCCGTCGGGGTCCTCGCGGGCGTCGTGACCTGGGTCGCAGGCCCTGCGACGGGTCTGCTGTCGGTCGCGCGCGCGGGCTACCTGCCGCGCTGGTTCCACCGCACGAACCGGGCAGGCATGCCGTCTCGCATCCTGCTGGTCCAGGCCGCGGTCGTGACGGTCCTGTCGGTCATGTTCGTGATCCTGCCGTCGGTGCAGGCCGCCTACCAGCTCCTGAGCCAGCTCACCGTGATCCTGTACCTCGTCGCGTACGTGCTGATGTTCGCGGCCGTGATCGCCCTGCGCTACTCCCAGCCAGGCCGACCGCGGCGCTACCGCGTGCCTGGCGGCGTCGTGGGCGTGTGGGTCATCGGCGGCTGCGGGCTGCTCGCGGCGACGCTCGCCCTGGTCGTGAGCTTCGTGCCGCCCGCGCAGGTCGAGGTGGGCAGCCCGACGACGTACGTGGGTCTGCTGGTCGGCCTCAGCGTGGTCTTCGTGGCGCTGCCGTTCTGGGCGTACGCCGCGCGCAGGGCGTCGTGGCGCGACGAGACGCTCGACTTCGCGCCGTTCACGTGGCAGGTCGCCGACCAGGAGCCTGCCCCGGAGACCCGCGCCGCGCAGGCCGCACCCCCCGAGGCGCCGTCCTAGAGCCGCTCGGCGAGCAGCTCGACGAGCGCCTTGCCCTGCACGCCGCCGAGCTGGTCGGCCTGGGTGCGGCACGAGAACCCGTCGGCGAGGAAGATGTCGTTCGGCCCGGCCTTGCGCAGCGCGGGCAGGAGCGCGTTCTCCGCGACCTGCACCGACACGTCGTAGTGGCCCTTCTCCATGCCGAAGTTCCCGGCGAGGCCGCAGCAGCCGGCGAGCGTGTCGATCGTGGCGCCGGCCCCACGCAGGAGCTTCTCGTCGGCCGCGAAGCCCATGACGGAGTGCTGGTGGCAGTGCGGCTGGACGACGGCCGTGACGTCGGACAGGTCGGGGACCTGCCAGGTCTCGGGCGCGGGCCGGGTCTCGGGGCGCGTGAGGAGCTCCGCGACCGTGTTGGTGGCGCCCGCGACGGCCTTCGCGCGTGGGTCGTCGGGGAAGAGGTCGAGCAGGTCGGAGCGCAGCACCGCCGTGCACGAGGGCTCGAGCCCGACGATCGGGATCCCGTTGACCGCGAACGGCCCCAGGACCTGGAGCAGGTTCTCGAGGCGCTTGCGGGCGCCGTCGAGCTGGCCCGTGCTGATCCAGGTGAGGCCGCAGCAGGCCTGCTGGTCGGGCACGATCACGTCGTAGCCCGCGGCGTCGAGCACCGCGACCGCGGACTGCGGCACCGAGGGGGCGAGCGCGTCGCTGAACGAGTCGGTCCACAGCACGACCTGCGGCCTCTTGCCGGCCTGGGGCCGCCCGGGCGTCTGCCCGACGGCGAGCCCCGGTACCCCGTTCGTCGCGCCCCCGCGCTTCCACCACGTGCGGAAGGGGACCTCGGCGAACTTCGGCACCTCGCGACGCGGGTCCATGCCGCCGAGGCTGAGCACGAGCCTCGCGAGCGGCCGGATGCCGAGCACCGCGTTGATGACGCGCGGCATCATGCCCGCGAGGCGCGCCCAGCGCGGCAGCCAGCCCAGCGCGTAGTGGTTCATGGGGCGCAGCTTGCCCTGGTAGGTGCGGTGCAGGACCTCGGCCTTGTACTGGGCCATGTCGACGCCCGCGGGGCAGTCGGCCGAGCACGCCTTGCACGACAGGCACAGGTCGAGCGAGTCGCGCACCTCGGGCGAGGTGAGGCCGCCCACGAGCGTGCCGTTGATCGCGTCCTGGAGCACGCGCGCACGTCCGCGCGTGACGTCCTTCTCGTCCTTGGTCGCCTGGTAGGACGGGCACATGAACCCGCCCGACGCCGACGAGTCCGCACGGCACTTGCCGACACCGACGCAGCGGTGCACGGCCTGGGTCATGTCGCCGTGGTCGTGGCTGAACGAGAAGCCGCCCTTGGTCGGCAGCACGGGCAGCGCCTTGGGCCGGCGCAGGTCCGCGTCGACCGCGTTGGGCCGCACGATCACCCCGGGGTTGAGGACGTCCTGCGGGTCGAACAGCGCCTTGACCTGCTCGAACAGCGAGATGGCCTCGGGCGAGTACATGACGGGCAGCAGCTCCGAGCGTGCGCGGCCGTCGCCGTGCTCGCCGGACAGCGAGCCGCCGTACTTGGCCACGAGCTCGGCCGCCTCGGTCATGAAGGTGCGCAGCACCGAGCCCGACGTCTCGAGCGGGATGTCGATGCGCAGGTGCACGCACCCGTCACCGAAGTGCCCGTACGGCAGGCCGTCGACGCCGTAGCGCGCCATGAGCGCGTCGAGGTCGCGCAGGTAGGCGCCCAGCTTCTCCGGCGGGACCGCGGAGTCCTCCCAGCCCGGCCACGCCTGCTCGCCCGCGGGCGTGCGCCCGGCCAGACCGGCGCCGTCGGCCCGGATCTGCCACATGGCCGTGGCGTCTGGACCCGCGGGCAGGATGCGCGTGGACGTCGACGCGGAGGCCGCGACGATCGCCTCGGCGTTCGCGTACGCCTCCTCGGGCGTCGCTCCCCCGACCTCGACCATCATCCACCCCGCCCCCGGCGGGAGCTCGGGGACCGAGTCGGCACCCTTGGCGCGGCGCACCACGTCGACGAGGCGCGCGTCGAGGCCCTCGACCGCGAGCGGGCTCAGCGAGAGGAGGGCGGGGACGTCGTCGGCCGCGGTCGGCATGTCCTCGTAGGCGAGGACGACGAGCGTGGGCGCGCTCGGGACCGGGACCAGGGAGACCGTGGCCTCGAGGATCGTGACGAGCGTCCCCTCGCTGCCCACGAGGAACTTCGCGAGGTCCGAGCCGTTCTCCGGCAGCAGGTGCTCGACCGAGTACCCCGAGACCTGGCGACCGAACCGCCCGAACTCGGTGCGGATGAGCGCCATGTTGTCCTTGACGATCCGTGCGAGCCCCGGGACCGCGGCGAACGTCGGGTCGCCCTTGCCCGCGGTGAAGCGTCGGCCGGTGCCGTCGACCACGTCGAGCTCGACCACGTTGTCCGCGGTGCGCCCGTACGCGACCGCGTGCGGACCGCACGCGTTGTTGCCGATCATGCCGCCGAGCGTCGCGCGGTTCTGCGTCGACGGGTCGGGGCCGAAGCGCAGGCCGTGCGGGGCCGCGGCCTTCTGGAGCGTCGACATGACGACACCCGGCTCGATGCGTGCCGTGCGCGCCTCCGGGTCGACCGCCAGGACCCGGTTCACGTGCCGCGAGAAGTCGATCACGACGCCCGGGCCGATCGAGTTGCCCGCGACCGACGTCCCCGCGCCGCGCGCAGTGAGCGGCACGCCCAGCTCGCGCGTCACGTCGAGCGTCGCCACGACGTCGTCGGTCGAGACCGGGAAGACGACCATCTCGGGGACCACGCGGTAGTTCGACGCGTCGGTCGAGTACTCGGCCCGGCGCCGCGTCGAGGAGTCGACGATGCCGCGCGTCGTGGTGCGCAGCGCGGCCGCGATCGCCTCCCGCGCCGCATCCGCCGCACGCTCGGCCTCGCTGAGGGCCGCGGACCGCGCGGCCTTCTCGGCGGCGGCCGCCTTCGCGGCGTGCTGGGCGTCCGCCTCCGTGCGCTCGGGCGGGACGGGGGCTCCTGCGGCGTCGAGTTCAGCAGTCACGTCGGCGATTCTCCCACCACTCCCGCGGGCTGCGGACGTGCGTCCGGGGAGTGTCCGGGATCGGCGGTCCCGCGTGGGACGGGGACCCGCAGCATGCCCGACGGCGGGACACGGGTGGCCGGACGACGCGCGGCTCGCGGCACCTGGCTGCACGGGCGACCGGCGGGACCTAGCGCCTGGTCTCGTACCTGGTCAGGAGCACACCGCCGGGAAACGTCCGGGTCTCCACGAGGTCCAGGTCCACCCAGGCGTCCAAGGGTGCGAAGAACGGCGTGCCGCCGCCCACCAGGACCGGGTGGGTGACGATCGCGTACTCGTCGATCAGCCCGGCCCGCATGACCGCCGCGGCGAGGGTGGCTCCGCCGACGTCCAGGGGACCGTCCTCCTCGGCCTTGAGCCGGGCGATCTCGGTGACGGCGTCCCCGCTGAACAGACGGGCGTTCCAGTCGACCTCGCTGATCGTCGAGGAGAACACCACCTTCGGCATGTCGCGCCAGCGACGCGCGAACTCGGCGTGCGCCGGTGTGACGCCGGGCTGCTGGTCGGCGGTCGGCCAGTGGGACCTCATGGCCTCCCACAGGACGCGCCCGTGCAGCGACAGGCCCGTCGCTCCCACGCGGTCGGACCACCACTGGAACAGCTCGTCGCTCGGCACGCTCCAGCCGAGGTCGCCGCCGGGCGCGGAGACGTATCCGTCCAGGCTCGTGCTCATGGCAAACGTCAGCTTCCCCATGGTGTCGTCCTCCCGGTCGGTGGTTGGTGTACTACAGACCATCACAGCGCGGAGAAGTCATCGACGTCCGCGCCACGAACCTGTCCCGGCCTGACGAACCCGTCGCAAGGTCGCCGCCCGGTGTCAGGACGAGCGAGCACTCCAGGCCACGCTCGTTCTGACACGGTCCTAGAGCACCAGCTCCGGCTGCAGCCTCGTCGGGCTCCACACCCGCTGCCGGTGCGCGGCGAACGTCGTGGCCGCGAGCGCGACCGCGAGGACCACGAGCAGCACCCCCACGTCCCGCGCGACGGTCGCGAGGTCTCCGCCGTAGAGGAGCTGCCGGAGTCCCTCGACCGTGTAGGACATGGGCAGGAAGCGGTGCAGCGCGCGCAGCGGCTCGGGGATCGTCTGCCAGGGGAACGTCCCGCCCGCGGTGACGAGCTGGACGAGCATGAGCACGAGCCCCAGGAACTGGCCGACCGCACCCAGGTACACGTTGAGCGCCTGGAGGATCGCGACGAACGTCGCCGACGCGAGCACGAGCAGCACCGCGGTCCCGACCGCGTACACGGGGTCGATGTCGAGCGCGAACTTCACGACCGTGAACATGAGCGCGACCTGGGCCACGCCGATCACGGCCGGCGGGATCCAGCCGCCGAGCGCGGTCTGCCAGGCGGGTCGCCCGGCCGCGAGCGACCGGGCCGACAGCGGCCGCACGAGCAGGAACAGCACGTACGCGCCGATCCACGCCGCGAGCGACAGGAAGAACGGCGCGAGACCGGCCCCGTACGTGCCCGCGTTGGCGATCGTGTCCTTCTGCACCGCGACCGGGTTGCCGAGCGTCTTCGCCGTGTCCTCCTGCGTCTGCTCGTCGACGTCGGGGATGCGTCCCAGGCCAGCCGCGAGGCCGTCGTGGAGCTGGGTCGTGCCGGACTGCAGCTCGGCCGTCCCGTCGCGCAGCGTCACGCTCGACGACGCGAGCTCGGCTGCGCCGTCGGACACCTGGGACGTGCCCGAGGCGAGCGCCTCCGCGCCGCTCGCGAGCGTGCCCGCCCCGTCGTCGAGCTCTGCCGCGCCCGCCGCGAGCCGGTCCCCGCCCGACGCCGCCGTCGCGATGCCCTGCGTGAGCGCGGGCGTGGCGCCTGCGAGCGTCGCCGCCCCCGCCGCGACCTGCGCCGAGCCCGCGCCGAGCTCGCCCAGCTTCCCGGCGGCTCCCTCGACCGTGGCGGCGGCCTCCTCGACCGGGCCGCGCGCGTCCTCGAGGACCTGCGTGACGGCGTCGGCCTCCTCCTGGGTGATGACGCCGGTCGCGACGAGCTCCGCGAGGCGCGCCTCGAGGTCGACGCGCGCGGTGTCGAGGCGCCCGACGACGTCCCTCGCCGCCGCGGCCGCGTCCTGCCCGTAGCCCGCGACCAGGGCGTTGCCGTCCGCGACCTGCTGCGCGCCGTCGGCCAGCTCCTGGGTCTGCGCCGGGAGGTTCGCGGTCCTGCTGCGCAGCGTGTCGAGCCCGTCCGACAGGGTGGCCGCGCCCGAGGCGAGCGTGCCGGTAGCGGTCGACAGCTCGTCGGCCCCGTCCGCGAGGCGGGCAGCGCCGCTCGCGGCCTCGCTCGCCCCCGTCGCGAGCCGGGCCGTGCCGTCCACGAGCTGCGCGGTCCCGTCGGAGAGCTGTGTGGCGCCGTCGACCAGCTGCTGCGCGCCCTCGACGCCGCTCGCGAGGTTCGTGTGGATCGACGCGAACCCCTTGAGGAACGTGTCCGCGGCCTCGGTCCCGACCTGCTCGGCGATCGCGTCGCGGACGGTGCCCACGATCGTGTCGGCGATGGTCGCGACGAGGTAGTTGTTGGCGTCGTTGGTGATGAGGACCAGGCTCGCCTGCTGCGGCTCGAACCTCCCCGACGACGCGAGGTCCTGCGAGAACGTCGGACCGATGACGAGCGCCGCGTCGAAGCGCCCCGACCGCACACCGGCCTCGGCGTCCGACTGGGTCGTCTCGACCCAGCCGAACCCGCCGTCACCGTCGACGAGCTGCTTCGCGACCTCCTCGCCGAAGTTCTTCTCGGTCGAGGTGCCGTCGACCGAGTCCTCGACGGTCGTGCCGCGGTCCTGGACGACGAGCGCGGCCGGGACCTCGGCGAGCTTGTCGTACGGGTCCTCGTTCGCGAACAGGTACAGGCCCGAGTACAGCGTGGGGATGACGATCATGGCCAGGATCGCGAGCTTGGGCAGGGTGCCGGCGCTGATGCGCCGGAGCTCGGAGATGCCGAGGCGGACGGCGGTCATCGGTCGACCTCCTCGTCGGGGGCGGGATCCGGGTCAGGCTCCGGCTCGGGTTCCTGCTCCGGGCCCCGCCCGGCGTCGCGTCCGGCGGCGCGTCCGGCGGCGCGTCCGGGGTCCGGTCCGTCGGGCGGCCCGGCCGCCGCCTCGGGCTCCGGGACGGCCTCCGCCCGGTGGCGCCCCGGCTCGGCCCGGTCGAACAACGTGGTCGGGTCGGTCGTCTCGACGGGCTCGGGTGGTCCGACTGCCGCGGCCTCGTCGGCCGGCTGCTCGTCCGGAACCGCGGCGGGCGCGGGCCGCGTCCGCAGGGCCTCGACGGGCGCCGCCCGCAGCGCGTCGTCGCCGCGCGCGGGCGGCAGGTCGGCGCCGAGGTCGCGGGCCGAGGAGCGCGTGCACTGCACGAGCACGCCGTAGCCGAGCGCCGCGAGCGACTCCGCGACGGCCCACCAGCCCGACGGTTCGCCCCCGTGCCGGTCGGGCAGCGTCAGGACCAGGAACCGCACGTCCGCGCGCTCGGACGCGAGGGAGGTCAGCAAGGCGGTCCGCAGCGTGCCGTGCAGCTCGTCGACGCGGTCGCCGCGACGGTCGAGCAGGTCGTGCGCGTCGAGCCACTTCTTGGCGTCCCCCGGCAGGGACCGCTGCCCGGCGAGCGAGAGCTCCTCGGCGACGACGTCCCCGACCGTGAGCGCCTCGTCGGGCTCGGAGATCCCGGGGACGTCGACCACGGCCGTGACGCGGCGCAGGTCGGCGGTCGCGGTCGTGGTGGTGCCGTCGTCGCCGACGAGCGTGACGGTCCCGGTGAACGGGGCGAGGCGGCCGGTCGCGACCAGCGCGAGCGCGGTGTGCCCGTGGCCGGGCTCGCCCGCGAGGAGGACGCACTCCCCCGAGGCGAGCGTCAGGGTGGTGGCCTCGAGCATCGGCGCACGCCGACCCTCGACCTGGACGTCGTCCATCGCGATCTGCACCTTCAGGTCCTCTCGTGGCGAGCCCCGTGCGGATGGGCCGCGACGGAGCCTCCCGTCGATCTTCCGTTGGACCCCGCGGGGGTGCACCTTGTCGGGTGTGCACCTCGGCGTCCCGCCCGTCCCGGGGGGGTGAAGGTCCGCGTTGCCCCGGCCGGGTCGACGCCGGGTCGGTAGCCTGGGGAAACGGGCGTCGAGAGGAGACTTCATGCGTGTCGTGGTCGTCGGGGCGAGCGGGAACGTGGGCTCGGCCCTGCTGCGCAGGCTCGCGGGTGACCCCGTGGTCACCTCGGTCGTCGGGGTCGCGAGCCGGGTGCCACGCGCGGACGGGTCGAGCACCGTCGTGCCGCCGTTCGACACCGCCGAGTGGGCCCGCTGCGACCTCACGGACCCCGAGGAGGTCGTGGCGTCGCGCCTCGCGGGCGCGTTCGTGGGTGCCGACGCCGTGGTCCACCTCGCGTGGGCGATCGACCCCGCGCACGACCGCGAGGAGCTCGCGCGCGTCAACGTCGAGGGGACGCGGCGCGTCGCTGCGGCGGCGGCCAGGGCCGGGGTCGGGCACCTGGTGGTCGCGTCGTGCGCGAGCGCGTGCTCGCCCGCGTTCGACGACACGCCCCGGGACGAGTACTGGCCGACCGCGGGGATCGCGGGGTCCGTCTCGAGCGCGCAGAAGGCCGAGGTCGAGGAGATCCTCGACCGGTTCTCGGCCGAGCATCCCGGGGTCGTGGTGACGCGCGTGCGCGCGCCGTTCACGTTCCAGCGCGACGCCGCGAGCGAGGTGTCGCGGTTGTTCTTCGGCAGGCTGCTGCCGGCGCCGCTGCGTCGCAAGGGGCATCTGCCGACGCTCGTGTGGCCGCGCGGCATGCGCCTGCAGGTCGTCCACGCCGACGACCTCGCGGACGCCTACCGCGAGATCCTCGTGGGCCGGCACCCGGGCACGTTCAACGTCGCCGCGCCGGGCGTCCTCACAGGACCCGACGTCGCCGCGATCGTCTCGCAGGGACGCCTGCGGGAGGTGTCGCCCGGGTCCCTGCGGCGCATGGTCGCCCTGGCCTGGGCGGCCCGGTTGGTCCCGCTCGACCCGGGCTGGTTCGACGTCGCGCTCGCGGTGCCGGTGCTCGACACGTCACGGGCGCGGCGGTTGCTGCGGTGGGCTCCGGTGCACGACGCCCGGGCCACGGTCACCGAGGTCGTCGGTGGCCTCGTCGAGGGCGCGGGCACGCAGAGCCCACCGCTGCTGCCGTCCTAGGGACGCCGGGCCGCTACGACTCCAGGGCGGCGTCCAGCGTGATCGTCGCGCCGGTCAGCGCCTTGGACACCGGGCACGTCGCCTTGGCGTTCTCGGCCGCCGCGAGGAAGCCTGCCTCGTCGAGGCCCTCGACCTCGCCGCGGACCGTGAGCGCGACCGCCGAGATGCGCAGACCACCGGCCGGGTCCGGCGACAGCGTGACGTCGGCCTTGACCTCGAGGGCGACAGGCGTCCCGCCGGCCTCGCCGATCACCCCGGAGAGCTGCATCGCGTAGCAGGAGGAGTGCGCGGCCCCGATGAGCTCCTCGGGGCTCGTGATGCCCTCGGCCTCGTCGGCCGTGCGGCGCGGGAAGCTGACGTCGAACGTGCCGGTCCCCGAGCTCGTGAGCTCGACCTGACCGGTGCCCTCCATGAGCGTGCCGTTCCACGCGGTGCGGGCGGTGCGGACTGCCATGATGTGGCTCCTTCGTGCGGGGTTCGGGGTACGAGACCGTAGCCGTCGGCTACCTGTCGACCGTAACCCGGAGGTCGCGGGCCCGCAGCGGCGTCCCACGACGCTCAGCGCGACGCGGCGACCTCCACCTCGACCGGGAACCCGACCTCGGCCGTGAGCCGTGCGGCGAGCGTGAGCGGGTTGGGCTCGACGCCGACCTGGACGACGATCGACGAGAGGTCGTCGCGGACGTGGACCGCGCGGACCTGCGGCCAGCGGTCGTCCCCGAGGAGCGACTCCGCGAGCCCCTGGAGCTCTCCCGGCAGCACGTCGAGCGGCTCGACCCGCACCAGGACGTCGGGGTAGGCCTCCGCGACCGCGGCCAACGCCTCCTGGGGTGGGTCGCCGTGCCACGCGAGGAGGACCGTCCCGCTGCCGTCGAGCCGGACCGCGCCGAACCGCTCGTCGTCCGTCAGGAGCCCGCCCAGGAGCGATGCGGCGCCGGTGGGCCCCGGGAGCCGTTCGGCGACCGTCGACCCGTCCGGGCGGAGCGGGCCCACGAGGAGGTCGCGTGATCTCGGGCTCGCGGAGTCCACGGACCCGTCCGAGCGGAGCGGGACCTCGCTCGGGCCGGTCTCCTCCGGCACGACGATCGTCAGGGTCGCCTCCCCGAGCGGCGTCTCCTGCGGCACGGGCGCCGCCGTGCACCCGCCCACCACCACACCGACGGCCACCAGGCCCGCGATCCCTCGCCTCATCACGCATCCCCCCTCGCGCACCCTAGCGAAGGCCCACGGCCCGGCGGAGGGGCGTCCGGGCGCCGTCAAGCCCCCGGCGCCGGGCCGCGGCACCGTCGGAGCCCCGCGGCCCGTCAGGGTGCGAGCACCACGGCCGTCCCGTACGCCACGATCTCCTGGTAGCCGTTGCCGACCTCGTCGCTGTCGTAGCGCATCGCGAGGATCGCGTTGGCCCCCTGCGCGGTGGCCTCCTCGACCATGCGGGCGACGGCCTCGTCGCGCGACTGCTGGAGCTGCTTGGTGAGCCCCTTGAGCTCGCCGCCGACGATCGACTTGAGCCCTGCGCCGATCTGGGCCCCGACGTTGCGCGACCGGACGGTCAGTCCGGTCACCTCGCCGACGACCTGCTGCACGGTCCGGCCCGGGACATCGTTCATGGTGGAGACCAGCACGGTACGTCCTCCTCACGGCCACGCACCGTGCGCGGCCACTCCTCACGGTAGGAGGACCTCGGGGCCCGCGCCCGGCGTGCACGTCCCCGGCGACGTCGGACCGCCCCGCGGCCGGGCAGGATGGAACGGTTCGTCCCACCCGGGCGCCTCGCCGGGTGCTCGACCACGAGCGGGCGTTGAATGAGAGCCATGACAGCCTCGGACACCCCTCTCGTCCCCGCGACTGCCGACCCGACGCCCTGGGCGCTCCCGCCGCAGGCCGTGCTCGCCGTGGTCGGGTCGAGCGACGTCGGCCTCACGGCCGAGCAGGCGCGGACCCGGCTCGCCGAGGTCGGCCCCAACCGGTTGGCCCCGGCCGCGCGCACCCCGTGGTGGCGTCGCGTGCTCTCCCAGTTCGACGACGTCCTCATCTACATCCTGCTCGTGTCCGCGGTCCTCAAGGCGATCGTGGGCGACTGGATCGACTTCACCGTGATCCTCGCGGTCGCGGTCATCAACGCGGCGATCGGGCTGATCCAGGAGGGGCGCGCCGAGAAGGCCCTCGACGGCATCCGGGGCATGCTCTCGGTCCACGCCCAGGTCCGCCGCGACGGCGCGTGGGCCCAGGTCGACGCCGACGACCTCGTGCCCGGCGACGTCGTGCGGGTGCGCTCGGGCGACCGCGTGCCCGCCGACCTGCGCCTGCTCACGGGCGTCAACCTCAGGGTCGACGAGTCGGCCCTCACGGGCGAGTCCGTGCCCGCGTCCAAGTCGGTCGACGCGGTGCCCGCCGAGGCCGGCGTGGGCGACCGGTCGAGCATGCTGTTCTCGGGCACGCTCGTCTCCGCCGGCACCGGGACGGGGGTCGTCGTCGAGACGGGCGAGACGACCGAGATCGGCCGCATCCAGACCCTCATCTCCGAGGTCCACTCGCTCGAGACCCCGCTGTCGCGCACGCTCGACGCGTTCGGGAAGAAGCTCGCGGTCCTCATCCTTGTCATGGCCGTGGTCATGGTCGTGATCGGGCGCGTGTTCCACGGGTTCGAGACCCCCGAGCTCGTGTCCGCGGCGATCGGGTTCGCGGTCGCGGCCGTCCCCGAGGGCCTGCCGGCCCTCGTGACGATCACGCTCGCCCTGGGTGTGCAGCAGATGGCCCGACGACGGGCGATCACGCGTCGCCTGCCCGCCGTCGAGACGCTCGGCTCGGTGACCACGATCTGCTCGGACAAGACCGGGACGCTGACCAGGAACGAGATGACGGCCCGCACCGTGCGCACCGCCGGGCACGAGTACGCGGTGACCGGGATCGGCTACGCCCCGGACGGCGACGTCAGCCTCGACGGGTCCCCCGCGCTGCTGCCCGAGCACCCCGACCTGCGGCGCCTGACCGAGGTCATGATGCTGTGCAACGACGCGCGCATCGTCCACGAGCCCGCCGGGGAGGGCGACGGCTGGCGCCTGGTGGGCGAACCGACCGAGGGCGCGCTGCGGACCCTGGGCCTCAAGGCGGGCCTGGACCCGGCCGGGTGGCGGAGCGTCGCGCTCGTCCCGTTCGAGTCCGAGAACAAGTACATGGCGACCCTCACCGAGGACCCCGAGGGAGGCCTCCACGTGCTCGTCAAGGGGGCACCCGACCGGGTGCTCGACCGTTGCTCGGCCCAGACCGGGCCCGACGGACGTCCCGAGCCGCTCGACCGTGACTTCTGGTCGGCCCAGATCGACGAGATCGGCGCGCAGGGCCTGCGCGTGCTGGCCGCGGCCCGGGCGTCGGCAGCACCGGGGAGCACGGACCTGGCGCCGGAGAACGTGGACGCCGGCCTCGAGCTGGTCGGCCTGGTCGGGATCGTCGACCCTCCTCGCCCCGAGGCCGTCGAGGCCATCGCGCAGTGCCAGGACGCCGGGATCACGGTCAAGATGATCACGGGCGACCACTCGGGCACCGCGCTCGCGATCGCACGGGAGATGGGCATCGTCCGTGACGGTGCCGGGCAGGCCGGGGCCACCGAGCACACGGCCGCGGCCACCAAGGTCCTCACGGGCGCCGAGCTCGAGGCCATGAGCACCGAGGAGCTGCGCGCGGTCGTCGAGGACGTCGACGTCTACGCGCGCACGAGCCCCGAGCACAAGATCAGGATCGTGTCGGCGCTCCAGTCCCACGGGCAGGTCGTGGCGATGACGGGGGACGGCGTGAACGACGCCCCGGCGCTGACGCAGGCCGACGTGGGCGTCGCGATGGGGATCAAGGGGACCGAGGCGACCAAGGAGGCCGCCGAGGTCGTCCTCGCCGACGACAACTTCGCCACGATCGAGCGTGCGGTCGAGGAGGGGCGACGGATCTACGACAACCTGCGCAAGTCGGTGCTGTTCCTGCTGCCGACCAACGGCGCGCAGTCGCTCGTGATCCTGGTCGCGGTGCTGCTCGGGTGGGCGCTGCCCCTCCAGCCGGTGCAGGTGCTGTGGATCAACATGGTCACGGCCGTGACGCTGTCGCTCGCCCTGGCCAACGAGCGCGCCGAGCCCGACATCATGTCCCGCGCTCCCCGTGACGCCAAGGCCTCGATCCTCACCGCGGCGTACCTGCGTCGCATCCTGCTGGTCTCGGTCCTCATCGGCGGCGCGACCATGGCGGTGTACTTCATCGAGCGCGACCAGGGCATGGGCGTGGCCGAGGCGCAGACGACGGCCGTGACGATGCTCGCCCTCGGCCAGCTCGCGTACCTGTTCAACTGCCGGTTCCTGGACCGTTCGTCGATCACGCCCGCGGTGCTCCAGGGCAACCGGGCGATCTGGTACTCGGCCGGCTCGCTGCTCGCCCTCCAGGCAGTGTTCGTCTACGCACCCTTCATGCACTCGTGGTTCGGCTCCGCGCCGATCGGGCCGCGCGAGTGGGGCATCACGCTCTTGCTCGCGATCGTGGTCTTCCTGCTCGTCGAGGCGGCCAAGGCGCTCGGTCGGGCCCGCCAGCGCTGAGGCCCGGCGCGCCGTCGGGCACGCCGCCCCCGGAGCGAGGTCCCCGACGGACGCGAGCGAGGGCAGGTGTCAGTCGATGCCGCTGCCTGCGGGACGGAAGACGATCGAGGACGCGCGGTCGTTCATCGACCCGAGCGTCGCGCAGAAGGGGACGCAGTTCGTCGAGGCGCCCTTGACGTAGTTCTCGAGGTCGTAGAGGGTCGCCCAGCACTCGGCGTACGCGTTCAACGAGCTGATGTTGTTGTTCATCAGGTAGGGCGACAGCTTGGGGAACCCGTACGTGTTGCCCGTCATGCAGCCGTAGCCGCCGTTGCTCCAGAAGACCTTGTTGCCCCCGGTGTGGTTGGCGCCCTTGTACGCGACACCCAGCATCATGGTCGTACCCGGCGCGGCGGCCCTCGAGTCCGGACCGGCCGAGCGGGACTGTGCCTGGGCGGCCTGGTCCTGGGCGAAGGCACGCAGGGCCGCGGGCTCCCCTGCCTCGACGGCGGGGTCGGTCACGGGCACGCCCGTGGCGGACTCGATGGCCTCGCCGAACGTGTCGAAGCACTGGACGGTGGGCGCGGGTGTGAAGGCGACGTCCTGGCCCGCGGGGGTGGGCTGGGCGATGACCGAACAGACCTCATCCTCAGCACTGAACGACTTCGAGGTGAGGTCGGGGCCTTCGGGGCCGTCGGCGAGCGCGGGCGTCGCGCTCAACACCCCGGCGACGAGGATCGCCGCGGAGACGGCTGCGATGCGGGTCGTACGACGTGACATGTGGTGCTCCTTCACAGCGTGGGCCGGGTCGACCGCTGCCCGCGGACGACGTCGACACGTGGGTGAGGACCGTCTGCGAAACCCCGGTGTTCCGCGCCCCCGGACCGATCGTAAGGGGCGGAGCACGTCCTGTCCTGGTTTGTCCCGGCTGCCTCGGTCCGGGGCCCCTGACCGGTCGGTCCTGGTTCGGTGACGTTCGCGCAGCGCGCGGGCGTCGGACTTCACCTATAGCGTGCAGGCACGGTCGTCTGCACACAGCCGTCGGCGACCACCACGGGGGAACCACCACGCACCTTCAACGCCACCGGTCCGTACCGGGGAAATGAGTGTCGATGAAGCACCGTTCGTTGTTAGCTGCTCTCTCAGGACTGGCGGTGGTCGCAGCATCGACGCTGCCCGCCGCGTCCTTGCCGTCCGATCCCGCCGGCCCGTCCGGCCCCGACCTCACGTCGAAGTCCGCCAGCTCGTTGTCCCCCACGGAGAGCGAGGCGGGCAAGGTCGCCCCCTCGCTCGCCGACTCCTCGGGGACCGTGACCGCGTTCGTCCAGCTCGACACCCCGTCCGGTGCGGACCTCGCTGACCAGGGCGCGAGCCCGGCGCAGGTCGAGGACAACCAGGCCGTCGTCGAGCGCCTCGCGGACACCGTCGTCCCCGCGCAGACGAACGCCCGCAGTGCTCGCGCCGCGGGCGCGCCCCAGCAGCTGTCGGTCACGAGCAAGCTCGTCCCCGGCGTCGTCGTGACGGGTGACGCCGAGCAGGTGCGGGCCCTGGCCGCCGACGACAAGGTCGTCACGGTCTACCGCATCATCCCCAAGACACCCTCGAACAAGGGCACCGACGCGTTCACCCGCGCCCTCGAGGCCTGGCAGAGCACGGGCTACACGGGACAGGGCGTCCGGATCGGGATCATCGACACGGGCATCGACTACACGCACGCCGGCTTCGGCGGTCCGGGCACGCAGGCCGCGTACGACGAGGCATACGGCGTCAAGGGTCAGGGCCCCGTCCCCGCGGGGACGTTCGACGACGCCAAGTACCTCGGCGGGTACGACTTCGCGGGGTACGACTACGACGCGTCGGGCACCGTGCCGGGCACGTCGCTGATCCCGACGCCGGACGAGAACCCGATCGACTCGCTCGACTCGATCGGCTCGGGTCACGGCTCGCACGTCGCGGGCACGACGGGCGGCTACGGAGTCCTGGCCGACGGGACGACGTTCGACGGCGACTACACGACCCTCACGGACATCTCCGACTGGACGGTCGGGCCGGGCTCGGCACCCGAGTCGGGCCTGTACGCGCTCAAGGTCTTCGGTGACCTGGGCGGCTCGACGAACGTCGTGGTCGACGCGCTCGAGTTCGCGGCCGACCCCGACGGTGACGGCGACCTGTCCGACCGTCTCGACATCGTCAACCTGTCGCTCGGCTCGGACAACAGCCCGGCCGACGACCCGGAGAACCTGTTCATCGACCAGCTCTCGCGGCTGGGCACGCTCGCGGTCGTCGCGTCGGGCAACGCGGGCGACGTGACCGACGTCGGTGGCTCGCCCGGCAACGCACGCACCTCTCTCACGGTCGCGAACTCGGTGGGCAACACCCAGACGTTCGACGGCGTCGAGGTCACGGCCCCTGCGGGCGTCGCGGGCTCCTACCCCGCGCAGAACTCGCAGAGCTACACGGGTTCGGTCGACGTGACCGCGGAGGTCGCGTTCCTGGGCGCCACGGTCAGCGGGTGCACGCCCCTGACCCCGGCCCAGGCCGCCGCCACGGCGGGCAAGATCGCGTTCCTCTACTGGGACGACAACGACGCCACGCGGGCGTGCGGGAGCGCGGCGCGCTTCAACAACGCTCAGGCCGCGGGCGCGGTCGGCGTCCTGCTGTCGTCCGAGCTCGAGGTCTTCGCGGCCGGGATCGCGGGCAACGCGGGCATCCCGGGCGCGCAGCTCACGGGCCCGAGCCACGACGCGCTGCGTCCGGCGATCGAGGCGGGCGGCGTCGTCCTGACGCTCGGCCCGTCGCTCGCGAACTCGTCGTTCGTCGAGATCCCCGCGATCGGGGACACGCTCAACGCGGGGTCGTCGCGCGGGGTGCACGGCTCGCTGGGCGTCGTGAAGCCCGATGTCGCCGCACCGGGCACGGGGATCTCCTCCGTGGCCTCGGGCCGTCTCACGCAGCCCGGCATCAAGTCGGGCACGTCCATGGCCACCCCGCACGTCGCGGGCATCGCGGCGCTCGTCAAGGAGGCCCACCCGGGCTGGAGCGCGCAGCAGGTCAAGACGGCCGTCATGAACACGGCCTCGCACGACGTGTGGACGGGCCAGGGCGGCACGGGCACGGCGTACGGCCCCGAGCGGGTCGGGTCCGGTCGCGTGGACGCGGTCGACGCGGTGAAGAACTCGACCCTCGCGTTCTCGGCGCAGGACAAGGAGCTCGTCTCGGTGTCGTACGGGCTCGTGCCCGTGGCGGACAAGACCGTCAAGGAGCGCCGCACGGTCGACGTGCAGAACACGGGTTCGCAGGCCGTGAAGTACGCGGCGGCGTTCACGACGTCGAGCACCGCGGGGGGCGCGACCGTCACGGTCTCGCCCGCGAACCTCACGATCCCCGCGGGGCAGACCCGGACGGTCACGCTGACCCTGACGGCCGACCCGGCGACGCTCGCGAAGCAGCTCGACCCGACGTCGGCCGAGACCACCTCGGGCGTGCCGCGCGACTTCGTCGGCATGCTCACGGGTCGCCTGGTCCTGACGCCGGAGTCGGGCAGCGAGCTGCGCGTCCCGGTCCAGGCCGCGCCGAAGCTCGTGAGCGACCTGACGGGCAAGGACGTCACGTTCCTGAACCAGGACACGTCGGCCGAGCTCGACCTCGACGGACGCGGCGTGGCCTCGGGCGGCTGGACGTCTCTCGTGGCGCCGTTCGAGCTCAAGGCGACGAGCCCGCGGCTCGAGGCGGACGCTGCCGAGGGCTCGTCGGCCTCGGCGGTCGCGTCGGGCGACATCCGCGCGGTCGGCTTCACGTCGAGCGCACCGCAGTACGCGGCCGCGGGCGACGAGCCGGGCGACGGCCGGATCGGCATCGGCGTGGCCATGGACGGCGACTGGGCCTCGCTCGGCGCGGTCATGTTCCCGTCGGTCGAGACCGACGTGGACGGCGACGGATCGGCCGAGTTCGAGACCGTGGTCCGCAAGTACAACGAGTCGGACCTGACCCTGGCGACCACGTACACGCTCAAGGACTGGACCGGTCCCGACGGCGAGGAGTACGGGGCGGGCGAGGGCGTGCTGCTCGAGCCGGTCAACTCGGTCTGGGCGGACGTCGACACGTCGGTCTTCGACAGCAACGTGCTCGTGGTGCCGGTCGCGATCGGCGAGCTCGGCATCGAGCCGGGCACGGTGCCCTCGTTCACGGTCGCGACGTACTCGTACTACGGGACGCAGCCCGACCAGTCGATCGACCGGGTGGGCCCGTTCACGGGCGACCCGTACGACCCCGCGTACTGGTTCAGCGGTGGTGGTCAGCTCCTGTTCGTGGGCGCCGACGACGCCCCGGTCACGGTCAACCGGTCCGCTGCCGCGGCCGAGGCCGGGACGGGCGAGCTGCTCCTGCTGCACCTGCACAACGCGAGCGCGGGCAAGCGCTGGCAGACGGTCGGGGTGTCGAACCTGGACGCGTCGGTCGAGCTCACGGTCACGGCGCAGTCGCGCTGCGTCGCGGGCAAGGCCCAGGTCGCGGTCCGGGCGGTGAACGACGGCGACGTGAAGGCCGACGTCGTGGTCGAGACACCGTTCGGTACCAAGACGTTCAAGAACGTCGCGCCGGGCAAGTCGGCCTCGCAGTCGTTCAGCTCGCGGGCGACCGCGATCGGCGCCGGTGCGGCGACGGTCACGGGTACCGCGGTCGTCGAGGGCGTCACGGTCACGACGCCCTATGAAGCCGGGTACGAGGCGATCAGCTGCGGCTGACGCCTCGACCAGCCGGGCCTCGGG
>NZ_JACSQQ010000022.1:0-33524 GCF_014836555.1 Oerskovia rustica
GCAGACGCCCCTGATCGGCCCTCAGGAGTGGCGTCTGCCCACGTCGAGGCGGCGACCAGCAGGTCAGCCGCAGCTGGTCGCTGCGTAGGTGACGTCGTAGGCCGTGGTGACCGGGGCGCCGTCGAGCACGGCCTGGGCCGTGACCGTGACCTTCCCGGCCGCGAGCGTCACCGCGCGGGCCGAGAACGTCTGCGACGCGAGCTTGCCCGGCGCGACCTGGAGGAAGGTCTTGGTCCCGAGCGGCGTGGTCACGACCACGTCGACGGGCACCTCCTCGGCGTTCCGCACGAGCACCGTGAGCGCGGCCTTGCCGGCCACGCACTTGGGCGCGACCGTGACGTCGACCTCGACCTGGGCGGGCTCGGTCACGTCGAGCGGCGGCACGCTCTCGAGGGTCGGGACGACCTTCTGGATGAGCCCGTCCTCACCGAACGTGAGGCGGTCGATGGTCGTCTCGCGGTGGTTCCCGTCGCCGCCGGGGATCGCGAAGCGGTGGTACGCGATGTACCACTCGTCGGTCCCGGGGACCTGGACGATCGAGCTGTGGCCGGTCCCGAGGATGCCCTGCGAGACGTCCTTCTCGAGGATCACGCCGCGGTAGGTCCACGGCCCGTCGATGCTCGTCGACGTCGCGTACCCGACCCGGTAGTTCTCCGAGCCCGTGTCGTCGATCGAGTAGGTCAGGTGGTAGATCCCCTCGCGGTAGTTGAGGAACAGGCCCTCACGGAAGTTCGTCAGGCCACCGAGCTTCGTGATGGTGTCCTGCTTGACCGAGACCATGTCGTCGTTCAGCTCGGCGTACAGCGGCGCGTTGCTGCCGTTGCCCCAGAACAGGTAGAACGTGCCGGTCTGCGGGTCCTCGAACGCCGCCGGGTCGATCGCCTGCCCCGTCGTGACGGCCTCCCCGTTGGTGATCATGGCCGTCGGCTGCGCGGTGAAGGGCCCCTCGGGGCTGTCCGCGACCGCGACACCGATCGTCTTGCGGTCGTAGGTCGGGTTGTGGCCCGAGAAGTAGAACCAGTACTTCCCGTCGCGCTCGATGATGGTCGGCGCCCACGCGTTGCCCGTCGCCCAGGGGACGTCGCCCGCGGCGCCGTCGAGCGTGAGGAACGGCTCGGCCGAGCGCTCCCAGCTCGCCAGGTCGGTCGACTTCCACACGTAGAAGTCCTTGCCGCCCCAGCCGGGCGTGCCGTCCGTGGTCGCGTAGATGTAGTACACGCCGTCGAAGACCGCGATGTTCGGGTCCGCGTACAGGCCTGGCAGGACCGGGCTCCGCATCTCCTTGGCCTGGACGGTCCACGTGCGCGCGGCCCCGTCGGGGCCCGTCACGGTGTAGGTCACGGGCTGCGTGAGGTCCTGGACCGAGCCGTTGGCGGGCGTCACGGTCGCACGGTCGGACACGACCAGGCGAGGTGCGAGCGCGGAGCGGTCCGTGCCGGGCACCACCGGGAGCGTGACCGTGCTGGACCCGCCGTCGACGATCGCGGCGACCTCGAGCTCGGCGAGCTCGGCCCCCGTGACGGCCGAGTGGTCCTGACCGAGGTCCTTGACCTCCTCGGCGCTCAGGGCGTGGTCGTAGACGCGGAAGTCGCGGACGTCGCCCTTGAGGTACTTGTCGCCCGAGTAGAGCGAGCGGCCGATGTAGTTCGCGACCGTGGTGCCGTTCCCGATCGAGCCGGGCGTCGTCGTCACGTCGGTGTTCCTCGCGACCTGGATCCCGTCCTCGTAGAGAGTGCCCGTGGTGCCCGACTGCGTGTACGTCAGGTGCTTCCACACGCCGCGGGCGAGGTTCGAGCCCTTGGTCGTGTTCTGCTCGGTCGTGTAGTTCCCCGAGGCGATGGCCGTGCGGTACGCGTCCCCCGTCGTGAAGAGGTAGCCGTTGCCGCTCGACCCGCTCGTGTTGCCCAGGCCGTAGATGAAGTAGGGCGTGGACTGGGCGGTGTCGATGCGCACGTCGAGCGAGACGGTGATCTCCGTCAGGCCCTTGAGCACGTCGTCGGGCAGCCTGACGTGGTCGTCGACCCCGTCGAGGCGCACGCCGTCCGTGCCGTTGCGGGCGGCCCCGCCCACGACGGTCGCGGGACCGACGGCGCTGCTCGGCGCCGAGTTCACGGCCTGCGTGCCGCTCGTCTCGTCCAGGCGGTACTGGACCACCAGGCCCGGGATCTCCTTCGTCACGTCGATCGCGACGGTCGCGGTGCGCGACCCGTCCGCGGTCGTGGCGGTCACGGTCGTGCTGCCCGCCGCGACGCCGCGCACGGTGCCTGCGGAGGGCCCGTCGGAGACGACGGTCGCGACCGACGGGTCGGCGCTCGTCCAGGTGATGGTGCGGGCCGTGGCGTTGGCGGGGGTCACGGTCGCGGTGAGCGAGCGTGCCGATCCGACCGTGACCTGCGTCGAGGTGGGCGAGACCACCAGGCCCGTGACGGGGACGTCGCCCTCGACCACGGTCACGACGGCCTTGGCACGCACGCTCACGCCGGCGCCGAGCGAGCCCGTGACCTCGAAGGTCCCGGCCTGCGCGTAGCTCGCGGGGTCGATCGCGTCCCACGTGACGGCGGTCTGCGTGGTCGTGCCGGCTGCGGTGCGCGTGGCGACGGTGGCCGGCAGGACCGGTGCGTCACCGACGCTCACGACGGCCGTGACGTCCTCGGCCGACTCGACGAACGCGTCCGGCTGGTAGCCCTTGAGCAGCGCGTCGTACTCGGTCTGCGTCACGGGCAGGACCGTGCCGTGGCGCGGGCGCGAGGGCATCTCGTAGCCCGTGGACATCTTCCACTCGTCGGCGTCCAGGTCGGTCGTCTCGAAGGGCACGTAGCCGCGGCCGCCGAACTCGTCGATGAACAGGTACCACTTCTCCTCGGTGTTCGACTTGAAGATGGTCGGGCCCTCGCCCTGGTTGATGCCGCCGCCGAGCGAGTTGGCCTTGCCGATGCAGTCGGTGATGAAGTCGTAGCTCAGCGAGCGCAGCTCGCTCGCCTTCTCGCCCAGCACGAACTTGGAGCACGGCGTCGTGGACGTGTTGTTGCGCTCGTCCTTGGTGAAGCGGTAGAACTCGCCGTCGTGCTCGATCACGGTCGAGTCGATGACCGAGTAGCCCGGGTCGACCCACACCTGCGGCTCGGTGAACGTGTAGAAGTCGCGGGTCGTGGTGTACATCATGCGGTTGTACGTGTTGGCCGTGTGGCCCGGGTCGTCCTCCTCGTAGAGCTTGGAGGCCCAGAACACGACGTACGCGCCGATCGTCGCGTCGTAGTAGGCCTCGGGGGCCCAGGTGTTGCCCGCGGTCTCCGGGGAGACCTGGACGAGGCGCTGGTCGGTCCAGCTCACCAGGTCGGTCGACTCCCACACCATGATCGACCTGGAGCCCGTGCGCTGGGACGCGTCCCAGTTGCCGTTGCCGTGGATCTTGAGGTCGGTCGCGATCTGGTAGAACTTGTCGCCCTCGGGAGAACGGATGACGAAGGGGTCGCGCAGGCCCGTCTCCCCCAGGCTCGACGTCAGCACGGGCTGGTTGTCGTTGAGGTTCCGGTACCTGAGCGGGTCGTTGCCCTTGCTCAGGCCGAAGTAGACCTGCTCGCCGGTCGCGTAGCCCTCACCGATGAAGTAGGAGAACAGGTAGCCCGCGAAGTCCTGCTGCTCGGGGAGCGCGGGGACCTTCGCGTCGAACGCGCGCGTGGCCGTGGCCTGCCCCTTGCTCACGGTCGCGGTCAGCGTGACCGTCCGGTCGGCCTGGCCGTGCGCGGGGCGCGTGACCTCGCCCGACGGCGTGACGACCGTGGGGACCGTGGTCGCCCAGGTGACCGTGGTGCCCTCGGCTCCCGTGGTCGGCAGCGTGAGGTTGCCGCGGACGTCGTCGAGGTTCTTGACCTCGAGCGCGGCGGCCGCGGCGTCGACGACGCCCTGGTCGCCCGTGCCGGGCACCACGGTGACGTCGAACGTCCTGGTGGCACTCTGGCCGCGCAGCGAAAGCGTCGCGGTCAGGGTCGCGGTGTGCGCCTGCCCGACGGGCTGGGTGATGACGCCCGACGACGTCACGACGCTCGCGTCCGACGTCGCCCAGGTGACGGTCGAGCCGCCCGCGCCCTTCGCGGGCAGCGTGAGGTTCTTGGCCACGGCGCTCGTGTCCCCGAGGGTCAGGGCGCCCGCGTCGGCGGAGAGCGACGCCGCGGCGTTCGCGGTGCTGAGGTCGGCGACCTCGGCGGCCGTGAGCGCGCGGTCGTAGAGGCGGAAGTCCTTGATGCGCCCCTTGAAGAGGTTGTCGGCCGCGTATGCGGACCTGCCGAGGTAGTTCGCGGTCGTCTTCCCGTTGCCGATCGAGCCCGGCGTGTGGGTCACGGCCGTGTTGACGCCGACCTGCGCGCCGTCCTCGTAGAGGCGTCCCGTGCCGGCGCCCTGCGTGTAGGTGACGGTCTTCCAGACGCCGCGCGCGAGGGCCGCGGACGGCGACTTGGCCGTGTTCTGCTCGGCCCCCCACGCGGCGTTCGAGACGGACGCGCGGTACGTCGCGTTGCCCGAGGAGAAGAGGTAGCCGTTGCCCGACTGCGGTGAGCCCACGGCCGTGTTGCCCAGGTTGTAGAAGAAGTAGTTGCCGCTCAGCGACGCGTCGATCCACACGTCGGCGCTGACCGTGACGGCCGACCAGCCGGCCAGGAGGTCGTCGGGCAGGTCCACGTAGCTCGAGCCGCCGAACGTCAGGCCTTGCCCGTCGGTCCAGTCTCCGCCGCCGACGAGCGTGCCGTCACGGCCCGAGCCCGAGGCGTCGTGGGCGACCGTGCCGCTCAGCTCGTCGAGCCTGTACCAGAGCTTCAGGCCGTCGGTCGTGGGGACGGGCACCCCGGCCGCGAGCGCCGTGGCCGGGGCGAGCGCCGTCGTCGGGCGTGCTGGGGCCGAGGTCAGAGCCGCTGCCGGCCCCGCCAGGGCCATCGGGGCGAGCAGAGCGATGCTCAGTGCTGCCCCGAGGGCGGCTCTCGCCCTGCGGGTGGCCCTCCGTCGGGCCGTTGGCGCGGTCTGCGCCGGGTCGTGTCGGGTGGTCATGTGGATCGTGGCCTCTCGCCGTCTCGTCGTTGAGCGCCCCCTGGCGGGGACTGCCGGACCACGGGGGTGGCCCGGCGGTCCCCCGCCTGCTGGGTCGTGGTCGTCGTGAAGGTGCTGCTGGTCGTGCGGGCCGTCAGCCGCAGGTCGTGGCCGGGTACTCGACGTCGAACGTCGTCGAGCGGGCACCGGGTCCTGTGCCGATCGTCCCCACGACCGTCGCGGAGCCCGCGGGGACCGAGACCGCACGCGAGCTGAACGTCTGCGACGCGCTCTTGCCCGGTGCGACCGACGCGAACGTCTTGGTCCCGAACGGCGTCGTGAGCGCCACGGTCACGGCCTCGTCCTCGCCGTTGACCGCGCGCACCGAGAGGTTCGCGCGGCCCGCGACGCACTGGGCCTTGGCCGTGACCGCGAGGTCCACCGGCTCGGCCTCGGTGCCGGCGGCCTGCAGGCGCAGGAACGTGACCGAGTAGGCCGGGAACGTGTAGTCGAACGCGCTGGACGCCCCGTCCCAGGTCCGCTCGACGGGCACGATCGCCCGCGGGTTCGCCTTCGTGTTGGTGTCCGTGGGCGCGCCGACCATCTCGGTGACCGTGGCCTGGGCCGCGATCTCCTGGCCCGCGACCGTCACGGCCGTGTCCGCCGCGGTCGCGGTCGGGTTGACGACCTTGACCACGAGGTCGCCGGACTCCTCGTCGCGCGTGACGACCTGGTAGAGCGACTTCGCGGCGGGCTGCTCGTACGAGATCTGGAGCTGGCCGTCCAGGTAGAGCTCGATGGTGCTGCCCTGGACCACGACCTTGACCTTGTAGCCCTGGCCCGTCTCGACGCTCTTGTTCTCGACCGCGGCGACCTCGGCGGCGCTGCCGCCGTCGGCCCGCTGGAGGACCGAGCGGGTGTTGTTCCAGCCGCCGATGTTCCACCAGTAGTAGTCGTTCGGGCCGCCCGCGGCGAAGCCCACGAGGAAGCCCTCGGACCCGGCGATCTTGCGGGCGTCGAGCTCGAGCGTGTAGTTCTTCCAGTCCTTGGCGTACGCGCCCGTGACGATCGAGCGCGCGTCGGTCACGGACGTCGAGGACTGTGTGTAGACGCCGTCCTGCGCGGCCCACGTCCCGGTCACGGGAGACCACCGGGTGGCGTCGTCGAACCCGTCCTGGAACAGGACGTCGCCGCTCGCGTTGTCGGTGACCACGACGTTGTCGTACGAGGCGCTGGTCGACCACGTGGACAGGAAGACGCCTCCGTCCAGTGCGGGCTCGGCGGAGGCGTCGGCCCCGTGCACCGACGGGACGACCTCGTCACCCACGTTGTTCGCGAACAGCTCCTGGACGTAGTAGTTGGGCGTGCCCCACGACTCGTCGTTGTCGAACCAGATCGCGTCGGGCGACCACTGCACGTACGCCTCGTTGGAGAGCAGCGGCGCGTAGGACGCGAGCTCGACGACGTCGGAGTTGCGCTCGAGGCCCGTCATGAAGGCGGCCTCGGACAGCGCGTTGAAGAACGTGTTGCCGCGCGACGCGTACTCGCCGAGGAACACGTGCGGGCCCTCGCGGTCGTAGTCGTCGTAGCGGTCGGCGTTCTCGAGGAACCAGCTCGGGTCGTTGTAGTAGTGCTCGTCGACCAGGTCGACCTCCTGCGCACGGTTGAACTCCCAGAGCTCGTCGAACCGCTGGCCCGTGTCGTCCGGCCCCGAGTTCGAGATGATCTGGACGTCGGGGTACGCGGCGCGCACGGCGTCCTTGAACTTCGGGAAGTTCGCCTCGAACGTCTTGGTGTTCTCCTCGTTGCCGAGGCCCAGGTACTTCAGGCCGAACGGCTCGGGGTGGCCGAGCTCCGCGCGCACAGCGCCCCACCCGGTCGTGACGTCACCGTTGGCGAACTCGATGAGGTCGAGGGTGTCCTGGACCCAGCGCTGGATCCGGACGTCGTCCTTCATCTCGGGGATGGTGCTGCCGCAGCCGTTGGCGCCCACCGACAGGACGGGCAGGGGCGTCGCGCCGAGGTCCTCGGCGAACGTGAAGTACTCGTAGTACCCGATCCCGTACGACTGGTTGTAGCCCCAGAAGTTCCAGTTCGTGGCCCGCTCCTCGACCGGCCCGATGGTCTCCTTCCACTGGTACGTGCGCCGACGGTCGGTGCCGTTGCTCTCGAGGTAGGTGTCGAACGTGCCCGCGTTGGTCACGCAGCCGCCCGGGAACCGCAGGAACTGCGGGTTCATGGCGTCGATCTTCTCGGCGAGGTCCTTGCGCAGGTGGGTCTTGCCGTTGACCGGCCCGACCCAGGTGTCCTGCGGCATGAGCGAGACCATGTCGAGGCGCACGGTGCCTGCGGCACCCGCGAGGACCGCGAGGCGCCCGGCCGAGGTGGTCCCGGTCGCGGTGAGGGTCACCGAGTACTTCTTCCAGGTGTCGGTGCCGTCGACGGTCACCTCCCCGGTCGCGTAGGTGGTCCCGGCCGCGGCGTTCTCCACCTGCACGGTCAGGTCCTGCCCGACGGCGGAGCGCGCCCAGACCGAGAAGTCGTACTTCTCGCCCTTCTCGAGGAAGAGGCCCGTGTTGAAGCCCGCGTTGCGCAGGCCCGCGCCGGCCGCGGTCGCGTCGAGCCGGAGGTAGTAGCGGTTGCTGTCGTTGAGGCGCTGCGCGTCGGTCACCACCGTCGTGGTCGCGGTGCCGCCGTTGCGGTCGACCCGCTCCCAGGCCGTGAGCCCCGTGAAGGACGAGCTGTCCGACGAGTTGAACTCGAACGAGCGGTTGCGCACGAGCTCGGCGTACAGCCCGCCGTCCGCGGCGTAGTTGATGTCCTCGTAGAAGATGCCGTACAGGTCGTCGCTCATCTCGACGCTCTCGCCCGCGGCGTCGATCGCGAGCGTGTGCTCGGCCGACGACAGCGCGGTGAGCGTGAGCCTGACGGCCGCGTCCTCGGCGCCGAGCACCAGGGCTCCGTCCGCGGCGCGTACTCCCGCGAACTCCCCGGCAGCGGCGCCCGGCACGCGCAGCGCGAGCCTGCCGCCGCCCACGTCGGTCAGCCGCACCTGGGCCGGGGCGGCGCCCGCGGCCCCGAGCGCGAGGCGCCCGTCGCTCGCGACGACCACCGGCAGACCGGTGCCCGCCTGCGCGAGCGTCGCGGCGCCGTCGGGCCCGCCGGCGACCGCCGTGGCCGCCAGGCCCAGCGGCGACGCCGGGCGCTGCGCGACGAACGACAGGCCCGTGTCCGTCAGGACGAGGTGCTTGTGGTCGACCGGACCGACGAGCGAGAACGTGCCCGCCGGGACGACGTCCTGTCCCTCGGCCGCGTCGACCGCGACGTAGTCGAACGTCGCGGCGTGCGTCGAGCCGTCCTGCGCCGCGAGGGCGTAGAGACCGACCTGCGTGACGTCGAACGTCACGGTCGTCGAGCCTGCGGGCTTCCAGTCCCCCGCCGTGGCGTCCCAGTAGGACACCGCGAGCGTGTCACCGGTGCGCTGCATGCGCAGCGTCTCCCCTGTCGAGCCCGCACGGTCGGTGAACGACGCGGCGGTGAACTTCCCGCCCGTCTCGTTGTCGAGCTCGATCGCGCGCGCCGAGGGCGACAGGCTGCCCACGTACGTCAGACCTGCGCGGACGTAGTTGTCCATGTCCTTCCACGCGATGAGGCCCGCGCCCTGGTAGACCTTGCCGACCGGCGCCGACACCTTGGTCACGACCGTGAAGTCGCCCACGGGGACGTCCACCATGAAGACGTTCTTCGCGGTGTTCGCCTCCTGGTAGGTGTCGCCCGGCTGGGACGTCAGGGTCAGCGACCCGGGCGTCGTCGCGAGCGACCACGCCGAGGGGACCGGGTTGACGACGTCCCAGGCCGAGCCGAGCTCGGCCGCGTCGAACTGGTCGACCCAGGCCCCGGCCGGCAGGACCGGCTCGGCGGCCGCGAAGGCCGACGGGGTGACCGCGAGGGCGGTCGTCGCCCCCAGCGCGAGGACCGCGACGGAGGCCGCCCACGGTCGTGCCGTCCGGCTGCGGGACGGACGGGACGTCCGACCACGGGTCGTGCTGCGGGCAGGGGAATCAGAGATGATCACGTTGCTCCAACCTTGCTGCGACGAGGAAGGGAGCGATGCCGGGTGTATCCCGTGCGCTCCATTGCTGTACGGGGTGCGCCCGGCAGCCACGCCCTCCCGGTCGTCCGAGCCCGTCCCGGGTACCAGCCGGGACCTGCTCGACCGGGAGGGGGTGGCCTCCGGGTCCTTCTCGGCCCGTCACCCTCGACGGTCCGCGCTGTGACGCCTCGCACGGGGCCCGGCTCCATGGCCGACCCGCGCGAGGCGGTGGTGCTGGGGGGTGCTAGGTGGCGGCCCCTCGTCCCTGACGGAACGTCATGGCCCGCTGCAGCAGGACGAACGCGAGCAGGACCACGCCGATGAAGACCTTGGTCCACCAGGAGTCCAGGCCCTCGCGGGCGATGAGCACCTGGATCAGCCCGTAGACGAGCACGCCCGCGACCGACCCCAGGACGAACCCGCCGCCACCTGTCAGGAGCGCGCCACCGATCACGACCGCCGCGATCGCGTCGAGCTCCATGCCGATGCCCGTGAGGTTGAAGCCCGACTTGGTGTAGAGGGCGAACAGGATGCCCGCGATCCCGGCGCACGTGCCGCTGATCACGTAGACCCACACCTTGGTCGAGCTGCCCTTGAGACCCATGAGGTTCACGGCCGTGCCGTTGTCGCCCGTACCCAGCCCGTAGACCGTGCGGCCGAAGCGCGTGTAGTGCAGCAGGTAGATCGCGATCAGCAGGACCACGAACGCGACGACCATGCTCAGGTTGATGCTCCAGGCCTCACGCCCCTCGCCGAACTTGATCTTCCACGAGGCCAGGGCCGCGAAGCCCTCGTCCTTGATCGCGAGCGACTGGACGCTCACGACGTTGGCCAGGCCGCGCGCGAGGAACATCGCGGCGAGCGAGGCGATGAAGGGTTGTATGTCGAAGTACTGGACCATCACGCCGATCAGCAGGCCGAACGTCGTGCCGATCAGCACGCCCAGGATCAGGACCACGGGGAGCGGCGCCCCCGCGATCAGGAGCTTGGCCACGACCAGGCCCACGAGGGCGACCACGGCACCGACCGACAGGTCGATCCCACCCGTGATGATCACGAACGTCATGCCGATCGCCAGGACGATCAGGTACGAGTTGTCGACCAGCAGGTTGGAGAAGAGCCGCATGCTCAGGAAGTCGCGGCGGTCCGTGCTGTAGCGGACCTGGCCCACGACCAGGATGACCGCGAGGGCCACGAGCGTGCCCGTGACGGGCAGGAGCCGGCGGTCCGAGAGCCTGCGGACCACGGGGTTGGTCATGAGGCGGGCGACGAAGCCCGTGTCGTGGCCTCCGCGCGGCCCCTTGCCCTGCTGGGGATTCCTCGACGCCCGGGGCGCCGTCTGGACGGTGCTCATGCTGCTGCCCCCTTCGCACTCGTCGTCGCCGCGCCCGCGCTCGGCATGGGTCGCTTCCTCGGTCGTCGGGACGTGAGGAGCGAGCGCAGACGCTCGGACGCCGCGATGCACACGACGATCAGCACGAGCGCCTTGAACAGCGGCGTGATCTGCGAGCTGATGTGGAAGATGACCACGGCCCGCTCGAGCGTCGACAGGAGCAGCGCCCCGACGACCACGCCCGCGAGGCTGAACTTGCCGCCGTCGAGCTTGGTGCCGCCCAGGACGACGACCATGATCGCGTCGAGCTCCTTCATGAGGCCGATGTTGTTGGCGTCGGCCGCCATCGTCGGGGCGCCGTAGACGATGCCCGCGAGCCCGGCCAGGAGGCCGCACAGCAGGTAGACGAACCACGTGATGTTGCGCGACTGGACGCCCGCGAGGCGGCTGGCCTCGCGGTTGATGCCGATCGACTCGACCAGCATGCCGAGGGCCGTCCGCCGCACCAGCAGCGCGACCAGCGCGAACACGACCGCGGCGATGACCACGGGGGTCGGGATGCCCAGGACGAAGCCCGAGCCGATCGACTTGAAGGGCGGGCTCGTGGTCGTGGTGATCTGGCCCTTGGTGATGAGCATCGCGATGCCGCGACCCGCGACCATGAGGATCATGGTCGCGATGAACGGCTGGATGCCCAGGACCGTGACCAGGAAGCCGTTGAAGGCGCCGATCACCGCGGCGACCAGGAGGCCGATCGCGACCGCGGTCAGGGCGGTGCCGACCGTCCCGCCCGTGCCGCTCGCGTCGATGTAGGTCAGCGACACCGCGAGCGAGATCGCCATGACGGCACCCACCGAGAGGTCGATCCCGCCCGTCGCGATCACGAGGCACATGCCGATGCCGAGCAGGAGCGGGGTCGCGCTCGCGCGCATGATGTCGATCAGCTGGCCGAACAGGTGGCCGTCCATGATCGTCACGTCGAGGAAGCCGGGGCTGCGCAGGCCGCACGCGAGGAGCATGACGACGAGCGCGACGACGGGCCAGAACAGGTGGTGGTGCGTCACGCGGCGCAGCGCGCCCTGGGCGGCACGCGGTGCGGGACCGCCGGACACGGGCGGCGACGCCGACGGCGTCGTCGGAGTCGTGGTGGTCGTGCTCATGATGCGCTCCCGCTCGCTGCGATCGTCTCGAGGATCGTGGTGGACGTGACGTCCGGGCCGTTGGTGATCTCGCCGATCTTCTGGCGGTCACGCATGACGACGACGCGCTGGCTCAGGCGCAGCACCTCGTCGAGCTCGGACGAGATGAAGACCACGCCCATCCCGTCGCCTGCCAGCTCGGCGACGAGCCGCTGGATCTCGGCCTTGGCCCCCACGTCGATGCCGCGCGTGGGCTCGTCGAGGATGATGAGGCGCGGTGCGGTCGCGAGCCAGCGGGCCAGGAGGACCTTCTGCTGGTTGCCGCCCGACAGGTTCTTGATGAGCATGTTCGGGTTCGCCGGGTAGACGTTGAGCGCCTTCATGTAGCGGTCGACGACCGCGTCCAGCTCCTTGGCCGGGACGGGGCGCCACGGGCCGCGGCTCGCCTGCATCGCGAGGGCGATGTTCTCGCGGACCGTGAGGTCCCCGATGATGCCCTCCTTCTTGCGGTCCTCCGAGGAGAACGCGACGCCTCGCTTGATCGAGGTCAGGGGGGCCGCGCCACGCGTCGCGCCGTCGAAGGTCAGCTTTCCGCTGCCCGCCCTGTCGGCGCCGTAGAGGAGGCGGGCGACCTCGGTGCGGCCCGAGCCGAGCAGGCCCGCGACGCCGACGATCTCGCCCGCGTGCACGTCGAGGTCGAACGGTTCGACCGAGCCGTCGCGTCCCAGCGCGACGGCCCGGAGCAGAGGCTCCTCGTCGTGCTCGGAGGCGACGCGGTGCGCGCGCTCCTCGACGTCGGCCAGGGCCTCCCCGGACCTGCCGATCATCGCGGAGATGAGCTCCATGCGCGGAAGCTCCTTCGTGAGGTGCTCGGAGATGAGCCGTCCGTTGCGCAGGATCGTCAGGCGGTCGGTGATCTCGTAGATCTGGTCGAGGAAGTGCGACACGAAGAGGATCGCGACGCCCTTGTCCCGCAGCGAGCGGATCACGTCGAAGAGCTCGGCGACCTCGGCCTTGTCGAGGCTCGAGGTGGGCTCGTCGAGGATCAGGACCTTCGCGTCGACGACCATGGCCCTCGCGATCGCGCAGAGCTGCTGCACGGCGATCGAGTGGGAGGACAAGGCCGACGAGGGGTCGATGTCCAGGTTGAGGAGGGCGAGGTGCTCGCGGGCCTTGCGGCGCGTCGCGGGCCAGTTGATGAAAGGACCGAACCGGATCTCGTGCCCGAGCATGATGTTCTCGGCGACCGAGAGGTTCGAGCAGAGGTTGACCTCCTGGTACACGGTGCTGATGCCCGCGTCCTGGGAGTCGCGGGTCCGCGTGAACCGGTGCTCGGCACCGGAGACCACGATGCGGCCCGCGTCGATCTGGTAGACCCCCGTGAGGGCCTTGATGAGAGTGGACTTGCCGGCGCCGTTCTCGCCCATGAGGGCGTGGACCTCGCCGGGGCGGAGGGTGAGGTCGACGCCGTCGAGAGCCTTGACGCCCGGGAACTCGATGGTGATCCCGGTCATCTCCACCACGGGCGCCGCGTACGCGGCGGTCGTCGTTGACATGTGTTCTTCCGTCCTGGGGAAGGGGCTGGAGCTCAGGCACCTGCCGGCAGGGACGAGGGGCTCGTCCCTGCCGCGCGGTGTGTGCGCCCGCCCCGGTCGCCGCACCGCGGAGGGCGGCGGCCGGGCGGGCCGTCAGGTGCTGCGCGTCAGAACGAGCGGGCGTCGATGACGTCCTGCGTGATGGTCTGGTCGAACGCCTGGTCGACGACGATGGTCTCCTTCTCGACGTCCTCGCCGGCCGCGACCTGCTTGATGAGCTCGAGGAGCTGGTCGCCGAAGGCCGGGTTGCACTCGACCACGAAGTTGAACTTGCCGTCGAGGAGCGCGGTCAGGCCGTCCTTGACCCCGTCGACCGTGACGATCTGGATGTCCTTGCCCGGGACCTTGCCCGCGGCCTCGATGGCCTCGATGGCGCCGAGGCCCATGTCGTCGTTGTGGGCGAAGATGAGGTTCATGTCGGGGTAGGCCTGGAGCGCTGCCTCGGTGGCCGCCTTGCCCTCGGCGCGCGTGAAGTTGCCGGTCGCCTCGCCGACGATCTGGTCCTCGACGACCGAGCGGAAGCCTTCCTGACGGTTGGTCTGGGCGCCCGAGCCCATGGTGCCCTGGAGCTCGAAGACCTTGGCGTCGGGAGCGTTCTCCGCGACCCACTCGCCCGCGGTGACTCCCTCTGCCGTGAAGTCGGCGCCGATCCAGGTGACGAACGGGTCCTCGACCGTGGTGTCGACCGTGCGGTCCACGAGGACGACGGGGATCTCGGCGTCCTTGATCTCCTGGAGGACCTCGTCCCATCCGGTCTCGATGACCGGGGAGAACGCGATGACGTCGACGTCCTGGTCGATGAAGTCGCGGAGGGCCTTGATCTGGTTCTCCTGCTTCTGCTGCGCGTCGACGAACGTCAGGTCGATGCCGTTCTCGGCCGTGAGGTTGGCCTTGACCGACTCGGTGTTGGCGGTGCGCCAGCCGCTCTCCGCGCCGAGCTGGGAGAAGCCGACGCGGATGTTCTCGCCGCCTCCGCCCGCTCCGGCGGTGCCGTCCGCCGAGTCGGTGCTGCCGCCGCTGCAGGCCGCGAGCGCGAGGACCGCTGCGCCTGCGAGGATCCCGGTGAACCGCACGCGTGCCGTGGTCTTGTTGAACATGATCTCCTCCTTGAGATGTCCCGCTGCGCCCGCCGTGGGCGTCGAACGGTTCTTGCGGGCCTGGGCCCTGTCAGTCGATTGGATGGTCGGTCGTGCGTGGTGAGCGCTCACACGAGCACTCGGCCTACCGGGGCTACCGGGCGGTAAGTGTTCCCCATCGCCCGGGTCCCCCCACACTGCGTCCGGTCTACGAGCAGGTCCGTCCTCAGAAGCCCTGCGCGAGCCGGTAGTACGCCTGGTTCCATCGCAGCTCTCGCGCGAAGGACCGGGTGGTCGTGGACTCGTCGATCACGGCGAGCTCCGTGCCGGCGATCTGGGCGAAGTCCTCGAAGGCCTCGAGCCCCAGCGCCGTGGTCATGACGGTGTGGTGCGCGCCTCCCGCGGTGAGCCACGCCTCGGCCGAGACCGCGAAGCTCGGCGCTGGCTCCCACAGGGCACGTGCCACGGGCAGCCTGGGCAGGTCGTGCTCCGGCGCCACGACCTCGACCACGTTGGCCACGAGGCGGAACCGCTCGCGCATGTCGCTCAGGGCGACGACGAGTGCGGGACCCGCGTCGGTGTCGAACACGAGCCGCACGGGGTCCTCGCGGCCCCCGATCCCCAGCGCGTGCACCTCGAGGCGGGGCCGCGCCGTCGTGAGACTCGGGCAGACCTCGAGCATGTGCGCCCCGAGGATCCGCTCGGCACCGGGCACCATGTCGTAGGTGTAGTCCTCCATGAGCGAGGCGCCGCCGGGCAGCCCGTGGCCCATGACCTTCGCGGCGCGCACGAGCAGCGCGGTCTTCCAGTCCCCCTCCGCGCCGAACCCGTAGCCGTCGGCCATGAGGCGCTGGACGGCGAGCCCCGGGAGCTGGCGGAGCCCGCCCAGGTCCTCGAAGTTCGTCGTGAAGGCGCCGAACCCGCCCTCCTCGAGGAAGGAGCGCAGGCCCAGCTCGATGCGCGCCCCGTAGCGCAGCGACGCGTGCCTCTCGGCACCGGGGAGCAGCTCGGGGGCCACGTCGTACATCCCGACGTACTCCTTGACGAGGATGTCGACGTCGCTCTCGTCGACCGCGTCGACCCGTTCGACGAGGTCGTTGACACCCCACGTGTTGACGGAGACGCCGAACCGGACCTCGGCCTCGGTCTTGTCGCCCTCGGTCACGGCCACGCCGCGCATGTTGTCGCCGAACCGGGCGAGCCGCAGCGAGCCCACCTCGGCCCAGGCCGTCGCGGCGCGCGCCCAGGTCCCGATCCTCGCGGTGACGTCCGGGTTGCTCACGTGACCCACGACGGTCTTGCGCGAGACCCCGAGCCGCGACTGGATGTACCCGAACTCGCGGTCGCCGTGGGCGGCCTGGTTGAGGTTCATGAAGTCCATGTCGATCTCGGACCAGGGCAGCTCGACGTTGGCCTGCGTGTGCAGGTGGAGCAGCGGGGTGCCGAGGGCCTCGAGCCCGCGGATCCACATCTTCGCCGGGGAGAACGTGTGCATCCACACGACGAGCCCCACGCACGCGTCGTCCGCGTTGGCGTCGAGCGCGGCCCGCCGGATCGCGTCCGAGTCCTTGAGCACGGGCTTCCAGACGATACGTACCGGGACGTCGCTCGAGGCGTCGATCGCCGCGGCGATCTCCTGGGACTGCGCGGCGACCTGGCGCAGGGTCTCCTCGCCGTAGAGGTCCTGGCTCCCGGTCAGGAACCAGATCTCCCTGGTGTCGAAGGGGTTCTTCATGTGCGTCGTTTCCTCACTGAAATAGCACGCGGTGGTTCTGGTCGTGGGGTGGGCGGGGCCCGCGGGTCAACCGCCCGCGGGCGCCTGGCCGTACACGTTCTGGTAGCGGTCGTAGAGCGAGTCGACGTCGCCCTGCGCGATGGGCAGCGGCTCGCCGAGCTGGCGCGCGACGTGCACGGTCCGCGCGACCTCCTCGCACATCACTGCGGCCTTGACCGCGCCGCGCGCGTCCTTGCCGATCGTGAAGGGGCCGTGGTTGCGCATCAGGACGGCGGGGCTCCGCGAGGTGCGGAGCGTGTCGACGATGCCCTTGCCGATCGAGTCGTCGCCGATCAGCGCGAAGGGTCCTACGGGGATCTCGCCGCCGAACTCGTCGGCCATCATCGTCAGGACGCACGGCACGGGCTCGGCGCGCGCGGCCCAGGCGGTCGCGTACGTCGAGTGCGTGTGCACGACCCCCCCGACGTGCGGCATGTGCCGGTAGACGTACGCGTGCGCCGCGGTGTCCGACGACGGTGCGCGCGTCCCCTCGACCAGGTTCCCGTCGAGGTCGCACACGACCATCGACCCGGGGGTCAGGTCGTCGTACGCGACGCCGGACGGCTTGATGACGAACAGGTCGGCGCCCTCGACGCGCTCGGAGACGTTCCCCGCGGTCCAGACGACGAGCTCGTAGCGGGTCAGCTCGCGGTGCAGGGCCGCGACCCGCTCGCGCGAGGCCTCGACCGCCGCGCGGACCGCGGGGGCGAGCTCCGCCGTCGGGCTGGTGGTGGTGCTCATGCGGGGACCCCCTCGAGAGCGACGCCCTGCGCGCCGGTACCCGACGGCGCCACGCCCGCGCGCAGCGAGCGCGCCTCGCGGCGGATCGCCTTGAGGCGGTGCATGACCGGGTCGGCACCGGGGGTCTCGAGCCGTCCGAAGTGGTCGTGCAGCCCGGAGTAGAGCGCGAACAGCTCGTCGTAGCGCACCGCGTTCTCCTCGATCGGGAGGTAGGCCGCGACCGTGCGCCGTCCCATGACCTGGGCAGCGGCGCGCACGTCGGGGTAGGCGCCCGCGGCGACGGCCGCGTGGATCGCCGACCCGAGCGCCGGCCCCTGCTCGGAGTCGATCGTGCTGAGCGGCAGTCGCGTCACGTCCGCGTAGATCTGCATGAGCAGGCGGTTCTTGAGCAGCCCGCCCGCGACGACCAGCTCGACGACCGGGACGCCGGCGCGCTGGAACTCCTCGACGATGGTCCGGGTCCCGAACGCCGTGGCCTCCAGGAGCGCGCGGTAGGTGTCCTCAGGTCGGGTCGCGAGCGTCTGCCCGACGAGCAGGCCCGACAGCTCGTGGTCGACCAGGACCGAACGGTTGCCCGAGTGCCAGTCGAGCGCGACGAGGCCGTGCTCGCCGATCTCCTGGCCGGCCGCGAGATCGGTGAGGTACTCGTGCACCGACTGGTCACGGTCCGCCGCCGCCTGCGCGTACGAGCCGGGGACCGCGGTGTCGACGAACCAGCCGAAGATGTCCCCGACGCCGCTCTGCCCCGCCTCGTAGCCCCACAGGCCCGAGACGATCCCGCCGTCGACGACCCCGCACATGCCGGGCACCTCGTGCAGCTCCTCGCCGTTCATGACGTGGCACGTGGACGTGCCCATGATCGCGGTCATCTGCCCGGGCTCGACGGCCTGCGCGGCCGGAGCTGTGACGTGCGCGTCGACGTTGCCGACCGCGACCGCGATGCCCTCGGGCAGTCCGGTCCAGGCTGCCGCCTTGGCCGTGAGCGTGCCCGCGACCTCGCCGAGCCGACCGATCGTGTGCTCGAGCTTGTCGGCCACGAAGCCCGCGAACTCGGGGTTGAGCGCCTCGAGGAACTCGGTCGAGGGGTAGCGGCCGTCCTGGTAGATGCCCTTGTAGCCCGCGGTGCACGCGTTGCGCACGTAGACGCCGCCGAGCTGCCACACGATCCAGTCGGCGGCCTCGACCCAGTGGTCGGTCGCGGCGTAGACCTCGGGGTCCTCCTCGAGGAGCTGGAGCCCCTTGGCGAACTCCCACTCCGACGAGATCAGGCCGCCGTAGCGTGAGATCCACTGCTCGCCACGCTCGTGCGCCAGGGCGTTGATGCGGTCGGCCTGCGCCTGGGCCGCGTGGTGCTTCCACAGCTTGACGTAGGCGTGGGGACGGCCCGCGAACCGCTCGAGCTCGCACAGCGGGGTCCCGTCGGCGGTCGTGGGGACCATGGTGCAGGCCGTGAAGTCGGTCGCGATGCCGATCACGTCGGCGGGGTCGACCCCCGCCGCGAGCAGCGCGGCCGGGACGGCGGTGCGCAGGACGTCGACGTAGTCGGAGGGCACCTGCAGGGCCCACTCGGGCGGGAGGGGCAGGCCGGCGGTGCCCTCGAAGGGTCCCGCGACGAGCGCGGTGTCCATGACGGCGTGGGAGTACTCGTGCACCCCGCTGCCCATCTCGGCCCCGTCGCTCACGCGCACCACGACCGCTCGTCCCGAGAGCGTCCCGTAGTCGACGCCGATCACGTACGAGGGGGGCTGCACTGCCTGCTCCACCGCCATTGGTGTGTCTCTCCAGTCGTTCTCCCTTGCGACCTCGCAAGGATGTGAGCGCTAACTTCCGTGTCGAACGAGATCATTGTTAGCGCTCACATCTGGACGTGTCAAGAACCTGCCCGGTCCGAGACCGGACCGTTACGCAGAGGCCGCCCCGGTCGGGGCGGGCCCCGAGCTCGACCGCACCACGAGGATCGGGGGGATCTGCGTCGACTCGGGCGTCACGCCCGCGAAGGCGTCGAGCAGCAGCGCCATGCACCGGCGCCCCAGCTCGGCGAAGGGCTGGCGGACCGTCGTGAGCGGCGGGATGAAGTGCGCCGCCCCCTCGACGTCGTCGAACCCCACGACCGACACGTCGCGCGGGACCACGACCCCCGCCTCCCAGAACGCCTGCAGGACACCGAGGGCCAGGTGGTCGTTCCCCGCGAAGACCGCGGTCGGCCCGTCCCCGGCCAGGACACGCGCGGCCAGTTCCCGCCCGACCTCGTACCCCGCGTCCGACGACCACGTGCACCGGATCATCTCCCGCTCCTGCTCCGGGACCGCCCGCGCGGCGAGGGCGTCGTTCCAGCCCGTGGCGCGCTCCCGCGCGTCGAACCAGTCGAGAGGGCCGCTGAGGTGCACGACCGTCCGGTGCCCCAGGTCCAGCAGGTGCTCGGTGGCCAGACGCGCCCCGAGGCGCTGGTCCACCGCGATGGGCAGGATGCTCGCCGCACCGACCCGCTCCTCGACGGTCGGCACCTCTCCGGGCTCGCGCGCCGCGATGAGGATGACCGGCACCGGCGCGCGGAACGAGTCCACCGCGGCGGCCACGTCCGTCTGGGGCGCGATGACCACGATCCCCTCGACCCCCTGTGCCATGAAGTGCTCGAGGACCGTGTGCATGGTCGCGGCGTCATAGCTGCGGATCGTCGCCACCGACACGAAGTAGCCCTCCTCGCGTGCCGCCCCCTCGACCGCGATGAGCGTGCTCGTCGGCCCGTACAGCGCCGAGCCCGTCGTCACGACGCCGATCGTCCCCGAACGGGCCGTGACCAGCGCACGGGCCGCGCTGTTACGCCGGTACCCGAGCGTCGCGATCGCATCCATGACCCGCTCGCGCGTCTGCGGTCGCACGCTCGGGTGGTCGTTGAGGACCCGTGACACCGTCTGGTGCGAGACGCCCGCGAGCTCCGCGACGTCGGACATCGCCGGGGGACGGGCCCGCCCCGGTTCCCCGGTCACGACCGTTCCTCGAGGGCGGCGGCCAGCTCCTGCGACCGGTCACGGGCGGCCTCGAGCGCGGACAGGAACGCGGCCCGGACGCCGCCCTCGTCGAGCGCGCGCAGGGCCGCGACCGTGGTTCCGCCGGGCGAGGAGACCTTCTCGCGCAGGATCACGGGGTGCTCCCCCGTCTCGTCGAGCATCCGGGCCGAGCCGAGCACGGTCGCCGTGGCGAGCTCGAGCGCCACGGCCCGGGTCAGGCCGAGCAGCACGCCGGCCTCGGCGAGCGCGTCGACGACGTAGAAGACGTAGGCGGGGCCCGAGCCCGACAGCGCACCGACCGCGTCCTGGTCCTTCTCCGCGACCCGCACCACGAGGCCGGTCTGCCCGAGGAGCCGCTCGACGAGCGTCACGTCGTCGTCGCTCGCTGCCGAGCCGCCGCTGACCGCGCTGACCCCGGCGCCGATCACGGACGGCGTGTTGGGCATGACGCGCACGACCGACGTCCCGGCAGGAAGCCGGTCCTCGTAGAAGCGCGTCGTCAGCCCGACGACGACGCTCACCACGACCGCGCCCTCGCCCAGGTGCTCCGAGACCTGCGCGAGCAGCGCGGCCACGTCCTTGGGCTTGACCGCGACCACGACCAGCCCGGCGCCCCGCACCGCCTCGCCGTTGTCGGTCGTCGTGGTCACGCCGTGGCGCTCGTGCAGCTCCTCGCCACGCTCGGGGCGCCGCACGGTCGCGACCACCTCCGACGCGGGCCACCCCGCGCGCAGCGCGCCCGCGAGGACGGTCTCCCCCATCACCCCGGTCCCGAGGACCGCGAGGCGCGGGGTGGGGCCTGAGGGCTCGGCCTGTTGAGTCGTCGTCGACATGGTCGTCTCCTGCTTCCTGGTCGTACGTCCCGGTCGGTCGCTGCCGGCCCGCGGGGCGAGCCCGACGACGAGCACCGGAGGCCACCGTCCGCCCGGTGCGCCTCGTCGCAGACTAGAGGGGGAACGCGGTGTAGAACGCCTCGATCTCGTCGACGGGCCCCATCGCCTGCAGCACGACCGTGCCGTTGCGCCACGTGACCGTCGCCGACGCCGCCGCTCCGTCGACCGGGGCGACCGGAGTGACGGCGAAGGCCCCTGCGGGCTCGCCGCCGACCTCGACGTCCCCCGTCGACGTGGCCGTGCCCCCGGCCTCGACGGCCGCCGCGAGCAGCTCGTCGTAGGCGGCCTCCGCCTCGTCGTCGGTGCCCCACTGGCCTGCGAGCACCGTGACGCTGGTCGCCCCGTCGCCCTCGGCGTCCGCGTAGGTCAGCTCGTGGCCCTCGATCGCGCCCGCGTCGGCGAAGGCCTCGGTCGGTGCCTCGGCACGGAGCGCGAACTGCAGGACGCTCGCGGGCATCGCCTTGGCGAGCTCGGTCGTCGCGGTCCGCTCGACCGGTTCGATCGTCGGCGTCGCGGGCGGCGCGGTCACGGTGACCTCGTCGGGCGTCCCGGCCCCACCTCCGGCGGCGAACCCCGGCCAGACGAGCGCGAGAAAGGCGACGACCCCGCCCACGAGGGCGAGCAGCACGACCAGGGCGACGAGGCGCCGTCGGGCATAGACGGACGACGAGGGAGCCCGGTGGTGACGGCTGTCCCGCAACCCGGGGCCTGCCGGGGACGACTGACGCGGGCGTCCCGTCTGCTGGCTCATGACACTCTCCTCGTGGCGACGCTGTGACCGCGCCAGACTAGTGCGCGCGCACGCCCGGACCACGGAGGCCGCGCAGACCCGTCCGGGTCAATTCCCCTCGGGCCGGTGCGGGCGGTGCAGCTCCGCGCGCTCCTTCAGCCGCTGCGTCGCGACGGCGACCAGCACGCCGATCACGGCCAGGTCGAACAGGATCTGGACCATCGTGATGACGCGCGCTGCCTGCCCCACGGGGTGGACGTCGCCGTAACCGACCGTCCCGAGCGTGACGACCGTGAAGTACAGCGCGTCCGTCCGGGTCTCGATCCCCACGAACTCGGCGTCGCTGTTGATGGCCAGGAGGTAGTAGGCGATCGAGAAGAAGATGATGATCGGAGAGAGCAGCCCGACGACGGACTGGACCCGCACGCTCGGCTCCCGCCCGGCGCGCAGCTGACGGCGCACCTGGAACCTGATGAGGTAGCACAGCCCCACGAAGCCGACCGCGAACAGCAGGATCTGCACCCACTCACGGTCCGCGTCCCCGAGCGGCACGCCGTAGTAGAGGAGCAGGCACGCCGCGAGCGAGCCGAGCGTGGTGATGACGGTCCACCACGGGCTGTCCTTCCGGAGCCTGCGCATGGTTCATGATGGGCACGAGCACGCCGGTGCGCCATCGGGACGCCCGCACGCGTCGGCACGCGCCGGCACGCGCCGGCACGCGCCGGCACAGCCCTGGGCCGAGGGGTACGGGTGGCTGCGGGGACGTGTGGGTACCGACGGCTAGCGTGACCGCGTGACCACATCGACCTCCGCCTCGCGCGCCACGAGCAAGCGCCCGGCCAAGCCCGCCTACCGGTGCAGCGAGTGCGGCTGGACCACCGCCAAGTGGGTGGGCCGCTGCGGCGAGTGCCAGGAGTGGGGCACCGTCACCGAGGAGGCGGCCGCGAGCGCCGGGCCGCGCACCGCGGCCGTCGCCCCGACCCGCAACCCGGCGCGTCCCATCGGGGAGATCGACGTCGAGACCGCGCGTGCCACACCCACGGGCGTCGCCGAGTTCGACCGCGTGCTGGGCGGCGGCCTCGTCCCCGGAGCCGTGGTGCTGCTCGCGGGAGAGCCGGGCGTCGGCAAGTCGACGCTGCTGCTCAAGGTCGCGAGCAACGTCGCGGCGGGCGTGAGCGACAAGGCCGCGTCGCCCGACGACGCCACGGGTCCGGCGCCCCGGCCGCGCACCGTCCTGTACGTCACGGGCGAGGAGTCGGCCGGGCAGGTCAGGCTGCGTGCCGAGCGGGTCGGGGCTCTGGCCCCGGGGCTGCTGCTCGCCGCCGAGACCGACCTCGCGACCGTGCTCGGGCACATCGAGGCCACCGACCCGGCCCTGCTCGTCGTCGACTCGGTCCAGACGATCGCCTCGGCCCAGGTCGACGGGTCTCCCGGAGGCGTGAGCCAGGTCCGCGAGGTCGCGGCCGCGCTGATCGCCGCGGCCAAGGAGCGTGACCTGCCCGTCATCCTGGTGGGGCACGTGACCAAGGACGGGTCGGTCGCCGGGCCGCGCACGCTCGAGCACCTCGTGGACGTCGTGTGCCAGTTCGAGGGCGACCGGCACTCGCGCCTGCGCCTCGTACGGGCCATCAAGAACCGCTACGGCCCGACCGACGAGGTCGGCTGCTTCGACCTGTCGGAGACCGGGATCGTTGGCCTCGCGGACCCCAGCGGGCTGTTCATGTCGCACGCGGGGGCCGGGGCACCCGGCACGTTCATCACCGTGACGCTCGAAGGACGTCGCCCGCTCGCGCTCGAGATCCAGTCGCTCGTGGTCCCCAGCTCGCTGACCAACCCGCGGCGCACCACGAGCGGTGTCGACTCGAGCCGGCTCGCGATGATCCTCGCCGTGATGCACCGGCACGCCGGGGTCCGGCTCGTCGACCAGGACGTGTACGTCTCGACGATCGGCGGCGCCCGCGTGACCGAGCCCGCCGCGGACCTCGCGATCGCGCTCGCTACCTTCTCGGCCCGCGAGGACCAGGTCATGCCGCCCGGGACCATCGCGATCGGCGAGGTCGGGCTCGCGGGCGACATCCGCCCCGTCTCGGGCCTGGACCGGCGCCTGGGCGAGGCCGCACGCCTCGGCTTCACGCGAGCCGTGGTGCCTCGCGGCTCCACGCCCAAGCCCCCGGCAGGCATGACCGTGCTGCCCGCGCAGCACCTCGGCGAGGCCGTCGAGCTCGCCCGTGGGGGCCACCTCCCGCCGCAGCAGGAGCGCACGCGCTTCGACGAGTGAGAACCGTTGCGCCATCGTGACCTTTCGTCGTCCCAGGAACGGTGTCTTCTCGCCCCTGGGACGGCCCGGCAGCGTAGGATGCCCACGTGGCCAACTCCCCCGTGCACCCTGACGACATGCTCCGGGAGACCCTCGCAGCAGTGGCTCCGGGCACCGAGCTCCGCGACGGCCTCGAGCGCATCCTGCGCGGCCGGACGGGCGCACTGATCGTCCTCGGCCTGGACAAGGTCGTCGAGACCATGTGCTCGGGCGGCTTCGTCCTGGACGTCGGCTTCTCCGCGACCCGCCTGCGCGAGCTCTCCAAGATGGACGGCGCCGTGGTCCTCGACCGGGACGCCAACCGCATCCTGCGCGCCGCGGTCCAGCTCCTGCCGGACGCGACGATCGAGACGACCGAGTCCGGCACGCGTCACCGCACGGCCGAGCGCGTCGCCAAGCAGTGCGGCTTCCCCGTGATCTCGGTGAGCCAGTCCATGCGGATCGTCGCCCTGTACGTGGGCGGCCAGCGCTACGTCCTGGAGGACTCGGACACCATCCTGTCGCGCGCCAACCAGGCTCTCGCGACGCTCGAGCGCTACCGCGCCCGCCTGGACGAGGTCAGCGGCACGCTCTCGGCCCTCGAGATCGAGGACCTCGTCACCGTCCGGGACGTGTGCGCCGTGGTGCAGCGCCTCGAGATGGTGGGCCGCATCTCCGAGGAGATCGCGGGCTACGTGGTCGAGCTCGGCACGGACGGTCGCCTGCTCGCCCTCCAGCTCGACGAGCTCATCGGCGGGATCGGCTCGGACCGCGAGTCCGTCATCCGGGACTACGTCGAGCTCGGACGCAAGGACCGCTCCCTCGCGGACGTCAAGAACGCGCTCGGTGCGCTCGACTCGACCCAGCTCCTCGACCTCACGCTCATCGGGCGGGTCCTCGACCTCCCGGGAGGCGGCGAGGCACTCGATGCCGCGGTCGCTCCCCACGGGTACCGGCTCCTGTCGAAGGTCCCCCGCCTGCCCGGTGCGATCATCGACCGCCTGGTCTCGCACTTCGGTGGGCTGCAGAAGCTCCTGGCCGCGAGCATCGACGACCTCATGGCCGTGGACGGCGTCGGCGAGCAGCGGGCGCGCGCGGTCCGTGAGGGCCTGTCACGTCTCGCCGAGTCGAGCATCCTCGAGCGGTACGTCTAGCCCTTCCCGGCGGCAGCCCGTCACCCCTGCGGCGGCGCGTCCCCTGCGGGGGCGGTGGCCCCGCCCTCGGGCGCGGTCGCCCCGTCCGCAGGAGGCTCTGCGCCCTCTGCGGGCACCTCGGTCCCGTCCGCCGGCGGATCGCCGTCAGCGGGCGCCTCGGTCGCCGGTGGCGCCTCGGGCGGGGGTGCAGGGGCCACGAGCGTGAACGGCACGGCGGGGCTCGTCATCCCCGCGGCCTCGTTCGACGCTGCGACGACGCTGTAGCTCCCCGGCTGTGTTCCGGGCAGCCCGGTCGCGCACTCGGGGGCCGAGCGGTCCCTGTTCCACGTGACCGTCTCGGTCCACACGTCGCCCGGCGCCATGAGCAGGTCCTTCGACGCCGCCGGGCAGTCGGCCGACGACCAGATGCGGTCGGTGCCCGACGTGATCGTGATCTCCTGGACGGCGGTCGAGGCGTCGATCAGGCACGGCCTGGGCCCCACGTGCGTGAGGGTCGTGGTGAAGGTGGGCTTCTCCCCGACCGCGTACTCGGTCTTCGAGGCCGCGAGCCAGAGCGTCACGTCCTTGGCCTGGCAGGCCTTGTACCCGGTCGCCGCGACCTCCTGGGGCTCGGGCGGGGCCACCTTGCCCTGTGGTGCGTCGGCGAGCAGGCCCGCCCCGAACGCGATCGCGGCCCTGACCAGCATCACGACGCCGACGACGATGACCGCGAGCAGGACGAGAGCCATGACCCGGCGGAGCCGCAAGGTCCTGGACGTCGGCCTGCCCGACGACGCGGCGCCGGACCCGTCCGAGGATCGCCCCTGGACCGGGGTCGCCCCGGTGGGTGGCCGGGTGCCCTGCGGCGTGCTCACGTACGGCTCCGTTCGACGGTCGGCGCGGGCCCTTCCTGCGCTGGGGCCAACGGTACGTCGCCGTGGCGACGGTTCTCGCACTGCCACACCGCAGCGGGCCGCATCCCCGGCACCCGGGTGCCGATCCGGGTAGCGACGTCGGCGAGAATGGTCGGACCATGTCGCCCTCCCCCGCCACGTCCGCCGCCGGTCCGACGACCCGCCCTCGCACGACCCTCCCTCGCACGACGGACCTCCGCGCAGCCCTGACGACCCCTCCCCGGCCCGGACCCGCACGCAGACCTGCGCGACGCCGTCGGGCAGTGGTTCGCCGCGAACGCGCGCGACCTGCCGTGGCGTCGCGACGACTGCTCCCCCTGGGGTGTCCTGGTCAGCGAGGTCATGCTGCAGCAGACGCCCGTGGTGCGGGTCGAGCCCGCGTGGCGCGCCTGGATGGAGCGCTGGCCCGAGCCCGCGGACCTCGCGGCGGCGTCGACGGCCGACGTCCTGCGCGCGTGGGGGCGCCTCGGCTACCCGCGCCGCGCGCTGCGCCTGCAGGACTGCGCGCGGGCGGTCGTCGAGCGCCACGCGGGGCGGGTCCCGCTCGACACCGACGCGCTGCTCGCGCTGCCGGGCGTCGGGGAGTACACGGCCGCGGCGGTCACGGCGTTCGCGCACGGGCGGCGCGCGGTCGTCGTCGACACGAACGTACGGCGGGTCCTGGCGCGCGCGGTGTCCGGGACGGCGTTGCCCGCTCCGTCGTACACCGCGGCCGAACGCCGGCTCGCGACGCAGGTCGCACCTGCCGAGGACGCCGAGGCCGCACTGTGGGCCGCCGCCTCGATGGAGCTGGGGGCGCTGGTGTGCACGGCGCGCTCGCCTCGCTGCGAGGCGTGCCCCGTCGCGGACCTGTGCGCGTGGCGCGCCGCGGGCAGCCCGCCGGACGAGCACGGCGCCCGACGCCGGACCCAGGCCTGGGAGGGCACGGACCGGCAGGCGCGGGGACGGGTCATGGCCGCGCTGCGCGGTGCGGACGGTCCCGTGCACCGCGACGTGGTCGCGGACCTGTGGCCCGACGCGGCCCAGCTCGGGCGGTGCGTCGCGAGCCTGGTCGAGGACGGGCTGCTCGAGCAGGACGGCGAGGTCTACCGGCTCCCGGTCTGAGGCCGTCCACCCGCCGCCCGGCTCCCGGTCCGAGGCGCGGGCGCTCAGAGGGTGATCAGCATCCGGGTGTTGCCGAGGGTGTTGGGCTTGACCCGGGCGAGGTCGAGGAACTCGGCCACGCCGTCGTCGTGCGAGCGCAGGAGCTCCGCGTAGACGTCGGGCGACACGGGGGTGCCCTCGATCGCCTCGAACCCGTGCGCGCGGAAGAAGTCGACCTCGAACGTCAGGCAGAAGACGCGCTCCAGGCCCAGTGCGCGGGCTCGCTCCAGGAGCTCGACCACGAGGCGGTGACCCACCCCGGTGCCGAGCCACGCGCGGTCGACCGCGAGCGTGCGGATCTCGGCCAGGTCGTCCCACATGACGTGCAGCGCGCCGCACCCGACGACCTGCGGGGCACCCGGTCCACCGACGTCGGCGACCACGAACTCCTGCACGGCCTCGTAGTAGCCGACCATCTCCTTGGCGAGGAGGATGCGCTCCTCGGCGTAGGGCTCGACGAGGGACCGGATCGCGCGCACGTCGGCCGGCAGGGCGGGGCGGAGCGTCAGGGTGGGCGTGGGGCTGCTCGTCACGCCGACAATCTACGCCTCCACGAAGCCTGGCGCGTACTCATGCACCCGACTGCATACCTTCGAGTCGCGTCCGGGCGACCGCGATGCGCCCCGTCTCCTGCTCGATCAGGTGCGAGGCCGTGATCTCGTCCACGACGAGGTGCGTCACGACGCCGGCCCGCAGCGCGGCCCGCAGCGGGGCGACCTTGTTGTCCCCCGCGACCGCGCAGATGCGCTGCGGGATGCGCTTGAGCTCGTCGGGCCCGGGACCCGTGGCGCGCTCGTTGAGCGCGATGTCCTTGTAGGTGCCGTCGGCCCGCAGGAAGACCGTGCACACGTCGCCGACCACGCCCTCGGCCTCCAGGACCGCGATGTCCTCGGCCTCCAGGTAGCCCGCCGAGTACACGTGGCTCGGCACCCCACCCGAGACCGCACCCACCGAGAACAGCGCGACGTCGGCCCGCCCCTGGACGTCGAGCACGCGCCGGACCGACCGCTCGCGCCACATCGCCTGCTTGGTCTCGGCGTAGTCGAAGAACGCGGGCACTGGGAAATGGTGCACGTGGGCGTCGAACGCCTCGCCGAACCCCGCGATGAGGTCGCCCGCGTAGTGCACCCCGGAGGTGCGGGTGTTGGCCGCCCCGTTGAGCTGCACGACGGCGGAGCCCCGCGTGGGCTTGCGGCTCAGGTGTCGCGAGATCGCCGCGAGCGTGGTGCCCCACGCGATGCCGAGGATCATGTCGGAGTCGAACCACGACCCGAGCAGGCGGGCCGTCGTGAGGGCGACCTGGTCGAGCCGGTCGACCTGCTGCGTCGAGTCCGGGACAGGGACGACGTAGGCGTCGATGCCGTAGGTGGCGGAGATGTGCGCCCCGAGGCCGGGGGCCCGGCTCTGCGTGGGCCGGAGCGTGATCTCCACCAGACCCGTCTCACGGGCTCTCTTGACCAAGCGCGAGACGGTCGAGCGCGAGGTGCGCAGGTGCTTGGCGATCGCCTCCATCTTCATGTCCTGGAGGTAGTACATCGAGGCGGCCCGGAGGACGTCCTGCTCCCGATCGGCCATCTGCTGGTCTCCTGCCGCTGGTGATGCTCGTGCTGCACGTTTGTGCACTGCGCTTGCGCGTTCGTTCCTGACATGTTGACGTTAATACGTGCAGCGCCGTTCCGACAGCGCTGTGCCGCGGCACGGCGCCCTCCTGGGTCCCGCCTCGTACCGCTAGCGCGGGACGCGGAGCCGTGGGAACGTCACAGGAGGGAATCCTTCACGGGGCCCCGCCGGTGACGCACCAGATCGACGACGAGAGAAGGCCATCGGATGACTTCCAGCAGACTCACCGCAGAGTCTCGCCAGCGGGCGCTCAGCGCGCTCGAGGCGAGCACGAGCGCGGACCAGGAGCTCGACGTCCTCGTGATCGGCGGCGGCGTGACCGGAGCCGGCATCGCCCTCGACGCCGTGACCCGCGGGCTCTCGACCGCGATCGTCGAGGGCCAGGACTGGGCGTCCGGCACGTCGAGCCGCTCGAGCAAGCTGGTCCACGGTGGTCTGCGCTACCTCCAGATGCTCGACTTCCACCTGGTCCACGAGGCCCTGACCGAGCGCGACCTCCTCATCAAGGACCTCGCGCCGCACCTCGTGCGCCCGGTCCCCTTCCTGTACCCCCTCGAGCACCGCGTGTGGGAGCGTGCCTACGTCGGCGCCGGGATCGCGCTGTACGACACGCTCGCGAGCATGGCCCCCGGCAAGCGCGCCCTGCCGCTGCACCGTCACCTCTCGCGCAAGCAGATGGAGCGCAAGTTCCCCGACCTCGCGCACGACGCGGCGATCGGCGCCGTCCAGTACTGGGACGCCTCGGTCGACGACGCACGCCTGGTCTCGACACTCATCCGCACCGCGACCTCCTACGGCGCCCACGCCGCCTCCCGCACCCAGGTCGTCGAGCTGACCAAGGGCTCGACCGGTGCGGTCAACGGCGCGATCCTCGAGGACCTCGAGACGGGCCGGCGCATCACGGTCCGCGCCCGCGCCGTCATCAACGCGACGGGCGTGTGGACCGAGGACACCGAGGCCCTCGCGGGCTCCGAGGGCGGCCTGCGCGTCCTCGCCTCCAAGGGCGTCCACATCGTCGTCCCGCGCGAGCGCATCAAGGGCCAGGTCGGCCTGATCCTGCAGACCGAGAAGTCCGTCCTGTTCATCATCCCGTGGTCCCGCTACTGGGTCATCGGCACGACCGACACACCCTGGGAGCAGGAGCTCACGCACCCCGTCGCGACGGCCGCGGACATCGACTACATCCTCGAGCACGCCAACGCGGTCCTCGCCCAGCCCCTGACGCGCGACGACATCATCGGCACCTACGCGGGACTGCGCCCGCTGCTCCAGCCCGGGACCAAGGAGGGCACGAGCTCGGCCAAGGTCTCGCGCGAGCACACCACGGCCTCCCCGACCCCCGGCCTCACGGTCATCGCGGGCGGCAAGCTCACGACCTACCGCGTCATGGCCAAGGACGCCGTCGACTTCGCGATCGGTCAGCGCTCCGCAGCGCTGCCCTCGATCACGGACAAGATCCCCCTGGTCGGCGCGGTCGGTCTCGACGCGGTCCGCCGCCAGGCCCGCCCGTGGGCCTCGAAGTTCGGGTGGACGCCGCAGATGGTCGACCACCTGCTGCACCGCTACGGATCCAACCTGCGCGACATCGTCGCCCTGTGCGAGGCGGACCCCACGCTCGCGCGGCCCCTCGAGCACGCTCCCGCCTACCTGCGGGCCGAGATCAGCTACGGCGTGACCCACGAGGGCGCCCTGCACCTCGAGGACCTGCTGCTCCACCGCACGCGCCTCAACTACGAGGTGCTCGACCGCGGGCTCGGCGCCCTCCCCGAGATCGCCGACATCGCGGCGCCGCTCCTCGGCTGGGACGACGAGCACAAGGCAGAGGAGATCGCGTCCTACACCGCACGCGCCGCGGCCGAGGAGGCAGCGGAGCAGGAGCCCGACGACGCCACGGCCGAGCGCACACGCCTCGCCGCCGACGACGTCGCACCGCTCAAGCCGCTGTCCGGATCCTGACCAACCCGACTCACCCCGCCGACCGACCGGGAGCCACGCCGGCTCCCCCGAGAACAACTTCATAGCCCGGCCCCCGGCCCGCCTCGACTCGCGCGAGGCGGAGCCGGACCGGCACCCCTCAACCTCACGGATGCGCGCTCTGCGACGCACGCCGGGGCCCCGGCGCACGGATGCGTCGGGGTGGTTGCGACAACGAAGTCCACCAAGAAAGAGAGAATCTGATGGACACACTCATCCTCAACGCCTTCTGGTCCGAGATACTCGGCACCGCGACCCTGATCCTGCTGGGTGCCGGCGTCGTAGCCAACGTGATCCTCCCCAAGACCAAGGGCTTCAACGGCGGCTGGCTCCTCATCAACTTCGGATGGGGCCTCGCGGTCTTCACCGGCGTGTACGTCGCGTACAAGTCCGGGGCGCACCTCAACCCGGCCGTGACCATCGGACTGTTCACCGCGGACCGCCCCTTCTTCTCGGTCACCGGGCCCGAGGGCATGGTCACCGCGACGATCGAGCCGACCGTGAGCAACATGTTCATCTACTTCGGCGCGCAGATGATCGGTGCGATCCTCGGTGCCGTGCTCGCGTTCGTCGCCTACAAGAAGCACTTCGACGAGGAGGCGCCCGCCGCCACCAAGCTCGCCGTGTTCTCGACCGGCCCCGAGCTCCGCTCGTACGGCTGGAACTTCATCACCGAGGTCATCGCGACGTTCGTGCTCGTGTTCTTCGTCGTCGCGTCGGGCAACACCCCGTCCGGGCTCGGCCCGCTCGCCGTCGCTCTCGTCGTGGTCGGTATCGGCGCGTCCCTCGGTGGTCCCACCGGGTACGCCATCAACCCTGCTCGTGACCTCGGTCCGCGCATCGCCCACGCCCTGCTGCCCATCAAGGGCAAGGGGTCGAGCGACTGGGCCTACTCGTGGGTCCCCGTCGCGGGTCCGCTCGTCGGTGGTGTGCTCGCCGGCCTCCTCGGGGCAGCCTGGGGCTGATCCCGCTCTCCTCCCCCGCGTGACCGGGGCGACCCGCCCCGGTTACGCGACCGGCCGCCGTCGGGCAGGAGCTCGACGAACGCGGCCCCGATGCTCGGTCGCGCACCGCGCGACCACCGCTCAACCACACCGACGTGAAGGACTGACACACCATGGCCGACTACGTTCTCGCCATCGACCAGGGAACCACCAGCTCCCGGGCCATCGTCTTCAACCACTCCGGGGAGATCGTCTCCTCCGGCCAGCTCGAGCACGACCAGATCTTCCCGCGGGCCGGCTGGGTCGAGCACAACCCCGAGCAGATCTGGAACAACGTCCGCGAGGCCGTCGGCCTGGCCCTGACCCGCGCCAACGTCACGTACACCGACATCGCCGCGGTCGGCATCACCAACCAGCGCGAGACCGCGGTCGTGTGGAACCGGAAGACGGGCAAGCCCGTCTACAACGCGATCGTCTGGCAGGACACCCGCACGCAGAAGATCGTCGACGAGCTCGGCGGCGACGCGGGCCCCGAGAAGTACAAGGCGATCGTGGGCCTCCCGCTCGCGACCTACTTCTCCGGCCCCAAGGTCAAGTGGATCCTCGACAACGTCGAGGGCGCCCGCGAGGCGGCCGACGCCGGCGACCTCGTGTTCGGCAACACCGACACCTGGGTCCTGTGGAACATGACGGGCGGCGTCGACGGCGGCGTGCACGTCACCGACGTGACGAACGCGTCGCGCACCATGCTCATGGACCTCGACACGCTGTCCTGGCGCGAGGACATCGCGGCCGACATGGGCATCCCGCTCTCGATGCTCCCCGAGATCAAGTCGTCGTCCGAGGTCTACGGTAAGGGTCGCCCCGGCGGGCTCCTCCCCGGCGTCCCGATCGCGGGCATCCTGGGCGACCAGCAGGCCGCGACGTTCGGCCAGGCGTGCTTCGAGGTCGGTCAGGCCAAGAACACGTACGGCACGGGCAACTTCATGCTGCTCAACACGGGCACCGAGAAGGTCATGAGCGAGAACGGTCTGCTGACCACGGTCTGCTACAAGATCGGCGACCAGCCGGCCCGTTACGCGCTCGAGGGCTCGATCGCCGTCACGGGCTCGCTCATCCAGTGGCTCCGCGACAACCTCGGCATGTTCTCGGACGCGCCCGACGTCGAGTGGCTCGCCCGCAAGGTCGACGACAACGGTGGCGCGTACTTCGTGCCCGCGTTCTCGGGCCTGTTCGCGCCGCACTGGCGCTCCGACGCCCGTGGCGCCCTCGTGGGCCTCACGCGCTACGTCAACAAGAACCACATCGCGCGCGCCGCGCTCGAGGCCGTCGCGTTCCAGACCCGCGAGGTCCTGGACGCCATGAACGCGGACTCGGGCGTCGACCTCACCGAGCTGCGCGTCGACGGCGGCATGGTCCAGAACGAGCTGCTCATGCAGTTCCAGGCGGACCAGCTCGGCGTGGACGTCGTGCGGCCCAAGGTCGCGGAGACGACGGCGCTCGGCGCCGCGTACGCCGCGGGCATCGCGGTCGGGTTCTGGCAGGGCGAGCAGGACGTCATCGCCAACTGGGCCGAGGACAAGCGCTGGAGCCCGTCGATGGACGAGGGCGAGCGCGAGCGCCTCTACCGCAACTGGAAGAAGGCCGTCAGCAAGACCCTCGACTGGGTCGACGAGGACGTCGAGAAGTAGTCCTTCTCGCAGCCTCGCCGGAGCCGGCGTGACCCGAGGTCACGCCGGCTCCGGCACGTCAGGAACCGACCGGCTCCCGCGTGCCCGGCGGCTTCTGTGGCTAGGCTCGTCGCCATGACCTCCGTGAGCGCAACGATCCCCGGGATGCACGTCACCGACCACGAGGTCGAGGTCCCCCTCGACTGGTTCGACGAGCGGGACTCGCGGCGGATCACGATCTTCGCGCGCGAGCTCGTCGACCCCATGCGGCGGCGCGAGGACCTGCCGTTGCTCGTGTTCCTCCAGGGCGGCCCGGGCGGCAAGGGCCCGCGTCCGACGGGGCCCGAGGGCTGGGTCGGGACCATGCTCGCGACCCACCGGGTGATCCTGCTCGACCAGCGCGGCACGGGCCGCAGCTCGGCCGTGGGGGGG
>NZ_JACSQQ010000022.1:33534-54300 GCF_014836555.1 Oerskovia rustica
GGCCGCGCGCGCGCGGCGCGCGGCGACGCGGCCGCGCAGGCCGAGCACCTCTCGCACTTCCGGGCCGACTCGATCGTCGCGGACGCCGAGCACCTGCGCCGTACCCTGTTCGGCGGTCGCCGCTGGGAGTCGCTCGGCCAGAGCTACGGCGGCTTCCTGACGCTCACGTACCTCTCGCGCGCCCCGGAGGGGCTCGCGGCCTGCTACGTCACCGGGGGCCTGGCGGGCCTGGAGGCCGACGCGACCGAGGTCTACCGCCGCACGTACCCGCGCACCGCGGCCAAGAACGCCCGCTTCGCGGCGCGCTTCCCCGACGACGTCGCACGCCTCGCGCGCATCGCGGACAGGATCGCGGTGGGTGACGTCACGTTGCCCGACGGCGACGCGCTCTCCGTGCGCCGCCTCCAGACGCTCGGGATGGACTTCGGCATGAAGCCGGGCTTCGAGCGCGTCCACTGGCTGCTGGACGAGGCGTTCGACCACGGCGACGACGACCTGAGCGACACGTTCCTCAGCGAGGTCAGGGACCTGACGTCGTACCTGACGAACCCGCTGTACGCGGTGCTGCACGAGTCGATCTACGCGTCGGGCCACGGAGCCACGGGCTGGGCCGCCGAGCGCGTGCGCGCCGAGCACCCGGAGTTCGACCCGGGCGCCCGGCCGCTGCTCTTCACGGGCGAGATGATCTACCCCTGGATGTTCGAGGAGATCGCGGGCCTGCGCGCCTTCCGCGGCGCGGCCGACGAGCTGGCGCGTCGTGAGGACTGGACCGAGCTGTACGACCTCGACGCGCTCGCGGCCAACGAGGTCCCCGTCGCCGCAGCCGTCTACTACGACGACATGTTCGTCGACGCCCACCTCTCGCTCGACACGGCGTCCAGGGTGGGGAACGTGCAGGCGCTCGTCACGAACGAGTTCGAGCACGACGGGCTGCGCACGGGTGACGTCCTGGAGCGGCTGCTCCCGCTCGTGGACCAGCAGGGCGGGCCGCTCCCCCGCGGCTGACCCGCTCCGGCACGCGCCGTCCGCCGTTCCTCCCGGTGCGACCCAGCGGGGTGTCGCTCACCACGTAGCCCGCAAAACCGCTCCTCGTCACATAAAGTGGCTCTCCGGAGAGCGGCGCGGTGCCGGCTCCAGTGCCAGAGGCGACGCAGCCGACGGCAGGCTGCCCGGGCACCTCACCAGGAGAGGGCGGGAGGCTGGATGCCGGTAGTGAGCACGACCCCCGGCAGACTGCACGGCGCTCCGCGACCACCCCACCTCGAGCTCGTGCGGGAGCGGCTCGTCGACCGGCTCGACGCCGACGCAGCCCTGCGCGTCGTCCGTGGCCCGTCGGGCGGCGGGAAGACCTCGCTCCTCGCCGAGTGGGCCCGACGACGAGGGGCCGAAGGGGTCTGGATCGCGACGTCGCCCGGCACGACCCGGACCGAGCTCTGGCGCACGGTCGCTCGCCGTGCCACCCAGTCCGGGCTGCTGCGCTCGGAGACGACGATCGGCCTCGACGAGCTGTCGACCGCCGCCCTGACCGTACGGCTGGCCGAGGCGTTCCTCACGGTCCGGGGCGAGGTCCTGGTCGTCGTCGACGACTATCAGAACGTCCGGGACGCCGAGGTCCACGAGGACGTCCTCGCGTTGCTGCGCGCCTGCCCGAACCTGTCGGTCGCGCTCGCGACGACCACGAGCTCGATGCTCGAGGCACCCGTCGTCGGCCTCGAGATGAACCGCACCGTGATCACCGCCGACCAGCTCCCGCTCACCCTGGACGAGACCGCGCGGATGCTGCGCCACGTCGGGGCGGACCTCGACCCGGCGCAGACGCACGTGAGCACGGGCGGCCAGCCCCTCTACCTGCGGGTCGCGATGCTCGCCGCCGAGCTGGCCGGGTCCCACGGCACGCCCGCCCACGTCCAGGTCGCCGCCGAGCTGCTGCGGGCAGCGGTCGACAAGCAGCTCCAGGGCCCGTCGCGGCACCGGCTCGAGCTGTTCCTCGCACGGTGCGTCGTCCCCGAGATCCTGACGGGCGACCTCGCGGTGGCCCTGACCCTCGACCCGGACGCTCCCGAGCTCCTGTCGGACCTCGAGGCGCGTGGCCTCGGCACGTGGGAACGGCGACCGACGGGGCTCGTCTTCGTGCTCTTCCCCGTCGTGCGATCGCTGCTCCTGGAGACGTTCCGGCTCGAGGACCCGGAGGCGTCGCAGGTGGTCGAGGCGGCGACCGCCCGGTGGTACCTCCAGCACGGCTACCCGGTCGAGGCCGTCCGGCACGCGGTGACGGCGGGCGACCTGTCGATCGCCTCGGCCGCGGTGTCCCGCTACTGGACCCAGGTCTTCGAGGAGCGCACGATCGCGAGCCTCGACGTCCTGCGGGCGGTCCCCGTCGCGGAGCTGCGTCCCTGGCCCCTGCTCGCCGGAGCGCTCGCCCGCCACTACGACGCCGTCCCCGGCGGACGTGACGAGGCGATCGAGCTCTACCACGCAGCGCTCGCAGGGCTGCGGGTCGCGCCTCGCCCCGCGACCCCGAGCGAGCGCGTGGTGCTCGAGGTCCTCGAGAGCCTCGCGCTGCGGTCGACCGGATCGGCCGAGCGCGCGCTCTACCCGGCACGCCGCGCAGGCCGCATGCTGAACGAGCTCCGGGTCACCGAACGACGCTCCATGGCGCGCGACCTGCCGCGGTTGCGCGCCGAGATCGCACGCTCGATGCTCCGCGGCGGCGCCGAGAACGAGTCCCTCGCGATCCTGGAGGACCTCGGCGACTCCCTCGGTGAGCCACCCGCGCTCCACGGTCTCGCGCTGCGTGCGCTCGCCCACGCCGTGCACGGCAACATGCCCGAGGCGCGCCGGGACCTGGCCGTCGTCGAGGCGTCCCGGCACGACGAGACCACCCCGCGCCGCAGCCAGGACGTCTACCACCTGGCGCACGCCCTCGTGCGCATCGAGCGGTTCGACGCGCGCGGCGCGCAGGCCCACCTGGACGCCATGCGCCCCTTCCTCTCGACGCTCGAGTCGCGGCCGCAGTTCGCGCTGGCCCAGGCCTCGGTCGACCTCCTGACGTTCGAGCCTGCGCTGGGTGCCGAGCGGCTGCGCCGGTACATCGAGTCCGAGCGGGGGAGGCAGCGGATCTCCGTCCGGGACACCGACCAGCTGGGCTACGCCGCCGGCCTGCTCGACCTCGCCCGTGGCCGGCTGGGGGCGGTCCACGCGACCCTGCGGGGCGCGTCCCCGTCGTCGGCGAGCGCCCCGCTCCTGCGCGCCCACCTCGCGCTGCTCACCGAGTCCTGGCAGGTCGCACGAGACGTCCTGGTCGAGCACACCCCACCGGTCGACGCGTCGCCGCGGCTGAGGGTCGCACACTCGCTGCTCCTCGCGGCGGCGCTCGTCAACGGCTCCGACGAGTCGCACGCGTGCGACGCGCTGGGCAAGTTCGCGGCGGTCGCCGACGACCGCCAGCTGCTCTTCGCCCTCACGCTCCCGCCGCGACGGGAGCTCCTCGCGCTCGTCGACCTGGCCGCCCGCAGCAAGGACAGGACGGCGCAGCGGGTCCTCGCGGCGGCGGGTCCCGTCCCCGAGAGGTTCGCCGCGATGGTGGGCTTCCCGCAGGCGCTCACGGACCGCGAGATCGTGGTGCTCGACAGCCTGCGACGGCACGCGACCGCGGTCGAGATCTCGCTGAGCCTGACCGTCTCGGTCAACACCGTCAAGAGCCAGCTCCGGTCCGTCTACCGCAAGCTGGGCGTGCGCCGCCGGGAGGACGCGCTCGCGAAGGGGATCGACCTGGGGCTCATCGTGGCCGACCACGTCGACCCGTCGTCGGCCCGGCACGAGCGGTGGTGACGTCCGACCGTCACGTCGCACGTCAGACGAGGTCGTCGACGATCCTGGCCGAGGCCCTCGTCCGCTCGTGCGACTCGGCGTCGTCGATCTGCTGGCCCGCCGCGACCAGGGCCGCGCGGCGGAGCCACGAGAAGACGACCAGGACGGGATAGGTGTCCTCGCCGACGTAGACGCGGCGGCGCCAGGACGCCCAGGAGACGACGCGGGCAAGCACGGGGATCGGGTCGTCGAGCTCGTTGGCCCTGTGCGCGGCGTTCTCCCAGCCGTGCTCGGCGTCGCTCATGATCTGTGCACCCTCGCGGCCCAGCGGACGGGCGAGCGCAGCGAGACCGATGTCCTCCCGGATCTCGGTGGCCTCGGTCGGGACGAGGTCCAGCCCGTCGCGGTAGGTCCCGAACGTCGCGGGGTCCACGTGACGCCAGGGGTCTTCGTCCGGCAGCGAGTCGAGGAGGTCTGAGAGGGTCCCCGCGAGGAGGGTCACGGCCCGCAACCGATGTCCTCGGGCCTGCTCCCGCATCGCCTCGAGATCGGCGACACGGTCGTAGGGATCGATCAGGGGTTCGACGAGCCCGACGGCCCACGCCGCCCAGGTGGTGTCGTCCCACGGGGCCGGGTTCGTCATCGCGGCATCGCCCGGGCACGCCGTCGACGGCCAGCGGCAGGGAGACCGGTCCGGCCCGCCGAGAGCGTCCCCGACGGGACGTCGCCCGGGGTACGCCTCGTCGCCGAGGACGGTGCGCAGGTCCTGCCGCCCATGCTCCACCTCCTGCTCGTCTGCGTGTCCGCGCCCAGGTCGGCGAGCGATCGCCGACGCGGAAGTGTATCCATCCCCGGTGCCGGTGCAGAAGGGGCGAACGACACGAACCGCCGCCCGTCCGGGTGAATTCCCGGGCTCGGGCCGCGGCAACTCCCAGCATGGCACCACCTATAGCAGCACCGAGGGTGAACTCCGGTGTGAAAACCGTGTTCAGACGTGAAAGTAGTGCGAAGCGGCCGCATGCTGATGGCATGAACGTGCGGCCCCCATCCGGCACGTGCCCGGACCGGGCGCGTGAAGCGCGCTCCCTGCGTGTCGCGGAGGAGCAGCCCCTCGACGACGACCACGACGCACCCGCCGACGCGGTCCGCTCGGAGGTCGCGCGCATCGTCGTGCTCGGCGACGACGCCAGCTACCGCACGGAGGTGTCCGCCTTCATCGCGGGCCACCGCGACCACTGGCGACGGATCGCTGCCCGGCTGTGCCGCACGAACTCGGTGCAGGTCGCCCAGCACCTCGAGGACGTCGAGTCGATCGTCGTGGAGACCGTCTGGGAGATGCTCGAGAAGTCGAGGCAGGACCCGGCCTACCTGGCCGGCATGCGCTCGTTCCTGGCGATCGTCGTCTACACCGCGCGCCCGAGGGTGCGCTCGTTCGTGGACCACGCGACGGCGCCCGCGTCGGGCATGGTCGCTGCCCAGCGGCGCCGACGCGAGCTCGCCCGCACGCGCGCCGAGCTCGCGGCCCTGCGCGGCACCGTGCCGACCGTGCAGGAGGCGGTGCAGGCGACCAACGACCGGCTCGCCGCGCACCGTTCCGACGTCGTGCGGCAGGGCATGGTCGTCACCGAGGCCGACGAGCTGGTGCTGTCCGGGGCGCTGTGCTTCGACGAGGCCCTCGACTCCCCCGGTCTCGTCCAGGACGAGCTCGACTGCGTGCTGCACCCCGTCGAGGCGCCCACCCTGGTGCGCTCGGTCGTCGACGCGGCACGGGCCGAGAACCCGACGCGCGGCAAGGTCGCGGCCCTGTGGATGGCCGAGGCGTACGACGGCGGCGGTCCCCTCCCGGGTCAGGACACTGTCGTGTGGATCTCCCGGACGCTGGGCCTGCCCCGCCGGAGCACCGTGGCGCACATCGACCGGGTCCGTGAGCTCGCCGCCGCACGCCTGCGGGCGATGGGCATCGGTGCCGACCTCCTGGAGACGGCGTGAGCGCGATCTCCCGCCCGGGCGCCTCGGCGCAGGGCTCGGCCACGTCGGTCGTCGACGCCAGGACCTCGCTCCGACGTGCCCTCGCTCTGCCGCACCACCGCCGTGACGACGGCCGTACCAGCCTGCGCTCCCGTAGGCAGGGGAGAACGCTGCATGTCTGACGCACGTCCTGCGCGCGGCCCCGTCGGGGTCGACGCACTGTCCGGTCTCGCCGCCCTGCCCGCCAGCGCCCGTGAGCACGCCCTCGCGGAGTTCTGGGCCTCTCGCGCCGGCGAGCTCGCACGCGAGGCGCGGCGCGTCGTGCGGGCGCACCTGGTGGCTCCCGCCGACCGCACGGCGGCGCTCGATGCCGTGACGACGGCCCAGCAGGCGCTGCTCCGCGACGTCGCGGCAGGTCACCGGAGCATCGATCCCCGGACCTGGGTGCCCACTCTGCGCGCCGAGTCGGCACGGGCCGTGCGCCGGTCGGCCGCCCAGGGGGCCGTCGCCGTGGCGCCGTACCGGCAGCGGCTCGCGGCGCAGCGCGCGAACCTGCTCGCGGTGCGTGAGACGGCGGCCGACCGCGTCCCGCCCGCCGCGAGCACTCGACCGGCCGTCGTCACCGTCGGCTCGACCGGGGTCGCGTCGGCCATCCCTCCGTCCGCCCCCCTCGCGGACGGGGCCGGCGTGGCGCCGGTCCTGAAGGCCCCGGTAGGCCTCGCGGCCCGCAGGACCACCGGGTCGGCCGGCATCCCCCGGCACGCCCGCCGGCGGCCCGGAACCGTCCTGGGCCACGGCATGTCGCCCCGGCAGTCGTTGAGATGGAGTGCGGCGGCGCTGCTGTCGACCGTGACGATCGTCGTCGGCGCAGCGGTGGCACCCGCCGAGGAGCGCCCCGTCGACGAGACGGGCACGTCGAACGTGTCGTTCGTCGACCGGCTCACGATGCCCATCGTCGGCCTGTGGGACAACCTCGTCGGCAACGGCAAGGACAAGGACCCCGACGCCGTCGTGCCGGTCCCCGTCGACTCGCCCACGACGCCCGCTCCCGCGGTGCAGCAGGCACCGGCTCCGACGGTCCCGCCACCCCCCGTCCCTCCCGCGGTACCCGTCGCCCCCGTCCCGGGCACCGGGGCCGGGACCGGCCCGCAGGTCCCCCAGGAGGGCGGCCGGCACGGCAACGGCAGCAGCTGGCGCGACCACGACGACCTCGGGCGCGCGGAGTGGCACGAGCGCGACGACGAGGACGACGACCGGGACGACGACGACGAACGGCGCGGCGACCGGCACGGGCGCGACGAGCAGCGGGGCCAGGGGCGGGGCGACGGGGACCGGGACGACGACCGCGGCAACGGTCACCGCAACGACCGGTCGGACAGGTCGCGCGGCCGGGGCCGGAGCGTCAGCGAGCGCCGTCACGGCCGCACGAGCTCGGTCCCCCGCGTCTAGCGCGCACGGACGACCTGGTGGGGCGGTAGCCGTGCGCTCCCGCCGAGGTGCCGAGGATCCTGGGGACCCGTGTGCCGCGTCGCGTCGTCGGTGACTCAGGACGCCGGACGCAGCGCGAGCAGGGCACGCACCTCGTCGGCCGTCGTGTCGGTCGCGACGGCTGCACGGTTGCCCTCGGCCACCTGGTCGACGATCTCCGCCCGGTGGATCCGTACGTCGCGCGGTGCCTCGATCCCGATCCGCACGCCGTCGCGTCCCGCGGAGACCACCGTCAGGACGATGTCCTCGCCCACGAGGATCCGTTCACCCACCTTGCGCCCCAGCACCAGCATCGACGTCCTCCTGACGTTCGCGAATGTCGTCCTGACCTTCCGGGGCACCTATGCGCGCCGAGCGGCCGTCAGTCCGCGTCCCACCCCACGGGCAGCCCGAGGAGCTGGACCGTCTCCGGGGTCCGGGTCAGCGACCGTCCCACGACGACCATGGCGTGCACGTGCACGACACCGCGCAGCCCGTCGACCCAGGCGGCGGTGTCCGCGTGCTTGCGCGAGGCGTCGACCACGACCCACACCTGCTCGGGTGCGAGGACGTCGAGGATCCGGAGCCCGTCGGCGAGATCGGTCGTGAGGCCGACGGCGACCGCGGTCGACGTGCCCGCGTGCACGCCGCGGGCCCTCGCCTCGGTCGCGCTGCGATGGTCGACCACCCGGGGGGCGGCGGCGTCGCGCGCCTGCCCCGCAGAGGCCGTGAGGAGCCCGAGACGACCGCGCATCGCGTGAGCGACGGCCACCGCGTCGCCTCCCAGGCCGACGAGCGCGACGAGGTCTCCCGGGGCCGTCGACGGGCCGGTCTCCCTCGGGCCCCCGGTGCGCTCGGGGAGAGCCGTCTCGGCGATCAGCTCGTCCAGCATCGCCGCGAAGTCGTCGCCCCCGGTCGACATCTCGAGGTCCTCCGACCTCGACGGCTCGAGCCGGTCGGCGTCGTCGGCGTCGTCGAGCAGGGCGGCGATCCCCGCCCTGCGCGCCGCCGGGAAACGGACGGGGTGGTCGGTGACGTGGAGCGCGGGCGGCGACGCGACCTCGATCACGGCCTCGTAGTGCTGCCTGCCGAAGAGTCCCTTGATGCCGCCCGTGATGATCCGTTCGGCCGACACGATCCGTACGTCGGGGCCGTGCTCGCGCCGCGCGTCGTCGAGGATGGCCTCGAGGGTGTCACCCGCGAGCCGCAATCGCCGGGGCATCGTTCACCACCCCGACCGTCTCGATGAGGGCGTTCCCCGAGGTGACCTCCGTGTAGGAGAGCACCGCCAGGTCGGGCAGCTGGGTCGCCACCAGGCGACGGACGGCCGGACGAAGGGACGGCGCGCAGACCAGGCAGACGTCGTGGCCGGCCCCTCGGGCGGCCTCGACCACGTCGGCGACCGAGGTGCGGAACGCGTCGAGCCGCGCCGGGTCCACGACGATGACCGTGCCGTGCTCACCGCCCGGCTGCCGCCCGGCGAGCATGGCCTGCTCGAGCACGGGCGCGATCGTCACGACGCGGATCGTGCCGTCGACCGTGTACCGCGCCGGGATCGCGGGGCCGAGCACGGACCGCGCCGACTCGACGAGGTGCTCGGCGTCCGTGGAGCGCCGGGCCGCGAGCGCGAGCCCCTCGTAGATGCGAGGCAGGTCGTTGATCGCGACGCGCTCCTCGAGCAGGCCCTGGAGCACACGCTGGATCTCGGCGAGGGACAGCAGGGTCGGGGTGAGCTCGTCGACCGCCGAGGGGTTGGTGCGCTTGACCTCGTCGGTGAGCACACGGACGTCCTCGCGCGAGAGCAGCCTGGCGGCGTTGGCCGAGATGATCGCCGACAGGTGGGTGACGAGGACCGAGACGCGGTCGACGACCGTGGCCCCGGCCATCTCGGCGCTGTGCCGCATCTCGACGGGCACCCACTTTCCCTCCATGCCGAACACCGGGTCCACGGTGACCTGCCCGGGCAGCGACCCCAGGTTGTCGCCCAGCGCAAGGACCTTGCCCGCGGGCGCCTGGCCGCGGCCCGCCTCGACCCCCGCGATCCGCACGGCGTACGTCGACGCGACCAGCTCGATCGAGTCGCGGGTGCGCACGGGCGGCACGACGACGCCCAGGTCCATCGCGATCTTGCGCCGCAGGGCACGCACGCGTCCCAGCAGGTCGTCGTGCGCGCCCGTGACGAGGTCGACGAGGTCGGGGGCCAGCAGGATCTCCAGCGCGTGCACGCGCATCTGCTCGATGAGGTTCTCCGTGCCGTCCGACGACGTGGCCGCGCCCTGCTCGAGCTGCTCGGCCGCGGCCCGCGCGACCTCGGCCCGGTCCTGGCGCGCCTTGATCTGCTGTGCCGCGACGAGGAGACCGATCCCGAGCACGATGAACGGCAGCTTGGGCATGCCCTCGATGAACGCCATCGCGAACGAGGCGACGCCGGCGATCGCGACGGCCTGGCGCGACTGGACGAGCTGGCTCGAGGCCTGCGAGCCGACGTCGCCCTCGCCCGAGTTGGAACGGGTCACGATCATGCCCGTCGCGACGGCCATGAGCAGCGCCGGGACCTGGGTCACGAGGCCGTCGCCGATCGTCAGGATCGAGTAGGTGTCGACCGACTCCCCGACGGGCATGCCGTGCATGACGACGCCGATGACGATGCCGCCGACCAGGTTGATGATCGTGATGACGACGCCCGCGATCGCGTCACCCTTGACGAACTTCGAGGCACCGTCCATCGCACCGTAGAAGTCCGCCTCCGCGGAGACCTCGGCGCGCCGCGCACGGGCGTCGGTCTCCGAGATGAGCCCCGCGTTGAGGTCCGCGTCGATCGCCATCTGCTTGCCCGGCATCGCGTCGAGGGTGAAGCGCGCACCGACCTCGGCGACTCGCTCGGCGCCCTTGGTGATCACGAGGAACTGGATGACCACCAGGATCAGGAACACGACCATGCCGATGACGAGGTTCCCGTTGACCACGACGTGGCCGAACGCGCTGATGACCTCGCCCGCGTACCCGTTGCCCAGCACGAGGCGGGTCGAGGCGACGTTGAGGCCGAGACGGAAGAGCGTCGCGACGAGCAGCAACGACGGGAAGACCGAGAAGTCGAGCGGCTTGGTGACGAACATCGACGTCAGCAGGATCACGAGCGAGAGCAGGATATTGACGATGATGAGCACGTCGAGCATCCCCGCGGGGATCGGCACGACGAGCAGCAGGACGATGCCGACGACGCCGAGCGGGACGGCGATCATGGCGAGGGAGCGGTTCTTCACGCGGAACCCTGGTCCTTCCCGGTCCGGAATGGTGGCAGGTGCTGCCGCGACTCCCTATGCACGTCCGGTCGGCGGCAGCGCGGGTCGGCGGTCGGTGCGTCCCGCCTCGCGCGGTGGGCGCCCCGACTCACGCCGTGCGCTCCTCGCCCGCTCCCGCGGCGTCCTCGTCCGCCGGCCACTCCCCCGGCGCGATCGCCGGGCGGCCCAACCGGTGCGGCACCGAGGAGACCGCGGCACCGCGGCGCGAGAGGGCCATGACGAACGCGAGCACGCGCGCGACGGCCATGTAGAGCTCGACCGGCACCTCCTGCCCGACGTCGCACACCTTGTGGAGCGCGCGGGCGAGCTGGACGTCGCGGACCATCGGCACCCGGGCCTCCTCGGCCTTCTCACGGATGCGCGCGGCCAGGTGGTCCGCCCCCTTGGCGACGACGCGCGGCGCGGACTTGCCCGCCTCGTAGCGGATCGCGACGGCGACGTGCGTGGGGTTCACGATCACGACGTCGGCGTCCGCCACCGCGGCGAGCATGCGGTTGCGCGACAACGAGCGGGCCATCGAGCGGCGCTGCGACTTCACCATGGGGTCGCCGTCGCTGTTCTTGTGCTCGTCCTTGAGCTCCTTCTTCGTCATGCGCGTCTTCTTGCGGTTGCGCTTGGCGACGACGAGCACGTCGAGCAGCGCGAGCGAGATCCCGGCCGCCGTCGCCCACAGCAGCAGCGACCTGACCCCCGACCCGGCGGCCTCCAGCAGCGACGCCACGGGCAGCCCGCCCGCCGACAGCAGCACGGGCATGAGCGACTGGATCACGACGTACAGCACGACCCCGACCACGGTCGTCTTGAGCAGCGCCTTCACGCCGTTCCACAACGCCTGGGGGCCGAGGATCCGCTTGAACCCCGAGACCGGGTTGAACTGCTGGAACTCGCCGCGGAACTTCTTCAGGTGCAGGCCGCCCTGCACGACCGAGCCGATGATCGCGGCGAGCGCGACCGCCGCGAGCAGAACGCCGATCGTGGGCAGGACCGAGCGGAGCGCCTCCTGCAGGAGCACGAGGGCCACGGCGGGCTCGGGGTTGTCGATCACGGTGCGGATCGACAGGACCTGCTCGGTCGCGGCACCGGCCGCTTTGCCGAGCGTCAGGGGCAGCAGGGCCCCCGCGACCGCGATCCCGACCCAGGCCGTGAGGTCCTGCGACCGGCTGAGCTGACCCTTCTCGTGGACCTCCTTCATCTTGCGGTCGGAGGCCTGCTCGGTCCTCTCCTCGGACGTGTCCGCCATCAGCCCACGCCTCCCATCAGCTTCAGGGCCTGCGCCGTGAGCGCGGACAGGGCGTGCGGCAGGGCGATGAGCACCGTCCCGACGAGCGAGAGGGTCAGGAAGATCTTGAGCGGGAAGCCGAGCGCGAACGCGTTGAGCGCCGGGGCGACACGGGTGACCAGGCCCAGTCCGACGTCGGCCAGGAAGAGGACCACGACGATGGGCCCCGCGATCTGGAGACCGGCGACGAACGACCCCGTGAGCGCGTCGACGAACGCCCCGGCCGGGACCTCGGCGAACGTCCCGACGGGCACCACGTCGTACGAGCGCGCGAGGCCCAGGATCACGAGCTGGTAGGCGTCCGAGGTGAACATCAGGACGACCGTGGCCAGCGCGAACAGGCGCGTGAACTGCGACCCGCTCACGTTCGTCTGCGGGTCGAACGCCATGCCGACCGAGAATCCCCCGAACAGGTCGAGGTGCGAGCCGGCCGCGGTCACGGCCGAGAAGACGATCATGACGAGCGTGCCCAGCATCGCGCCCGTCGCCGCCTCGGCGACCACGTGGGCGAAGAACGTGGCCGTGCCCACCGCCTCGTACGTCGGCGCGACCCGGCCCGAGACCACCAGGCCCAGCGAGACCGCGAGGATCGCGCGCACCTGGCGCGGGATGGCCTTGTGGGAGAACGGCGGCGCGAGCAGCATGAACGCGGCCAGGCGGACCCCGGCGAGCAGGGTCGCCTGGAGCCACGCCTGGTCGATGTCGAACGTCACCGACGTCAGCCGCCGCCCAGCAGCGACGGGATGAGGTCGAACATCGCGTGCGTGAACGAGACCAGCTCGCCGATCATCCAGTTGCCGCACACGATGAGCGCGACGGCGACCGCCGCGGCCTTCGGCACGAACGAGAGCGTGACCTCCTGGATCTGGGTCACGGACTGCACGAGCGAGATCGAGAACCCCACGACGAGGGACGTGATCAGGACGGGGGCCGCGAGCTTCGCGGCCAGGATCATCGCCTGGGTCGCGATGTCGAGGACGGCCGAGGTCTCCATGTCACCCCACCCCGTACGAGCCGATGAGCGAGGTGGTGATGAGCCCCCACCCGTCGACGAGGACGAACAGCAACAGCTTGAAGGGCAGCGAGATCATGGTGGGCGGGAGCATCATCATGCCCATGCTCATGAGCGCCGCCGCCACGACCAGGTCGATCACGAGGAACGGCACGAAGATCACGAAGCCGATGATGAACGCGGCCCGCAGCTCCGAGATCACGAACGCCGGGACGAGCGTGGTCAGCGGCACGTCGGCCATGGTCGCCGGGTTGTCGAGGTCGGCCGCGCGCGTCATGAGCGCGAGGTCCTCCTCGCGCGTGTGCGCCAGCATGAACTCCCGCAGCGGCTGGGAACCCGCGTCGAGCGCCTGGCTGAACGTCGTGGCGCCCTCGAGGTAGGGCTGGACGGCGGCGTCGTTGATCTCGCCGAACACGGGCCACATGATGAACATCGACAGGAACAGCGCGAGCCCCGCGAGGACCATGTTGGGCGGCACGGTCCCCGTGCCGAGCGCGTTGCGCGTCAGCGACAGCACCACGAAGATCTTCGTGAACGACGTCATCATGAGCAGCAGCGTCGGGGCCAGCGACAGCAGCGTGATGCCCACGAGCGTCACGAGGGACGACGACGGCTCACCGTTCGGGCCGTTGATCTCGACCGAGAAGCTGCTGCCCCCGTCAGGGGCGGTCGGGTCGACGGGAGCCGTCGGGGCCGTGGGATCGGTCGGGGCGGCGCTCGCGGACGGGGCGAGCAGCACGGTCGCCACGAGGACGAGCGCGACGAGGAGCAGGGCCGCGGCCAGCGCCACGGCGCGGCGCGCCCCCTGGCGCGCCGGGACGACGACGGTCATCGCCTGGGCCCCCACACGGCACGGGCGGCCTGGCGCCAGGTATCGACGGCCAGGAGGGAGCGCACCGCGGCCGGGTCCAGCCCCGCGGAGGTCACGCCCGACGGCGCAGCGGCCGCGGCCGTCACGGCCACCGTGCGACCGGGTCGGGCCGGTGCGGCGACCGACGCGAGCGGAGTCTCGTCGAGCCAGACCTGCGCGGCCAGGACGGCCTCGTCGAACGACGGGCTCGTCGGGCGTCCGGCGAGGCCGCCTGCGGGGACCGGGTCGGTCCCGTCCATCACGTCGGCTGGCGCTCCCTGGTCGACCGGCGCGACCGCAGCCCCGCCCGACGGGGCGGCTGCGGACCGGGGACCGGCCGCCGACTTCACCACGTTGAAGGGACCGAGGCGGCTCGCCGTCGCGTCGCGCACCGCGTGCTTGGGGCCGGCGGCCGCAGCCGCCGTGGCCGCCGCGGGGGCCGGCCCCTGGTCGATCACCGTGACCGACGACTCGGTGACCCCGAGCAGGTAGCGGGTGCCGCCCGAGTCGAGGAGCACCGCGGCGCTCTTCTGGCTCAACCCCTGGCGGGCGACGACGGTGAGCTGTGCGCCGCGTCCCCCGGGCGTCTGGCGCCTGCTCCGGTCGGCGACGCGGTACGACAGCCACAGCAGCCCCATGACGACCGCCAGGGAGAAGGCGACCCGCAGCACGGTGGTGACGTCCACGGGCTCAGTCGTCCGCGTCGAGGATCTTGGTGATCCGCACGCCGTAGTCGCCACCGTCGACGACCACGACCTCCCCCTTGGCGATGGTCCGGCCGTTGAGCTGCACGTCGGCGGGCGCGCCTGCCGAGCGGTCGAGCTCGACGACGGCGCCGGGTTCGAGGTTGAGCACCTCGCGCACGGGCATCCGCGTGTGCCCGACGACGACGGCGAGCCGCATCTCGACGTTGGAGATGCGCGCGAGCCGGCTGCCCGTCATGGCCTCGTCGGGCAGGCCGCGCAGGGTCTTGCGCGCGCGCACCACGAACCAGCCGGCCGTCGGCCCGCCGCCCGCGGAGAGCTCGAAGACGACGGCCTCCTCGTCCTCGAAGAGCTCGGTCGCGTCGGCGACACGGACGTCGCCGAGCACACCGACGCCCGTCGTGGCGCCCGCTGCCTCGCGCGCCGGGCGCAGGAGGTCTGTCACGTCGAGGGTCGGGGTCTCGGACGCGTCGGCGAGGGAGGTCTCGTCGATGAGCGCGAGCGCCATGTCGGTCCCCGTGTCCCCGACGTACGAGGCGACGACCGCGGTCACGGCCTGCGGGCCGACCGGAGCCCCGCCGGAGAGCGCGGCGGAGAGAGGCGTGCTCGTGGGGACGAGCTCGACGAGCGCCCGTGCGGCCTCGACCGCGGCCTCGACGGCCGTGCGGTCGGCGGTGGTGGCGGTACTCATGCTTCAGTTCTCCTCGGTGGTGACGATGCGGCAGGCGAGGCGGGAGCCGGACGAGCCGACCGCACCGCGTGCCAGGACGTGGCCGTCGACGATGACGTCGAGCGGGCGGGACCGGTTGTGCGGCAGGCGGATGACGTCGCCGACCGCGAGCTCGACGACCTCGACCGGCGTCATGACCGCGCTCGACAGCTCGACGGTGACGTCGACCAGGGACCGGGCGAGGTGTCGCCGGGTGCGGGCGGCCGCGTCGGCCGGGTCGTCGGCCGGGTTGGCCTCGCCGAGGTGCGGCAGCAGGGCGGTCGCCGGCAGGGCGAGGGTCGCGGTGCACGGCCCGTCCCCGACGCGCAGGTTGAACTCCGCCACGATCATGAGCTCGGCGGTCGGCGCGGCCTGGACGAACTGGGAGTTGTGCTGGATCGAGCCGATCTTCAACGGCGTCTCCAGGAGCCGGCCCATCGAGTGGCGCAGGTCGCGCAGCGTCTCGGTGACCAGCGAGGTGACGAGGGCGCGCTCGACGTCGGTGAACTTGCGGTCGATCGCCGGGATGTAGGGACCGGCGCCGAGCATGTGCGCGATCCACGTCAGGGCGTCGGTGTGCGGGAACTGCAGCACCGCCCGCGGGTTGACACCGTCGATCTCGCACACGACGACCGCGGTCGTGACCGGCAGGTCCGCCACGTAGTCGTCGTACGTGCGCATGGTCACCGCCGCCAGGCTCACCTGGGAGACGACCCGGACGCGCGCCGTGAGCTGCGTGCCCCACTGACGGGCGAAGCTCTCGAACGCCATCTCGAGGATGCGGTGGTGCTCACGCACGAGCGTCGTCGGGCGCCGGAAGTCGTAGACCTCTACCTTGCGCCGTTCGGCGGGACCCTGGACCCTGACGGGTGTCGTCGTGCTCACGTCGGTCTCCTATGCAGGCAGGCGACGGAGAGCCTGCACGCCGACCGGACGGGCAGCGGCGGGCGACGGCGAGCGGGCCCGCACCCGCCAGGAGGTGCCGTCGGAGTATCAGCCGGTCTCGGCCGTGGCCTCCGCCACGCCCGCGAGGGCCGCGCGCTGCGCCGACTCCGCCGCCGGGACGTCCGCCGCGGTGAGCGTGCCACCGAGGACCTCGGGGATGAGCGCTCGCACGGCCTCGGGCTGCGCGGACAGGACCATGATGTCGACGCGCCGGTTGGCGGCGAGCGCCTCGGGGTGCGTCCCCGCAGCGAGCGGCCGCGCCGACCCGAACCCCACGGCGGCGATCCGGTGCTCGGTCAGGCCGCTGTGCTCGACGAGATAGCGCAGGACCGCCGTGGCGCGCGACGACGACAGCTCCCAGTTGGTGGGGAATCGAGAGCCCACGGTCGACTTGTAGTCGGCGTTCCCCTCGACCTGGATCTCGTAGGGCGTCGGGGCGAGCACGGGGCCGACGATCTGCAGGACCCCGCCCGCTTCCTCGGTGAGGTCGGCGCTGCCCGGCGAGAAGAACGTGTCGGCCGACACCAGGCGCACCGTGAGGCCGCGCTCGTCGATCTCGAACCTCACGGTCTCGGACATCCCGTAGGACTCCAGGTCCTTCGCCATCGCGTCGCGCAACGCGGTCAGGTCGGCGACCTCGGCCAGGGCCCGTTCGAGGTCGGTCTCGACGTCTGCGGGAGGCTCGGTGGCCGGGTTGTCGATGACCGCCTCCACGACGTCGGCGTCCTCGATCGTGCCGAAGCCTGCCGCGAGCGACGACTTGAGCTCCTGGTACTTGTCCTGGTCGACCGAGCTGATGGCGAAGAGCACGATGAACAGGCACATGATGACCGTGACCATGTCCATGTAGGAGACCATCCAGCGACCGCTGCCGCTCGTGTCGTGGCCTCCCCCGCCGCCTCCCCCGCCGCCACCTCGTCGGCGCCGACCGTGCCCCGCCGAGCGGCCGCTCATCAGGCGGCCTTGCCCGTGGGCAGCGACCAGTCGGGGACCATGGTCTTGAGCCGTTCGTCGATGACGCGGGCTCGGGCGCCCGCCTGGATCGACATGTATCCCTCGAGGAGGACGTCGAGGCGCTGGATCTCGAGGTCGGAGATGCGCTTGAGCTTGGCGCCGATGGGCAGCCAGATGAAGTTCGCCGACAGGATGCCCCACAGCGTCGCGATGAACGCGGCAGCGATCATGTGGCCGAGCTGGGCCGGGTCCGACAGGTTCTCCAGCACGTGCGTCAGCGACACGACGGTGCCGACGATCCCGATCGTCGGGGCGTACCCGCCGATGGCGTTGTAGAAGTCGTAGGCGACGGCGTCCTCACGGCTCTTGGTCTCGATCCGCTCCTCGAGCAGGGTGCGGAGCTGGTCGGCGTCGGCACCGTCCGCCAAGGACTGGAGGGCGCTGCGCTGGAACGGGTCGTCGGTCTTCTGCGACTCCGCCTCGAGCGCGAGGAGGCCTCCGTCGTTCTGCACGATCTCGGCGGCGCGCACGACCTCCTCGATCGCGTCGGCCGGGCGGGCCGGCTTGCTCACGAACGCCCTCGGCAGCGCCTTGATCGCCTGGAGCGCGTCGCGCACCGTGCCCGACGCGACCGCGACGAGGATGCTGGCCCCGAAGACGAGGATGATCGGCGCGGGCAGCAGGATCGACGTGATCTGGGCTCCCTCGAGGAGCACCATCGCGACGAGCGCACCGAACGCGAACAGGATGCCGATGATGGTTGCGGGATCCATGGGGCCTACTTCCTCGGGGTGGGGAGCGGGGTCACGGCGACCGGGGCCCGGTCGTCGGCCTCTGGATCGGGCCGGTCCGGCACGATGCCGAGCGGCGTGCGCTCACCGATGCTGGTCATGGACTGCGCGAGCAGCAGGACGCGGGCCTTGTGCTCCTCGACCAGTCGGATCACGTCCTCCATCGACTCGGTGACGATGTATCGAGAACCGTCGATCAGGGTGACCCGGGTGTCCGGGTTGGTCTCGACACGGGCCACGAGGTCCGCGTTGATCGCGATGCGCTCGGAGCTGAAGCGCGTGAGGACGATCACGGTTCCACCTTCGGGTCGGGTCGGTCGGAGGGGCGAGGGCGACGAGCATGGCCTCTCGGGGCGCGGTGCACCGCCGGTCGGCCGTGCCCCGCTGATCCGTACTCTCGGCAGCCCTCGTGCTCTCGTGAACGGGGAGGGGGGCTGAACCGGTCGAGCAGGTCGGGCCGGGTCCCCCCGCGGCTCGGCGCACGACGGCGCCCCCGGGGCGAACCGTCCCGGGGGCGCCGTGGTGACCGCGCGCCGCCCCGCGCGCGGCCGTCGTCAACGCTTGAGGTTGACGAGCTCGGTCAGCACCTCGTCGGAGGTGGTGATGACGCGCGAGTTCGCCTGGAACCCGCGCTGGGACACGATGAGGTTCGTGAACTCCTGCGAGAGGTCCACGTTCGACATCTCGAGGTAGCCGGCAGTGATCTTGCCCATGCCCTGGTCGCCCGCGCCGCCCACGATGACCTCGCCCGAGTACTGCGTGGCCGCGTAGGTCGAGCCGCCCGCCTTCTCGAGGCCGCCCATGTTGGTGAAGGACGCGAGCGCCACCTGCCCGAGGACGGCCGTCTTGCCGTTCGAGTAGGTGCCGATGATGGACCCGTTGCCGGAGACCGAGTACGACTTGAGCGAACCCGCCGCCGCACCGTCCTTGGCCGAGACCGCGACGTTCGACAGGCCCGCGTAGGACGTGACGGTGCTGAGGTCGATGGCCACGCCCGCGACCGTGAGCGATCCGCCGGTCGTGAGGGCGCCGTCGGTGAAGGTCAGGTCCTGCGGACCCCCGATGACCGTGCCCGTCGCGGCGTCGAGCGCGCTCACCGACCACGTCCCGCCGGTCGCGGTGAACTCGAGCGACAGCTTGGTCGAGGTGCCGAGCTCGTCGAAGATCTCGATGTCGCGCACGACCTTGGTGCCGTCCTTCGCGTCGGCGGGCAGGTTGCCGCCGAGCGTGACGCTCGTCGTGGCCTCGGGCGGGGCGACGTCGCCCACGGGGATCGTGAGGCGGCCGAGGGGGCCGCTCGTGTTGACGACCCCGTTGACCGCGGTCCAGCCGCGGACGAACGCGCCGTCGGCGTTGACCAGGCGGCCGCTCGCGTCGAAGTCGAACGCCCCGTTGCGGGTGTAGAGCTGCTGGCCGCCGCTCTCGACGACGAAGAACCCGTCGCCGTCGATCATGAGGTCGGTCGCGACGCCCGTGGCCTGCGACGCGCCCTGCGTGAACTGCGTCGTGATCGCCGCGGTCGTGACGCCGAGGCCGATCTGTGCGGGGTTGGATCCACCGACCTGCTGGTCAGGGGCGACACCTGCGGCGACGAGCTGCGAGAGGGTGTCCTGGAACTGGGTGCGCGAGGACTTGAAGCCGGTCGTGTTGACGTTGGCGATGTTGTTGCCCGTCACGTCCAGCATGGTCTGGTGGGCGCGCAGACCGGAGATTCCGGTGTTGAGAGAACGGAGCACGAGAGTCCTTTCGGGTCAGGCGGCTGCGCCGGCCTGGCTGTCGGTTGCGCCGTCCGTGGCGGGTGGGGGTTCGGTGGCATCCGTGCTGACCGTGCCGGTGACGCCCGAGACCTTGTCGAGCGCGATGCTCTTGTCGCCGATCGTCACCGTGGGGACGGCGTCCTTGTAGGACACCGCAGTGGCGATGCCCGTGTGCTCGACGCCGTCCGCGTCGAGGTAGGACACCTCCTTGCCGAGCAGGGTGGCGGCCGCGTCGCGCATCTGCAGCGCGAACGCCTCCTGCTGTCGCACCGCGGAGTCCTCGACGAGGGTCCGCATGGCGCTGAGGGACTCCATCATGGCCAGCGACGTCGTCTGGGCGACGATCTCGCTGGTCTCCATGGAGCTGGACGGGTCCTGGTTGCGGAGCTGGGTCACGAGCAGCCCGAGGAACAGCTCGCTGTCGTACTCCTGCTTGGGGGCGCGCGCGTTCTGCGTGCGCGGGGCGGTCTCCACGGGGGCGGAGACGGGCCCGGTGACGGGGGTGACCGGCACGTCGTTCCTCTCTCAGACGAGGACGTCGAGGCGCCGGGCGGCACCCGGCGTCGTGTCGTCCACTGTCGGCTGGATGGTCTGGTCGGTGGTCGCCCCGGGGACGCCGGTCCGTGCGCCAGGTCGGGACTGCCACGGGTGCCCTTCGCCCGGGCGACCGGTGGCACCGTTCCCGGCCCCTCCGTCGCCCGCGGTGCCGTGGCCGGCCCCGGCCTGGTGGCCGGTCCCCTGCGCCGGAGCCTCCTTCGCGTCCGAGACCGACAGCGACGCCGTCGGCGCGATGCCTGCGAGGTCGCGGCGGAGCTCGGCCGCGAGAGCGCGCAGGGCCTCACGGCCCGCGTCGTGCGGGGCGAAGAGCTCGATCCGCAGCTCGCCGCCCGCGATGTGCGCCCGGACGGTCACGGGCCCCAGGTTGTCGGGGGTCACCGAGAGCGTGAGGACGTGGTCGCCGTCGCCCGCGTCGAGGAGCTGGAACACGGGGCCGGAGACCTGGGCGTGGAGCGTGGGCGCCGCCTGGGGCGTGGCAGGGGCGGGGGCGACCTGCCCGACGGCGGCGCTCACCGGGGCCTGGACCACGGGCACGGGCGCGGGGACGACCTGCACGGGCGCCGCCGTCGGCTCGGCGGCGATCTCGGTCGTCGTCCCGGCGTCCGCCGGGACACGTGCAGGAGCCGCGACGGGCGGCGTGGTGACCGCCGGGGCGGCCAC
>NZ_JACSQQ010000022.1:54310-74045 GCF_014836555.1 Oerskovia rustica
GCGGGCCGGCGCCCCCCGCGGCGGCCGGCCCGACGGACGCCCCAGGCTCCCCGGCGGTCGGCGCCGCGCTGCCTGCCGGTGGCACGGGCCCGGTGGCCTGCTCTTCCGGTCCGGCAGAGGACGGCCCGACGACTCCGGTCGCAGTACCGGTGTCGGCGACGGCACCTGCGGTCCCCGGCAGACCGACGGGTTCCGGGAGCACGGCCGAGCCGGGCGGCGCGGACGGCGGGACCACGGCAAGCGCAGCCGGCAGCTGCCCGTCGACCACGACAGCCCCCTCGACGCCCGTCCCCTCGCCGGCACCGTCGGTCTCGTCGGTGTCCTCGCTGCCGAGGACACCGTCGGAGGCCGTACCCGTCCCGCCCTCACCGGGCACGATCCCCTCGACGAACGCTCCGGAGCTTGCCTGGCTGCCCGGGACGCCAGGTGCACCGACGCTCCCCGGGTGAGCGGCGCCGTCGGGCAGGGTGCCCACGACGCCCGGCCCCTCGCCGGGCGACGGCGTGCCTGCCTGCCCGGCGGCCTCGTCCGACGCCGCGGCGAGCGACCGGCCGAACGCGTCCGAGGAGTCCCCCGCGCCGCGGCGCGGGCCGGGCGTGGCAGGAGGGGCGAGGATGCTCGCGAGCGACGACGTGACAGCGGTCATGACGGCGCCCCTCAGCCCAGCACGCGGCGGATCGTGGTCACGGAGGCGTCCGTGACCGGCGTGATCTCGACCGTCCGGCCGGGCTTGGGCGCGTGGATCATCTGCCCGTCGCCCAGGTAGATGCCGATGTGCTTGCCACCTCGCTGGACGATGAGGTCACCGGGCTGCGCCTGCGCGAGCGAGGCGACCTCGGTGCCCTGACGCATCTGGTCCTTCGCGACCCGCGGGAGGTCGACACCGTGCGCGCCGAACACGAGCTGGACGAGACCCGAGCAGTCGAGACCACCCTCGGCCAGGCTCTCGCCGCCCCAGACGTAGGGCACGCCCAGGTACTGCTTGGCCGTGTCGAGGATCGCCCCGGCCTTGCCCGCGGCACCGGACGTGGCGCCGTTCGTGGCCGCTGCCGACGGCGTCGCGGCGGCCGCCGCGCCCGCGGAGGTCGCGCTGCCGGCCGACGTCGCACCGGCCGCGAGCGAGGAGAACAGACCCGCGAGATCGAGCGACCCCGGAGAGGCGCCGGTGCCGGCTCCGGTCCCCGTGCTGGTGCCGGTCAGCGACGACAGCAGGCTGCCGAACAGGTCCGACGACCCCTTCGCGTCCCCGGCGCCGACCGCCGCGAGCACCGACGCGAAGTCGGTCGCGCTCGCCGCGCCGGTACCCGAGGACGTGCCCGTCGTGCCCGTCGACGACGCGCCGCGCGCAGCCGTCGGGTCCTGGAGGGCCGAGATCTCGGTGCGGATCTCCCCGACGCGGGTCAGGGCCTGGGTCATGCTCATGGTCCGGTGGTCCTTCCGGTGGTCGGTCGCCACGTCGACGAGGCGACCTCGTCGAGCGTGACCTGCTCGGCGCGCCCCTCGGCGCGTGCGACGTCCTCGTCGTGACGGTCCTCGAGCTTCTCGAGCCCGAGGCGCGCCGTCCGCGCTCCCTGGAGCCCGCTGAACGCCGCGTCGACCTCGGCCGACTTGCGGCGCGCCTCGGCCTCGAGGGCTGCGAAGAGCGCGCTCGTGGCGGCTCGCGACGCCGCGATCGCGGCGAGCGAAGCACCTGTCGTGGCGCGGTCGGGCGACGACTCGAGGTACGCCGAGAGCCCGCCCGCCTCCTCGACGGTCTGCGCGAGGTCCGCGTGGGCGCTCGCGAGACGCGCCTTGGCCGTGTCCTCCTCGAGCCGCCGCAGCCGCAGCACCCCCGCGAGCCGGAACTTCGTGCTCATCACGCCTCCCCGTCGATCAGGGCCTCGGTCAGTCGCGCGAGGCGCGACCACGTCTCCTCGGCCGGTGTGCCGTCCGTCATGGCTTGCTGGAGAAAGGCGTCGATCGCGCGCTCGTGCGTGATCGCGGCGTCCACGAGCTGGTCGGTGCCCTTCTTGTACGCCCCGATGTCGAGGATGTCCTGCGCCTTGCGGCGCGCCGCGAGGACCTTGCGCAGGGTCAGCGCGAGCGACCGCTGCTCGGGGGTCGTCACGCGTGACGCGACCCGCGAGATCGACCCGAGCGGGTCCACGGCCGGGTAGTGGCCCGAGACCGCGATGGCCCGGTCGAGCACCACGTGCCCGTCGAGGATCGAGCGCGCCTGGTCGGCGATCGGCTCGTTGTGGTCGTCGCCGTCGACCAGGACCGTGTAGATCCCCGTCACGGACCCGCGCACGCCCGTGCCCGCCCGCTCGAGCAGGTTCGCCATGAGGGAGAAGGTCGACGGCGGGTACCCGCGCGTGGCCGGGGGCTCCCCGACCGACAGACCGATCTCGCGCTGGGCCATGGACACGCGCGTCAGCGAGTCCATCATGAGCACCACGTGGGCGCCCTCGTCCCGGAAGGCCTCCGCGATCCGGGTCGCCGTGAACGCGGCCCGACGACGCATCATGGCCGGCTCGTCCGACGTCGCGACGACCACGACCGACCGCGCCAGGCCCTCGGGCCCCAGGTCGTCCTCGAGGAACTCGCGGACCTCACGACCACGCTCGCCGACGAGGGCGATGACCGACACCTCGGCGTCGGTCCCGCGCGCCACCATCGACAGCAGCGACGACTTGCCCACACCCGAGCCCGCGAACAGGCCGATGCGCTGCCCACGGCCGAGGGTCACGAGCGAGTCGAGCACGCGCACGCCCGTCTGGAGCGGCGTGTCGATGCGGGCGCGGTCCATGGCCGAGGGCGCCTCGTTGTCGACCGGGACCCGCACGTCGCTGACGATCGGGCCCAGGCCGTCGACCGGTCGCCCCAGCGCGTCGATCACGCGGCCGAACAGTCCCCGCCCCGTGGGGACGAGGATGCCCGTGCCGCTCGTGCGCACGGGCGCACCGGCGCCGACCCCCGTGAGCCTGCCGAGCGGCATGCACCGGGCCAGCCCCTCCGACGTCGCCACGACCTCGGCCGCGACGCCGTGGGGCGCCTCCCCGATGTGGACCAGGTCCCCCAGGGCGCACCGCAGTCCCGCGACCTCGACGCTCAGGCCGACGGCCGAGGACACGACACCGACCCGCTCGGGGCGGGCGGCGGCGGCCAGGTCGTCGAGCGCGGCCGGACGCCAGGGCGCCGGACCGGAGAGCGGACGGGCGGTCGCCCTGTCCATCACGTCGACCGCCGTCATGCCCCCGCCCTCCCGACCCCGGGACGCCCCGAGCTGCGACGCTCGGCGACCTCGTCGAGCCCCGTCGTGCCCGGGAGCTCCGCGACCTCGACGAGCTCCGCGAGCTCGGTCCTGGCCCGCTCGACCGCCGCCCCGACGCGGGCGTCGAGGAAGCCGTGCTCGAGGTCCGCCACGGCGTCGCCCCGGCGCAGCGTCGCGTCCGGCACGAGCACGGGCTCCCTGACCCCGGCCTCGGTGAGCAGGCGCACGTCGTCGGGGTGCAGGCGCACCTCGACGACCGCAGCCTCGGCGTTCGACGTCACCCGGGCGAGCGCGGCGTGCGCGGCCTGGGAGCGGTCCGTGAGCTGCACACCGACGATCGCCTCGGCGAGCCCCAGCGCACCGCGCAACGTGGCGTCCTGCGCGGCCTCGACGACCGGGACCGTGCGCTCGGCGAGCGCACGGGCCGCCTCGTGCAGCAGCGTGACCGTGCGCCGGATGCTCTCGACCTGCTCGGCGGCGCGGCGCGCGTGCTCCTCCTCGAGGGAGGCCCGCAGCCGGTCCATGCCCTCCTGGGCGGCGCGGGCACCCGCGGCGTACCCCGCGGCGTAGCCACGGGCGGACGCGGCCGCCTCGACCTCCTGGACCCGCGAGCTGTGCAGCACCGGCACCGCGCTCGGGACGAACGCCGACTCAGTAGACAAGCTCGTCCCCGTCCGTGCGGTGGATCGTGATCTTCTCGTCGGCCTCGAGGTCCCGGACGATGCGGACGATCTCGGCCCGCGCCTCCTCGACCTGGCTCACGCGCACGCCCCCCAGGCCCGCGATCTCCTCGTCGAGGAGCGTGCGGTTGCGCGCCGAGATGTTGGTCGTGACGGCCTCGACGACCCGTGCGGTCGTCCCCTTCATCGCGAGCGCGAGCACCGCCATCTCCACACCGCGCAGGATGATCTGGACGTCGCGCGCCTCGAACGAGGCGATGTCCTCGAACGTCAGCATGCGCGAGCGGACCTCGTCCGCCAGCGCCGGGTCGCGCGCCTCGAGGCCCTCGAGGAGAGCCTTCTCGGTCGCGACGTCCGAGCGGTTGATGATGTCGACGAGCGGCTGGACCCCGCCGATGATCTCGACCGGCTGACGCGGCGCGATGCTCGCCCCCATGCGGGCACGGAACTGGTCCGAGACGAGCTTGACCGCCTCGGGCGACGCCGTACCCATCGTGGCCAGCGCCTGGGCCACGTCGGTGCGGTACTCGTCGGCCAGGTTGGCCAGCACCGACGACGCGACCGTCGCGCTCAGGTGCGCGAGCACGAGGGCCACGGTCTGCGGGTGCTCACCGTCGAGCAGCGAGATGATCTGACCCGGCTCGGTCCCGTCGAGGTACTCGAAGGCCTTGCCCTGCATGCTCGCCACGAGGCGCTCGACGACGTCGGCGGCCTTGTCGACCCCCAGCGACGCCTCGAGCAGGCCGACCGCGAGGTCCTTGCCGCCTCGGGGACGAGGGCTGCCGGACAGCGCCATGTCGTAGAACTCGTCGAGGGCCGCGACCGCGAGGTCCGGGTCGACGACCTGCGTCCGCATGATCTCCGCGGCGACCTCGCCCGTCTCCTCCTCGGAGAACAGCGACATGACCGTGGCGGCGCGGTCCTGGCTCATCTGCATGAGCACGAGCGCGACCTTCTGGACACCGGACATGCCGGCGATCCGGCGCAGGGTCTCGACCGGGAGGCGTGACTCCCCGGAGTCGGGGGCGTCGATCGTGATCGTCTGCGTGACGCTCGCCGCGGGGGCACCCGGGGTACCCGTCGGTGCGTCCTGCACGCCGGTACCGGGCGCGTTCGTCGTGACGGTCATCGCCGCACCGCCCTGTCCTCGGCGAGGAGCACCCGCAGGTACTCGGCCGTCTTGTCCGGGTCGGCCCCGGCGAGCGCGTCCACCTCGGCCCGACGCTGGTCCAGGCTCGAGAAGCGGGGCGTCGGCGGCTGGATCTCCGGGCGCGTAGGCACCGGCTCCAGCAGCCCGTCACCGTCGTCCCGGCCACCGTGCATCGGCCCGAACTCGTCGAGACCGTCGCCCACGGGGCGCAGCTCGAGGTCGGCGATGTCGACCGTCTCGCGACGCTCACGGCGGCGACGGGCCCGCGACCAGACCACGAGGCCCAGGACGAGGAGCAGCAGGATGCCCGCGACGACCGCTCCGGTCCGCAGCATCTGGCCCTGCTTCTCGGCGGCGGCCGCTGCCTCGGCAGCGGCGAGCGCGGCCTGGGCGGCGTCGGCAGCCCCCGTGTCGAACACGAGCCGCTCGACCTCGACCACGTCCCCGCGGTCCGGGTTGATGCCGGCCGCGGCCGCCACGAGGCTCGTGATCGCCGCGGTGTTGCCCGCGCCGGCCGCGTCGGCGTTGAGCGCGACCGACACCGTCTGACGGGTCAGGGCGCCTGCGGGCCGCGTCGTCGTCTCCGTGGTCTTGTCGACCGCGTTGTTGCGCGTCGCGTCCTGGGACGTGTAGGTGCTGTCTCCGCTCCCGCCGTTCGGGACCGCGATGTTGTCCGGCCCCAGCACGCCTGCCCCGCCTCCGCCGGTGCCGGAGTACTCCTCGGTCGTGGTCGACTCGTTGAGCACCGGTCCGTTCTCGGGAGCGGTGAACTTCTCCTCGAGACGCTCCGAGCTCGACACGTCCATCTCGGCCGTCACCGCGACGGTGGAGTTCCCCGCACCGACGACACGGTCGAGCATGGCCTGCACCGCCCGGGCCGTGCGCTCCTCGTACTCCGAGCTCTGCTTGCCGGACGACCGGGTGCCCACGCCGACCTCCGAGAGGACGGCGCCGCTCTGGTCCACGACGGCGACGTCGGTGGGCGACATGCCGTCGATCGAGGCCGACACCAGGTGCACCATGGCCTCGACCTGCTCCGGTGCCAGCGACTTGCCGCGAGCCGGGGCGACGAACACCGACGCTGTCGGGGTGCCCTTTTCCGCGGCGAAGACCGTGGCCTCCGGGATGGCGAGCTGCACGGTCGCGGTCGAGACGTTGTCCATGGCGCCGATCGTGCGCGCCAGCTCGCCCTCGAGCGCACGCTTGTACGTCACGTCCTGCTGGAACTCGCTCGACGTCACGCCCATCTCGTCGAGCAGCGAGTACCCGCCGGTCGACTCGTCGGCCGGCAGCCCCGCCGCGGCGGCGGCGAGCCGCTGCTCGTAGACCTGCTCCTCGGGCACGAGCACCGTCGCTCCGCCGTCGGTCAGCTGGTAGGGGACGCCCTGCGACCTGAGCTGGTCCACGATCGCCGAGGCGTCCGCGCTCGACATGCCCGAGTACAGGGGCGTGAAGCTGGGGCGCGACACCCAGGACACGAGACCGACCACGGCGACCACGAGGATCGCGAGGGCGAGGACCGCGAGCGTGCGCTGCGCGATCGTGAAGTCGCGGACGGCGCCGAACGCGCGCCCGAACGACGACTTGATCTTCTCCGGCATGTCAGGCCTGCATCCTCATGATCTCGTTGAACGCGTCGACCGCCTTGTTGCGCACGGTGGCGACGAGCTCGAGGGTGGTAGCGGCACGCGTCGAGGCGATCGTCGCCTGGTGGATGTCGGCCAGGTCGCCCGACACCGCGGCGATCGTCAGCTCGTTGGAGGCGGCCTGCAGCTGCTGGGTGTTGTCGACCGCGCCACCGAGGACCTCGGCGAACGCGCTCGCGCCCACCTGCCCCGTGGACGCGGTGGCGGCGGAGGGCGACAGGCCCGACAGGGCCGACGCAGCCTCGGCACCCGACAGGTAGCCGGTCGCGGTCGTGGGCTCGATAGGAGACACAGGCATGGGGCTCACTTCCCGATCTGGAGGGCTGCTTCGTAGGCCGTCTTGGCCCGGTCGACGACCGCCGCGTTCGCCTGGTACCCGCGCTGGGCCAGGATGAGGCTGCCCATCTGCTCGGACATGTCGATGTCCGGGTAGCGCACGTACCCGTCCTCGTCGGCGAGCGGGTGGTCCGGCTCGTACGTGACGCGCCCTTCCTCGCTGCCCCAGGCGGCGCCCGCGACGAACGCGCCGGGGGTGTCGTTGCCACCCTCCTGCACGGTCACGTAGCGGGCGCGGAACGCGGCGTCGTCGGTCGACGTCACGGTGTTCACGTTGGAGAGGTTGTCGGCGACCGCGTCGAGCCACTTGCGGTGCACGGTCAGGCCGGTGCTGGCGATGCCGATCGCGTCGAACGTCATCTCAGCTCGTCCTCATCGCCGCGCGCAGCGAGGCCGCCTCGCCGCCGACAGCCTGCGTCGCGAACTGGTAGCGCAGCACGGTGTCGATGTTGGAGAGCGTCTCGGTGTCGAGGTTGACGTTCGAGCCGTTGAGCTGGGTGGGTTCGAGCGAGCGCGACACGCTGAACGCGACGCGCCCCTCGCCCGAGGCGACGGAGGAGGCCAGCGCCTGCTCGAACTGGACCCGCTTCGCGGTGTACCCGGGGGTGTTGATGTTGGCGACGTTCTCCGCGATCACACGCTGACGGGCGGAGAGCCCGTCGAGCGCGCTCTGGAGCGCCAAGGAGGTGACGGAGTCGAACACGATCGCGGTATCCCCACGTCGGAGGTGTCGGCCGTCCCATGGCCTACGGGGTGAGTCGTCCGTGCTCACCGTGATCTCTCGGCCGCAGGGCGGCCGTCGTGCGTCGCGTGCCCTGCCCCGGGTCGGGGGCGAAGGGATGCGTCGTCGTGTCACTTCGAGCCCTATGCAGGGCTGCGGGGAGTCAGCCGTCGTCCGCCGCGAGGGGCGTGCGCGGCGCCGCCAGGCGCGCGCGGAACGGAGCGGGTCAGGCCTCGACGTCGAGGTAGGCGGCGACCGGCGCGTCGTGCACGGTCGGCACGGCGGACAGCGCCCGCGCGTGCCGACGGTTCTCCGCGACGGCGTCGTGCAGGTGGTCGACGATGTGCGCATGGCCCGCCAGGACCTCGAGCGCGCGGTCCACCAGGCTCGCCGGCAGGCGCCCCAGGTCGGTCGGCGGGGTCCAGCGGACGAGCCTGTCCATCACCTCGGCGCCGGCGTCGGGACCAGCCCCCGCCGACATCGCGGCGAGGTCGTCCAGGACACGGGACCAGGCGGCGTGCGGGTCCGCGACAGCGTCGGTGGCACCCTGCGGGTCGAGGGCTCGGTGACGGTCGAGGGCGGCGTCCGGCTCCGGAGCGACCGACGGTTCGGACGCGTCCGCGAGGGCCGGCGAGCCCTGCACCCGCGAGGGCTCCTGGAGCTCCCACGCTGCCGGCGCCGCCGTCCCGGGCCGGGCTGTCACGAGCTGCGAGTCAGGCGACACCGGACACACCGCCCGTGCGGACGGACGAGGTGCTGTCGTGCCCCGCAGGGAGCACCTCGGCGGCCTGGCGCCACGTCTCCTGCAGCGGCAGGACGAGCTCGAGCACCTCGTGCGTGCGCGCGATGTCCCGGTGGACGTTCGCCGCGACCAGCGCCTCGTGCACGTAGACGTACACGGCGAGGAGGTCCTCGCCGCCGTCCCAGACGGAGGTGTCGAGCGAGCCCATGAGCTCCGCGACGATCGCCTGCGCGTGCAGGAGCTGCTCGGAGGCGGCCGTCCAGCGCTCCTCGCCCTGCGCGACCTCGGCCCGGCGCAGGTCGAGCACCAGCCGGTCGTAGAGCATGGTCAGCAGACGCGCCGGCGACGCGGTGAGGATGGCGTCGCGCCCGTAGGCGCTCTGGGCGAGGTTGGTCACGGGGTTTCCTTCGCGGGAGGGTCAGCGCTTGGACGGGTTCAGGGCGTTGAGCTGTCCTGTGAGCCACTGCTGCTGGGAGTCGAGCTTCGCGAGCTGCACCTCCATCGAGGTGAACTGCGCGCTGAGCCGGTTGTAGCGCTGCTCGAGCCGGGTGTCCCACCGGACGATCTGCTCGTCCATCCGCTTCGCGTTGGTCTCACGGTTCTGGATCGAGGTGGTCAGCTGGCCGTCGTACTTGTCCGACAGCGACTCGGCGGCCTCCTGGACACGGGCCGCGACCTTGTTGAACGTGGCCGTGACCTTGTTCGGGTCCGCCGCCAGGGCTGCGTCGAGCTTCTCGGCGTTGAACACGACCTCGCCGGTGCGCGTGATCTCGATGCCGATCGCGGACAGCGACTCGCCGTCGATCGGGTAGGACGCGGCGTCGGTCAGCGTCTGGCGCGCGTTGCGCACGACGGACTCGCCGGCCAGCGTCGCGCCCGACGTCGATCCGTCGGCCGCGATCGTGACCTTGGTCAGCGCGGCCATGCGGGACAGGATCGACTGGACCGAGTCGACGAAGCCCTTGACCGTGGCGGTCCGCGCCTCGGTGTCCTCGTTGACCGTGATGGTCACCGGGTTGGCGGAGGCCTTGGCGACCGTGACGTCCACGCCCGGGAGCAGGTCGGTGAAGACCGCCGTGGACGACGTCACGGTCTGCTCGGCGGGCGTCCCTGCCCACAGGCGCACCTTCGAGTCGGCGGCGGCGGTCACGGTCGCGGCCCCCGGGGCCGTGAGGAGGTTGGTCGCGGTGCCGCCGTCCACCTCGGCCGCAGTGCCGGCGTGGAACGAGAACGCGTTCTCGGCACCGGTCTCGGTCGACGTGAGCTGGAGGCGGAAGAGCTTCTCGCCCGTACCGGGGTCGGTGCCTGCGGACACCTTGACGGCCCGGACGCCCGTGTCCGACCCGTTGAGGGCCGCGACGACGTCGTCGAGGGAGGACGAGGCCGCCGTGACCTCGGTGTGCGCGCCCTTGGCGTCGGTGATCGTAAACTTCGTGCCGGGGGCCGTGCTCATGGCCCCGGTCACGGACTTCTGGCCCGCGGCGACGGAGTCGACGACGAGGTCGATCGTGCCCGCGCCGGCCGCCGGCTTGGCCGTCACCGCGACGGCGTCCGACGAGCTCGTCGCCTTGAACTGGGCGAGGGCATTGGGGGACGTGAGGTCCTTGGCAGACTTCGCGAGCGCGGCGATGCGCGTGTTGAGGTCCTGGAGCGCGGTGATCTCCGTGCGCTGGAGCTTGACCTTGGCCTGGAGGTTGAGCTGGGGGATCGATTCGACCTTCATGAGGTCCGCCACCAGCGCCTTGACGTCGAGCCCGCTCGACGTGAGACCGGAGAGAGTGATGCCCACGGGAAATGCCTCCAGGACGTTGGGTCGGCTGGGTCAGCCAGGGTCAGGTCGGTGAGGGAAGAGCACCCGACGGGCGGCGACCTGTGCGGACGCCGCCGCCCGTCGGGTGGCTGTCAGTCTCAGCCGAGGAGCTGCAGGACTCCGGCGTTGGACTGGTTGGCCTGGGCCAGCATCGCGGTACCGGCCTGGGACAGGATGTTGGTGCGCGAGTAGTTCATCATCTCCTTGGCCATGTCGACGTCGCGGATGCGCGACTCCGCCGAGGTCAGGTTCTCCGCGGCGACGTTGATGTTGGAGATCGCGTACTCCAGACGGTTCTGCGTCGCACCGAAGTTCGAACGAGCCGTCGACACAGCCTTGAGCGCCGTGTCGATCGTCTCGATCGCGGCCTGACCGTTCGCCGCCGTGGCGACCGTCAGCGACGACCCACCACCGGCGGCGGAGATCCCGGCCCCGATGATGGTCTCGAGGTCGTTCGCCGCGAGGGCGATGGTGATGGTGTTGCCGCTGCCGGCACCCTCCGCGCCGACCTGGACCGTGAGGTCCGTCGCCGCGGCGGTGAGCAGGTTGATGCCGTTGAAGTTCGTCGACTGCACGACGCGGGTGAGCTCGTTCGCGAGCTCGTCGAGCTCGGACTTGATCGCCGTGCGGGCGTCGGCGTTGTTCGTGTCCGAGGACGCCTGGACCGCGAGGTCACGCATACGCTGCAGGATCGACTGGGACTCGCCCAGCGCACCTTCAGCAGCCTGCACGACGCTGATGCCGTCCTGCGCGTTACGAGCAGCGACCGAGTAGCCGTTGACCTGAGCCTTGAGGCCCTCCGCGATCGACAGACCCGCGGCGTCGTCGGCCGCACGGTTGATACGAAGACCCGACGACAGCTTCTCGAGCGACTTGCTCTGGCTGTTCTGCGTGTTCGTCAGGTTACGGAACGTGTTCAGTGCAGAGACGTTCGTGTTGACGCTGAAGCCCATGATGAGTCCTCCGTGAGACGGGCGAGAAGAATGGTCCCCCAGCCCATCCATGGGCCGGTCGACCACGACTGTCGGCACGGATCACGTCGTCGTCTGGCACCGAGCGGGTGAGATCTGGTCGCGGGCCGGCGCCCGGCGACCCTGAGGTCAGGAGGCCGCGGGGGTCGACCAGGCGGCACGGCGGGTCGCGCCACCCGCGACCCTGTCCCCCACGTCGGCCAGGTACTCACGACGCCGCGCGGACAGCGGCGCCGTCGAGCCCCGCGACTCCCGGTCGGAGTAGTGCGCCTCGAGCCCCTCACGCAGCAGGCGGACCGCCTCGATCCTCGCGTGCGAGACCGTCGAGTGCCCGATGCCGAGCTCCTCGGCGAGAGCGCCGACGGTGCGGCCTGCGAAGTAGACCTCCTCCACGATGTACCGCAGCTGCTCGGGCAGGGCCGCGACGGCCTCGCGCACGACGTGCCGCTCCTCGGTCGCGAGCACCTGCTCCTCGGGGCTCGGCGCATCGAGGACCACGTGCTCGTACATCGTGTCGTCGACCGCGACGATCGAGCGGCCGGCGTCGTCGCGGATCGCCCGGACGTCCGCGACCACGACGCCCATGGCCTCGGCGACCTGGACGTCGGTCGGCTCCCGGCCCAACGACGCCGTCAGCGCGGCCTCGACTGCGGTGAGCTCCTTGATCCGCTTGCGCGCCGACCGGGGCGCCCAGTCCTGGGACCGCAGCTCGTCCGAGAGGGCACCGACGATGCGGCGTCGGGCGTACGCACCGAAGGGCACCCCGCGGGCCGGGTCGTACGCCGTCGCGGCCGTCGTCAGCGCGATCGCCCCCACCGACGCGAGGTCCTCCCGCGAGAGGTGGTCCGCTCGGGCGCACAGGTCGGACACGAGGAAGCCGACGAGGGCAAGGTTGTCGACGACGAGAGCATTGCGCTCGGAGAGGTTCACGCCGAAGCACCTTTCTGCTGGGCATCTGCTGGGCACCCTGCGTCGCACCGCCCCGAGAGGGCACCGGGGAGGACGCTGCGAGGTACGCGGTGGCGACCGCGTCAAGGACTCCCATGCGGATCGGTCGACGATCAGTCGCCACATCCGCGCCGCAGCGACCGACAGTGGTCTCCGAGCGGGCCTCGCGGCCCGCCGTCCCGACCGACCACGCCGCACGTAAGGGAGAGCCGCATTGGGCCCTCAGGAGCTGTCGACCCTGTTGTGGCGAGAGCGTGAGCTGCTGGAGATGCTGCTCTTCAAGCTCGAGGAGGAGCAGCTGCTCCTCACGGCCGGCCGCACCCGCTGGCTCGCGCACGCCAACCGTGAGGTCGAGACCGTCATGGAGAAGGTGCGCGAGGCGACCCTCGTGCGCACCGTCGCCTCCGAGACGGTCGCCTCGTCCTGGGGGCTGTCCCCCGACGCGACGCTGCGTGAGATCGCGGCGGCCGCGCAGAGCACCGGACCGTGGCGCGAGATCTTCGAGGGGCACCTCGCCGGCCTGACCGAGCTGACGGTGCGCATCAAGACGGTCCGGGACACCAACACCCAGATCGTCAACCACGCCTCACGCTCGACGCAGGAGACCCTCGCGACGCTCGGCGGTGAGGCGCGGACCTACGACGCGACCGGCGCCGCCACGGCGCAGTCCGCCGTCGCCCGCCTCTTCGACACGATCCTGTAAGGAACCGCGCCCATGAGCTCGTTCGCCATCCTCAACACCGCCCGCCAGGGCCTGAACGCCGCCCAGGCCGGTATCGACGTGACCGGTCAGAACGTGGCCAACCTCAACACCAACGGCTACACGCGTCAGCGCATCCAGCAGTCGTCCGTCTCCCCGCTGGCCGAGATGGGCCTGGCGCGCTTCGCCCAGCCCGTGCGCAACGGCCAGGGCGTGAGCATCGACGGCGTCGCCCGGCTCGGGAACCTCTTCCTCGAGTCCCGCGTGCGGCAGACCGCGTCGAACGAGGGGTACTCCGTGGTGCGCGCCACGGCCTTCAACGCGGTCGAGGACATCCACGGCGAGCCCTCGGACACGGGGATGTCCGCGACCCTGCAGTCGTTCTGGAGCGGTTGGCAGGACGTCGCGAACGCCCCCGGCAAGGAGGCCCAGGCGCGCGTGGTCATCGAGCGCGCGGTGGGCATCGTCGACCGGCTCGTCGCGGGGCGCGCCGAGGTCGCCGGGCAGTGGCAGCAGTCCCGCACGAGCGCGACCTCCCTCGTCTCGGAGGTCAACGCGATGGCGGACAAGGTCGCGGCGCTCAACGCACAGATCCGCGACGCCGCAGGCCAGGGTGTCTCGACCAACGAGCTCGTGGACCACCGGAACCAGGTGACGGCCTCGCTCGCACAGGTCGCCGGCGCCCAGGCCAGCATGAACCCGGACGGCACGGTCAGCGTCCTGCTGGGCGGCAACCTGCTCGTCGACGGCACCACGACCAACCCGGTCAAGCTGGCGGGCTCGCAGTCGATGGACGGCGTGACCACGGACCCTGTCCGCCTCGAGTGGGCGCACCGCGCCGGGGCGCAGGTCGCCCTCGAGGGCGGAGACCTCGCAGGGCACCTGTCCGCCCTGGCACCCGCTTCGTCCGGTGGCGTGTACGCCCAGGCCGCGGCGGGCTACGACACCCTCGCCTCGACGATCGCCGCCCAGGTCAACGCGCTCCACACGACGGCCCAGACGACGACGGGCGCGCCGGGAGGCCCCTTCTTCGTCTTCGACGCGGGCAAGCCCCCGGCGTCGGGCATCAAGGTCGCGGTCACCGACCCCTCGCAGGTCGCTGCGAGCGGCGGCGGCGGCGCGCTCGACGGATCCGTCGCGGACAAGATCGCCCGACTCGGCGTCGCGTCCGACGGTCCCGACGCCGGCTGGTCCGCACACGTCGCGACGATCGCCGTGAAGTCGAGCTCGGCGACGTACGACGCGAAGCTCGCGACCATCGCGTCCACCGCGGCGTTCTCCGACCTGCTGTCCAACTCGGCCGTCTCGCTCGACGAGGAGACCGTGAACCTCGTCCAGTACCAGCACGCCTACCAGGGGGCCGCGCGTGTCCTCACCGCGGTCGACGAGATGCTCGACCAGCTCATCAACCGCACGGGCCGCGTCGGCCTGTGACCCACCCGAACCGTCCGCCGCGTCGGCCCGCCGGCCCGCCCGCCCGACCCGCCTCCTAGGGGAGAACCGTGCGCATCACCAACCAGATGCAGGCCTCGTTCGTCACACGAAGCATGCAGGCCAACCTCGCCCGGATGGCCGAGCTCCAGGAGCAGGGCACGTCCGGACGCAAGCTCGTCCGCGCGTCGAGCGACCCTTCTGCGGCGGCCGACGCCTTGTCGGTGCGCAACCAGCTCGCGACCGAGAAGCAGTACCAGCGCAACATCGAGAACGGCGACGGCTGGCTCTCGACGCTCGACTCGGCGCTCGGGTCCGTCACGGACGTCGTCCAGCGCGTGCGCGACCTCGTGATGCAGGGAGCCTCGGACACGGCGTCGCCCGACGCGCGCGAAGCCATCGCGGTCGAGCTCGACGAGCTCCGCTCCGAGCTGCTGCGCCAGTCGAACACGACCTACCTGGGGCGCAACGTGTTCGCCGGCACGTCCGACGAGGGCGTCGCGTTCCGTGACGACTACAGCTTCACCGGTGTCCCTGGCAGCAGCGTCGAGCGTCGTATCGGTGCCGACTCGACCGTCCAGGTCGACATCGACGGGGCCGCGGTCTTCGGCACCGGAGCGGGATCGGTCTTCGCCCTCCTCGACACGGTCGTGGCCGACCTGCGGACGGGCACGAACGTCCGGGGCCACCTCGCAGCCGTGGACTCCCGGCTGTCCGCCGTCCTGACCCAGCACACCACCGTCGGTGCACGGCAGAACCAGCTCGAACGTGCCACGGACACCAACGCCGACTCTCAGCTCGCGCTCAAGACGCAGCGCGCCGGGATCGAGGACGCCGACATCGCCGAGATCGCGATCGACCTCCAGCTCAAGCAGGTCGCCTACCAGGCGACGCTGAGCATCGGGTCCAACCTCCTGCAGCCCACTCTCATGGACTATCTCCGATGACCACCATCACCTTCGTGACCCCGCCCCCGGGCCTCACCGCGCGCCGCTTCGAGCTGCTCGACGAGCAGGCCGAAGGCGTCTACACGCTCGCGGCTCTCGACGTCCCCGGCGTCGAGCTCCTCGTCGTCGACCCGGGCCGCTGGGTGCCCGACTACGCCCCCGCGATCCCGGCGGGCGACCTCGCGCTCATCGGAGCGTCCGACCAGGACCCCGTGGTCCTCGTGGTCGCGAGCGCACGCGCCGGGGTCGTGAGCGTCAACCTCATGGCCCCGGTCCTGGTACACCCGGACACCGGTGCCGCGATCCAGACGATCCTCGACGGCCAGGGACTGGACCTGCGGCGAGAGCTCGTCCCGGCCTGACCACCGTCCCCCGCCGCACCGGGTGCGCTGCTCCACGCAGGCCCGCTCGACGCAGTGCTCGACGCACGAAGGAAGGCCCGTCCGGGGAACCGGCGGGGCCTTCCTTCGTGCGTCGTGCCGTGGAGGACTACCGCAGGACGACCGTGAAGGCTCCTCCGCCGTAGCCCGCGACCTCCACCTCGGCGTCGAGCCGACGACCCGTGCTGCGCAGGAACGACACGGCGGTGCCCGGCAGGGCGGCCCGCGTCGAGTCGAACACGTCGGCGAGCACCAGGTGCGGGGCATCCTGCGTGTTGAAGAGCCCGGCCGTGACGTTGAGGACCTCCGAGACGTTCTCGAGCAGCACGTCGCTGAGCCTCCCGTCCGCCGCGGCGTCCTTCGCCGGTCCGGGCGGCATGAGGCCGATCGACGCGCCGAGGTACGCGCCCAGGGGGACGTCGACCGCGACCACGGCCTCGACCTGGCCGCGGTTGCTCAGGTAGGTGGCCACGACGAGTCCCTTCGTCTCGGGCGTCATGAGCCGGCCGGCCGGCACGGCCGTGCACGCACGGCCGACCAGGCCCGCGTACAGGTCCTTGATCTCCTTGAGCTGGGGCAGGGGCGTGGTGGTCACGAGTGGGGTCCTCCGGGGTCTCTCGGTGGGTGGTGCGCTGGGGGTGCGCGTGGATGAGGTCAGCGGAAGTGCGGACGCAACGCCGACTCGAACGTGCCGGCGTCGAAGGGCTTGGCGATGAGGAACAGCGCCCCCTCGCTCTCGGCGAGCTCGCGCATCTGCGGCGAGCCCTCCGACGTGACGAAGCCGAACGGGACGCTCGAACCGCCCGCGCGCAGCGCACGCAGGAAGTCGATCCCGTTCATCTCGGGCATGTTCCAGTCCGACAGGACGAGGTCGGGCTTCTCCGCGCGGGTCAGGGCGAGCGCCTCGGCACCGTCACCGGCCTGGACGACGTCCCAGTCGCCGAAGCCCGCCTGACGCAGGGTGCGCAGGACGATCTGTCGCATGACGCGGCTGTCGTCCGCCACGAGGACTCTCACAGGTCTTCTCCGTTCGTCGAGGTCCACAGCTGGATGAGGATCGGGCCGCCCCACCAGAGCAGCGCCTGCTCGTGATCAGCCGGGCGGGAGGCCGAGGGCTCGGCGTGCTCGACGACCGGCAGCGTCAGCGACGACCCCTCGGGCATCATGGCCTTGAGGTTCCCACCGACGACGTTCGCGACCTCCCCGAGCGCGTCCTGGACGTCCTCGAGCGTCACCGGCTCGTCGTCCTCCTTGAGCAGGAGCGAGCGGGCGAGACGGTCCGCGGTCTCACGGGCCGTCACGACCAGCGTGCGCGAGACCGCCGGTCCGACGATGTCGACCCAGGCGTACAGCGGGTCGGTGATCGGCTCCTCCAGGGCCTCCATGGGCAGGAGCAACCCCGGCTCGCCGTCGACCATCGCGGTGAACAGGTCCTGCGCCATCGGGACGACGCTCTGTGCGAGCGTCGAGGTGGTGTCGGTCATGCGAGCTCCTTCTGCGGCAGCAGCCCGAGCATGTCGAGCTTCGCCTCGAGCGCATCAGGGGTGAACGGCTTGATGAGGTACTCGTGCGCCCCGGCCGCGAGGGCACGCACGATCTGGTTCTGCTCGGACTCGGTCGTGACCATCATGAGCGTGAGGTCGCGCCAGTCCCGGCGCTTGCGGACCTCCTGGACGAGCTCCAGGCCGTCCATCACGGGCATGTTCCAGTCGACGCACGCCAGGTCGAAGCGTTCACCGGCCTCGAGCAGGTCGAGCGCTGCGCGCCCGTCCCCCGCCTCGGCGATCTCGAAGCCGAGACCCTTCAACGTCGACGCGACGATGCGGCGCATCACGCGCGAGTCGTCGATCACCAGCGCTCTCATGCGCTGCCTCCTCGGAGTCGGTAGATGGAGCCGTGTGCGCCGTCGACGCGTTCCCACGCGGGATCGACACCGACGGTCGTCTCGGCGGCACCCAGGATCAGGTAGCCGCCAGGTCTCACCCGGCTACGGAGCCGGGCGAGGATCGACTGCTTGGTGGGCATGTCGAAGTAGATGAGGACGTTGCGCAGGAAGACCACGTCGAACGTCCCGACGCCCGGAGGCGGCGTGAGCAGGTTGTGCTTCTCGAACGTCAGGTTCCGGCGCAGCGCGGGGTCGACCTCCCACTCCGCGCCGGCCCGTCGGAAGTGCCGGACGAGCATCGGGGCGGGCAGCCCGCGGTTGACCTCGAGCTGGCTGTACCGGCCGCCACGGGCACGGTCGAGCACCTGCGCGTTGATGTCGGTCGCGAGGATCCGGAAGCGCTGGTGCCCCTGCTCGGCCAGGACCATCGCGATGCTGTAGGGCTCCTGGCCCGTCGAGCACGCTGCCGACCAGATCGACAGGTCGCCGTCGCCGTGGGCCGGCAGCACGACGCGTCGCAGGGCCGTGAACGGCGAGGTGTCACGGAACCAGGACGTCTCGTTGGTCGTCATGGCCTCGACCACGCGCACGATCTCGCCGCTCGAACCGGTGCGCACGTACCTCTGCACGTACTGCTCGACGGCGTCGGTCCCGTGGAGCCCCTTCTCCCGGGCCAACGGTCCGAGCCGCGACTCGACGAGATACTCCTTGCCAGGGGCGAGCTGGATCGCGCTGTGCCGGCGGACCAGGTCGCTCACGAACGAGAACGACTGGGTGGACACGGTCATGCGTGTGCTCCTTCGATCGCCGAGACGACGGCTCGGGCGAGGTGGTCGAGCGGAAGGACCTGGTGGGCGTGGCCCGCCGTGACCACGGCACCCGGCATGCCCCACACGACCGACGAGGCCTCGTCCTGGGCGACGACGTGTCCCCCGGCCCCGGTGACCGCTCCTGCGCCGTCGCGCCCGTCCGAGCCCATGCCCGTCAGGACGAGCGCGAGAAGGTCGCCACCCAGCACCTGGACCGCGGACCGGAACAGGACGTCGACCGAGGGGCGTGTGAAGTTGACGGGTGGGCCGTCCGTGACGGCGGTCGCCAGGCTGGAGCCCCGGCGCACGACCTCGAGGTGACGCCCGCCGGGCGCGAGGTAGGCGTGACCAGGCGCGAGGATCTCTCCTCCGACGGCCTCGACCACGGTCGTGGGCCCCTCACGGTCGAGCCGTTCCGCGAGCTGGCGGGTGAACACGGGCGGCATGTGCTGGACCACGAGGACCGGCACGGGCAACGGCTCACGGATCGCCGAGAAGACCCTGCGCAGCGCGTCGGGCCCCCCGGTCGAGGAGCCGACGACGACGGCACGGACCGGGCGTCGCGGCGCCGCCCTGCGCGTGGTCGGCACGGCGGCCGCGACCGCGCTGCCGGGCCCCGCCGCTGCCGGTCGACGGGCACCTGGCACGAGAGCCTTGATCTTGGGGACGAGCTCGAGCCCTACCCGTTCGAGGGCGGTCTGCACCGAGCCCGTGCCGCTGGGCTTCGTCACGTAGTCCGTCGCCCCGGCCGTGAGCGCGTCGAGCGTCGCCCCTGCTCCGCGCTCCGTGAGCGTCGAGAACATGATGACGGGCATGCGCCGGCCGGCGGCGCGCAGCGCGCGCACCGTCTCGATGCCGTCGAGCACGGGCATCTCGATGTCGAGCGTGATCAGGTCGGGCTCGAGCTGCTCGACCTTCGCGAGGGCGAGGCGTCCGTCGGCAGCGGTGCCGACGACCGTGATCTCTGGGTCCCGCTCGAGGGTCTGCGTGACGAGGCGTCGGATGACGACCGAGTCGTCGACGACGAGCACCCGGATCACGCGAGTCCTCCTGGGACGGCGGGCAGGGCCGTGCACCCGGCCGAGGACCCCGGAGGGCTCCCGGCCGGGCGCGCGGTCGACGCCTTGTGCTTCACCGGCGGGCTCAGATCCGGAACTGGGCGACGCGGGTGCGCAGCTCGACCGAGACCTGGGCAAGCTCGTCGACCGCCACGCTCATCCGCTGCATCGTCGCCGCGCTCTCCTGCGCAGCGGTCGCGATGCCGGTGATGTTGCCCGCGATCTCCGAAGCACCCGTCGCGGACTCCTGCACCCCACGAGACATCTC
>NZ_JACSQQ010000023.1:0-14357 GCF_014836555.1 Oerskovia rustica
GCACCTCGACGGCGCCCCGCCCACCCGGGCCGGGCGCCGTCGTCGTCCCCGGATGACCTGCGAGGCAGCAGGGCGGCGCACCACCGCTGCTGCGAGGTCGGAGGGAACCCCCCGCGTGCGCCGAGCGTTCTCCCGGTGGATGCTCGCACCACGGCATCCTGTGCTCGACGGAAGGGGCTGAGCGTGGGTCATCAGCATTTCAACGGTCTGAAGACCGCAGGGCTCTTCGGGATCATGTGGGTCGTGATCCTGGGCCTGTGGGCCGTGTTCGGACGGTCGGCCAGCACGTTGTGGATCTTCGTCGCGATCGGTCTCGTGACCACGGCGTACGGCTACTGGAACTCCGACAAGATCGCGATCAGGGCCATGCACGCGCGGCCCGTGAGCGAGCTCGAGCAGCCCGTGATGTACAGGATCGTGCGTGAGCTCTCGACCGCCGCTCGCCAACCCATGCCCAAGCTGTACGTCTCGCCCACGCAGGCCCCCAACGCGTTCGCGACGGGCCGCAACCCCAAGAACGCCGCAGTGTGCTGCACCGAGGGCATCCTGGTCCTCCTCGACGAGCGCGAGCTCCGCGGCGTCCTGGGGCACGAGCTCATGCACGTGTACAACCGCGACATCCTCACGTCGTCAGTGGCGAGCGCCATGGCCGGCGTCATCACGTCGCTCGCCCAGTTCCTGCTGATCTTCGGCGGCAACCGCGAACGGGGCGGCAACCCCTTGGCGGCCCTCGCGATGGCGGTCCTCGCGCCCGTGGCGGCGATGGTGATCCAGCTCGCGATCTCCCGGACGCGCGAGTACGACGCCGACGAGGACGGGGCCAAGCTCACGGGCGACCCGCTCGCGCTCGCGTCCGCGCTGCGCAAGCTCGAGCAGGGGACGGCGCGGGCTCCGCTGCCGCAGAACCGCGACCTGGTCGACGTCTCGCACGTCATGATCGCCAACCCGTTCCGCGGCGCGGGCGTCGCGAAGATGTTCGCGACGCACCCGCCCATGGCCGACCGCATCCAGCGCCTCGAGCGCATGGCGGGCCAGCAGGGCGGCATCACGCGCTACTGAGCCCGTGTCGCCGGAGGTCTCTGCCGCCGAGGGAGCGCCGTGTCGACGAGCTCCCTCTATCTCGCGGCCCCGGCCGGTGCGATGCCACGCTCGGCCAGCCAGTCGCGCACCGCGGCCCACGCGCCCGAGCGGGGGTTCTGGGGCGACAGGTGGTCCTCGCCGGGGATGACCGCGAGCGTCACGTCGTCCCCGGCCGCCCGCGCCGCCTCGGCGTAGTCGGTCGCGACCGAGGGCAGGACGACGGCGTCCAGGTCGCCGGTCGTGACGAGCGTCGGGACACCGAGCGGGAGCCGTGCGGTGGGGGACGCCAGGTCGTACCGGTCGTCCGTGACCTCGCTCGTCGAGCCGCCCATGAGGGCCTCGACCGGCCCCCGCGACCCGTGCACGGCCCCTGCGTCCAGCAGGTCGTTCACGCCCGCCTGGGTGACCACGAGGTCGGGCCGGACGAGCGGGGAGGCGCCGGGGGCGCCGTCGGGCAGGGTGTGCCGGGCCGCGAGCCACAGTGCCATGGTCCCGCCCGCGGAGTGCCCGACGACGGCCACGCGCCCGGGTGTCAGGCCCACGGTCGCGAGAGCCTCGGGGAGCAGGTCGAGACCCGCCGCCACGTCCTCGAACGTGCCTGGCCACCCGCCCTCGTCGGCGGGGTCGGCCGCGCCCACCCCGCGGTAGTCGAGGTTCCACACCACGATGCCGTCGTCGGTGAGGTCGCGGGCCACCGGGGCCTCGGACGAACGGTCGTACTCGGCGGCCCAGCCGCCGCCGTGGACCAGGACGACGACGTCGACGCTCTCTCCCGCCCCCTCGACCTCCGTGGTCTCGGACGGCGTACGCAGTTCCTCGGTGCTCGCGGCGAGCGACGCGGGCAGGATCAGGTCGGCCGTCTGGGCCGGGCGCGGGCCGTAGGAGAACGTGGTGAGCATCGCGCCGTCGGGCGCGGTGGTCGGCGCGGGCACCTGCGTATCCGCAGGGGCGGGGCTCGTGCACCCGGTGGTCGCGAGCGCGAGCGCGAGGATGAGCGCTGCCGCCCGGCCTCGTCGGCGGTTCGCGGCCGAGGACGCCTGCCGGCGCCCGGTGCCCTGTCGAGCGCCCATCAGATGCCCTGCCGACCGGTCGCCGTCGGGTTGCTCGCCGACGGGCTCGACCCGTCGAGCAGCCGCTCCAGGGCGACGGCGACACCGTCCTCGTCGTTCGACGCCGTCACGTGGGTCGCGGCCTCGAGCACCTCCGGGTGCGCGTTCGCTACGGCGTACGAGGTTCCTGCCCAGGTGAGCATCGGGAGGTCGTTGGGCATGTCGCCGAACGCCCAGACCTCGTGGGCCCCGATGCCGTGGGACGAGGACCAGGCGGCCAGGGCGCCGGCCTTGGTCACGTCGGGAGGGAGGAGCTCTGCGAGCCCCGCGGCCCCGGAGAACGCGAGCAGGGCACGGTCGCCCACGACGTCGAGCACCTGCTCGAAGAACTCGTCCTGGCCCAGGGCGTCCGTGCGCGCGAGCAGCTTGGCGACGGGGGAGCCGAGCGCGCGCTCGACCGGCCCGCGCCAGGAGTCCGGCATGTCCTCCTCGTGCCGGAACGTCGCGTCGAACACCGGGCCGTCGACCTGCTCGACGGCGAGCGCGACACCGGGCACCGCGGCGCGCAGGTCGCGGACCACGTCACGCAGCGCGGGCAGGGCGAAGCCGCGGGACTCGACGACCTGGCGCGTGCCGACGTCGTACACGCACGCGCCACCCAGGCAGATGATCACGCCGTGGCCGCCCACCAGGCGCCCGACCTCGGTCAGCCAGCGGGGCGGGCGGGCCGTGACGAACACGACCTGCGTCCCGGCCTCGTCCAGAGCCTCCAAGACCTCGCGCGTGCGCGCCGAGACCGTGCCGTCCGAGCGCAGGAGCGTCCCGTCGAGGTCCGTCGCGACCACACGGGGCCGGCGCAGGGGGCTGGTCATGCGGGGTGTCCAGCAGTGCGGGCCGGGACGGCGCGGGGGACCCCGTGGCTCAGCACGGGCGTCGCCGGGAGTCGGAGAGTGTCCACGCCGTGAGTCTAGGTCCGCGCTGGAGCGACACGCCCGCACGCTGCGGGCGTGACACGGCGGGGCCCGGCACGCGGACGGGCGCGCCGCCGTCGGGCAGGAGCCCGAGCAGCGACGCGCCCGTCAGGAGGTGGTCAGCGGTAGTTCGTGAACTGCACCGCGAAGTCCAGGTCGGCACCCTTGAGCAGCGTCTGGACGGCCTGGAGGTCGTCGCGCGACTTGCTCGTCGCGCGGACCTCGTCGCCCGTGATCTGGGTCTTGACGCCCTTGGGGCCTTCCTCGCGGATGATCTTGGTGACCTTCTTCGCGTTCTCGCCCGCGAGGCCCTCCTTGAGCACGCCCTCGAGGCGGTACTCCTTGCCCGACAGCTTGGGCTCGTTCTCGCCCGTGTCGAACGCCTTGAGCGAGATGCCGCGCTTGATGAGCTTGGTCTGGAAGACGTCGAGGATCGCGAGGACGCGCTCCTCGGAGTTCGCGATCATGACGATCTTCTCGCCGCTCCAGGCGATCGACGCGCCGATGTTCTTGAAGTCGTAGCGCGTCTGGATCTCCTTGATCGCCTGGTTGAGGGCGTTGTCGACCTCCTGGCGGTCGACCTTGCTGACGATGTCCATCGATGAATCGGCCACGGTGCTCTCCTGACGCGGTAGGTGGGGTGGTCTGGGGTCAACGGTAGTGGGCGGGTGGCCCGGGCGTTGCCGCGGGGCCGGCCCCCGGGGGTCCCGCGGCGGCCCCCCCCCCCGGCCCCGGGGCCTCGTCGGCGTGGGTGCCCGTCCCGCCCGAGGTCGTCGCCGCCCGCTCCGCGCTGCTCGACGAGACCGTGGCCTACACCGACGCGCTGATCCGGGCGCGGGAGGTGCTCCTGGGGCTGTTCGACCGGCTCCGGAAGGCCGCCGGGATCTACGAGGAGGGCGAGTCGGGCGCGGAGCGCTTCCTCTCGTGGCTCGCGGGCATCCCCGGGACCGGGGTCGGGCTGACGGTGGGAGCAGGGCTCGCGAACGTCGCGGTGTGGGCGGCCGCGGGGCGCGGCGTCCGCTGGGACCGGTTCGTCAGCGGATCCGGGGCGTATCACGACGAGGCCGTCCGTGACCTGGGCACCGTCCTCACGGTCCTGAGTCCTGTGCCGGACCTCGAGGGGCGCTCGGACGTGGGAGAGGCCGCGGGCATGCTGCGTGGTGTGTCCGACTCCTACCGGCGGAACTTCGCCCCGGAGGTCGTCACGACCGAGCTGACGGACGACACCCTGCCCGACGGTTTCAGCAAGCCCGCCGCGCGCAGCGCGGAGGATCTCCTGTCCGGGATCGACGTGGTCTACGGCAAGGGCAACGACCTCCCGGACTCGGTCGTCTCGGTCGAGAAGTACGTCGGCGACGACCACCGGGCGACGTGGGTGGTGACGGTGCCCGGGACGCAGCTCGGCAGGCTGACGACACCGTTCAGCATGACGTCGAACTTCGACCTGGTGCAGGGGGAGCCCGCTGACAGCACCGCGCACGTCCTCGACGCGATGCGCCAGGCGGAGATCCCCGAGGGGGAGGAGGTCGTCCTCGTGGGCCACTCGCAGGGCGGCATGGTCGCGATGGCCGTCGCGGCGGCAGCGACCGGTGCGAGGGGGGCTGCGGGCTCGGCAGGAGCCGTGCCCCGCTACGACGTCCGTCAGGTCTTGACGGCCGGGGCGCCGGTCGGGCTGGCGGCCTTGCCCTCAGGCGTCCGCGCCACGCACGTCGAGAACGAGCAGGAGGTGATCTCGCAGTTCGACGGCACCGACAACCCGGTCGGTCCGCACCAGGTCACGGTCCGCGCGGACCTCGACGCCCCGGGGGCGCCCAGGAGAGAGAGCCGCATCCCGCACGGCGTGCCGCATCACGTCGACGTCCTGAGCCGAGCCCGGGGGATCGGCCACCCAGGTCTCATGGACAACCTCGACGCGCTCGAGAAGGCCGTCTCGGGTGACCGCGTCGAGGCGCGCTACTTCCGTGGGGCGCTCGACCCGTTGCCGGTCGCGCCGCCATGACCCCGGGGGGAGTGAGAGGGGTCCCGGTCCAGGTCGAGGCGGGCGACGAGACGCTCCTGCGCCGCGGTCTCGACCGCGCGCGGACGGTAGCCGGCGCGCACCCACGCCACGGCGTCGTCGGCGGGCACCCCTGCCCACCGTGCGAGGAGCGCGATCGCTGTGCCCGTGCGCCCGGTGCCGCCGTCGCACGCGATCTCGGCGCGGGACAGGGCCGAGCGTTCGTACACGTCGCGGAGCGCCTCGACCGCGTCCGACGTCGAACGGGGCAGGCCGAAGTCTGGCCAGGAGACCCACCGGGACTCCCAGGCCTCCGCGTGCGGGCGTGCCGTGAGGTAGAGCCCGACCTCAGGGAGCTCGGTGTCGTCGGGAGGCCCGGCGGCCAGGCCACGGCCGCGGACGCGGCGTCCGTCGGGCAGGACGACGAGTCCGGCCGTGGTGCTGCTCCAGAGGCTCATGGTCGCCCGTGGTCGAGGTCGGGCCCGGCAGGTTCAGACCCGCGACTTGGGTGCGACCACCGCGGAGATGAGGAAGTTCAGGACGCCGATGATGAGCGCGGCGAGCAGCGCCCACCAGAACCCGCCCTCGATCCGGATGCCCCAGTTGGTCTGCTCGGTGATCCACGCCGTGAGCATCAGCATGAGGGCGTTCACGACGAGCGTGAACAGGCCCAGCGTGAGGATGTAGAGCGGGATCGAGATGATCTGCACGATCGGCTTGATGATCGCGTTGACCAGCGAGTAGATGAGGGCCACGGCGAGGACGATCACGATCTGGCCGCCGACGGAGTCGGAGCCGACGATCGAGAAGTGGTCGTCGATGAACAGGCTCGTGAGCCAGATCGCGATGCCGGTGACGATGACGCGGATGACGAAGCTCATGCGTGCCATCCTGCCACCGGCCGCCGGGAGTCGGCGTCCACACACGCGGTCTCGCGCCCGAAGCCCGCACCCGGCTCACGAGGTGAGCGACGCCGTCGGGCAGCGGGGGACGGTGGCATCCTGGAGGGCGTGACCAGCCCAGCGCCCTCCGTGCCCACGCCCCCCGCCGCAGGCGTCCCCCTCCGTGCCGCCGTCGCCGCGCTGCCTGCCTACGTGCCGGGCGCGCGCCTCGCACCCGGGTCGAGCGCGTTCAAGCTGTCGTCCAACGAGAACCCGTACCCGCCGCCCGCCGCGGTCGTCGCGGCGATCGTCGACGCGGCCGCGGACACCAACCGCTACCCGGACATGTACGCGACGGACCTGACCGAGGCGCTCGCGACCGACCTGGGCGTGGACGCGGCGCAGGTCGTCGTGGGCAACGGCTCGGTGGCCGTGCTCGCGCACATCCTCTCGGCAGTCGTGGACGCGGGCGACGAGGTCGTCTACCCGTGGCGTTCGTTCGAGGCGTACCCGATCGCGGTCGCGGTCGCGGGCGGCACCTCGGTGCGCGTCCCGGTGACCCGGGACGGTCGGCTCGACCTGCCCGCGATGGCCGCGGCGGTCAGCGACCGCACGCGCGTCGTCCTGGTCTGCACGCCCAACAACCCGACGGGCCCCGTGGTGCACGCGGGCGAGCTCGACGCGTTCCTCGCGGCGGTCCCGTCCGACGTCCTGGTGGTCCTCGACGAGGCCTACCTGGAGTTCGTGCGTGACCCGCAGGCGCCCGACGGCCTCGCGGTCCTCGCGGCGCACCCCAACGTGGTCCTGCTGCGCACGCTGTCCAAGGCGTACGGCCTGGCCGGGCTGCGCGTCGGCTACGCGGTCGCCGAGCCCGCGCTGGCGGCGGGCGTCCGCGCGGTCTCTACGCCGTTCGGTGTCTCGCACGTGGCCCAGCGAGCGGCGCTCGCGGCCCTGTCGGTCAAGGACGAGCTGCTCGAGCGCGTCGAGCACCTGGTCTCGCGGCGCGAGCGCCTGGTCGAGGGGCTGCGGGACCAGGGGTGGGACCTGCCGGAGACGCAGGCGAACTTCGTGTGGTTCCCGCTCGGTGGCCCGACGGCGGAGCTCGCCGCGGGTGCGTCGGCCGCGGGTCTCCTGGTGCGCCCGTTCGCGGGCGAGGGCATCCGGGTGAGCGTGGGCGAGGAGGAGGCGACCGAGGCGTTCCTGAGGGTCGCGGCGAGCTGGAGGTAGCGGCACCGGTACCTGTTGCCGGAGGGGTCCACCGGGAGAAGACTCCCGGTATGGACACTCCCTCGTACGACCAGCTCCAGGACGACTACGGCTGGCTCTTCGGCACGGCCGCGCTGATCGTCTGGGCGGCCGTCGCGATCATCTTCCTGATCGCCTACATCCAGATCATCCGCAAGGCCGGCTACTCGGGGTGGTGGGTCCTCGTGGGGATCGTGCCGCTGCTGAACGTCGTGATGTTCCTGGTGTTCGCGTTCTCGACGTGGCCGGTCGTCCGGGAGCGGGACGCCCTCCGCGCGAGGGCGGGGTACACCGGCCAGTATCCGCAGGGCTGACCCCCGAGTCTCGTCGTGCGGACAGGCACCGACGTACGGGGCGAGGGGCCTGGGGGAGGCGGGGCACCCCGGGCTTCTGAGGGGTAGCGCCAACCGTTCTGCCCGTGACGCCCTGGTTCGCGGCGTGACGCGGACGTCGGGTTGGAGGGAACCTCCAAAGACGAGCGGGGGAGGTTTGTCCTCCAATGGCGGAGGAGGCTACGGGCTCGTAGCCTACGCTTGCGTAAGCTACGGTGTCGTAGGTTCGGTCGGGAACGGCCGAGGACCGCCCCCGAGCGACCCGGGCTCACGCCTCGGGCCGCACCGAAGGAGAACGCGTGAACCAGCAGCACACGGCCCCCGCGGCCGACCTCGCAGCCGAGCCTGCCGGCGGTCCCCTGGCGGCCTCGACGGACTCCGGCACGACGGACACCGGGGCGACGCTCCCCGTCGACGCGGACCTCCTCCAGCTCCTGACCCCGACCGGCGTGCGGGTCGAGACCCCGGAGAACGCGGCCTATCGCGAGCGCGTCGCCCACCTGGACGCCGACGCCCTGCGCGGCCTGTACCGCGACATGGTCCTGACCCGCCGCTTCGACGACGAGTCGACCTCGCTGCAGCGTCAGGGCGAGCTCGGACTCTTCCCGCAGGCGCTCGGCCAGGAGGCCGCGCAGATCGGCTCGGGCCGGGCGCTCGCCCCGCAGGACTACGTCTTCCCGTCCTACCGCGAGCACGGGGTCGCGTACACGCGCGGCGTCGACGTCGCGGACATCCTGCGCCAGTTCCGCGGCATCGACCACGGCGGCTGGGACCCGGACGAGCACAACTTCCACCTCTACACGCTCGTGATCGGCTCGCACACGCTGCACGCGACGGGCTACGCGATGGGCGTCCAGCGCGACGGGCTCGTCGGCACGGGCGACGCGACCAAGGACACCGCGGTCGTGACGTACTTCGGCGACGGCGCCACGTCCCAGGGCGACGTGAGCGAGGCCCTCGTCTTCGCCGCGGTCAACGAGTCCCCGGTCGTGTTCTTCTGCCAGAACAACCAGTGGGCCATCTCCGAGCCGACGACCAAGCAGTCGCGCGTGCCGATCCACCAGCGCGCCCACGGCTTCGGCATCCCGAGCCTGCGGGTCGACGGCAACGACGTCCTGGCGTGCTACGCCGCGACGGCCGAGGCCCTCGAGCGCGCGCACTCGGGCGGGGGCCCCACGTTCATCGAGGCCTACACGTACCGCATGGGTGCCCACACGACCTCGGACGACCCCACGCGCTACCGCACCTCCGAGCAGGAGGAGCTGTGGCGCCGTCGGGACCCCATCGACCGTCTGCGCCTCCTCCTGGAGGCCGAGGGCGCCTGGGACGAGCAGTGGGCCGCGGACCTCGAGGCCGAGGGTGACGCGCTCGGCGAGCGCCTGCGGACGTTCGTCCGCGGCCTGGGCCGCCCGTCGACCGAGTCGATGTTCGAGCACGTGTACGCGACCGAGCACGCGGTCGTCACGGCCGAGCGCCGGTGGTTCGAGGAGTACGAGGCGTCCTTCACGGACGAGGGAGCCTCGAGGACGCACGACCAGCACGGAGGAGCACGATGAGCGCGCCGACCACCACCGCACCGGCCACGGCGACCGGCACGGCCCGCCTCACGCTGGGCAAGGCCATCAACGAGGGCATGCGCGCCTCGCTCGCGGGCGACCCCAAGGTCCTGCTCATGGGCGAGGACATCGGCAGGCTCGGCGGCGTCTTCCGCGTGACCGACGGGCTCCAGGCGAGCTTCGGCGAGGACCGCGTGGTCGACACCCCGCTCGCCGAGTCCGGCATCGTCGGGACCGCGATCGGCCTCGCGCTGCGCGGCTACCGGCCCGTGTGCGAGATCCAGTTCGACGGCTTCATCTTCCCGGCCTACGACCAGATCACGACGCAGCTCGCCAAGATGCACTACCGCTCGCGCGGGCGTCTCAACCTTCCCGTGGTGATCCGCGTGCCGTTCGGCGGCGGTATCGGCGCGGTCGAGCACCACAGCGAGAGCCCCGAGGCGCTGTTCGCGCACACCCCCGGGCTGCGCGTCGTCTCGCCGTCGACGCCGCAGGACGCGTACACGATGATCCGCGAGGCCATCGCGTCCCCGGACCCCGTGCTGTTCTTCGAGCCCAAGGGACGTTACTGGGACAAGGGCGACGTCGTGCTCGACGGCCCCGTGGGCGACTCGACGCTCAACTCCGCGGTCGTGGTGCGCGAGGGCACGGACCTGACGCTCGTCGCGTACGGCCCCACGGTCCCGACCGCGCTCAAGGCGGCGGCCGCGGCCGCCGCCGAGGGGACGAGCATCGAGGTCGTCGACCTGCGCAACATCTCGCCGCTCGACACCGCGACGGTCGTCGCGTCGGTCCGCAGGACCGGGCGCTGCGTCGTGGTGCACGAGGCCGCCACGTTCCTCGGCTCGGGCGCCGAGATCGCCGCACGCGTGACCGAGGAGTGCTTCTACGAGCTCGAGTCCCCCGTGCTGCGCGTGGGCGGCTTCCACACGCCGTACCCGGTCGCGAAGCTCGAGCACGAGTACCTGCCGAGCCTCGACCGGGTCCTGGACGCGGTCGACCGCGCCATGGCGTTCTAGCCTCGGCCCGCTCGGCCCGTCGCACCACCCCCTGACCACAGCAGCACGACCACCCGAGGAGCAGGCAGTGCCCACCTTCGAGCAGTTCAAGCTCCCTGACGCCGGCGAAGGACTCACCGAGGCGGAGATCGTGCAGTGGCACGTCGCCGTCGGTGACGAGGTCACGGTCAACCAGACGATCGTGGAGATCGAGACGGCCAAGTCGCTCGTCGAGCTCCCGTCCCCCTACACGGGCGTCGTCACCGAGCTGCTCGTCGCCGAGGGCGACACGGTCGAGGTCGGCGTGCCGATCATCGTGGTCGACACGGACCCGACGGGCGAGCCGTCGGCGCCCGCTCCCGCCGCCCCCGCGGCCGAGGCACCTGCTGCCGAGGGTGGCGGCGCCGTGCTCGTCGGCTACGGCGTCGCCGAGCAGGCGAGCGCGCGTCGCCCGCGCCGGGCCGCCGCTGCGTCCGCCGGCCCGACGGCGGAGCGCCCCGCTCCCGTCGCCGCGCCTCCCGCTCGGGCGCCCCCGGCCCCCGCCGTCGCGCCGGCGCGCCCGGCGCCGTCGGGCCCCCTCCGTGCCCTGGTCTCCGCCGCGACCGCCGGCCGGACCGTCCTCGCCAAGCCCCCCGTGCGCAAGCTCGCGCGCGACCTGGGCGTCGAGCTCGCGTCCGTGCCCGCGACCGGTCCCGGCGGGATCATCACGCGCGAGGACGTCCTCGCCTACAACGCACGCTCCGAGCCGCGCACGCTCGCCACCTACGCGGGCGACGACTCGCCCTGGCTCAACGACGCAGGTACGGGCTCGTCCGTGACCCCCGACGGACGCCAGACGCGCGTACCCGTGAAGTCCGTCCGCAAGCGCACGGCCGAGGCCATGGTCCAGAGCGCTTTCACGGCCCCGCACGTGACCGAGTTCCACACGGTCGACGTCACCAAGACCATGAAGCTCGTCGCGAAGCTCCGTGAGGACCGCGAGTTCAAGGACGTGCGCGTCACGCCCCTGCTCATCACGGCCCGCGCGCTGCTGCTCGCGGTGCGCCGCCACCCCGACATCAACGCGAGCTGGGACGAGGCCGCGCAGGAGATCGTCTACAAGCACTACGTGAACCTGGGGATCGCGGCCGCGACGCCGCGCGGGCTCGTCGTGCCCAACATCAAGGACGCCCACCGCCTCGACCTCAAGGGCCTCGCGCAGGGGCTCGCCGACCTCACGGCCACGGCCCGGGCCGGCCGCACGTCGCCCGCCGACATGTCGGACGGGACCATCACGATCACCAACGTGGGCGTTTTCGGGATCGACACCGGCACCCCGATCCTCAACCCGGGCGAGGCCGCGATCCTCGCGTTCGGCGCGATCCGCGAGCAGCCCTGGGTCCACAAGGGCAAGATCAAGAAGCGCTGGGTCACGCAGCTCGCGCTGAGCTTCGACCACCGCCTGGTCGACGGCGCGCTCGGTGCGTACGTCCTCGCCGACGTCGCGAAGATCCTCGAGGACCCGGCCCAGGCGCTCGTCTGGGGCTGACGGCTCCGCGGACCACCGGGAGGGAGCGCGCAGGGCGACCTGCGCGCTCCCTCTCCTCGTGCCCCCGATGAGCCGGAGCAGGCCGGGCACCGGACGGCAGCGCTCGAGCACTACCGCCGGGCCGCCGCGCACGCCACGAGCACCCCGGAACAGCGGCACCTCGCCGCCCAGGTGGCGGGTCCGGCGCAGTCCTGACGTCCGGTCCAGGTCGGGCACCTCGCGGTTCACCGGGACGAATCCCTACCGGTTGCCCGGTCTCCCGCTTGACCAGAGACTGTCAGGACTCGACGAGGAAGGGCGTGCCCGATGACGAACACCCGCTCCCCCGAAGGCTTGACCTCGCGTCGACGGCTGGTCGCCTCGACGTCGGTCCTCGCCCTGACGGCCGCCCTGACCCTCGGGGCCGCGACGGTCGGACCGTTCGTCGCGCCGGCCGCCGCCGACCAGCTCCCGACGTGCCCCGACGAGGACAACGACGGGACCGTGGGGCCGCCCCTGTTCACCGACAACGCCGTCTCGGTGTACGTCGGCGGGGACTTCACGGCGAACGAGAACGCGGCCGAGAGCGAGGGGCTGCTCGTGGTCCACGGCGACGCGAGCTTCGAGCGGGCCGGGATCTTCAACGTCGGGATCGTGGGGGCCGGCTCGGGCTCGGCGCCCACCCCCGGTTCGACCATGCTGGCCGTGGGCGGGAACCTGACCATCGGTCCCTCGTCGACGGTCGACGTCGGCGCGGGGGCTACGGGTGGCGGCGCCGTGCACGCCGGGGGAGGCATCGAGGACGAGTCCCGGCTCGTGACGAACGGCGCGGGGGCCACCGAGAACATGGGGCTGGGGCCGGCGCTGGACCCCTACGACCCGGGCGTGTTCCCCGGGGAGATGGTCACGGTCTCGGGTGAGCTGGCCGCGCTCTCGGTGAACGGGGCGACCGCGGCGTCGGACGGCACGGTGATCTTCACCGCGGGCCCCGACGACCCGGCGCACTCAGGGCTCCAGGTCTTCACGATCGACGCCGCGACCCTGAACGGCAAGACCGCCGTCCAGTTCAACGGCATCCCGGACGGCGACTCGATCGTGGTCAACGTGACCGGCGGACCCGTGACCTTCTCGCCGCAGGACTTCACGGCCGACGGCGTGCGGGTCGACGCGTTCGGCTTCCCCGGCTTCAGCGCCTTCGCGTCGAGCCTGATGTGGAACTTCACGGGGGACACCGACGTGTCGATCGGTCAGAACGGCCAGTTCATGGGCTCGATCATGGGCCCTGGTATCAACCTCACGGCGACGACCAGCACCAACGGCCGCATCCTCGTCGGGGGCGACTACACGATGGGCGGCGCGGGTACCGAGCACCACAACTACCCCTGGAACTACGCGTTCCCGTGCGACGACGACGTGCCGCCCCTCCCGACCGAGGTCGGGTCGGTGACGGTGACCAAGTCCGTGGCACCGGGCTCGGGTCTGACGAACCTCGTCTTCACGGGGTCGGCGCGCTGCACCCTCGAGGACGGCTCGGTCTTCATCACCGGCTGGTCGGTCAAGGCCGACGAGGTCACGGTCTTCGGCAACCTCCCGGTGGGCGTGACGTGCGAGATCCTCGAGGACCTCGACGGCATCTACGAGGAGGTCGACGGGGTGCTCGTCCCCGTGGACGTGGGGGACAGGCAGTGGGCCGACCCGGTGTTCACGATCGACGGCGAGGCGACCGACACGTTCACGATCGAGACGGTCGGCCAGAACATCACGATCGGCCTGGTCAACACCCTGCTCGGTACGGTCGACCTGACGAAGGCCGTGTCCGGACCCGAGGGTGGGTACGTCGGTGACCGGACGTTCGACGTCGACTGGCAGTGCTCGGCCGGGGCCTTCGTGGACGGCGTCGCCGTCGCGCCGGCCGTGACGTCCGGGACCGTGAGCCTTGCGGCAGGCGCGACGGTCCGCCCCGACGTCGGCGGTGACGAGGCGTGGTTCCCGGTCGGGACCACGTGCACCTTCACGGAGGCGCCGCTCACCGAGGAGCCCGGGGACTTCGCCGCGAGCACCTACGAGTGGACGGGCTCCGACGTCGACCCCACGGACGTCGTGATCGGCACGGGTGAGACGGGGATCGTCGCGGTCACCGTGACCAACACGTTCCGCAGCACCGTCGGCGGGTTCGAGATCGCGAAGGCGCTCGACGGGGACGCCGCCGCCCAGGTGCCCGCGGACACCGTGTTCACGGTGCGCTACTCCTACGCCCTCAACGGCACGACCGTCAGCCAGGACGTCCAGGTGCCCGCGGACGGAACCCCCGTGGCCGGGCCGCAGGACCTGCCCGAGGGCACGGTCGTCACGTTCGAGGAGATCGCGCTGCCGGGCGTCCCGGGGATCACCTGGGGGACGCCGACCATCACGGTCGACGGTCAGGCCACGAACCGGCTCGTGGTGGGCGGTGGCTCCTCGGCCGAGGTCGTCGTGACCAACGCGGCCGACGCCGTGCCGACCCCCACGCCGACGCCCACCCCGTCCGACCCGACGATCCCCGACGGCGACCTCGCCACGACGGGCGCGGACATCGCGATGATCGCCGGGCTGTCGGTGCTGTTCGTCGCGGTCGGCCTCGCGGCGGTCGTCGCCCGCCGACGCTGGACGTCGGGCACGAAGTAGCTCGTGCGGCCCGCGCCGACCCGGAGAGGAGGCGCGGGCCGAGGACGAACGAGGAGGGGGGGGGGGGGGGGGGGGGGG
>NZ_JACSQQ010000023.1:14367-40504 GCF_014836555.1 Oerskovia rustica
CCCCCCCCCCCCCCCCCCCCCCCCCCCCCCCCCCCCCTCCTCCTGTCGGTCGACCGGGTCCTGCCCGGCCCCGACGACGTCGACGGTCAGTGACGCGCGGCGCTCCAGCGGTCCTGCGTGTCCGACGGCAGGCCGTCGTCGTAGGACCAGCCCGCAGGCCTGCGCGTCGGGTCGAACCAGACGTGCCCGCCGCGGGTCCAGCGGCGGCGGTAGGCGATGATGCGCTCGGGGGTCGTGTCGTCGATCCCGCTCTCCGCTCCGCAGCAGTCGCAGATCGTGTGCGTGGGGCCGTCGAGCGTCCAGCCCGCCTCGTCGAGGTACCAGGCGCAGACCCGGCACAGGGCCGCGCTGTGGTCGACGTCCCGGGGTGCGGGCGCGTTCGTCAGACGGACGAGCGCGGCGAGCGCGCGCAGCGGGTTGACCGCTCCGGATGCAGCGGTGCTCTGTCGCGGCATGCGTGGATCCTTTTCTCGAATCTCAACCCCTGGACGTGGGTCCGGCGGTGCGCCCCGTCGTGCAGCGGTCGGAGCGCGCCCAGCCCGGCCGCCGTCGAAGGGACTGGCGCGAGTCTAAACCGGCTTCGTGAGACTCGGGCAGGATGAAACGCCGCACCGCCCGGAAATCACCTGACGGTTTGGTCACTGCGCTCCTCGCGGACGGTGCAGGAGCGGCTCACAGCCCGGCCGGCCGCGGTGTGCGCAAACCCTTACGGACGGGAAACGGGCGCCGTGCCCGGCAGAAACACGCGCTTCCTACGGTCACGGGTACCGGTCGGGCGTCACTCGCCGACCCCGTCGGCCCCGGTCCCGCCCAGGTCTCACCCAGGTCCCACCAGGAGGCGCCATGCCCGTCCCCGCAGGTCCCACCCCGCAGGTCACGACCACCACCCTCGCGCCGTCGTCGGGGTCGACGCAGGCCCCGGAGCCCGGAGCGGCCCCGTCCCGACGCCGCGGGCGCTGGATCGAGCACTGGGACCCCGAGGACCCCACGTTCTGGCGCGACGGCGGCCACCAGGTCGCTACCCGCAACCTGTGGATCTCGGTGTTCGCCGAGTTCCTCGGGTTCGCGGTGTGGGCCCTGTGGTCGATCGTCGTGCCGCAGCTCGGCGCGGCCGGCTTCACCTTCACCGTGGACCAGCAGTTCTGGCTCATCGCCGTCCCCAGCCTCGTGGGCGCTACCCTGCGCATCCCGTACACGTTCGCGGTCCCGTTGTTCGGGGGACGCAACTGGACGATCGTGTCCGTGCTGCTGCTCCTGGTGCCCACGGTCTCGCTCGCGGTCGTGGTGCAGGACCCGGAGACGCCGTTCGGCGTGATGCTGCTCGTCGCGGCGCTCGCCGGGGTCGGGGGCGGCAACTTCGCGTCCTCCATGGCCAACATCTCGTTCTTCTACCCCGAGAAGGAGAAGGGCAAGGCGCTCGGGCTCAACGCCGCGGGCGGCAACCTCGGGACGGCCGCGGTCCAGCTCGCGGTGCCGCTCGTGATCGTGACGGGGGCGGGCATCGCCCTGGAGCGGGCGGGGCTCATGATGATCCCGTTCGTGCTGCTCGCGGCGTTCCTCGCGTGGCGCTTCATGGACAACCTGTCGCACGCCAGGGCGGACGTGCGGTCGTTCGCCGCGGCGGCCCGCAACCGGCACACGTGGATCATCTCGTTCCTCTACATCGGGACGTTCGGGTCGTTCATCGGCTACTCGGGCGCGTTCCCGACGCTGCTCAAGAACCAGTTCCCCGAGGTCACGCTCTCGATCGCGTTCCTCGGTGCGCTCGTCGGCTCGGTGTCCCGACCGCTCGGCGGGATCGTCGCCGACAGGGTCGGCGGTGCGCGCGTGACGATCGCGGCGTTCGCCGGCATGGCCGTCGGCGCGTTCGGCGCGATCCAGGCGCTCGGGTCGCACTCGTTCGGGCCGTTCTTCGGCTCGTTCCTGCTGCTGTTCGTCGCGACGGGCATCGGAAACGGCGCGACCTACCGCATGATCCCCGCGGTCTTCGCGGCGTCGGGGGAGGCGAAGGGAATGCCCGACGACGAGCGCGCCGCCCACCGTCTCCGGGTGCGCAAGGCGGCCGCGGGGTGCATCGGGATCGCAGGGGCCGTGGGGGCGTTCGGCGGGTTCCTCATCCCGCGCGGCTTCGCGGTCTCGAACGACCTCGCGGGGTCGCTCGTCCCGGCGCTGTGGATCTTCATCGGCGTGTACGCCGTCATGGCTGTCGTGACGTGGGCCGTCTACCAGCGCCGAGGTGCGTCGCTGGCCGCGGCGGGGGTCTGAGCATGGAGCCCGTCGCCCGGCCGGCCCACGCCCCGGGGGACGCTGTCCGCACCGGGCGAGCGGCGCCGTCGGGCCGGGACACGCACTGCCCCTACTGCGCGCTGCAGTGCGGCATGACGCTCACGCCCGCGCAGGACCGGGTGCCCGACGACGGAGCCTCGCCCCCCGTGGTCGTCGCACCGCGCGAGTTCCCCACCAACAAGGGCGGGCTGTGCCAGAAGGGCTGGACCAGCGCGAGCCTGCTCACGGCGAGCGACCGGCTCACGGTCCCGCTGGTGCGCGACCGCACGGTCGACGCCGGGGGCGTCGTGACGCGCGGCGAGCTGCGGCCCGCGACGTGGGACGAGGCGCTCGGCCGGGTCGCCGCCTCGATCACGGCGATCCAGGCCGAGTCGGGGCGCGACGCGGTCGCGGTCTTCGGCGGTGGGGGACTCACCAACGAGAAGGCGTACGCGCTGGGCAAGCTCGCGCGGACCGTGCTGCGCACCGCGAACATCGACTACAACGGGCGCTTCTGCATGGCGAGCGCGGCCGCCGGGGCGAACCGGGCGTTCGGTGCGGACCGCGGCCTGCCGTTCCCGCTCGCCGACCTCGCGGGGGCCGGCGCCGTGCTGCTGCTCGGCTCGAACCTCGCCGAGACCATGCCGCCCTCGGTCCAGCACCTCGCGGGCGTGCGCGAGCGCGGCGGCCTCGTGGTCGTGGACCCACGACGCTCGGCGACCGCCGCGCTCACGGGACCGCGCGAGGGTCCGCCCCAGGGCGTCCACCTGCAGCCCGTACCGGGCACCGACCTCGTGGTGCTGCTCGCGCTCCTGCACGTCGTGTGGGCCGAGGGCCTCGCCGACGACGAGTACCTCGCGGCGCGGGCGTCCGGTGTCGAGGACGTGCGGCGAGCGGTCGCGGCCTGGTGGCCCGAGCGGGCCGAGACCGTGTGCGGCGTCCCGGCCGACGACCTCCGCCGGGTCGCTCGGCTCCTCGCCGCGGCCTCGCCCGCGCGCGGCGGGCGCGGGGCGTACGTCCTCACGGGCCGGGGCGTCGAGCAGTCGACCCAGGGGACCGCGACCGTCACTGCGGCGATCAACCTCGCGCTCGCGCTGGGCCTGCCCGGCCGGACCGGGTCCGGGTACGGCGCGATCACCGGGCAGGGCAACGGGCAGGGCGGGCGCGAGCACGGGCAGAAGGCCGACCAGCTCCCCGGCTACCGCAAGATCGACGACCCTGCCGCGCGCGCCCACGTCGCCGCGGTGTGGGGCGTCGACCCGGCCTCGCTGCCCGGGCCGGGGAGGCCGGCCGTCGAGCTGCTGCGCTCGCTCGGGACGCCGGGCAGACCGCGGGCGCTGCTCGTGCACGGCTCGAACGTGCTGGTCAGCGCCCCGGACGCGACGCGCGTCGCGGAGCGGCTCGACGCCCTCGACCTGCTCGTGGTGTGCGACCTGGTGCCGTCCGAGACCGCGCTGCGCGCCGACGTCGTGCTGCCCGTGACGCAGTGGGCCGAGGAGGAGGGGACCATGACGTCGCTCGAGGGGCGCGTGATCCGCCGACGGCAGGCCGTGACGCCGCCGGCAGACGTGCGGTCCGAGCTGTGGGTCTTCGCGGAGCTCGCGCGCAGGCTGGGCTCGACCGTGCCCTTCCCCCTCGACCCGGCCGAGGTCTTCGACGAGCTCGCGCGGGCCTCGGCGGGCGGCGTCGCGGACTACTCGGGGCTCAGCCACGCCCGGCTCGACGCCGACGAGGCCGCGGGCGGGCCGGGGCTGTACTGGCCGGTGCCGTCGACGAGGCCCGGGGGAGAGGCGCACCCCGGCACCCCGCGACTGTTCCTCGACCGCTTCCACACCCCTGACGGGCGCGCGCGCATGGTCGCGGTCGACCACGTCGGCCCCAGCGACGACCTGCGGCCCGACGCCCCGGTCTACCTCGTGACGGGCCGCGTCCTGCAGCACTACCAGTCGGGCGCGCAGACGCGCCGCGTCGCCGACCTCGACCGGATCGTGCCCGGTCCGTTCGTCGAGATGCACCCGATCCTCGGGTTCCGTCTGGGCATCCGCGACGGCGACCCGGTGCGGCTCACGTCGGCCCGGGGCGACGTCCGGGCCCCCGCGCGGTGGAGCGACGACATCCGCGCCGACACGGTGTTCATGCCCTTCCACTGGAGCGGTGCCGGGAGCGTCAACCGCATCACGACCGACGCGACCGACCCGGTCTCCGGGATGCCCGAGTTCAAGGTCTGCGCGGTCGCGGTCGAGCCGGACACGGGCGTCGACGCGGGCCCGTTCGTCGACAGGATGTCTGAGCGCTCCGAGGAGGTGGTCGCATGACCGACGCCAAGTTCCGGGTCGTCGTCGTGGGCGACGGCATGGTCGGGTCGCGGTTCGTGGCCGACCTGCTCGCGAGCGTCGGACCGGGTCGGGTCCGCGTCACGGTGCTCGGCGAGGAGGGGTACGAGCCGTACAACCGTGTGCTGCTGAGCGAGGTCGTCGCGGGCCGGGCCGACATCGGTGCGCTGACCCTGCCCTCGGCCGACGACGAGCGCGTCGAGGTCCACCGCGGTGCACCCGTGATCGCGATCGACCGTGCCTCACGCACCGTGCTCACGAGCGACGGGGCCTTCCCGTACGACGCCGTGGTGCTCGCGACCGGCTCGGCCGCGCGCATCCCGGACGTCCCGGGCCTGCGCCCGGAGCCCGGCGGGTCGCTGCCGACTGGGGTGCACGCCCTGCGCACGCTCGACGACGCGCGCGAGATCGTCGCCGCGACCGCCAACGCGCGCCGCGCCGTCGTGATCGGTGCGGGGGTCCTGGGGCTCGAGGTCGCGTGCGGCCTGGCCAGGCGCGGTCTCGCGGTGACCGTGGTGCACGGTGGCGCGAGCCCCATGGACCGTCAGCTCGGCCCGGACGCGGGCCTCGCGGCCCTGCGCACGCTCGCCGAGCTCGGGATCACGGTGCGGACCGGGACGCGCACGCGCGAGGTCGTGGTGCGCGGCAACGGCGACGGCGGCGCGGTGGTCTCGGGCCTCGTCCTCGTGGCCGACGGCGGACGCTCGCCTCGCGCGCCCGGCGCGCCCGGGGCGGGCGGCGCGGGAGGGCCACCTGCCGCGGACCCGACCGGCCCGGCCGACGAGATCCCGGCCGACCTGCTCGTGCTCGCGTGCGGGACGGTGCCCGAGGCGACCCTCGCCCGGACCGCCGGCCTGACGGTGGACCGGGGCGTCGTCGTCGGGCAGGGGCTGGCGAGCCCCGACGACCCCGACGTGTACGCGATCGGTGACTGCGCGCAGCCGCCCGAGGGCGGGACGGGGCTGATCGCTCAGGGATGGGAGCAGTCGCGGCGGCTCGCGGCGCGGCTCGCCCTCCGGGTGTCCCTGGCGGGACCTGGGGACGCGCCGGGGCGTCCTGCGCACGACCCCGAGGGGTCGAGGACGCGCCCCCGTGTCCGGTTCGTCGACGAGGACCGGCCCAGCATGGCGCTGCGGATCGCGCTCGACGTCGAGCGGAGCGCGTGGGGTCCGCCGGGTCGTGGCCCTCGCGAGATGAGGCCAACGGGGGTCCACGGCTCCCAGGAACCCCAGGTGGCCGTAGCTCGGGACGACCCTCGCGGCGGTGGGGCGCGGTCGTCGGCCGGAGAGGGTCCGGCTGGAGAGTTGCCACCCGCGCCACCCACCGACGTCGTGCGGCTCAAGGCCGCGGGCCTCGACGTCGTCGCGATGGGAGTCTGCGGCTCGCGGCGTCCCCACGACCCCACCCACCGCACGCTCCGCCTCACCGACCCCGACGCGGGACGCCACGTCGAGGTCGTCGTCGCGGGCGGGTTCCTCGTCGGGGCGACCGTCGTCGGCGCCGCGCAGGGCGGCGCCGACCTCGCCGCGACCTACACGCGGCGGGTCCCCGTGCCCGCGGACCCGGCCCACCTCCTGCTGCGACCCGTCGCGCAGGCCGCGGCCCCGGCGTCGGACCCCACGCGCATGCCCGACCGGACCACGGTGTGCAGCTGCAACGGCGTGAGCAAGGGCGACATCGTCGCGAGCTGGCGCGAGGGGGCGCGCAGCACCACGGACATCGCCCGTGCGACGCGCGCGACGACCGGCTGCGGCGGGTGCAAGGACGTCGTGTGCGGGCTCGCCGACTGGTTGCGGCGAGCGGACCCGGAGCAGGAGGGCCCCGCGCCCGCGCATCCCACGGCCCCCGAACCCGCCGGCGCCCCCCGCTGACAGGGCTCCCGGGGCGGCGCTCGCGGGCGCGCGGCACGTTCTCACGTGCGGGCCCCGGCGGGCGTGAGAAGAACGTTACGGAGGGGCAAAGGGGCGGGAGCGGCGCGGAAACCGCGCATCCCTAGTGTCCGGAGCAGCAGCCGCTTCCCGGACACCCGGACCGCACCCCCAGGAGCCCCCGTGACCGCATCATCGAGCTCTCCCCGCCACCTCGTGGTCGTCGGCGGCGGCATGGTCGCCCAGCGTCTCGTCGAGGCGTTGCGCGCCCGTGACACCGTCGGCGAGTGGCGGGTCACCGTCTTCGCCGAGGAACCCCGCTACCCGTACGACCGGGTGGCGCTGACCTCGTACTTCTCGGCGCGCGACCCCGAGGAGCTCAACCTCGGCGACCCGGCGCTGTGGGACGACCCGCTCGTGCGCCTGGTGCGCGACTGCCGTGTCGACTCGATCGACCGTGAGGCCCGCCAGGTCACGGACCGCCTGGGCCGGGTCCACGACTACGACGAGCTCGTGCTCGCGACGGGCTCGGACGCGGCGCGGCCCCCGATCCCGGGCAACGACCTGCCGGGCGTGTTCGTGTACCGCACGATCGACGACGTCGCGGCCCTGCGTGGGTGGGTCGAGGCCAAGCGCGCGGAACGCTCGGGGGCGTCGTACGACCGCCCGGTGCGCGGCGCCGTCATCGGCGGCGGGCTCCTGGGGCTCGAGGCCGCGGGAGCGCTCGAGGCGCTCGGCGCCCAGGCGACCGTCATCCAGTTCGGGACGCACCTCATGGACGCGCAGGTCGACCTGGGCGGCGGGCAGGCGCTCGGTCGCCTCATCAACGACAGGGGCATCGCGGTGCGCGTGAGCACCGCGACCCAGCAGATGCGGCCCGCGCGCGCCACGGGTCACGTGGGCCGCCTCGACTTCGTGGACGGCGGGCGGCTCGACGTCGACGTCGTCGTCCTGGCGACGGGCGTCCGGCCGCGCGACGAGCTGGCCCGGGACGCGGGCCTGCCGGTCGGCGAGCGCGGGGGAGCGGTCGTCGACCTGTCGTGCCGTACGCCGGACCCGCACGTGTGGGCGGTCGGCGAGGTCGCGTGCATCGAGGGCCGGTGCCTGGGCCTCGTGGCCCCGGGCTACGCGATGGCCGAGGTCGTCGTGGACCGGTTGCTGGGCGGCGCGGCGACGTTCCCGGGCGCGGACACCGCGACCAGGCTCAAGCTGCGCGGCGTGGACGTCGCGAGCTTCGGCGACGCGTTCGCGCGCACCGAGGGCGCCATGGAGCTCGTCTGGGCGGACCCCGTCGCGGGCGTCTACAAGAAGCTCGTCCTGTCCGACGACGCGCGCACGCTCCTGGGCGGCGTGTTCGTGGGCGACGCGTCGCCGTACGCGGCCCTGCGGCCCATGCTGGGGCGCGAGCTGCCGGGCGACCCCGGCTCGTTCCTCCTGCCCGAGGGCGCCGCGGGCGGCGGCGCGGCAGGGCTCGAGCTGCCCGACGACGCCACGGTCTGCTCGTGCAACAACGTCACCGCGGGGACGGTCCGCGGGGCCGTGACCGAGCACGCGTGCACAGACGTCGCCGCGGTCAAGGCCTGCACCCGGGCGGGCACGAGCTGCGGCTCGTGCCTCCCGCTCGTCAAGAAGCTCACGACGACCGAGCTCGAGAGGGCCGGCATCGAGGTCTCGAACGCGCTGTGCGAGCACTTCGAGCTCTCGCGGGCGCAGCTCTTCGACGCGGTCCGCGTCGCGGACCTGCACACGTTCAGCGAGATCATCGCGCGGTTCGGTCGCGTCCCGGCCCCGGTCGCAGCGATGCCCGACGGCGTCGCCCCGGCCGGGCTCCCGGGCGCGGGTCCTGGTCGTGGGTGCGACATCTGCAAGCCGGTCGTGGCGTCGGTCCTGGCCTCGTTGGGCAACGGTCACATCCTGACGGGCGAGCAGGCCGCGCTCCAGGACACCAACGACCACGTCATGGCGAACATGCAGAAGGACGGTACGTACTCGGTGGTCCCGCGCATCCCGGGCGGGGAGATCACGCCCGAGGGGCTGCTCGTGATCGGGCAGGTCGCGAAGGACTTCGGGCTCTACACCAAGATCACGGGTGGCCAACGGATCGACATGTTCGGGGCGCGGATCGAGCAGCTCCCGCTGATCTGGCGCCGCCTGGTCGACGCGGGGATGGAGTCGGGGCAGGCGTACGGGAAGTCGCTGCGGACCGTGAAGTCGTGCGTCGGGTCGACGTGGTGCCGGTTCGGTGTGCAGGACTCGGTGGGCATGGCCGTGCGCCTCGAGCTGCGGTACCGCGGCCTGCGGTCGCCACACAAGATCAAGCTCGGCGTCTCGGGGTGCGCGCGCGAGTGCGCCGAGGCGCGCGGCAAGGACGTCGGGGTCATCGCGACCGACAAGGGCTGGAACGTGTACGTGGGCGGCAACGGCGGCTTCACGCCCCGGCACGCGCGGCTCCTCGCGGAGGACCTCGACGACGAGACGCTGATCAGGACGATCGACCGCTTCCTCCTGTACTACGTCCGCACCGCCGACCGGCTCCAGCGCACGTCGGTGTGGGTCGACGAGGTCGAGGGCGGCCTCGACGGGATCCGCGCGGTGATCCTCGACGACTCGTTGGGCATCGCGGCGGACCTCGACGCGGCGATGGCGCTCCACGTGGACGCGTACGAGGACGAGTGGCGCGCGGTCCTGGAGGACCCCGAGAAGCTCAGGCGGTTCGGGTCGTTCGTCAACGCGCCGACGACGGCGGACCCGGACCTCGCCTACGTGGCCGAGCGCGGGCAGCCTCGCCCGGCGACGACCGCGGAGCGTGCGGGCGCCGCGGGTGCGGTACTGATCGCCGGGACGACGTTGGAGGTACGGGCATGAGCGCGCAGATCACGGGCACGACGGGCACGACGGGGACGACGGCTGCGCCGGGTGGCGCGGTGGAGGACGCACAGGCCGCCCCGGTGTGGCAGACCGTGTGCGGGGTCGCGGACCTCGCGGTCGAGCGCGGAGCCGCGGCGCTCGTCGGCGGGAACCAGGTCGCGCTCTTCCGCCTGACCGACGACCGCGTGCTCGCGGTCCAGCAGCTCGACCCGTTCAGCGGCGCGAACGTCATGTCGCGCGGCATCGTCGGAACGCGCCGCGGGGTGCCGACCGTCGCGTCCCCGATGTACAAGCAGGTCTTCGCGCTCGAGACGGGGGAGTGCCTCGACCCCGTCGGGTTCCTCCCGGTGCTCGCGGCGGGCCCGGACCTGGCGACGTGGCCGGTCGAGGTGCGCGACGGTGTCGTGCACGTCGCCGTCCCGACGGGCCCCACACCGTGACGCCCCCCTCGGTGCCGAGCATGCGGTCGTCGTCGGGATCCGGCCCGGACCGGACGCCCACCGCATGCCCGGCGGACAGCAACCGCATGCGCGGCACCGGCGGCACCGACGGGACCGGCGGGAACAGCGGCACCGTCCCCGGCGGCTCGGTCGTGCTCGTGGGCGGCGGACCCGGTGCCGCCGACCTCCTCACGCTGCGCGCCTGGCGTGCGCTCGCGGGCGCCGACGTCGTCGTGACCGACCGCCTGGGACCCGCCGAGGTCCTCGCCGACCTGCCCGCGGGCGTCGAGGTCGTCGACGTCGGCAAGTCCCCGGGCCACCACCCCGTCCCGCAGCACGAGATCAACGCGATCCTCGTCGAGCAGGCCCGCCGCGGGCGACGGGTCGTGCGGCTCAAGGGCGGCGACCCGTTCGTCTACGGGCGGGGCGGAGAGGAGGTCCTCGCGTGCCGGGCCGCGGGCGTCCCGGTCGAGGTCGTGCCCGGCGTGAGCAGCGCCCTGTCCGTCCCGGCGCTCGCGGGCATCCCCCTCACGCACCGCGGTACGGTCGGCGCGTTCCTGGTCGTGAACGGTCACGAGCCCTTGGGCGTGGTCGCGCTGGCCGCGGTGCGCGACCGCACGGCTACCCTGGTGATCCTCATGGGAGTGTCGATGCTGAGCGAGATCACGGACCAGGCGGTCACCGCCGGGGCCGACGCCGCCACGCCCGTCGCCGTGGTCGAGTCCGGTTCCACGCAGCACCAACGGGTCACGCGCGCCACGCTCGGGACGCTCGTCCGTCGTGCGGCCGAGGTCGGGGTCCGCGCGCCCGCGGTCGTCGTCGTGGGGGACGTCGCGGCCGAGGGCCTGCTCGTCCCGGACGCCTCGGTATCGCTGCCCGTCCTGTCCACCCTCGTGCCGGAGCCCGCCCTGTGACGGATCAGGTCACGGACGTCGCGGACGTCACGGGCGAGCCCACCGGCGGACACCGCCCCGCGCTGGGCCAGGTCATGGCCGGCTGCACGGTCCTCGTCACGGCCGACCGCCGGTCGGCCGAGCTCGCCGCGGCGCTGTCCCGACGGGGCGCAGAGGTGCGGCACGCGCCCGCCCTGAGCATGGTGCCCAACGAGGACGACGAGGCACTGCTCGCGGGTACGCGGGACCTGGTCGCGCACCCGCCCGACGTCGTGGTCGTCACGACGGGCATCGGGTTCCGCGGCTGGATCGAGGCCGCCGACGCGCACGGCCTGGCCGACGAGCTGCTGGACGTCATGAGCCGGGCCCGCCTGGTCGCGCGCGGCCCCAAGGCGCGCGGCGCGATCCAGGCCGCGGGCCTCCAGGCCGACTGGGTCGCCGAGTCCGAGACGTCGGGCGAGATCGCGGACGTCCTGCTCGGCGAGGGGGTCGACGGGCTGCGGATCGCGGTCCAGCACCACGGCGCGGGGGCGGACGGCCTGGACGTGGTCTTCGCGCAGGCGGGGGCCGACGTCGCGAGCCTCATCGTGTACCGCTGGGGGCCGCCGCCCGACGAGGGGGCGCTGCGCGCGTCGGTCCACGCCGCCGCGGCCGGCGAGATCGACGCGGTCGTCTTCACGTCGGCCCCGGGTGCCGAGGCCTGGCTCGCGGCGGCCGAGTCGGAGGGCGTCGGGGACGCCGTCGTCGCACGCTTCGCCGGCGGCGCCATGATCGCCGCGGCGGTCGGCCCCATCACGGCCCGACCGCTCGCGCACCGCGGCATCCCGACGCTCCAGCCGGACCGCGGCCGCCTCGGCGCGCTGGTCCGCACGCTCGTCGGGCACTACGAGCACGCCGAGACGCTCGCGCTCGTGACCGTCGCGGGCAACCTGCAGATACGCTCGCGCGTCGCGGTGCTCGACGGCCGCGTCCTGCCGCTCTCGCCGTCGGGCCTCGAGGTCCTGCGGCTGCTGGCCGCGCGCGCCGGGAACCGGGCGGGGGACGTCGTGACGCGGGACCAGGTCCTCGCGGCGCTGCCCGGCGACTCGCGCGACCCGCACGCCGCCGAGGTCGCGGTCGCCCGGTTGCGCGAGGCGGTCGGCGACCGCACCCTCGTCAAGACCGTCGTCAAACGTGGCTATCGACTGGAGCTGGCATGAGCACGGAGATCCTGGGGTTCCCCTCTGACGCGACCGAGGGGAGCGCGCCATCGGTCCGCGCCCCGAGCGGCGTGGGCGGACCCGTTCTCGTGGGCTGCTCGCACGGCACCAACAACCCGGACGGCCAGGCCGCGATCCGTGCGATCCTCGACGACGTCCGCGCGACCCGCCCCGAGCTCGACGTGCGTGAGGCGTTCGTCGACGTCCAGCAGCCCGAGGTCGCCGACGTCGTCACGCAGGCCGTCGCGCCGCCCGCCGCGGGCGAGGGCCCCGGCGGCGCGGCCGTCGTCGTGCCGCTCCTGCTGTCCACGGGATTCCACGTGAACGTCGACATCACCGAGGCCGTCTCGCCCGAGCACGAGGGCCGCGGCCCTCAGCACGGAGCGGCGACCGCGGCCCGCGCGCTCGGCCCCGACCCGCGCCTCGCCGAGATCCTCGCCGACCGCCTGGCCGAGGCCGGGGTCCGTCCGCACGACGCCGTGGTCCTGGCCGCGGCCGGGTCGAGCAAGGCGGGCGCCGCGCGCGACGTCGAGGCGGTCGCCGAGTTCCTGCGCGCGCACCACGACGGCCCCGTCACGGTCGGGTTCGGCGCCATGGCGACCCCGACGGTGCGCGACGCCGTCGGGGCCGCCCGCGAGACGCTCGCCGCGACGGTCCCGGGCCGGACGGGCACACCCGCTCCGCGCGTGGTCGTCGCCGCCTATCTGCTCGCTCCCGGCTTCTTCCACGACCGGCTGCTCGAGACGGGCGCCGACCTCGTCACCGCCCCGCTCGCGCCCGACGCCCGCCTGACGGCGATCGTGCTCGACCGCTACGCCGAGGGCGTCAAGGCGCTCGCGGGCAGCTGACGCGACCCCTCAGGCAGGGACCCGGGTCCGCGGCGAGACGAACGCCGCGAGCAGCGCGATCGAGACCATCACACCGAAGCACACGACGTACGCCCAGAGCCCCAGGGGCGCCCGCAGCACCACGAGCATCGAGCCCGTCACGGCGAGCGCGATGGCCGCGGACAGGGCGTCGGACACCTGGAGCGCCGAGCTGTTCGCGCCCTGCTGGTCCTCGGGGGACAGCGCGAGCGTGAGCACCGAGAGCGTCGGGTGGACCAGGCCCATGCCCAGGCCCGCGAACGTCCAGGCGAGCATGCCGACGATCGGCGGCACCGCGGCCCAGGCGAGCAGCACCGTGCCGGAGATCCCGCCCGCGACGAACAGCGACCCGACGAGCACGAACTGCGCGTGCGACCAGCCCCAGTGCGCCTTGCCGCGCAGCCATGCGCCGACCGACCAGCCGATCGCCCCGAAGGTGAGGATGCCACCGGCCAGGGTCGGGGACAGGGCCCGCTCGGACTGGAGGAGCAGGGGGAGCAGGACCTCGGTCCCGGTGAAGGCCGCTGCGACGAGGCCGCGGATCGCGATGACCGACGGCAGGCCACGGGCGGCGCGCGCCGTGCCGCGCGGGAGCAGGCGCGGGACGGCGACGACGACGAGTGCGAGCGCCACGACGAGCGGGAGGTACAGCCGCGCTCCCTCCTGCTGCCCGGCGAAGTGCAGCAGCCCGATCCCCACCGCGGCGGCCACGGCCCACCACAGGGCCGCGTTCCCGGCCGCGTCGGGGGTGACCTCGCGGCGGTCACGGTCGACGGCCCGTAGGCCCGGGCGCATCATGAGCACGGCCGGGACGGCGAGCACGGGCACCGCGAGGAAGACCCAGCGCCACCCGAGGTGCTGGACCATGAGTCCCGAGATCACGGGACCGACGAGCGACGGCACGACCCACGCCGCGGCGAACGCCGCGAACACCGCAGGTCGCCGTGCCTCGGGAAAGACGCGCGCGACGAGCACGTACAGCGCCACGATGTACATCCCCGTGCCGAGCCCCTGCACCACGCGTCCCGCGACGAAGACCCCCATGGTCGGGGCGAGCCCCGAGACGACCAGTCCCGCGAGGAACATGCCCACGCCGCCCCACAGCGACGGGCTCGGCCCGAACCGGTCGCACCACCGGCCTGCGGCGACCATGCCGACGACGCTCGCGGCGATCGAGCCCGCGAACGCGACGGCGTAGAGCGCCATGCCGTCGAGCGCCGTCGCGACCGTGTGCATCGCGGTCGCCACGGCGAGGGCTTCGAAGGCACCGAGCAGGACCAGGGCCACCATGCCGACGAGCACGGTGCGCTGGGTCGCGGGGGACAGGCCCGCGCCGGCGGGAGCCGCGGGCGGCGCGTCGGAAGCCTCGACGGCCGTGGTGGCCGTGGTCGTCGTGCACGTGGTCGAGGTATCGGGGGAGTCGCCGATCGCGGCGGCGACCGCGGCGTCGGGAGCCTCGGGGCGTGGCGGTTCCATGATTCCTCGCAGGGGTGGGCGCGGGCCCGTGGGGCTGCGCGGAAGGTGTGCGCCCGATCGAGCGCTTCGACTAGTCTCGAACCTCAACCATTGTCGAGGTCAAGTGGATTCGTCCCGACGATGGACGGAGCGACGAATGCCTGGAGCAATCATGCCTGACGACGGGCCCCACCCGGACGACGAGCTCACGGTCGGCGAGCTCGCTCGCCGCAGCGGCGTCTCGGTGTCAGCCCTGCACTTCTACGAGCGCGAGGGTCTGCTCACGGCACGCCGCACCCCGGGCAACCAGCGCCGTTTCCCGCGCGAGACCCTGCGACGCGTCTCGTTCATCCGGGTCTCGCAGCGCGTCGGGATCCCGCTCGCGCTGGTCCGCGAGGCGCTCGCGACGCTCCCGCAGAACCGGACCCCGACGGCCAAGGACTGGCGGCGGCTGTCCCGGATGTGGCATGCCGACCTCGACGCCCGGATCGAACAGCTCGTGCGCCTGCGTGACCACCTCACCGACTGCATCGGGTGCGGGTGCCTCTCCCTGCGCAAGTGCGTCCTGGCCAACCCGCACGACGTGCTCGCCGAGGAAGGCCCCGGACCACGGACCCTGCTCGTCGAGGGTCTCGACGACTGAGGTCGACCGAGGGGACGCCGCGAGCGCGGCGGCTCACCAGTTCTTCGAGGACCCTCCGCCGTCTCCCGACCCGTCCGCGGGGTCCTCGCCACCGAAGTACTCCTGGTACTCCTGCCGGCTCTGGTCCTCGTCGTCGCGGGCCTCGGAGTTCTGCTGCTGCAGCTTCTCCTGCCGCTCGGCCTCGGCCCGCTCCTGCTCGCTCTGGTCGTTCTCGGGCGGCGGCTCCTCGCCCTGCGAATCGCCCTGCGGGACCTGGGGCTCCTGCGGCTGCGCGTCCTTCGCCCGCTGCTGCTTGTCCTGCAGACGTTGGACGGACGCCTCGTTCTGCTCCTTCTCCTCGGGCGTCTGCTCCTCGCAGCCCGGCCAGCCGCGGACCTGCTCGGCCGTCGCGAAGGACCGTTCGGCGAACGAGAACCACTGGGCGGCCTCGTCCTGGAGGTCCTGGGGATCGAGCTCCTCGCCCGTGCCGTAGGGGTCGACGACGTACTGGTCGTAGTCCTCGCCCGCGTCCCGTGCCGCGAGCGCGTGCTCGAGCGCGGCCTTCTGTGCCAGGAGGTCCTCGCCCATGATGGTCTCGTAGTCGCCCGAGGTCTCGTAGGAGATCGACAGGTTGACCTGGATCCGGCAGCGAACCATGGGTTCCTCGTCCTCGGCGAGGTCGTAGGCGCGGTGCAGGTCGGAGATGGCGGCCGTGTCGTCGCCCGCACGGTGGGCCGCGGTACCAGTGTTGAACCACGCCTTCCACGGGTCGACGAGGTTCATCGTCTTCTGGAGGCCGAAGCTCGCCGCGGCGTCGGTGTAGTCGCCCGCGTCGTAGCGCCCGGACGCGTAGGACGCGACCACCGGGAGGGAGACCAGCTTGGCGCCGAGCACGAGCGCGGCGACCAGCAACGGGAGAGGCAGGAGGAGCAGCAGCGCCCGACGGCGCAGCCGCCTCGTGCGCATCGCCGCACCCTGGGGGGAGAGCGTGCCGGGCCGGGGGGCCGGGAACGGCGAGCCGCCGTGCACGGGTCGCCGGTCGCCGGGCGCGTCGGGACCGCCCCACGACGGCGGCGGCTGAGGAGCCTGCGGCGGCCGGCCGTCGCCGCTCATGCGCGCACCCCCACCCGACGCGAGGCCGAGCGGCCCGCTGCCCACGCCTCGAAGCCGAGCAGCACGGCGCCCACGAGGGCGAACGGCCACACGACCGGACGGTAGGCCGTGACGAGGCGCCTGCCGTCCGCCGCGACCTGCTGAGGGTCGACACCCGCGACGAGCTCCGCCGTCGGGGCGGTGGTCTCGCGGTGCACGTACGGCACGCCCAGCTGGGTGGCGATCGCCCGCAGGTTGTCCTCGTCGATCACCGAGAGCGCGTCGGGCGAGTCGGGGTCGTCGAGGGTCGCGCGCGACGGGTCCCGCAGGTACTCGGCCGTCGCCGGGTCCTCGCCCGGCATGTACTCCTTCATGCGCCCGCCCTCCGGGGTGCCGTAGCCGAGGACGGCGCCGCCGTCGACGAAGGGTGCGAGGTCCTCGAACGAGCGGGGCTCGCCGTCCGCGGTCTGCTCGCCGTCCGACAGGAAGAACACCAGGCGGAGGTTGGCCGGGCGGTCCGTCGCGGCCCCCTCGAGCGCGGACCGGAGCGCGTCGAGGGGTCGGTCGGTGAGGGACCCCTTGGAGTAGAGCGTGATCTCGCGCTTGAACGTGTCGGCCCAGGACGTGATGGCCCGGGCGTCGGTCGTGAGCGGGACCTGGCGACTGGCCTGGGAGTCGAACGAGATGATCGAGTAGCGCGCCCCCGGGATGTCGGCCGTGAGTCCCGCGATGTCGTGCCGCACGCCCACGAGGCGCTCGTTCGTGCCGTCGAAGTCCTCGGCCGCCATGGAGCCCGTGCGGTCGACCACGAAGAACATGTCCACGTTCGCGACCGACGTGTCGCGGTCCGTCACGGGGACCGACGGACCGAGCCCGACCACGGCGAGGACCGCGACGAGCGCGGTGCGCCGGACCCACGCGCCGCGCGGTCCGGCGGGCGTGCTCTGCTCGGTGGCGCTGCGCGAGGGACCACGGAGCGCGACGACGAGCTGCCACCCGGCGAGGCCGAGCAGCGGGACGAACACGGCGGCCCACGCCCACAGGGGGATCAACGGCTGGAAGGTCATTCGCGCAACCTCCAGGCGACGACGACGAGCAGGGCGGCTCCGGCGGTCGCGACGAGGAACCAGATCGTGGGCAGGTCCGTCACGACGACCTCGGGGCTCGCGTCGAGCTCGACGGCCTGCTGCGCGACCACGTCCTCGACCATGCCCTCGACGGCCTGCGGGTCGCCCGCGAGGAAGTACAGCCCGCCGCCGGCCTCGATGACCTCGCGGTACCCCGTCTCCTCGGGGGTGCCCGCGTAGAGGTCGGAACCGCCGTAGATGCCGTGCAGCGTGATGTCGCGCGAGGCGACGAGCGCCGCGGCCTCCTCGAGGGTGTAGATGGGCTCGCCCGCGACGTAGTTGTCGGTCGCGAGGATGATCGAGCGCGACCGGTCGGTGGCCTCCTCGTCGAACTGCAGCGCGCAGTTCGCCAGCCCGTCACCGATGAGGCTCGCCGCAGACTCGTTCGCGAGGGTCCCCGCGGTGTACGTGAGGAACTCCAGGATGTCCTTCTCGTCGCGCTCGCTGCTGAAGTCGAGCGTGCTGGGGTCCTTGTCGAACGCCGCGACGCCTGCTGCGAGCTCCTCCTGGACCAGGGTGTAGTCGTCCGTCAGCGGGAACACGGTGCGCGACGTCGAGTTGAAGATCGACAGCGCGATGCGCTCGCCCTCGAAGTTGTCCACGAGCTCCGAGTAGACCTTGAGGATCTCTCCGTCGTACGCCGTCATGGAGCCCGACACGTCGAGGCACAGGACGATGTCCCGGGTCCCCAGACGGTCCACGACCAGGTCCGTCTCGACCGGCCGGGCAGCCACCGCGCCGACACCCACCAGCGCGACGAGCAGCCCCACGAGGCCCGCGACCTGGAGCGTCCGGTAACGGCGCACCCATGCCGCGAAGGCCGGGACCTGTGCGAGGTACGACGAGTTCGCGACCCACGTGACGTCGTCGGGCCGTGCCTTCTCCGCCCGCGCCCGACGCCGGCGCGCGAGCCACCACGCCGTCGCACCCGCGGCCAGGACGAGGACCACGACCACAGCCAGGAGCCACGGCCACAGGATCGAGGCGCCCTGCGGCCCCGGCGTCACCACGTCCTCACCACCGAACGGGCGCGGTCGATCGACTCCTTGCCCGTGGGCGTGCCGCCCTGCTCCTGCCCGGTCGGCGGCCCGACGGCCTGCACGACGTCCTCCGCGAACGACGGGTGGTAGTACCGGGCGATCAGGCGGGTCAGGTGCTGCGTGCCCGTCATGTGCTCGATCTCCGAGAGGGTCAGCACCGAGGCGTCGACGCCCAGGCGTCCCGACGCGAACCCGCGGACCTCCTTGGACAGCGCCAGGTGCAGACCGCGCTCGTCGAGCCCGCCCGCGAGATAGGTCGCCTCGACCGCGTCGAGGCGCGACTCGAACTCGAGGCGCAGCCCCGCGAACGGGTCGTAGAGGCCCGGGGACGCCCAAGGTGGCGCGAACCGTGAGGCCTTCTCCTGGGCCGACGCGCGCGTGGACACCAGCGCGAACACGACCCAGCCCACGACCAGCAGCACGAGGACCACCCCGAGGGCCGCCCACCAGCCGCTGTAGAGCGCGGGGGCGTAGAGCTCATCGTCGGGCACGCTTGGCCCTCCCCAGCAGCTCGACGAAGCGCGGCACGACGTCGTGCGTCCCGGTCACGCTCACGGCCTCCGTCTCGAGCGAACGCAGCAGGGCCACGACCGACTCGCGCCGGGCGCGCGCGGCCTGCGCCGCGCCCGCTGCGACGTCTGCGCGACCACGCAGGAACGGCGGCAGGTCGAGCGTGCCGTCGACGTCGACGACCTGCGTCGTCCGCCGGGAGGTCCCGCCGGTCGGAGCGGCTGCGGTCGCACGGTCCGCACCCGCCGGTACGAGGCCGCTCGCGACGGGCGACAGGTCCGCGACCGCGACGACCATGACCTCGTGGCGCACGCGCAGACGCCGCAGCAGAGGTTCGTGCTCCGGACCCGGGCGCGCCTCGTCGGTCACGACGACCATGAGCGACCGGCGTCGGAAGGCGCTCAGGGCACGGTCGAGAGCGCGGTTCAGGTCGCTCGCGGGCGCGTCGACGCCCAGCTGGCCCTCGACCGTGCGGAGCAGGACCTCGAGGTCCCGCGTGCTGGCCCGAGGGGGAAGCTGGACCACGCGCTCGGCATCTGCCGCGACGAGCGCGACCCGGTCTCCGCGATCGCGCGCGAGGTACGCGACGAGCGCGCAGCAGAAGCTCACGACGTCGGCCTTGGGCTCCCCGCTCGCAGCCGTCGCCCCCATGTTGCGGCCCGTGTCCACGACCAGGACGAGGTTGACGTTGGACTCGCGCACGAACCGGCGGACCACGGGGATGCCCGCGCGGGCGCTCGACTTCCAGTCGATGTCGCCCACGTCCTCGCCCGGTGCGTACAGGTGGAGGTCGTCGAAGTCCTGCCCGTGCCCCTTGAGGATCGAGCGGTGCCGCCCCTCGAGCAGCCCTGAGGCCCGCCGGGCCAGCGGGAGCTCGAGCCTGGCCCGCACCTGGGCCAGTCGCGACACGTCTGTCATGGGGACCGTGCCCTACGGGGTCGGGACCGCGTCGAACACGGCGTCGATGAGCTGCTCGGGCGCGACGTCGGTCGCGAGCGCGTCGAACGTGCGGACCAGGCGGTGACGCAGGACCGAGTAGCGGACCGCCTTGATGTCGTCCGGGACGACGTACGCGCGACCGGCCTGGATCGCGAGGGCCTGGCCCACGCGCATGAGCGCGATCCCGCCACGCGGGCTCGCGCCGACCCGTACGTGCCGGTCGAGGCCCGGGACCGGCCGCGGACCCGACAGGCGCGTCGTGTTGATGAGGTCGACGATGTACCGCTTGATCGACTCGTCCACGTACACGTCGTCGACCAGGCGCTGGAGGAAGACCACGTCGTCGATGCTGATCGGCTCGGCCGTGATGGGCGCCGACATGCGGCCCGTCGAGATGCGGTCGAGGATCTCGAGCTCCTGCTGCGGGGCCGGGTACGTCAGCACCTCCTTCATGAGGAAGCGGTCCATCTGGGCCTCGGGCAGCACGTACGTGCCCTCCTCCTCGATGGGGTTCTGCGTCGCCAGGACCATGAACGGCGAGGGCAGCGGGAAGTTCTCGCCGCCGATCGACGTCTGCTTCTCCTGCATGGCCTCGAGCATCGCCGACTGCGTCTTGGCGCTCGACCGGTTGATCTCGTCGAGCAGGACGAGGTTCGCGTGCACGGGCCCGAGCTGCGTCGTGAAGGAGCCGGTCGCGTAGTTGTAGATCTGCGTGCCCACGATGTCGTTCGGCATGAGGTCCGGCGTGCACTGGATGCGGCGGAACGACCCGTTGATCGCCGCGGCCAGCGTCTGCGCGGCCGTGGTCTTGGCGAGGCCCGGGACGGACTCCAGCAGGATGTGGCCGCCCGCGAGGAGCGAGCTGACCAGGGCCGTGCGCAGGGCCTCCTGCCCGACGACGCGCTGGTCGAACACCTGCTCGACGCGCTTGAGCAGGTGGCCCGCGCGGTCCAGGTCCGTCGTGGAGATGCTGCCGTGACCTGTGGCCATGGTGAGGTCCTTCGCGTGTGCTCGGGTTCTGCTCGGGAAGTCGTCGAGGCCGTCCCTCACGAGGAGGACGCCGTGCGAACCCGGCCCAGTATGCCAGCGGGTGCCTCGCGGCGCGGTGCCTGGTCCACAGGCGAGGCACGGGGAGAGGTCCCCGTCGAGGCGCACGGTGCCGCCCTGACGGCCGTGCGTCGGGAGTCCACGACCCGAGGGGAATACCGCGATGACCCGCATGCCGCCTACCCTGGTCGGGTGACCGCCACCGCCCCCCGCAGCACCTCAGGAACCGCGCCCGACCGGGCCGCGCAGGCCCCCGGCCGGGGCGTCGTCGACGCACCCCGCAACCCCTGGTGGCTCGTGCTCTCCGGACCCGCGGCCGTGGTCGTCGCGATCCTCTCGGTGGTCGCCGCGGGAGCCTTCTCCGGGGCTTTCCAGCCCCTCGCAGGGTTCGCCGACCCCGGTGCGGTCGCGCGCTGGGGGCTGCCGATCTCGACCACGCTGACCGAGCTCGCGATCGCCCTGACCATCGGTTCCCTCGTGCTCGCGGCCTGCGTGCTGCCCGCCGGGCCGCCGCTGCGCAAGGCCCTCGGGGTCGCCGGAGCAGCCTCGGCCGTGTGGGCCGTGCTCACCGTGGTCCAGACGATCCTGCGCTACTCGGTCCTGTCGAGCATGCCCGTCACGAGCGTCGGGTTCGGCGAGCAGCTCGCGGCTTTCGTCACGCAGATCTCGCTCGGCCGCAGCCTCCTCGGCGTCATCGTCGTCGCGGCGCTGACCTCGGCGTGCGCGTTCGCGGTCCGCACCGCGACCGGCGCCCTGTGGACGGCGCTGCTCGCCCTCTCGGCCCTCGCGTTCCAGGCCAACACCGGTCACACCGCCGGCGCCGCGAGCCACGAGCTCGCGATCTCCTCGATGTTCCTCCACCTCGGCGGTGCGGCCCTGTGGATCGGCGGGCTCGGGGTCCTCGCGATCGTCCGGCTGCGCGGCGGCCTCGACCGCACGGCCTTCGCGTACTCGGTCTCCCGCTACTCCTCGATCGCCGGGTGGTCCTTCGTCGCGGTCGCCGTCTCGGGCGTCGCCAACGCCTGGATCCGGCTCGGCGGTGTCGCCGGGCTCAGCACCGACTACGGCGTGCTCATCCTCACCAAGATCGGCCTCATCGTCGTGCTCGGCGCGATCGGGTTCGCGCACCGCGAGCTCGTCGTGCGCCGGCTCCAGGGCGTCGGCGGGCCCATCCGCGGCCCGCGCACGACCGCCACGTCCCCCGGGACGACCACCGCCGTGGGTGAGCCGGGGGTGGCGGGAGGCTCCGCCGTCGGGCAGAAGAACGGGAAGGGCGGACCGCAGGCCGCCGCCGAGAAGGCCGCGACGTGGCTGTTCTGGCGGCTCGTCGCGGTCGAGCTGCTCGTCATGGGCGCGGTGTCCGGCGTGGCCGTCGCGCTCGGGTCGACGGCGCCTCCCGTGCCCGACGAGCCGATCGCGCTCCCGACCCCGGCCGAGATCGTGACCGGTCACCCGCTGCCCCCCGAGCCCGACCTCGGACGCTGGTTCTCCGAGTGGCGCTGGGACCTGCTGCCCGCGTTCGCGTGCGTCGCGGCCCTCGTCGTCTACCTGCGCTGGGTCCGGCGGCTCGCGCAGCGCGGCGACAGGTGGCCCCTGGGGCGGACCGTCTCGTGGTGCGCCGGGATCGTCGTCCTGTTCTGGGTGACCAACGGCGGGCCCGCGGTGTACGGCCACGTGCTGTTCAGCGCGCACATGGTCCAGCACATGGTGCTCGCGATGGTCGTGCCCATCTTCCTCGTGCTGGCAGCGCCCGTGACCCTGCTCCTGCGGGCCGTGCCCGTGCGCAAGGACGGCTCGCGCGGGCCGCGCGAGTGGGTGCTCGCCCTCGTGACCTCGAAGTGGGGGCAGTTCTTCGCCAACCCGATCGTCGCGGCGGTCAACTTCGCCGGGTCGATGATCGTGTTCTACTACACGCCGGCGTTCGAGCTCGCGATGACGACGTACGTCGGGCACCTCGTGATGCTCCTGCACTTCACGCTCGCCGGGTACCTGTTCGCGAACGCGCTCGTCGGGATCGACCCCGGTCCTCACCGGCCCGGCTGGCCGCAGCGGCTCCTGCTCCTGCTCGTCACGATGGCGTTCCACGCGTTCTTCGGGGTGTCCCTCACGACCGGGACCCAGCTGCTCGTGCCCGAGTGGTTCGGGCTCATGGGGCATGACTGGGGCATCACCGCGATCGCCGACCAGCAGCGCGGCGGCGGCGTCGCGTGGGGCATCGGGGAGCTGCCGACGCTGTCGCTCGCGATCGTCGTCGCGGTCATGTGGGCACGGTCCGACGAGAAGGACGCCAAGCGCCGCGACCGCCGCGTCGACCAGGTCGGCGACGTCGAGATGGACGAGTACAACAAGATGCTCGCGAAGATGGCGGAGCAGGACAAGGACTGAGCGGCGCTCCCTGGGTGCCGAGAACGGGGTTGAGGTCGTCATTCGTTGGATGACGACCTCAACCTCGTTCTGAACCGCGGGGTTTCCCGTTGTCGACGTCGTCCACCGGGGCCCCGGCTACGGGGTCGTCCACAGGGCGTCGTCGGGCGGCGGCACGTGCTCGGCGTCACCTGCTGGGATGTCTCGATGCGCCACCTGTCGCCGGTACCCGAAGAGCTCCTCGTCGTCGCGCGCCGCCAGGAGGGACTGGTGTCGGCGGCGCAGTGCGACGAGCACGGACTTCGTTCGCACCGACGTTCTCGGCTCGTCGAGCAACGGCGCTGGACGCAGGTGACACGTGGCGTCTACGACACAGACCCGGTGCCGCCGGACCGTCGGGAAGGACCGGCGGTCTCGGACCATCGCCGTCGACGCGCCGCCTGGGTCGGTCTCCTCGCCTTCGGGCCGGAGGCGATCGCGGTCGGCCCGTGCGCACTGGCCCTGCTCGGCGTCCAGGGACTCCCGCTGCAGATCACCGCGCAGGCGGCGCTGCCCGGCGGGCGCGCGACGGGTTCACGGGACGGCGTCCTGCTGAGGCAGTTCGACGACGGGATGACCGTCACGCGAGTCGCCGACCGGCACGTGGCTACGCCGGACTGGGCGCTCGCCCAGACCGTCCCGGAGGTTGCCCGCCGCTACGCGGTCGCTCTGATGGACAGCGCACAGCACCGGGGCCTGCTCGACGCCCGTGGCCTCGACCGTGCGCACGACATGGCGCGGGGGCGACGCGGGGTCGCCAGGACACACTCGTGGTGGGAGCTCAGCGACCGGCGCTCCGAGTCGCCGCTCGAGACCTTCGCCCGGCTCGACTGCCTCGACGCCGGTGTCCCGCCCGACGATCTCCAGGTGGTGATCTCGGGCGACAGGGGTCAGTTCCTGGCCCGCGGTGACCTGGGCTGGCGCACCCCGGACGGGAGGTGGCTGATCGCCGAGATCGACGGGGCCGAGGTGCACGGGTCTCCCCATGCCTTGTTCGCAGACCGGCGGCGTCAGAACCTGCTCGTCGCGTCGCGAGGCGTCGCGCTGCTCCGTTTCACGGCCCGGGACCTTGCGGTCGTGGGACGGGTCGGAGCGGAGATCCGCACCTTCCTGGACGGAGCACGAGGTTCCGCGCGGTCGAGAACGGGATTGAGGCCGCCATCCGTCGGATAACGACCTCAACCCCGTTCTCGGCACCGACGGGCGGGAGAGCTCAGACCGCGATTCGCGCCCTCGCCCATGACGAGAAGCGGTCCACTACCCACACCAGCACGAGCACCATGAGGATGTAGGTCAGCATCTCGTCGAACCGGAACAGCTTGATCGACTTGTTGATGAGGAAGCCGATCCCGCCCGCGCCCACGAGACCGAGCACGAGCGAGGAGCGCACGTTGACGTCGAACCGGTAGAGCAGCAGCCCCAGGAACTGCGGCACGACCGCGGGCAGCACGGCGTGCGTGACGACCTGGGCGCGGCCTGCACCGTTGGTGCGCAGCGCGTCGGCAGGCCCGGGGTCGATCTCCTCCATGGCCTCGGCCCACAGCTTGCCCATGACGCCCGTGTTGTGGACGACGAGCGCGAGCACCCCGGCGAACGGTCCGAGCCCCACGGCGGTCACGAAGATGAGGGCGAACACGACGTCGGGCACGGCGCGGAAGAACGACAGGATCGCGCGCGACCCCTGGTACCAGACCGATCCCGGCGTGCTGCCGCGTGCGGCGAGCACCGCGAGCAGGAGCGAGAGCGGGATGGACAGCGTGGTCCCGAGCAGCCCGATCCACAGCGTCACGAGCGTGGCCTGGAGCCCGGGGGCCACGACGGTCGACCAGTCGAGGTCGGGCGGGAACGCCTCGCCGACGAACCGGGCCATGCCCTCCCAGCCGCCCACGAGCGCGCTGATCGAGAACCCCGTGCCCTGCCAGGCGAGGACGTGCAGACCGAGCAGGACCGCGCCCGCGGTGACCCAGGTCGTGACCTGCCGGCCCGAGCGGTGCGCCGTCGGCACGACGACGTGCGCGAGCCTCTTGGGCGACGGCCCCTCGGCCCGGGCGGGCGAACCGCCGCGCGGGGAGCGGGGCGAGCGGGTGGGGGCGGTGGCGGTCATGCGGAGATCCTCGTTCCGACGGTCGTCCGGGTCACGGTCACGGTCGCCGTCTCGGCCGAGTACAGGTGCTCGACGGCGTCGCGCGTCACCGCGTCCGGCGCACCGTTGAGGCGCTCGCGGCCCGCGACCATCCCGACGAGGCGATCGGCGTGCTCGCGCGCGAGCTCGGGGTCGTGGAGCACGGCGACGACCGCGAGGCCCTCGTCGTGCGCGAGCGTCGCGAGCAGCTCCATGACCTGGGTCGAGGCTGCGGGGTCGAGCGCCGACGTGGGTTCGTCGGCCAGCAGGACGCTCGCCCGCTGGCACAGGGCGCGCGCGACGGCGACGCGCTGCTGCTGCCCGCCCGAGAGCTGGCCGACGCGGTCGAGCGCGCGGTCGGCGAGGCCGACGCGGTCGAGGCAGAGCATGGCCTCGGCGCGCAGGTCGTGGGGGAACAGCGACGCGACGAGGGACCGGCGCAGCGGCAGCCGCCCGAGCGCCCCGGCGCACACGTTGTCGAGCACGGTACGTCGTCGCACGAGGTTGACCTGCTGGAAGATCATCGCGACCCGGCGCCTGGCCTCGTGCTGCTCCGCCGCCGAGGTCCGGTGGTGGGGGAGGACCTGCTCGCCGTCGACCCACACCTCGCCCGACGTCACGGGCGCGAGCCCGATCACGGACTTGAGCGTGGTCGACTTGCCGCAGCCGTTGGCGCCGAGGATCGCGACGAGCTCGCCCGCCGCGACGTCGAGGTCCATGCCGTCGACCGCGCTGCGCAGCACGGCGTCGCCGGCCTCGGAGCGTGTGCTGAACTGGACCCGCAGGCCGCGGACGTGCAGACCGGGCGAGCGGACGCCGTCGGGCAGGTGCAGCACGCCCTCGGCCGCGCCGGGCCCGGCCGAGCCGCCCGGCCCGCCGGGCAGCCCCGGCGAGCCCGGCGCGAGCGCGCCGTGGTGTGAAGCCATCTGGAACAACTCCTTGCTGGAGCGGGACGCGAGCCCGCGGGGAACAGGACGGTCGACCGGGATCGCGGCCGACCGGACGAAGGTGCGGTGGAGTGCCGCCGGGGCGCCCAGCACCCCGGCGG
>NZ_JACSQQ010000023.1:40514-67413 GCF_014836555.1 Oerskovia rustica
CCCCCCCCCCCCCCCCCCCCCCCCCCGACCGCTCCTCGAGGAGGGTCAGACGTCGTCGGCGGTCAGCTTCAGCGTCTTCGCGAGGTCGAACAGCGGCTGGTACGTGTCGACGTCGACCTCGACGAGCGGGCCCGCCGGGTCGACGTCGAGGAACGCGCCGATGGCCTCGACGTCGGCCGTGTCGAGCGTGAGGAGGGCCTCGCGCACGGCGTCCTTGAACTCCTGGCTCTGCGACCCGGCGACCGTGATGGGGTCGTTGGGGATGGGGTCGGACTCCCAGACCTGGCGGAACGTCGAGGAGTCGAACGTGCCCTCGCGCTCGGCGGTCGCGAGCGTCTGGGAGTTGATCTGTGCGGCGTCGACCTGACCGTTGGTCAGGGCGAGCAGCGCCTCGGGGTGGCCGCCCGCGTAGGTGATCTCGACGTCGGTCTCGGCGAGACCCGCGTCGAGGATCGCGAAGCGCGGCAGGGCGTCGCCCGACGTCGAGCCCGTCGAGCCGAGCGCGAGCGAGTGACCCGGAAGGTCCTCGATGCTCTGGATCGGGGAGTCGACGGGGACCCAGATCCCGGCCGTGTAGCTCGACAGCGAGCCGTCGGCGAGGCCGAACGAGGCGAGGGGCTCGGCGTCGGCACGCTCGCTCGCGAACACGAAACCGAGCGGGCCGAACTGCGCGAGCTCGAGCTTGCCGTTCTCCATGGCGAGGACCTCGGCCGAGTAGTCCTCGACGATCGTCAGCTCGACGGGGCAGTCGAGCTTCTCCGACAGGGCGTCGGCGAGGTGCTGGTAGGCGGGCTCGAGCTTGGCGGGGTCCTCGTAGGGCTCGATGCCGAAGCGGATCGCGCCGTTCGGGCACGTCGCGGACTCGGCACCGTCGGTGCTGGTCCCCGCGTCGGCCGTGCCGGTCGAGCAGGCGCTGAGCGCGCCGAGGAGCAGTGCGGCGGCGAGGACCGAGGTGGCCTGGCCGGTGCGGCTGCGGTGCATGTCTTCTCCTGGGGTGGGGGTTTCGCGAGAGAGGCTGGTCTGGTCGGAGGGACGAGAGAGGGTCGTCCGTCAGAGGAAGCTGTCGAGCACGCGCGGGGCGAGCCCGAGCGCGGTGGTCATGCCGATGCCGGACGTGACCGACACCGCGCGCACGCCCGGCATGGGCGTGACGTCGAGGAACGGTGCGGGCGCGGAGGCGTAGACGCCCTGCCACCGCTCGCGGACCGTGAGGGGGCCCGTGCCGAGGAGCCGCGCGGCCTCGGTGAGCAGGAGCGCGTCGAGGGCCTCGGGGTGGAACGGCCCGGGCGTGGTCGCATAGGCGTGCGTGTCGCCGAGCGTGAGGGTCCCGTCAGGGCGTTGGGTGACCATGAGGTTCACCGCTGCGTCGATCAGGGCGGGGTGCTGGGCCCTCAGGCGCTCGCGGACGGCGGCGGTCGCGGGGGAGTGGCGGAAGCCGTCGTAGCGCAGCAACGAGGTGCCGGTGAAGATCGCGGGGTCGATCTCGCGGGGGCCGCCGCCTGCGCCCTCAGGGGCGTCGACGCGCAGCATCTGGAGAGTGCACCGCTGGATGCCCGCGGCGGTGGCGGTGTCGGGGAAGAACCGGTCCACGTCGTGCCCGACGGCGAGGATCACCTTGGTCGCGACGACGTCGCCACGGGAGGTGCGCACGAGGGTCACGCCGCTGCCGGCCTCGAAACCCTGGACGGTCGTGGACCAGGCGAGGTGCGCCCCGCGCTGCTCGGCGTACCAGCGGGCGATCGCGGGGACCGCCTCGCGGGGGTCGACGCGGATGTCCTGGGACAGGAACGCGCCGCCGACGACCTCGTCGGGGTCGCCCGGGACGCGGTCGAGGACCTGGTCGCGGTCGAGCAGCCGGACGTGGCCGTCGCGGCCGTGGGCGAAGTCCTCGAGGACCTGCCGCTCGTCGTCGGCGCGGGCCACGACGACGGTGCCGGACTCGCGCAGCCAGAAGTCGGCCTCCTTGGCGAGCTGGATCCAACGCTCGCGGGCCGCGAAGGCGTAGGTGAGGGCCGTGCCGTCCTGCGCGGTGAAGCAGCCGTGCCCGAAGTTGCGGACCGAGGCGCCGACGGCGCGGTCGTCGCGCTCGACCACGAGGACGGACAGCCCTCGGCCGACGGCCTCGACGGCGTGCGCGAGGCCGACGATCCCGGCTCCGACGACCACGAGGTCGACGCGGGCGGGGAGGTCGTTCCCGGCGGACGGGCGGCCCGTGCCAGGGTGGCCGGCGGGGAGGCTGGGTGTGCGGCCGGACGGGGCCGGGCGTCGAGGTGCTGTGCTGCTCACGACACGGACACTGCCGTGCGGAACGAGCACGGATCAAGCGATTCCGAGACTTGTCCAGACAAGTTTCCGGAGTGTTCACCTGGCGTTGGCGCTCCGTCCGTGGGGTTCATGCGGCCGTCATCGGGACGCCGTTCTCGGTGGGTGGGCGGCCTGTATGGTCAAGTCATGGTTCAGTCCTCGTCTCCCCGCACCGCGCCGTCCCCGGCGGCCCAGCCGGCCCAGCCGGCGTCGGCAGCCCAGCCGCCACAGCCCTCACATGGCCCGCTGCACCAGCACGTGCTGGGCGAGCTGCGCCGTCGGATCGTGTCCGGCACGTACGCGATCGGCGACTCGCTCCCGTCGGAGTCCTCGCTGTGCGCCGAGTTCTCGATCTCGCGCGGCACGGTCCGCCAGGCGCTCGGGACGCTGCGCAGCGAAGGGCTCATCGGCGGGGGCCAGGGGCGCCCGCCGGTCGTGCGCTCGCGCGCGGTCCCGCAGCCGTTCGAGACCTTCCTGTCGTTCAGCCGGTGGGCCGCAGGGGTGGGGCGCGTGCCCGGTCAGCGGACCGTCGAGGTCGCGCGTCGCGGCGTGCACGGCGTCGCGGCCGACGCCCTGGGCCTCGAGGAAGGCACGCCCGTGGTCGAGGTCCTGCGCCTGCGCCTGCTCGACGGGGTCCCGGCGATGGTGGAGCGCGACACCTTCATCGAGCCGGTCGGGCGCCTCATCTTCGAGTTCGACCCGGACACCGGCTCGATCTACGACCACCTCATCTCGCGCGGCGCGGACCTGCACGCGGCCCGCCACGTGATCGACGCGGTCGCGGCCGACGAGACCGACGCCGACCTGCTCGAGGTGCCCGCGGGCGCCCCGCTGCTGCGCGAGCGCCGCACCACGCGCAACGCGGCGGGCGTCCCCGTCGAGTACGCCGACGACCGCTACCTGCCCGAGCTCGCGGCCTTCACGATCGACAACACCCAGGACACGTCGCTCTCGATGGTCCGCTTCCCGACGGCGTCGGCCGCCGCGGCGTCCCTCGTGTCGCCGACGGCCGGCCGGGCAGACACGGCCCCCTTCTCCGACCTCACCGACGTCGCCACCATCACCGACCCGAACCTGGAGCCCTCCGCATGACCGGCAGCATCACCTCGACCACCGCGCCCGCACCGCCCGCCGCGCGACCGCCCCTCGCGATCGAGCTCGTCGCGCTCGACGTCGCGGGCACGACCGTCGAGGAGGGCGGCGCGGTCTACGACGCGCTGCACACGGCGGTCCTCGAGCACGGGAGCGGTGCGACGTCGTCGGACGTCCAGCACTGGATGGGGGCCGAGAAGCGCGCGGCGATCACCGCCCTGCTCGCGATCGGCTCCGGCGCGTCGGGGGATGCTCCCGACGAGGGGACGGTCGACGCCGCGTTCGTGCGCTTCACCGCGCTGCTCCACGAGGCGTACCGGCTGAACCCGCCGACCGCGATCCCCGGCGCCCCCGAGGCCTTCGCAGCCCTGCGCGCCGCGGGCGTCAAGGTCGCACTGACCACGGGTTTCACGCGCGACGTGACCCGGGGGATCCTCGACGTGCTCGGCTGGACCGTCGCGTCCGGCCCCGAGCAGTGGCTCTCGCCCGAGGTCACGCTCGACGCCGTGACGTGCGCCGACGAGGTGCCGCTGGGCCGCCCGGCGCCCTACATGGTCCACCGCGACATGGAGCGCACGGGTGTGCTCGACGTCGCGCGCGTGCTCGTCGCGGGTGACACGGTGCTCGACCTGCGGTCGGGGGTCAACGCGCGGGCCGGGGCGGTCGTCGGGGTGCTCACGGGCAAGCTCGGTGCGGCGGACCTCGGGCGCGAGCGCCACGACTTCCTGCTCGACTCGGTCGCCGACCTGCCGGAGCTCGTCGCACGCCTCAACCCCCCGGTGTCGCCGGTGCCGAGAACGAGGTATCGGTCGTCATCGGGCTCAGAACGACCCTGATCCCGTTCTCGGCACCCCGGAGCGCGGCGGCTCAGCCCCGCGTCACGACCCAGCCGTCACCCGTGCCGTGCGTGACGGTCAGCGTGGCGCCCGGGCTCAGGACCCGGTTGGTGAGCGAGAGGTCCTCGGAGCACACGTCGGCCTGGGCGAGGCGCAGGTCCGCGACCTGCACGACCTCGTCGTCGTTGACGAACACGAGGTGTCCCGTGCCGACGTCGACCGTGCTCGGGAGCTCGCCCTGGACGGGGCCGTCGGTCCCGGCGGCCTCCGCGACCTCGGTCGGGTCGTCGCCGGGGCACACGATCACGGCCTTCTGCCAGTCGAAGTGGGTCGTCGAGATGAGGTCGAGGTCGCCGTCCGAGCGACCGGCGGCGACGATCCCGGCGAGCACGGTGTCGTCGAGGTCCTGCGCGGGCTCGGACCCGCACCCGGTCAGGAGCAGCCCGACGGCGGCGCTCACGGTCAGGGCGAGGAAGGGAACCTTGGGCACGGGTCCAGTATGCGCTCGACGGGCTCCCGGCTGCCGAGCATGCGGTTGTCGCGAGTCGAGCATGCGGTTGCCGTCGAGAATCGGGCCGGCAGCGACGCCCACCGCATGCTCGGCACCGCGAGGGATGCGGGCCGTGGTACGGCGCCGGGGGCGGGGCGTCGTGATAGGACGGTGCAGTGACCACCGACAACGTAGACCCCGCCGCCAGCGCGCCGACCCCCTTCCACGACCTCGACCAGTACGTCGCGATCCCCCGCACGGGCGGCCTCGTGATGTCCCCGGACGGGCGCCGCCTCGTGACGAGCGTGTCGACGCTCGACGCCAAGCGCACGGCGTACGTCTCGGCACTGTGGGAGGTCGACCCGACCGGCGAGGCCCCGGCCCGCCGCCTGACCCGGAGCACCAAGGGAGAGGCGGGAGCCGCGTTCACGGCCGAGGGCGACCTGCTCTTCACCTCGGCCCGCCCCGACAGCGACGCCTCGGCATCGGCCGAGGGCGACCCGACCTCGGCCCTGTGGCTCCTGCCGGCCGCCGGCGGCGAGGCGCGCATCGTCGCGTCGGCACCGGCAGGGGTCTCGGCCCCGCTCGTCGCGCGCAGCGCGCCCGTCCTCTCTCTCGCGGCTGACGTCCTGCCCAGCGCGCGCGACCTGGCTCACGACGCCGAGCTGCGCACGGCCCGCAAGGACAAGAAGGTCGCCGCGATCCTCCACACGGGCTACCCCGTGCGGTACTGGGACCACGACCTGGGCCCGTCCGAGCCCCACCGCTTCGTCGCCGACCTCTCGCACCTGACCGACGAGCCGGCTCGCCCGCTCCCGGCAGCACCCGCCGACTCCGACGCGGACGACCTCGACCTCCCCGCGGGGCGCGTCGAGCTGCGCGACGTGACCTCCGCCGTCGGACCGACGCTGCGCGAGCACTCCGCGGACCTCTCCGCGGACGGGACCACGCTCGTCACGTCCTGGTCCGTCGCCGGGCCGGGCGCGTCCCAGCGCTCGATCCTCGTCGCGATCGACACCTCGACCGGCGAGCGCCGCACGCTCGTCGACGAGCCCGGCGCCGAAGCCTCGTCGCCGGTGATCTCGCCCGACGGGGCGTGGGTCGTGTTCGTGCGCGAGACCATCACGACCCCGCAGGCCGCGCCCGAGCAGGGCCTCGCGGTCGTCCCGCTGCGCGCGGGCGACGGCTCGGACGGCGACCCCGACGACGGCGGCGCGAACCACGGCCTGCGCTCGCTCGCCGCGAGCTGGGACCGCTGGCCCACGTCGGCCGCGTGGCTGCCGGACGGCTCGGGCCTGCTCGTGACGGCCGACGACGACGGACGCGGCCCGGTCTTCCACGTCGCGTTCACGCCCGACGGGTCGGGAGCCGACGGCGCGGTGTCGCGTCTGACCTCGGACGACGCGACGTTCACCGACGTCCGCGTCGCCCCCGACGCCTCGGCCGCGTACGCCCAGCGCACGAGCTACCTCGAGCCCTCGCACCCCGTGCGGATCGACCTCGCGGACTTCCTCGCGGCCCCTGCCGGCGAGCGCGCGCCCGTCGCGGCGACCGCGCTGCGCGGCCCCGTCGAGAGCCCCGACCTGCCGGGCACGCTCACCGAGATCGAGACCGCGGCGTCGGACGACGTGCGCGTCCGCGGCTGGCTGGCCCTGCCGCACGGCGCGAGCGCCGAGAACCCCGCGCCGCTGCTGCTCTGGATCCACGGCGGGCCGCTCGGCTCGTGGAACGCGTGGAGCTGGCGCTGGAACCCCTGGATCCTCGTGGCGCAGGGCTACGCGGTGCTGCTGCCGGACCCCGCGCTGTCGACGGGCTACGGGCAGGACTTCGTGCAGCGCGGCTGGGGGGCGTGGGGCGCGGCCCCGTACACGGACCTGCTCGCGATCACCGACGCGGCCGAGGCGCTGCCCGAGGTCGACGAGACCCGCACGGCCGCGATGGGCGGCTCGTTCGGCGGGTACATGGCGAACTGGGTCGCTGGACACACCGACCGGTTCAAGGCCGTCGTGACGCACGCGAGCCTGTGGGCCCTCGACCAGTTCGGCCCCACGACCGACGCGTCCTACTACTGGCAGCGCGAGATGACGCCAGAGATGGCGGCCGAGCACTCCCCGCACCGGTTCGTGGCCGACATCGTGACGCCCATGCTCGTGATCCACGGCGACAAGGACTACCGCGTCCCGATCGGCGAGGGCCTTCGCCTCTGGTACGAGCTGCTGTCGGCGTCGGGCCTGCCTGCCGCGGCCGACGGGAGCACCGACCACCGGTTCCTGTACTTCCCCGACGAGAACCACTGGGTGCTCCAGCCCCAGCACGCGATCGTCTGGTACCAGGTGGTGCAGGCGTTCCTCGCCGAGCGCGTGCTGGGTGAGGCCCCGGGCGAGGGCGCGGCACAGCTCCCGACGACGCTGGGCTGACGGCCGCGGGTACCTGCGGGCTCGCGAGGTAGAACGTGCTGGGCGAGGTAGTGCGCGTCGCGTCCTACCTCGCGCGGCACGTTCTACCTCGGCGGGGCGCCGACCGGTCTGCGACCCGACCTCGTGGTCAGTGCGACATGCGCCGGTGCGGCGGCAGGCGCCGGTCGTGCGCGGCACGGACGAGCTCGACGACCATGAACACGATGATCGACGCGACGAGCACGATGCCGAAGAGCAGGAACCAGTTCGCGGGGCCGGACCCCGTGGGGACGTAGACCGCAGCATCGACGCTGCTGGCGAGCATGAGACCGGACATGTCGACTCCTCGCTGACCGGGGGAGCTCCGGGGCGGAGCCCTTCCTCCAGGATGCACCCGTTCAGCGGTGCTGCACCCGGTGGGATCCCGGCGAGGCCGAGTCCGAGTTTGAGGCCGAGGCCCAGGCCGGGACCGTGACCGTGACCGTGACCGGGACCGGGAACGAGGACGAGGTCGAGGTCGAGGTCGTCCTGGGGTACAGGACGACCTCGACCTCGTGCTCGGCGGGCGGTGGCCTGCCGGTCGGGCAGGCGGGTGCTCGGCTCAGTCGTCGAGCGAGACCTCGCCGCGGGCGACGGACCCGAGCCAGCCGAGGCTCGGCTTGGGGAGGCGCTCGAACGTCTCCGGGTCCCAGCCGATGAGACCGAAGGTCGGCGCGAAGGAGCCCCACTCGTAGTTGTCGAGCAGCGACCAGTGGAGGTAGCCGATCAGGGGCAGGCCTGCGTCGACCTCGGCACGCAGGGCCCGCAGGGCGTCACGGGTGTAGTCGATGCGTCGCGAGTCGTCGGCCGTCGCGATGCCGTTCTCCGACACCAGCACGGGCAGGCCCGTGATCTCGTGGCCGAGCCGCGCCGCCTCGGCGATGGCGGGCGGGTAGTACTCCCAGCCCGTGAGGGTCTTCTCTGCGTCCTCGGGTGCGGGGAGCGGTCCGTCGACCGTGATGCGGGTGCGGGTGTAGGCCTGGACGCCGATGAAGTCGTCCCCCCGCGCGGCTTCGAGGAAGACGGTCTCGCGCGGGTACGCGTACTCCCGCAGGACCTCCTCGGCACCGGGGTCCGCGAAGAACTGCTGCGGGGCGACGGGCCAGCCCACGGGGACGCCCACGGTGCGGACGAGCTCGACCGCTCGGCGGTGCGCCGCGATGAGGTTCTCGGTCGCGACCGGGTCGGGCGCGTGCATGGTGCCCGCCTGGAGCTGCTCGGCGCCCTTGGCTGCCGTGATCATCATGGCGAGGATGTTGGGCTCGTTGATCGTGAAGACGTGCGAGGCGGCGTCCAGCAGCGGGAGCACGCGCTCCACGTAGCGGGCGAAGCGCTCGACGGACCGCGGGTCGGTCCATCCGCCGTCCTCGGCGAACCACCGGGGGGACGTGAAGTGGTGCAGCGTGATGAGCGGCGTGACACCGTGGTCGAGGCAGCACTGGATCATGCGGCGGTAGTGGTCGAGCTCGGCCCGGGAGAACAGGCCCTCGGCGGGCTCGATGCGTGCCCACTCGAGCGAGAAGCGGTAGGACGTCAGGCCCGACTCGGCCAGGAGCCGGATGTCCTCGGCGTAGCGGTGGTAGCTGTCTGCGGCGTCTCGCGACGGCTCGGAGAGTGTCGAGTCGGCCGCGACCTCGCGTGCCCACCAGTCGCTGTTGACGTTGTTGCCCTCGATCTGGTGGGCGGCCGTCGCGGCGCCCCAGACGAAGGGGTCGGGGAAGGTGAGGGGCATGGGGAATCTCCTACTTGATGCCGGTCATGGCGATGCCCTGCACGAAGTAGCGCTGCAGGAACAGGAAGAGGATCAGGATCGGGGTCACGACGAGCACCGAGCCCGCCATCAGCAGGCCGTAGTAGGTGCCGTTGGACCCGACCGAGTAGAGCGAGAGCGCCACCGGGAGGGTGTACATGTTCTCGGTCTGCGCGACGACGAGCGGCCACAGGAAGTTGTTCCACGAGCCGAGGAACGTGAGGATGCTCAGCGTCGCGAGCGGCGGCCCGCACTGGGGCAGGACGATCTTGAAGAAGATGCGGAACTCGCCCGCGCCGTCGATCCGGGCGGCCTCGATGAGCGCGTCGGGGATCCCGAGGATGAACTGGCGCATGAGGAACACGCCGAGCGGTCCCGCGAGGAACGGCAGGACGAGCGCTGGATAGGTGTTGACCAGCCCCATGTTCGACACCAGGACGAACATCGGCACCAGCGTGACGACGCCCGGGACCATGAGGGTCAGCATGACGAGCGCGAACAGCACCTTCTTGCCCGGGAACCGCATCTTCGCGAGCGCGTACCCGACCATCGAGCAGAAGACGATGTTGCCGAGCACGACGGCGACGGCGACGACGATCGAGTTGGTGAAGAACTGGCCGTAGTTGAGCTGCGACAGCCACTTCTCGTAGTTCTCGAGCGTCGGGTTCTCCGGCCACCACGTGATGGGCCGCTGGAGGAGCTCGCCCTGCGTCTTGAAGCTGCCGAGCAGCATCCAGATGAACGGCATCAGCGTCAGCAGGAGCCCGACGACGAGCGCGGTGTACGTGGCGCCGCGCGACCAGCGGATCGGGCGGCGGGCGCGGCGCGGTGCGGGGCTCGTTCCCGTCGGTGCCGGTGCGACCTTCGAGGACGTGAGGGCCATGTCAATCCTCCTTCGACCGCAGCAGGCGGAACTGGACGGCCGCGAGGGCGGCGATCAGGGCGAAGAGCACGTACGCAGCTGCGGACGCGAACGCGTAGTTGCCGTAGCCGAACTGGTTGTAGACGTAGTAGCTGATGGTCAGCGTGGAGTTGACCGGCCCGCCCTTGGTCATGACGAACGGCTCCTCGAAGACCTGGAGGAAGCCGACGGACAGGAGGACCGCACCGAGCAGCAGGGTCGGACGCATGAGGGGCACCGTCATGGAACGGAAGCGGCGCCAGGCGCCGGCACCGTCGACCTCGGCCGCCTCGTAGACGTCCCGCGGGATGGCCTGGAGTCCGGCGAGGAAGATGATCATGAGCGTGCCCATGTTGCGCCAGGCGGCCATGACGATGATCGAGGGCATGGCCCAGGTGCTGTCGTTCAGCCAGTCGGGGCCGTTGATGCCGACCCAGCCGAGCACGGTGTTGACGAGGCCGGAGTCCTGGAGGATGAACCGCCAGACGACTGCCACGGCGACGATCGAGGTCACGACGGGGGTGTAGAAGCCGACGCGGAAGACGCTGCGGAACTTCTCGATGCCCGAGTTGAGGGCGACGGCCAGGGCGAGGCCCAGCGCCATCGTCAGCGGGATGCCGACGACCACGAAGAAGAACGTGTTGACGAGCGCCTTGCGGAAGAGCTCGTCCTGGAAGACCTGGGCGAAGTTGTCCAGCCCGACGAAGTTCACCGCGAAGGGCGTCTTGATGTCACGGACCGTGAGGTCCGAGAACGACATGCCGAACGACGCGAGCAGCGGTCCCAGCATGAAGACCGAGAAGACCGCGACGAACGGCAGTGCGAACAGCCAGGCGACGACGGCTTGACGTCGCCGGTGGACGGGGGGGGGCCCCCGTCCCTCGGTGGTCGTTGTCATGGCGGAGACTTACCAGCCGAGCCCGAGAGCGTCGGCCTTGGCCTGGATCGTCTTCGCCGCGTCCTCGGCCGTGACCTTGCCGTTGGCGACCTTCTCGGCCTCGGTCTCGATCGTGGCGGAGAGCTCGTCCCAGCTGGGCACGGTCGGCGGGGCGATCGTGTTCTCGAGCTGCTGCTGGAGCACCTGGGTGCGCGGGTTGGACGTCAGGGCCTCGTCGTCCCACGCGCTGGTGACGGCGGGGAGGTCGTTCGTCGCGGCGTACCACTCCTGCTGCGTCTCGGGGTCGGCGAGCCAGCGGACCAGCTTCCAGGCGCCGTCGGCGTTCTTGGCCTCGTCGAAGACGCCGAGGTGCGCGCCACCGATGTAGGAGTCGTTGTTCGCGGTGCCCGCGGGGACCGGGACGGTGGCGACGTTCTGGTCGACCCATTCCTGGCCCTGCATGTCGGCGAGGACGTTGACCATCCACGGGCCGGAGATGAAGGCCGGGTCGGAACCGTCGACGAACGCGCTGTTCTGCGTGTCGCCGTAGCCGGCCAGGGGCGACAGGCCCTCGGTGAAGAACGAGGCGTAGTAGGTGAGCGCGTCGATCATCGCCTGGTTGTCCAGGTCGTAGGCGTCACCGGCCTCGTTGAAGATCGAGCCGCCCGCCTGCGAGTAGAACGGCAGGATGACCTGCGTCGAGTCCTCCGCGTCGCCCATGGGGAGCTGGAGGCCGTACTCGGAGCCGTTCGCCTTCATCGCCTGGGCGAACGCGGTGAGCTCCTCCCAGCTCGTGGGGGCGGCCACGCCGGCAGCCTCCGCGAGGTCCGAGCGGTAGTACATGACGCGGGTCTCGACGTACCACGGCACGCCGTAGTCGACCCCGTCGGCCACGGTCGAGGCGGCGGCTCCCTCGATGAAGTCGTCGGTGTCGACGAGCCCGTCGGGGACGGGCGCGAGGCCCCCCGTGGAGACCATGGTCGGCATGAACGACGTGCCGATCATGATCGCGTCGGGCACGGTGCCGGCGGCGACGGCCGTCTGGAACTTGGTCATGACGTCGGCCCACGGGATCGTGGTGACCTGGACCTTCGCGTCGGGGTTCTCTTCCGTGAAGCCCTTGACGAAGTCGGGGAGCTTCTCGCCCTCCTCGCCCATGGCCCAGACGGTGATGTCGCCTGTCGCGGGCGAGTCGTCCACGGTCGTCGTGGAGCCAGCGTCGGGCTTCTCTGTCGACCCTTCGTCCGCGCGCCCACAGGCGGTCAGTGCCAGGAGTCCGACGATGCCGACGGCGACCGCCTTGCGTCCGAGCTTCATGAGCAATCCTCCTCATCGAGTGTTCGGCTCGATCTCTGAGCCGATGCGAAACTACCATAGCGTGCGCTCGGTTAGTCTTTTCACCAGTGGTGTCCGGCACCATACGGTGGATACCGACAAATGCTGACGAAGGAGACGGTGATGACCGACAGCGGTCCTGGTGCCCGAGCTGCCGACACGACGACCCCGGACGCCCCGCCCCAGGGCCGGTCCAAGGAGAAGGTGCCGGGCACGGCCGACGGGCAACCCCAGGGCAAGCGCCCGGACGGCCGCCTGGTCCGAGGTGAGCAGCGTCGCCGCGAGATCCTGCGGACCGCGGTCGAGGTGTTCGGCGAGCAGGGCTTCCGAGGCAGCTCGCTGCGCGAGATCGCCGCCCGTGTCGGGATCTCCGAGGCCGGCCTCCTGCACCACTTCGGCAGCAAGGCCGGGCTGCTGACGGCGACCATCGAGGAGCGCGACCGGCGTGACCTCGACCGCCGCACCCAGGCGGAGACCGACGGCGCCTCCCTCCTGGCCACGATCCGCGACCAGGTCCGGCGCAACGCCGAGACCCCCGGTCTCGTCGGTCTGCACGTCGTCGTCGCCGCCGAGGCGACCGAACCGAGCCACCCTGCGCACGACGTCGTCCGGGACCGCTACCGGGCGCTGCGCCACCAGGACGACACCCGCTTCCGGGACGCCATCGAGCGCGGCGAGCTGCGCCCCGAGGTCGACCCGCAGGCTATCGGCCAGCTCTTCTCCGCAGTGATGGACGGGCTGCAGCTCCAGTGGCTGCTGGACCCGGAGAACGTCGACATGGTCGCCCTCTTCGACCACTTCGTCGCGCTGCTGCAGCCGGACCAGGGCGCCGCGCGCGCCATCGATGAACAGACGACAGAGCAGGAGTCCACGTGACCAGCACCGCCATGACCGCCCCCCTCGCGGGCACGACGATCGCCTCCGGCGAGATGACCGTCGAGCTCTCGCAGGGCGGTGACGTGCACGCCGTCCGGACCGGCGGGCTCCTCGTCAACCAGTACCTTCCCGGCGAGCACGACCGCATGCCGGGCGGCGTCCTCCTGCGCGCGACCCACGCCGACGGAACCGTCGAGGTCGCCCGGCTCACCGGGTCCGCTCCTGCGGTGACGAGCGTCGAGACCGGCGCCGACCGCGTCGTGTGGTCCGGTGCGGCGCTCGGGCTGACGTCGCGCGTCGCGCTCACCGTGGACGACCGGACCCTCGTGTGGCGCGTCGACCTCACGGCCAGACCGGGCACGGACGCCCGCACGGTCTACGACGTCGTGCACGCCCAGGACCTCGGCCTGGCGCCGCCGGCGGCCGCGCTGTCGAGCGAGGCCTACGTCTGCCAGTACCTGCTCCACCGAGCGCTCGAGCACCCCACCGCGGGCACCGTCCTCGCGAGCCGCCAGACGATGTCCGCGCAGCCGCTGCTGCCGCTCGCCGTCACCTTCCTCGTCGAGGGGGCCGCCGCCCACCTCACCGACTCGCTCCAGGTCTTCACCCCGCAAGCCCGTCACGACGGCGTCCCGCACGGCCTGCTCGGCCCCGTCACCTCGGGCGTGCTGCAGTACGAGTACGCGATGCCGACGCTCGTCTCCCGGCCGCTCGACCTCTCGACGGGCACGACTCAGGTCCACGCCGTCACCGTCGTCGACCTGGACGCCCGCGGGCCGCTCGCGGACACCGTCGACGAGATCGACCGGTGGGCCACCGGCGCCGTCGCCGTCGCCGCGCAGGAACGTGCCGCGCACCCGCTGCCCACGACCGGCTCGGAGCTCCGCGACGCCCCGCTGCTGTCCGGCGACGCGCTCGACGAGGTCGACCTGCTCGCCGCTCTCGGCCTCGTCACCGAGGACGTCCTGCTGCCGGAGCGCGACGCCGACGGCGCGCTGCTGTCCTTCTTCACCCCCGGCGGGTCGCACGTCGTCGACGGGCGCAAGGAGACCGTGACCGAGCGGTCCCACGGCCATGTCCTCAAGGCCGGGGACGCCGTCCTGCCCACCGACGAGGTGCTGTCCGCGACGGCGTTCGCGCCCGGCGTGTTCGTCTCGCACGTGGTCCTCGGCAACACGACCGCCAACCGCCTCGTGTCCGTCCACCGCCACCACCTCAACCTGCTGCGCAGCAGCGGGCTGCGCGTCCTCGTCGACGACGGCCAGGGCGCCCACCTGCTCGGCGTGCCGTCGGCCCTCGTCCTCGACGTGGGTGGGGTGCACTGGGTGTACGAGACGCCCCTCGGTCGCATCGACGTGCGGACCGTCGCGCACCACCGACGCGACCGCCTCGACGTGAGCGTCCGGTGCGAGCGAGCGCTGCGCGTCACCGCCACGCTCGAGCTCGACGACGAGGCCGGGGGCTGGGTCGCCGAGCACACGTCCGAGGGCGCGGTCCTCCTGCGCCCCGTCGTGGGCGGCGACGTCGACGCGCACTACCCCGAACTGCGCTACGCCGTCACCTCGACCGCGCCGATCTCGACCGCGCCGATCGCCCTCGAGGACGCCGCGGCGCATCGGGTGTCCAGCACGACGGGCTCGGGCGGCCTGACCGTCGCGATCTCCGGATCGCTCCACGGCGACGCCGCAGCGCTCGACCTCCTCGCCCCCGAGCACGCACCCCTCGACGACCTCGAGGCCACGCTCGCGGGTCACCTGGAGACCGTGCGGGGGCTCGTCCGCGGCCTGCGCTTCCAGCCCCACCCGGAGCTCGCGACGCAGGAGCTCGACCTCCTCGTGCCGTGGTACGCGCACGACGCGCTGATCCACTTCCTCGTCCCGCACGGGCTCGAGCAGTACTCGGGCGCGGCGTGGGGCACCCGCGACGTCTGCCAGGGCCCCCTCGAGCTGGCGTTCGCCGGCGGGCGCGAGGACATCGCCCGGCAGATCGTGCTGCGCGTCCTCGCCCATCAGCACACGTGGGGCGGGTTCCCGCAGTGGTTCATGTTCGACGAGTACGCCGAGCGGTACAACGACTCGTCGCACGGCGACATCGTCGTCTGGCCGCTCTTCGCGCTCGCCCAGTACCTCGAGGCGAGCGGCGACCTGGCGGTCCTCGACGAGACGGTGCCCTTCTGGGACCACGCGCACCGCCGCCCCGCCTCCGCGGGGGCGGACGCCGAGGCGACCGTGCTCGACCACGTCCAGCGGATCCTCGACCACCTCGAGACCGACCTCCTGCCAGGCACGTCGCTGCCCGCGTACGGCGAGGGCGACTGGGACGACACGCTCCAGCCGGCCGACCCGCAGATGCGCACCAACCTGGCCTCCACCTGGACCTCCGCGCTGCTCGTCCAGGCGGCCGACCTCCTGGCCCGTACCACGGCCGGGCGCGGCGACCTGCTCGCGCTCTCGGAGCGGGCCGACGCCCTCGCGACCGCGGTCCGCACCGACCTGCGCGAGCGCGCGCTCGTCGACGGCGTCATGGCGGGGTACGTGCGGCACGGCGACCAGGGCGACGAGCTCGTCATCCACCCGCGGGACACGAGCACGGGGATGCGCTACCGGCTCATCCCGATGAATCAGTCGATCATCGCGGGCATCCTCACCCCGGCCGAGGCCGAGGAGCACGAGAACCTCATCCTCGAGCACCTGCACTTCCCCGACGGCGTGCGGCTCATGGACCACCCGGCCGCGTTCGACGAGGGGATCCCGCGCACGTTCCAGCGGGCCGAGCAGGCGGCGAACGTCGGGCGCGAGGTCGGCCTGATGTACGTGCACGCGCACATCCGCTACGCCGAGGCCCTGGCCGCGCTGGGCCGCGGGCGGACGCTCGACGAGCTGCTCCGCATCAGCCCGTTCGACCTCGGGTCCCGTATCGCCCACGCCGCGCCGCGTCAGCGCAACGCGTACTTCTCGTCGAGCGACGCGGACTTCCCCGACCGTGCGAGCTTCGCGCGCGACTTCGACCGGCTCCGCGACGGGTCCGTCGGCGTGCGGGGTGGCTGGCGCGTCTACTCGAGCGGTCCGGGGATCTACCTGCGCCAGCTCGTCCAGGGCGTCCTCGGCCTGACCGAGCAGGCGGGCGCTCTCGTGGTCGACCCGGTCCTGTCCGCGACGGCCGACGGACTCACGGTCGAGCTCGAGCTCGGGGGCCGGGCGCGCACCGTCGTGTTCCGTGTCCGGGACCGGGGCGTGGACCCCGACCGCGGCGCGGGCGTGCAGGTGCGGGCCGGCTCGGGTCCGGACGACCTCGTGGTCGTGCCCGCCTCCCCGCGGACCGGCGACTACCGCGAGCGCGGCGTGGTCGTGGCGCCGGGCGGGCTGGGCGACGCAGTGCTCGTCGAGGTCACCGTGGCGGCCGGGTCGTAGCCGCCCGCCGGTTTCGAGGTCGGGGTCGTCCTGCGCGCAGGGCGGCCCCGACCTCGTCGTGCGACCTGCCCGCCTCGCCCGGCGACGCAGGCGACGGGGCCGGGTGCGCGGCCCGCCTACGCCCGCGCCGCCCGCACGATCTCGGCCGCGAGGTCCGCGGGCCGCGAGAACATGGGCCAGTGCCCGGTCGGCAGGTCGACGTACGTGACGTCGAGCTCGCCGAGCTCGGTGTGCAGGGGCGGCCCGGGGTGCGCCATCGTCTTCAGCACCTCCGAGGGCAGGCTCGTGCAGATCGCGGTCGCCGGGACGTCGAGCCGCGCGGGGTCGCTCACGTGCACCCGGCCGCCCGCGACGCCGCCCGGGTGGGGCACGGCCCGCGCGCGGAACCGGGCGAGCCCGGCATCGTCGATCCCGTCGAGGCTCGACCCTGCGGCCGTGAGCTCCTCCCACGAGGGCAGCGGGATCTCGACCGTCCCTGCGGGCAGGTCGGGGGCGAGCGACGCGCCGTCGACGAGCGGCCCCGTGTCGACGTGGACCGTGCGGCGGATGCGCGCGGGGTCGCGGTCGACGACCTCGTGGATCACGGGGCCGCCGCCGCTGTGCCCCACGAGCACGACGTCCCCGTCGAGAGGCGCGATCACGTCGCGAACCGCCTGGACGTGGTCCTCGCGGGTGAGTCGGCTGCGGTCGGTCGCGACGTCGTCGAGCCCGGGGAGCGTCACGGCGTGCGGTGCGAGGCCTGCAGCCTCGAGGTGGGGGACGACGTCGTCCCATGCCCACGCCCCGAGCCAGAAGCCCGGGACGAGGACGACGTGGACCTGCTGGTCGCTGCTGTGCTGTGAAGTGGTCATGACCCCAGCCTGCCGGGGTGTCGGTGACACCTGTCTGTCACCATTGTTCGAGGGGTTCCGCGCGACGTCCGTCGGCGGTCCCGGACCTGACGGAGGCGGCGCGTGAACAAGACCGAGCGGCTCTACGCCGTGGCCGAGGAGCTGCGTCGTGCCGGCCCCGGCGGCACCACGGGGCCGCGCCTCGCGCGCCTGCTCGAGGTCAGCGAGCGCACGATCAAACGCGACGTCTCGGCGCTCCAGCAGGCGGGACTGCCCGTCTGGGCACAGGCCGGACCGGGTGGCGGCTACGTGCTCGACCCCTCCGCGTCCCTGCCTCCCGTGAACTTCACTCCGCAGCAGGCGGTCGCGGTCGCGGTCGCGCTCGCCGCGCTCCCGCCCGGCAGCCCGTTCGCGGTCGACGCCGCCACGGCGCAGGGCAAGGTCTGGGACGCGCTCGGTCCGCAGGCGCGCGAGCGGGCGGCGGCGCTCGCGGCAAGGGTGTGGATCGACCACGGCGCCGCGTCCGGGCGCGCCCCGGACGGCGCGAGCCCCCTGCCCGACGGCGCCGCTCGCCCAGGCCTGGACGTCGCCTCGGGGCCGGTCGACGCAGCGCCGGGCACCGTCGACGGCGTACCGGGCGACCCGGTGCCGCGCGCCCGGGTGCACCTGCAGGTCCTGCGTGCCGTCGAGCAGTCCCTCGCCCGGTCGGTCGTGCTCGCGATCCGGTACCGCGACGGGCGCGGCCACGAGTCGGCCCGTCGGGTCGAGCCCGTGATCCTGGCGCACACGGCGGACGCCTGGTACCTCATCGCGTGGTGCCGGTCCCGGGAGGCCGTCCGCTGGTTCCGCCTCGACCGCGTCGAGCGGGCGGACCTCACGGGCGAGCCGTACGTGCCGCGGCCGGTCGCGGAGGTGGGGACTCCGCCGTCGGGCGCGATGCCCGTGGCCTGAACCGGTCGCCGCCCAGCGCGAGAACGGGGTTGTCGCCGCTCCGATGCTCAGAACGTCCTCATCCTCGTTCTCGAGGGTGTCGCGAACCTCGTGCGCACGCGATGATGGCCACCTGCCGAACCTGAGGAGACCTGCCGTGAGCACCGACCGCACCCGCGCCTTCTTCGACGCCCAGGCCCCGGACCTCACGGTCCTCGACACGGGCAAGGACACCGCGACGGTCCAGATGGCGGCGGCGACGCTCGGGGTCGAGCCGGGGCAGATCGCGAAGACGCTCGCGCTGCGTGACGGCGAGCGCAGCTTCCTGCTCGTGACGCGAGGCGACGCGCGGGTCGACAACGCGAAGTTCAAGGCCACGTTCGGGGCCAAGCCGCGCATGCTCGACGCCGAGAGCGCGACCGCTCTGACGGGGCAGCCGATCGGCGGGGTGGGGCCGTTCGGGCACAGCGGGCCCGTGACGGTGTACTGCGACGTGTCGTTGCAGGGCTTCGAGACGGTCTACCCGGCGGCGGGCAGCCCGACGAGCGCGTTCGCGATCACGCCCGGCCGGCTCGCGGAGCTCGCGGGGGCGCAGTGGGTCGACGTCAGCAGGTAGCCCGGCGGCGGGTCAGAGGACCTTGTCGCCCAGGAGCCGGTTCACGGTGTAGATGTCGACACCGCGCCCGAGCTCGAGCGTGACCTTGCCCAGGCCCGAGAACCACAGGACGAGCTCGGAGTCGAGGTCGATCGTCCCGGCGGTCTCGACCGAGTACGCCTGGATCGTGCTGTACGGCAGGGTCGTGAAGTCCTTCTTCTTGCCCGTCATGCCCTGGACGTTGAGAGCGAGGATGCGCTTGCTCGTGAACGTCACGGAGTCACGGACGCCCTTGAACGCCAGGTAGACCTGCTCGTCGGCGTGCAGGATCTGCTGGAGGTCCTTCTGGGCGCTCGCCAGGTCCCAGGGGTTGAGCTTGACGAACGAGGCGTTGTCGAAGTCGATCACGCGGTCATGCTGCCATGGCCAGGGAGCTGGTCATGACGGACGACACCGCCGAGGCCTCGAGCCAGCGGCGCACGATGCGTGCGTCGGCGGCCCGGCGCACGGGGCTGCGCAGGTTGAGGTGCGCGTAGGCCCGGTGCTCGACGAGGGCGGCGCGGTCGTGGTCGAGGGCCCAGAGGATGGCGCTGCGGATCTCGTCGGTCGAGGGCCGGAACGCGTGGTCGAGGTGCATGATCACTCTCAAGGTGAGGGCCGCGGGTCTCGCGGCGGAGAAACTGTGTACATCTCTCAAGAGGGGCGAACCCGGACTTCATGACGCGACTTTCCGGAAGAAGTTTTCCTGACAGTCTGTTTCGTGAAGCGAACAGCCCTAGCGACACGGTGACGCTCGTCACGTGCGTGTCGGTGGGCCGTGCCAACCTCGACGCATGGACAGGGACGAGGCACGGGAGATCAAGGGGCAGCTCGCGGACTTCGCGCGCGATCTCGCCGCGGGGACCGAGGCGACGGCGAGCGCTGCGCGGCCGGTGGGCGAGGGGGCGCAGGTCGGGCCTGCCGACAGGGACGCCTGGGCACCCACGCTCGCGCTCGGGCTGGCCCCGCGCGAGGGCGGCGGGTACGGCATCGCGGTCCGCTACCGCCTGGGGGTCCCGGCCGTGCGCAGCATCGCTCGACGCGTCGCGTCCGAGGCGGGCCCCGTCGTGGACGTCCGCCGGACGGGGCGGATCCGGGCGCTCTCCCGGTCGACGGGCACCGGCCCACGCCCGCCGGTCGTGACCGCGCTGGCAGCGGGGGAGACCGGCCGGGTGCGGCCGCTGCGCCCGGGGGTCTCGATCGCGCACGTCGACGTCACGGCAGGCACGCTCGGCGCGTTCGTCCTGGTCGGGGACACGTTGCACGCGCTGTCCAACTACCACGTGCTCGCGGGCTCGCCGCGCGCGCAGGTGGGGGACGCCGTCGTGCAGCCCGGCCCCGCCGACGGCGGACGCGCCCCCGCCGACCAGGTCGGCACGCTCGCCGCGACCGTGCCCCTCGCACCGGGGCGCACCGCGACGGTCGACGCCGCGATCGCCCTGCTCGACGACCCCGACGTCGAGCTCGACTACCCCGTGGGTCGCATCACGACCACGGCCGTCGCGCTCGGCGGCGAGACGGTCGGCAAGATCGGCCGGACGACCGCCGTCACCGCGGGCCGCGTCACCGCGCTCGAGCTGGACGACGTCGTGGTCGGCTACGGCGAGGACCTCGGCGCGCTGCGCTTCGACGACCAGATCGAGGTCGAGTCGACCGGGACCGGGCCGTTCTCGCGCGGGGGCGACTCCGGTTCGCTCGTGTACCGCGCGGACGGCGTCGCGCTCGGGCTGCTCTTTGCCGGGTCGGAGACCGGGGGAGAGAATGGGACCGGGCTGACGTACGTCAACCCGATCGACACCGTCCTCGCCGCGCTCGACGCCCGGCTCGCGCGCTGAGCCCGCCTCGACCCGCGGCGGACGGTCGGAGGGTGGTACCGGTGGCGAGCATCGAGCAGGCCCGGGAGGCCAAGGCCGCGCTCAAGCAGGCCCTTGCGGGCCAGGACGGCGTGACGGGGATCGGCCTGAGGCACGAGGGGGCGGACGCGGCGGGGCGTTCCGAAGCTGCGAAGGCACAGTCCGAGGCCACCGACACCTGGTGCCTCCAGGTCAACGTCGTCGACGCCGCCGCGTCGGGCGACGTACCGCAGGAGGTCGACGGCGTCGCGGTCGTCGTGCGCGTCACGGGGCGGATCGAGCGATCGGGTTAGGGCCTGTACCGCTCGTACGTGGGTAGCAGCTGCCGGCAGGGCGAGGTCGAGTGCTGCCCGGTGTGCGAGCAGAATGGTCCGGTGACCTCCACGACCCCCCATGCCCGCCTGCCCCGCGTCCGCGCCTCCGAGCTCGTCGGCCGCGGCTGGCTCAACACCGGCGGCCGCGACGTCTCGCTCGCGGACCTGCGCGGCCGGGTCGTCGTGCTCGACTTCTGGACGTTCTGCTGCGTCAACTGCCTGCACGTCCTCGACGAGCTGCGCGAGCTCGAGGAGGCGCGCCGCGACGACCTCGTCATCATCGGCGTCCACTCGCCGAAGTTCGAGCACGAGGCCGACCCGGTCGCGCTCGCCGCCGCGGTCGAGCGCTACGAGGTGCGCCACCCCGTCCTCGACGACCCCGAGCTCGTCACCTGGTCCGCGTACACCGCGCGGGCCTGGCCGACCCTCGTCGTGATCGACCCCGAGGGCTACGTCGTCGCGCAGATGGCGGGCGAGGGGCACGCGTCGGCGCTCACCGCGCTCGTCGACGAGCTCGTGGAGGAGCACCGAGCCAAGGGCACCCTGCGGTCGATGGCCGCGGGGGCGGGCGACGTCTACGTGCCTCCCGCGCCGACGTCGGGCACGCTGCGCTTCCCCGCCAAGGCGATCGCGCTCCCGGGAGGCAACCTCCTGGTCGCGGACGCGGGGCACCACTCGCTCGCCGAGCTCGGGCCCGACGGCGAGACGCTCGTCCGGCGCATCGGGTCCGGCGAGCGCGGGCTCGTCGACGGCGGACCGGACGTGGCGCGGTTCAGCGAGCCCAACGGGCTGTGCCTGGTCCCGACCGAGCTGCGGACGTACCTCGACTACGACGTGCTGGTCGCCGACACCGTGAACCACGCGCTGCGCGGGGTGAGGCTCGCCGACGGCCAGGTGACGACGGTCGCCGGGAACGGGCAGCAGTACATGGTGGGGGCGGTCGACAACGTGCTCGCGGCCGCTGACGGAGGTGCACCGGTCGGTGGGACGCTCGCCGAGGTCGACGGTCCGTTCGGGTCGCGTCTCACGGTCCTCGTCGGCGCGGACGTGCCGGAGCAGCCCAGGCCCGCGGGCCTGCCCGCGTCGATCGAGAGCACAGGCGGAGCGGTGCTGCAGAAGCTGTCGTCGCCCTGGGACGTGGCCTGGGTCGAGCAGATGGGGGCGTTCCTCGTCGCGATGGCGGGCAACCACTCGCTGTGGGCCTTCGACGGCGAGCAGGGATCGATCGACCTCGTGGGCGGCACCATGAACGAAGGTCTGCTCGACGGGCCGCTCGTCGACGCCTGGTTCGCGCAGCCGTCCGGGCTGGCCGTCGGCCCGGACCGGCGCGTGTGGGTCGCGGACTCGGAGACGTCGGCGCTGCGCGTGGTGACCCCGGTCGCCGGGACGGCGCAGGGAGAGGTGAGCACCGCCGTCGGGCAGGGGCTGTTCGACTTCGGGCACCGCGACGGGGCCGCCGACCAGGCGCTGCTCCAGCACCCGCTCGGGGTCGCGCCGCTGCCCGACGGCAGCGTGGTCGTCGCCGACACCTACAACGGGGCGATCCGCCGCTACGTCCCGCCCGCCCCGTCGGTCGTGTCAGGACGAGCGAGCGCTCCGGGCCCCGCTGGTTCTGACACCAGCGTCGGCCAGGTGACGACCCTGGCGACGGGCCTCGCGGAGCCGAGCGACGTCGTCGTGCTCGTGGACGGGGAGCCGTGGGCTCCCGGCGAGGCCGCGGAGGCGGGGGCGCGCGTCGACCTGCTCGTCGTGGAGTCGGCCGCGCACCGCGTCACGCGCGTCGCGCTCCCGGCGACGCTCGCCGGAGAGGTGCTCGACGGCGGCGCGCACCGCACGCAGCGACCCGTCACCGAGGTCACGGCCGGGGAGCTACGGCTCGACGTGCCGTTCTCGCCCGCGCCGGGGCAGAAGCTCGACGACCGCTTCGGGCCCTCGACGCGCCTGACCGTGAGCGCGACGCCGCCCGAGCTGCTGCTCGACGGCGCCGGCACGGGGACAGACCTCGTCCGAGCCCTCGTCGTGAACCCTGCGGTGGGCGAGGGCGTGCTGCACGTGACCGCGCAGGCCGCGTCGTGCGACGTCGTGCCGCTGCTCGACGACGGGAGGCCCGACCCCGACGTGTTCCCCGCGTGCCACCTCGCGCAGCAGGACTGGGGCGTGCCGGTGCGGGTCGTGGACGGGGACCCGGGCGATCCCCGGGTGCTGACGCTGCCGCTGCGGGGCTGAGCCCCCGGGGCCACGGCCCGGACATGTCAGAACGAGCGTGACCTCGAGGTCACGCTCGTCCTGACGCCGGCATCACTCCCAGATCAGGAGCTCTTCGCCGCGCGCGACCCAGGTGCCGACCGGGGCCAGCGGGGTCACGGCGTCGGGCTTGCCCTCGAGCGCGACGACGGGGCAGACGGCCGAGCGGCCACCCTCCTCGATCGCGGCGGGGTCCCAGGTGACCAGGGTCGTGCCCTGGTGGACCACGTCGCCCTGCGCGACGTGCAGCGTGAATCCCTCGCCCGCGAGCTGGACCGTGTTGATGCCCAGGTGCACGAGCACGGCCTGACCGCTGTCGTGCTTGATGACGAACGCGTGCGGGTGGACCTTGACGATCGTCCCGCTGATCGGGGCCGACACGAGGCCGCCCTCGGCGGAGTCGGGAGCGATCGCGGTACCCGGACCGACGAGGCCCGCGGAGAACACCGGGTCGTCGACGTCCGACAGGGCGACGACGGTCCCGGTGACCGGGGCGAGGACGGTCAGGGACGCTGCAGTCAACGGAGGTCCTCGATGTCCGAGGCGAGGTTGTCGGCCTCGGGACCGACGATCACCTGGATCGCGTTGCCCGTCCGGACGACCGCGATGGCCCCGGCCCCCGTGAGGGTCTTCTCGTCGACCAGGCTCGGGTCCTCGACCTCCACGCGCAGACGCGTGATGCAGGGTTCGAGGTCGAGGATGTTCGCATCCCCGCCGAGGCCCTTGAGGATCTGCTCTGCCTTGCTCATGTCGTGCTCCTTCGTGTGCTGGTGCGGACGTACGTCGAGGTGCCCGCGGACAGCGGGCACGGGGTCACATGAGGTCTGCGAGGTCCGAGGCGATGGTGTCGACCTGGGGGCCGACGACGACCTGGACCACTCGTCCCGTCGTCATGACCCCGAAGGCGCCGGCGGCGCGCAGGGCGGCCACGTCGACGAGGCTCGGGTCCTTGACGAGCGACCGCAGTCGGGTGGTGCAGGGGTCGATCTCCTCGATGTTGCTCACCCCGCCGAGGCCGGCGAGTATCGCGGCGGCCCGTGCTGCATCGGCTGCAGTCATCGTTGCATCCTCTCTGGTGCGTGGGTCCTGGGTAGGGCGTCGGTCGTGCCGGTAGTGGGGCTCATGCGGTCTCGGCCGTCTGGGCCGTCTGGGCCGTCTCGGCCGCGCCGGTCCCGGGCGCGGGCGCGGGCGCGGGCGCGGGTGCAGGCTCTGCCTCGAGCTCCGGTGCGGGGGCGAGCCGGGGCACGATCGTCGGCCGGGCCTCGCGGAGAGGGACGACGACCGAGTACCGGTCGCCTCGGTAGCACATCTGGGAGTACATGCAGGCGCCGTCGTCCGAGTAGGTCTTGCGGTGCGCGCGCAGGACGGCCCGGACGCTCGTCATGGCGAGGATCGCCTGCTCGGCGGCGCTGGCCTCGGCGGCCATGATCGTGTCCTCGCCCCACGTCGGGGAGTGGCCGCGCTCGCGCAGCGCGCCGTACAGGCTGGCGGGGACGCCGTCGTCGAGCAGGTCGGGGGCGAGCGCCACGGGCACCCATGCGCGCTCGACGGCCATGGGCGTGCCGTCCGCGAAGCGCAGGCGCTCGACGTAGTGCACGCGGTCCTCGGGGGCGACGCCGAGGGCCTCGGCGACGACCCGGCCCGCGGGCAGCGTGCCGCTGTCGATGACCTGCGTGCTGGGCACCAGGCCGAGCCGTCGCGCCTCCTCGCCGAACGTCGTCAGACGCATCTCGAAGTCGGTGTGCTGCGGGGCGACGAACGTGCCGCGGCCCTGCTCTCGCTGGAGCACGCCGTCGGCGACGAGGGAGTCGAGGGCCTGACGGACCGTCATGCGCGAGACGCCGAACTTCTCGGTGAGCACGCGCTCGGAGGGGACGGCGTCGCCGATGGTCAGCTCGTTCGCGATCAGGTCGCTCAGGTAGGCGCGCACGATCTGGTGCTTGTGCCCGCCTTTAGGTGCTCTGGCCTGCGTCGTCGCTGCCACGTGTTCCTCGCTCTCGGTCGCCCCGGAGTTGCCGGGGCTTGACACATCATGATGTCTAGACCACTCTGTCCGCAAGTGGTCCAGACAACTATCCCACCACAGACGGTGGCGATGGCTCGGGTTACAGCAACGACGCGCTCCAGGGTCCGGGCCGGCGTCGTGATCAATGGCAGTTCCCAGTTCCAGCGGTGCGATCCGACGGCCTCGGTGGCACCCGATCAACGAGGAGTGAACATGACGTCCGTGGCCGAAACACCCAAGGTGAAGAAGGGGATTCCCGGCTTCGCCCAGCTGCAGAGGGTCGGTCGATCCCTCATGCTGCCCATCGCCTCCCTGCCCGCCGCAGCACTGCTGCTGCGCCTCGGTCAGGCCGACATGCTCGGTGCCGACGGCGCCGCGGGCACCTTCCCCTGGCTGCAGCCCGTCGCCGACGTGTTCGCGTCCGCCGGCAACGCGCTGTTCGCGAACCTCGCGCTGCTCTTCGCGGTCGGTGTCGCGGTCGGCTACGCCAAGAAGGCCGACGGCTCGACCGGCCTGGCCGCCGTCATCGGGTACCTGGTCTTCAAGGGCGTGAGCGACGCGCTCTCGCCGTACGTGCTCGGCAAGCCCGACACCCCGGCCGCGTGGCTGGCCGGCGCCAACCCGGACGCCGTCGCCGCAGCAGGGGACGGCAACTTCCTCGACCTGGTCACGGCGGCCATCACCGGCCCGCCCGAGCAGAAGCTCATCAACTACGGCGTCCTCGGCGGCATCGTCATCGGTCTGACCGCCGCGATCATGTTCCAGAAGTACAGCCGCATCAAGCTGCCGCCCTACCTGGCCTTCTTCGGTGGCCGCCGCTTCGTGCCGATCGTCACCGCAGGTGCCGCCGTCCTCATCGCCGTCGTCGGCGCGCTCATCTACCCCTGGTTCGACGCGGGCTTCACGGCCATCGGTGACTGGGTCACGGGCTCCACGGTCCTCGGGGCCTTCGTCTACGGCACGGCCAACCGTCTGCTCGTCCCGATCGGCCTGCACCACCTGCTCAACTCGCTGCCCTGGTTCCAGTTCGGCAGCTACACCGACACGAGCGGCGCCGTCTGGCACGGCGACATCGCGCGCTTCCTGCACGGCGACCCCACGGCCGGCACCTTCATGACCGGCTTCTTCCCGATCTTCATGTTCGCCCTCCCGGCGGCAGCCCTCGCGATCATCCACACGTCGAAGCCCAAGAACCGCAAGCTCATCGGCGGCATCATGGGTTCGGCCGCTCTCGTCGCGTTCGTCACCGGCGTGACCGAGCCCCTCGAGTTCGCGTTCGTGTACGTCGCCTACCCGCTGTACGCGATCCACGCGGTCCTCACGGGCACCTCGCTCGCCCTCGTCAACGCCCTGGGGATCAAGTCCGGGTTCGGCTTCTCGGCCGGCGCGATCGACTACATCCTGAACTTCCGGATCGCGACGATGCCCCTGTGGATCATCGTGATCGGTCTCGGGTACGCGGTGATCTACTACTTCCTGTTCCGGTGGGTCATCACCAAGTGGAACCTGCGCACGCCGGGCCGCGAGGACGACGACTCCGCGGTCGGCGCCGACCCGACCGCCGACCCGGTCCTGGTCGCCGAGGAGAAGAAGGCGGCCGAGGCCGACCTGTCTCCCGCGGAGCTCGATGCCCGAGGCTCCGATGCCCGAGGCTCCGGGGCGACTGCCGACGGCGGAGGCGGCAGGTGACCTCCGTCCTCGACGGTGTGGGCGTCAGCCCCGGGCGGGGGGCCGGTGTCGTCGTGACGATGCCGGCCCCCGTGCCCGCGCCCGCCGCGGCGCC
>NZ_JACSQQ010000024.1:0-13270 GCF_014836555.1 Oerskovia rustica
CCGCCGGCAGCACCAGCACCACCCGGCCCGACGGCGCCGCGCCCCGGTCCGTCCGGCTCGCCGCCGGTGGTGCTCGTCGCGCGCCGGGTGCGCGGCGCGGTGGTGAGGGAACCCGCGGTGGTGCGCGACGTCGTCGGGCCGGCGGGGCCAGAGGTGGGCGTCACGGGGCGGTCGACCCGGCGTCCGCCGACGCGGCGGCCGTGCCGACCACGCTCAGGTCCGGCGCGGGGACCCCGTAGAACGCCTCGACGAGCGACGCGATGGTCTCGCCCGTGCGGGGACCGAACGTCAGGAGGCGGCTGCCGTCCATGTCGACCACGCGCTGGTTCTGGCCCGCAGGGGTCTGGGCGAGGCCCGGGATCGCCATCATGGCGTCGAGGCCGCCGCTCGACTCGAGGCCGTCGGTCATGACCAGGTACGCGGCCGGGGCCGCGGAGATGATGGCCTCGCTCGTCACGGGGGCGTACTGCTGGGTGAGGCCGATCGCGGTGCCGGCGTCCTGGCCGCCGATCTCGCGGATCAGGTCGTCGGCGCCCGAGCCGGGGCCGAACAGCATCTTGATGTTGGACCCGCGCAGGTACAGGAACGCGACGAGCGGGTTGCCCGTGTCCGCGGGGACGCCCGCGAGGGCCGCGCAGACCTGCTGGTCGGTGCGCGCGACGAGCGCCGCGCCGGCCTCGGGGACGCCGAGCGTGGTCGCGACCGCGGTGATGCGGTCGTCGATGCCGTCGAGCGTGCGGGCCTCGTCGAAGTAGACGACGGGGATGCCCGAGGACTCGAGCTGGGTGCGGGCCGTGTCCGTGAGGAGCGTGGCGTCCGTGAGGATGACGCTGGGGTTCAGGCCGAGGATGGTCTCGATGTTGAGGGCGTGCCCGGCGCCCGTGACCACGGGGACGTCGGCGGCCTCGGGGAAGCCCGTCGGCAGGTCGCGACCCACGACGTTGTCGCCGAGTCCCAGGCTGTAGACGATCTCGCCGAGCGTGCCGTACAGGTCCACGGCGATGATGCGCGAGGCGTCGGTGACCGTCACCTGGCGGCCGTCGTGCGACGGCACGGTCACGGGCAGCGTCGGGGTGGGCGCGGTGACGATCGGGTCGATCACGTCGTCGGCGAACGACGCGGTCGTGGGGCCGGTCGGGAACGACGCGGGGTCGACCGTGGCGCGTTGGCCCGTCTCGAGGGCCGCGCACGCGTCGAGGGTGACGGCCTCGGCCTCGGGCTGGGCGGGGGCGGAGTCCGTGGTGGGTGCGGGCGTCGGTGCCGGCGGCTCGTACGGGAGCGGCGCGCAGCCCGCGGCGAGCAGGACCGCGGCGAGCGTCGCGACACCGGCGACGGGCGAGCGGCGCAGGCCACGCGTCAGCGGACCGCGTCGGTGCTCGGGGGACGGGACGCGGGCAGGGTGCGACATCACAGGGCTCCAGCAGAGGTCGGCCGCCCACGCGAGAGGGCGGCTTCGGGTAAGTTGAGGCTAACCTACGCAGGCCGCCAGGAGGCATGCCGGTCCCCGAGATCTTCTGTGATCTTGGAGACGTCGGGACGGTCGCGCGCCGCCCGTCGCCCGGCGTCGAGCGGGCGGCGGGCGGTGCTCAACGAGCGGTCAGCAGTGGACCGCGCCGAGCTCGGCGAACAGTGCGCTGTTGAGACGGAAGGCGCGCTTGGCCTCGGCGACGGTCTCGGCGAGCTGGGAGTCCGTGAGGTCGAGGGCGTCGAGGCGCTCGCGGTAGACGTCCTTGAAGGGCTTGGCCTTGGGGATCTCGTCGAACGTGTAGAACGCGAGGCCGTCGGGGCCGAGGCCGTAGTGGCGCTCCATCATGCGCTTGATGATCTGGCCGCCCGACAGGTCGCCGAGGTAGCGCGTGTAGGCGTGCGCGGCGTAGGCGGACAGCGACGAGCCGACCTCGAGCAGGCGCGCGACGTAGGCCTCGGTCGCGGGCAGGATGCGGATCTCGGTGGCCCAGTCGGGGCCGACGAGGAACGCGAGGTCCTTCTCGATCGAGGGCGTGCGGGTCAGCTCGTCGAACACGAGGGTCGCGCCCTGGGCGTCGGCGCGGATCTGGGCGCTGGCCTGCTCGAGCGCGCCGTAGATCGCGTACTGCTGCGCGGCGAGGTCCGTGTAGGCGGCGACGTCGAGCTCGCCGCCCATGAGCTTCTCGACGAAGCCCGTGGTCTCGGCCTGCTCGTGCTCGGGGCGGGTGCCCTCGCGCAGGCGCAGCGACAGGGACGCGGGTGCGGCGTCCACGGCGGGAAGGGTCTCGGCGGTCATCTCAGCGGGCTCCTGCGGTTCGTCGTGTCACGTGCACGACGTCGGCACGTGCGCCGGGTGGTCGGCGCCGGGTCCGCGGTGTGTCGTGACACATCGTCATGACGTCGCGTCAGGAACGATACAACAGTGAGGTGAGGTTTACCTATGCTCTGTGGGGGAGGTCTCACGGAGTGGGCAGGCGGGGACGGAGCCTCACCGCGTGGGCAGCGCGTGCTCTGCGACGTCCTCCGGGTTGGGCAGGCCGTGGAGGAACCGGTAGCCGACGGCCGCGACGACGACCGTGAGCCCGCCCGCGACGAGCAGCGGCGTCGTGAGGTCGATCCGGGCGAGCAGCCCGCCCAGCAGGGAGCCGAGCGGCATGGTCCCCCACAGCAGCGTGCGCCACGTCCCGTGGACCCGGCCCAGCAGGTGCCCCGGGATCGCGGCCTGCCGCAGCGACATGACCAGGACGTTCCACACCGACGTCGAGCCGAACGACACCGCGAAGCACACCACCGCGACCGGGACCGTCGGGAAGAACCCCATGACGACCAGCGCGACCGGCCCGACGAAGTTCGCCGCGGCCATGACCGGGCCCGCGCCGAAGCGGACCTTGAGCGGGCTCACGACCACGGCGCCGACGATCCCGCCGACGGCCCCCGAGAGCATGAACACCCCGAACCACTGCTCGGGCACGTCGAGCCGTTCGAGCACGAACAGCACGTCGGTCGCGATGGCCGCCGCAAAGAAGAGCGCGATCAGGATGCTGAGGAACCACAGCGGGCGCAGCATGGGGTGGCTCATGATGAAGCGGAAGCCGTCGGTGAGCTGGCGGGCGAAGGTCGTGCGGACGGGCGGGAGCGCGTGGTGCGCCTGATGCGCCCGGTGGGCACCGGCCGCGGCGGCGGGCAGGAAGAACGCGAGCACGCCCGCGACCGCGTAGGACAGGGCACCGATCCCGAGCGGGATCACGACGGCCACCGCGAACAGCGCCGACGTCAGGGGCACGGCGAGGAAGTTCTGCACCACGAGCTCGCCCGCCTCGATGCGGGAGTTGGCGCGCGGCAGGTCGGGGCGGCGCACGATCGCGGGGACGACGGCCCGGATCGCGCCGTCGTACAGGGTCTCGAGCGCGCCGTACGCGAAGATCACGACGTACAGCCACCAGATGGTCAGCGTGCCGGTCGCGAACAGGGTGAGGAGCAGGGCCGCGAGCAGGGTCCGGGCGCCGTTGGCGATGACCATGGCGTGCCGGCGGTCGATGCGGTCGAGCAGCACCCCGGACGGGATCGCGAAGAACAGCCAGGGGAGCATCGCGACGGCCGCGATGCCGGCGATGAGCAGCGGGTCGTCGGTGAGGCGGGTCGCGAGGAGCGGCGCGGCGACGCGCGCGATCCCGTCGGCCAGGCTCGAGCTGATGTTCGCCGTGAAGACGTTGGTGAAGGACCGGCCGAGCCCGCGCCGGCCGGGCCCGTCGGGGCGCCCGGGCGTCGTCGGGGTGTCGTCAGGGGGGAGCGGGGGGAGGGCTGGGGGCACCGGAAGACTCTAGGCGCCCGTCGGGGCCGCTGGCGGCGCGAGGGCTGACCGGGAGGACGGCGAGCCGCTGTCCGGAAAGGGCTCCTCTAGGCCGCGACGTCCTGCGTCCGGCGTGCCACGAGCGCGCTCTTGCCGCGCTTGCGCTGGGCCGCGGCGAACATCGCCATGAACACGGCCGTGGTCACGAGCGCGGCGATCGCGTTCGCGACCGTGCCGCCGGGCGTCGAGTGCCGGTCGCCGAGCGTGACGAGCAGTGCGAGGTTCACGAGCCAGTGCACGAGGGTCGCGAGCGCGACGCGCTGCCGCACGGTGCCTCGCCCGAAGTGGCCCATGAGCACCGACAGGGCGACGGTCGCGAGCAGGAAGCCCACGATCACGACGGGCCCCGCGGAGAATATCTGCACGTGCCACACGCCCCACACGAGGCCCGTCACGATGCTCGCGGCCAGGAGCGAGAACCGGTTCTCGAGCAGCGGCTGGAGCATCCCGCGCCACCCGATCTCCTCGCCGGCCGCACCCACGAGGTACGTGAGGAGGAGCAGCACGAACGGCACGCCCGCGGTCGCGTGCACCCCTTCGAGGGGTTCGCCCTGCACCAGGAGCACGGCGACGAGCACGCCCCAGTAGAGCAGGCACGCGGCGAGCGCCAGGACCAGGTGAGCGACGACCTGACGGCGCGGGACGGCGTCGGGCAGGAGGGGGGCGAGGCGCCCGCGGAAGACGGCGAGCGTGACCCCGGCACCGACCGCGGGGCCGAGCTGGACGAGAGCGAGCACCGACGGGTCGATCCCCGAGACCGGCTGGAGGAGGAGCAGCGCGCCCGACGCGACGAACGTCGCCAGGACGAACGTGAGGGTCGGGGCGAGGAAGGCGCGGGGAGCTGGAGTCGGGGCGGTCGAGGTCACGCCGCAGGCTCCCAGCCTGCCGCGCGAGGTGTCAAACCTCAGCCGGCGACGAGCTCCTGCGCACCCACGGCCCGCAGGACGAACGCCTCGGTCGCCTCGATCGCGCGCTCGCGCTGGGCGGGGTCCTCGGGGATGAGGCGACCCGAGAGGCACGCGTTGACGAGCTGGACCGTGGTGCCGAGGTCCTGCTCGGGGAACTCGCCGCACTCGATGCCCGCGGTCAGGATGCGGCGCAGCGTGTCCTCGACGATCACGGCGTGCTCGCGCAGGCGCTGCTGCGTGCCGCGCGAGAGCACGGTCCGCAGGTCCGGTCCGGGGGCCAGGTGGAAGACCCGCTTGAGCTGCGCCTGCTGGCGGATGTAGGTGCGGAGCTGCTCGACCGGGTCGTCGACGCCCTCCAGCGCGCGCTCCAGCGTCCCGACGTACTGCTCGGTCTCGTGCGTGATGAAGCCGAGGAGCAGCGACTCCTTGTCGGGGAAGTGGTTGTACACCGCGGTGCGTCCCACGCCTGCCGCGGAGGCGATGTCCGCGAGCGAGATCGCGTCGAAGCCGCGGTCCATCATGAGGTTCGAGAGCGCCGCGAAGAGCTTCTGACGGGTCTGTGCGCGGTGCTCGTGGAGCGAACCGCCGATGATCTTCGGCATGCTGACATCATAGGCACTCCTTGTCAGATTGCTAATCCGCGCCGTTCCGCGGCCCAGGACGGCGCGCGCCGAGCCACCTACACTGGCCCCAGGACCGGCAGGACTCGACGAAGGTGTCGAAGGAGGCGATCATGACCGACCCTGCCACCGTGAGCGCCGCCCACGAGGCCTTCCTGAGCACGGGAGCGCTCCCGCCCGGCATCCGTCCCCTCGTCGCGGCATCGTGGCGGCGCAGCGCCCGCAGCGGCGTCGACCCCGACGTCCCCCACCCCGACGTATCGATGTCGGACGCCGACCTCGGCGCCTACCGGGCCCGGCACCCGCTCGCGCGCGCCATGCCGATCGTGCGCGACCTCCTGGTCGCGGGGCTCGCGGGAGAGAGCGCGGTCGTCGCGATGACGGACGACTCCGGGCGGCTCCTGTGGGTCGAGGGCAGCACGAGCGTGCGCGACGACGTCGGGCGCATCGGCTTCGTCGAGGGTGCGGTGTGGCGTGAGGAGCGTGTGGGGACCAACGCCCCCGGAACGGCCCTCGCGACGGGCCGACCCGTCCAGGTCCTCGGCGCCGAGCACTTCACGCGTCCCGTCCAGTCGTTCAACTGCGCGGCCGCCCCGGTGCGCGACCTGCGCACGGGCCGCGTCCTCGGGGTCCTCGACGTCACGGGCGGCCAGGTCGCGGCGTCGGGCCTCGTGCTGTCGCTCGTGCGTGCCTCGGTCGCGGCGGTCGAGCGCGAGCTCGCCGAGCGGGCGGAGCGGTCCGAGCAGTTCGAGCAGAGTGCCACGGGCTCGCGGATCGGCCCCTTCGCCCCCCGCCTCGACGTGCTGGGCGTGTCCAACGGGGTGCTCCGCGCCGCGCCGGGTGCAGCGGCGGGCTGGCCCGCCCCGGGCACCTACGCGACCGCGCCCGACGGCGGCACGCACGCGGCGCCGTCGGGCCGCCTGAGCCTTCGCCACAGCGAGATCCTCCTGCTGCTCGCCGCGTCCCCGCGGGGGCTCGGCGCCGACGAGCTGGCCGTGCTGCTGCACCCCGGAGAGCTCTCCGACGTGACGGTGCGCGCGGAGGTGTCGCGGCTGCGGCGCGCCGTCGGGCCGCTGCTGGGCGGGTCGCGGCCCTACCGGCTCGGGGCGCCCCTGCGCACCGACCTCGACACCGTGCGCGACCTCCTCGCCGCGGGCGACGTGCACGCCGCGCTCACCGCCTACCCGGGCCCGGTGCTGCCGCGCTCGGTCGCACCGGGCGTCGAGAGGCTGCGCGACGAGCTGTCGGCCGAGGTGCGCGGGGCGGTCCTCGCGTCGGGCGACGTCGGGGCGCTGGGGCGCTGGCTCGCGAGCGACGAGGGCGCCGACGACCACGGGGCGTGGCGCCGGCTCGCGGCGCTCGCCGCCCCCGGGACCCCGGCGGCGGCCCGGGCCCGCGCGCGCCTCGCGCTGCTGGACCGCTCGCTGCGCTGACGGCGCGCTCGTTCTGACACCGTGACTGCAACCCTCCTGCAACCCTGCGCTGCGTAACGTCCGGTGCACCCGGGCGCAACGGTGCGCCCCGGGATGTGGACCGCGCCGGACGGCGGGCAGACGGCAGGCGGCGGGCCACGCACGGCACAGAGCACTGCAAGGAGGCAGACGCACATGACCGTCTACGCTGCCCCGGGCACCCCCGGAGCCATCGCCGAGTACAAGTCTCGCTACGACCACTGGATCGGCGGCGAGTACGTCGCCCCGGCGAGCGGGCGCTACTTCGAGAACCCGAGCCCCGTCACGGGCCGCACCTTCACCGAGGTCGCGCGCGGCACGGCCGAGGACATCGACCGCGCCCTGGACGCCGCGCACGGCGCCGCCCGGACCTGGGGGAAGACGACCGCGACCGAGCGCGCCGTGATCCTCAACAAGATCGCCGACCGCATGGAGGCGAACCTCGAGAAGATCGCGGTCGCCGAGACGTGGGAGAACGGCAAGCCCGTGCGCGAGACCCTCGCGGCGGACATCCCCCTCGCGATCGACCACTTCCGCTACTTCGCGGGCGCGATCCGGGCCCAGGAGGGGTCGATCTCGGAGATCGACGAGGACACCATCGCCTACCACTTCCACGAGCCGCTGGGTGTGGTCGGGCAGATCATCCCGTGGAACTTCCCCATCCTCATGGCGGTGTGGAAGCTGGCCCCGGCGCTCGCTGCGGGCAACTGCGTGGTCCTCAAGCCGGCCGAGCAGACGCCCGCGTCGATCCTGTTCCTGATCGACATCATCGGGGACCTGCTGCCCCCGGGCGTCCTCAACGTGGTCAACGGGTTCGGGGTCGAGGCGGGCAAGCCGCTCGCGTCGAGCCCGCGCATCCGCAAGATCGCGTTCACGGGCGAGACCACCACGGGCCGGCTCATCATGCAGTACGCGAGCCAGAACATCATCCCGGTCACGCTCGAGCTGGGCGGCAAGTCGCCCAACCTGTTCTTCGAGGACGTGGCGCGCGAGAAGGACGACTTCTACGACAAGGCCCTCGAGGGGTTCACGATGTTCGCCCTGAACCAGGGCGAGGTGTGCACGTGCCCGTCGCGCGCGCTCATCCAGACGTCGATCTACGACCAGTTCCTGGGTGACGCGATCGAGCGCACGAAGGCCGTCAAGCAGGGCAACCCGCTCGACACCGAGACGATGATCGGCGCGCAGGCGTCGAACGACCAGCTCGAGAAGATCCTCAGCTACATCGACATCGGCAAGGCCGAGGGGGCAAAGGTCCTCACGGGCGGCACCCGGGCGGAGATGAGCGGGGACCTCGCGGGCGGCTACTACGTGACGCCGACGATCTTCGAGGGCAAGAACTCGATGCGCATCTTCCAGGAGGAGATCTTCGGGCCGGTCGTGGCGGTCACGGACTTCGCCGACTTCGACGACGCGATCACGGTCGCGAACGACACCCTGTACGGCCTGGGCGCGGGCGTGTGGTCGCGCGAGGCCAACATCGCCTACCGGGCGGGCCGCGAGATCCAGGCGGGCCGCGTGTGGACGAACTGCTACCACGCGTACCCCGCGGCGGCCGCGTTCGGCGGGTACAAGGGCTCGGGCGTGGGCCGCGAGAACCACAAGATGATGCTCGACCACTACCAGCAGACCAAGAACCTCCTGGTCAGCTACTCGGCCACGAGGCTCGGCTTCTTCTAGGCCGCGCCCGCCGTCGTGGGCGGGGCCCGAAAGCACGGCCCCGCCCGCTCGTCCAGTCAGCGGCTCCGCCGTCCAGTCCGCCACGAGGGGAGAAGGATCATGCCCGACGACGTCACGTCCGGTCCGCAGGTCGCCGCACCGGGGGCGGGGGCACCGTCGCCCGGCGAGGTGCGGCCCGACCGGGTGGCGCTGACCCCGGCCGCGGCCGAGCTGCTCGCGCGCCTGCGTGTCCAGTACGGCGAGCTCATGTTCCACCAGTCAGGGGGGTGCTGCGACGGCTCGTCGCCCATGTGCTACCCGCAGGGCGAGTTCCTGACGTCGGAGGCCGACGTGCACCTGGGCGACCTGGTCGTCGTCGACCCGTTCTCCGAGCTCGCCGAGCCCGAGCTCGCCGACGTCGCGCTGAGCGGTCCCGCAGGACCGCTGGGCATCGGGATCGTGCTCGACGGGGGCGCGGACGCCGTCGATCCTGGGGAGGCGACGTTCACGGTGCCGTTCTGGATGAGCCGCAGCCAGTTCGAGTACTGGAGCCACACGCACCTGACGGTCGACGTGGTGCCGGGGCGCGGGTCGGGGTTCAGCGTCGAGGCGCCCGAGGGGGTGCGCTTCATCATCCGGTCGCGGCTGTTCTCCGACGACGAGTCGGCGGCGCTCGCCGGCCAGGTGCTCTGAGGCTCTGTCGGAACGAGCGTGGTCCCGGGTGCTCGCGGGGTCTGACGCCGATCACGGCGAGGATCACCCCTCGACCGCTGCGCCCGGTGCGCCACCCCGTGGCAGTGTTCGGACCATGAGCACCGAACGGTTCCGACCATGACCACCGACGCGCGGCCGCGACCCCGGGTCCCCGGCAAGGTGGTCCTCGCGTGCGTCGCCGCTGCGCTCGGCGGCCTGCTGTTCGGGTTCGACACGTCGGTGGTCAACTCCGCCGTCGGGGCGCTGAGCGAGCAGTTCGAGCTGACCGCGAGCATGCGCGGCATGGTGGCCTCGCTGTCCCTCCTCGGGTGCGCCGTGGGGGCCTGGTTCGCCGGGTCGGTGTCGGAGCGGCTCGGCCGCGTGCGCGTCATGCTGCTCTCCGCGCTGCTGTTCGGTCTGTGCGCCGTGGCCGCGGCGCTCGCCCCGTCCGTGGCCGTGCTGCTGCCGGTGCGGCTGCTCGCGGGCGTCGGGATCGGTGCGGCGTCGGTCATGGCGCCCGCGTACATCGCCGAGATCGCCCCGCCGCGCTCGCGCGGGCGCCTGGGCGGGCTGCAGCAGCTCTTCATCACCATCGGGATCTTCGTGGCGCTCGCCGTCGGGCTGGCGATGTCCCGCGCTGCCGGGGGCGCCGTGCACGACCTCTGGGCCGGGCTCCCCGCGTGGCGCTGGATGTTCCTGGTCGAGCTCGTCCCCGCGGCGCTCTACGGGCTCGCCGCCCTGCGCCTGCCCGAGTCGCCCCGCTATCTCGTGGGCCGGGGGCGCGAGGTCGAGGCCCAGCGCGTCCTGCAAGGGTTCACGGGCCTCGGCGACGACGAGGTGGACGAGGAGGTCGACCGGATCCGCACGTCGATCGGCGTGCACGCCACGACCTCGCTCCGGGACCTGCGCGGCCCCGCCCTGGGGCTGCGGCCCATCGTGTGGATCGGCCTGGGCGTCGCGGCCCTCATCCAGCTCAGCGGCATCAACGCGGTGTTCGTCTACTCGACGTCGTTGTGGGAGTCGGTCGGCTTCACCGAGTCCGAGGCCCTGACGATGTCGCTCGTGACCGCAGGGGTCAACATCGCGGTCACGGTCGTGGCGATCGGCCTCGCGGACCGGTTCGGGCGTCGCCCCATGCTCGCGGCCGGGTCCGTGGGCATGGCGGTCGCGCTCGCGGTGACGGCGTTCGCGTTCGGGCAGGCGACGACGTCGGCCTCGGGCGAGCTGGTCTTCCCCATGGCGTGGGCCATGACGGCCCTCGTCGCCGTCAACCTCATGGTCGTCTCGTTCGGGCTCACGTGGGGGCCGCTCGGCTGGGTGCTGCTCGGGGAGATGTTCCCGCCCGCGATCCGGGCGACGGCGCTCGCGGTCGCCACGGCTGTGCAGTGGTTCGTGAACTATGCCGTGACGAGGTCGTTCCCCGTGGTCAGCGAGGCGTGGGGGCTGCCGGCGACGTACGGGACGTTCGCCGCGGTCTCTGCGTTCGGGGTGTTCTTCGTGCTGCGGTTCCTCCCGGAGACCAAGGGACGGTCCCTCGACGAGATGGGCGACGGGGCCCGGGCGGCATGACGCTCAGGACATCACCCTGTCGTACTCTTCCCAGGGGTCGTCAGCGGCTCGTAGCGTTGAAGCCGAGACCGGGGAGGACCGATGTTCACGCAGGTCGTCGTGCACCGTCCGCGCCCCGAGTTCCGCGACGTGACGCTCGCCTACCTCCAGCAGGCCGCCCTGATCACCCGGTCGGTCACGGGGCTCGTGCAGTCGGCGGTGTGGTCGGAGGGCGACGACGAGCGCCTGGTCCTCACGACGACCTGGGAGTCGTCGGAAGCCTTCACCGCGGGCGAGGACGCCCTGTTCGACCTGTTCCAGAGCGTGCCGTTCGAGGAGTGGATGCTCGAACCGCTCGACGTCCTCCTGCTCGACGAGATCCCGCCGCCCGCCCCGCAGGAGTGAGGCCCACGGGCTGGACCGGGGCTTCCGTGCCGCGCGACGAGGACCTAGCATCCCGTCATGACGACGCCTCAGCAGCCCGGCCAGGCCGATCCCTCCGGTATCACCCCTGACACCAAGGACTGGACCTGGGTCCTGGACCGCCCGTGCCCAGAGTGCGGGTTCGAGGCGGGGACGTTCGACCCGGACCGGGTGGGGTCCGCGGCCCGCGCGACGATCCCGCGCTGGCAGGACGTGCTCGCTCGCCCGGACGTCGCGGTGCGCCCCGACGAGCACACGTGGTCCCCGCTCGAGTACGCGGCGCACGTGCGCGACGTGTTCGCCATCTTCGACGTGCGCCTCGCGTCGATGGTCGAGGGCGACGACCCGCTGTTCGCGAACTGGGACCAGGACGCGGCGGCGCTCGCGGGCGACTACGAGCACCAGGACCCGCAGCTCCTCGCCCGCGAGATCGCGATCGCGGGCGACCGGGTCGCGGGGCGGTTCGACGCCGTCGGGCCCGACGACTGGGAGCGGCCCGGCCGCCGGTCGAACGGCTCGGTCTTCACGGTGCGCACGCTGGGCCAGTACTTCCTGCACGACGTCGTCCACCACCTGCACGACGTCGGCGCCCCGACCTCCTGACGCGCCTGACACCGGCCCGAGCCCGCACCCGACCCACGCCCGTAACCTCCCGGCATTCTGGGCGGTCCTCGACGCGCCTAGCGTCACGTCATGACGCTTCCTCCGACGGGGTGGGTCCCCGACCTGTACCGCAGTGACCACCTGCTCGCGCTGCCGCGTTCGCGCGGCGTCGCGCTGCCGGGGATCGAGGCGCTCTCGAGGGCCTGGTTCCCGGAGGCCGGCTGGGTCAGCGAGCCGACGAGCGGTCCGGCGGAGCGCCCCATGGCGGGCGCGCGCTTCCGCGGCGTGGTGCCCGACGACGTCCGTCGCCCCGGGGTGCTCCGCCTCACCGAGGGCGTCGAGGTCGTCGGGCCGTTCGTGGTGCTGTCGCCCGGCGCGCAGGGGCTGGGCCTGGCCTCCTCGGCCGCCGAGGTGTGGGCGGTCCGGGTGGCGCACTCCTCACGGGGTAGGGCTCCGCTCGACGTCGAGGACCGTGACGGCCTCGGGCGGATCTTCGCGGCGGGGCTCCCCGAGGAGCTGGAGCTCCGCGTCGTCCGGTGGGCCGTGGCGGCCGCACGCAAGGTCGGGGGCAGCGTCGCGGTCGACGGCACGCAGGTGCTGACGCCAGACCCCGCGCGGGGCGTCGACCTGACGTTGTTCAGCGCGCACGCGCTCACGCCCGAGTCGGCCCTGGGGGTGCTGCGGACCTTCGTCCCGGGCGCGCACGTGTCCGGGGTCGAGGAGCGGGCGGACCGGCTGATCGACTTCGCGCTGGTCGGGGAGACGCCGTACGACGGCGTCGTGCAGGTCGTGGTGCAGAAGGTGGACAGGGTGCCGGCGTCGTTGGCGCCGCTCGACTGGCGTGAGTACGGCCCGTTCGCGTACCGGCTCTCGTGGCTCCCGACCGACGTCTACGAGCTCGACGTCGAGGAGCCGTCGGGCCTGCACCTCATCGCGCGGGCCCGCATGCGTGCGTCCGTCGCCCGGCTCGCCGCGGTGCTTCAGGGCAGGGTCCAGGGCGTCCTGGTCGACGACGGCGGCTTCGAGGTGTCGGCCGCGGAGGTCGAGGAACGCATCGCGGCGGAGAGCACGGCGAGGTTCTGGGTGTGAACTGTCCCCAGAGTTATCCACAGATTCTGTGCACAAGCCTGTGGGTAGACACGGGAGGACAGGGATCTCGTTGTGGACGAACCTGTGGTGAACGGGCCCGACGAAAAAGGGTCCGTCGACCTCTTGCACGGGTGGCCCGAGCAGGACTAGAAACGTCACTATCGGCTTCGACGGGTACGGCAGCAGCCCCCAACGACGCCCTCCCGCACGGGAGGACGGACCGGCAAGGACGCTGGAACCACATCCCCCGAGAGCCCCAGGCTGACCGGAGAACGGTGAGACGTCCCGCGGGTCCCAACACCCCGGGCTGCGGGTGACGACGCAGGTCCCGACCGGAACCGGAAGGCCGATCGTGAGAGGCGCCTTCCAGGAGAACAGGACGAGCACCCGCTCGTCGTGGGGAGGGTGCCGAGCCGCGACGTCGACGCGGAGCCCGGCCGGACCGTCAAGGTCCGGCCG
>NZ_JACSQQ010000024.1:13280-66563 GCF_014836555.1 Oerskovia rustica
CTCGCTGAGCGTCCGGATGCTCCGTGGCGGGCCCCCGGCCGCGGGCGAGCCTAGGCTCGTCCCATGAGCAACCTCGAGACCCGGCCCCGCGAAGAGGTGTGCGCCGCGGGGAGCCATGCTCCGTCGTCGGGCAGCCTCGTGGACGGAGGACCCGCGGGCCGCACGCCCGTCGAGATCCTCGACCACCGCCAGGTCCCGCTCGGCGGGACCCGCGCCATGGACGTGCGCCGCACCCTGCCGCAGCGCGTCCGCTCGCTCGTGGGCGCGTGGTGCTTCCTGGACCACTACGGGCCCGACGACGTCTCGACGTCCGACGGCATGCAGGTCCCGCCGCACCCGCACACCGGACTCCAGACCGTGAGCTGGCTGTTCGAGGGCGAGATCCTGCACCGCGACTCGGTCGGGTCCTTGCAGACCGTGCGGCCGGGCGAGCTCAACCTCATGACGGCCGGACGCGGCATCTCGCACTCGGAGGAGTCGCCTGCGGGACTGCGCCCGCCCCTGCTGCACGGCGTACAGCTCTGGGTCGCGCTGCCCGGCGACCGGCTCGGTGACGCGCCGTTCTTCGAGCACCACGGCGACCTGCCCGTGTGGAGCGGGCCGGAGGGCGAGCGCGTCCAGGTGCTCGTGGGGTCGCTGAGCGCGGGCGGCGTCGGCCTGCGGTCGGCCGCGACGGTCTTCACACCCCTGGTCGGGGCGCAGGTGGACCTGCCCGCGGGGGCGTCGGTCGAGCTCGCCGTGGACCCGGGGTTCGAGCACGCGCTGCTCGTCGATGCGGGCGACGCGTCGTTCGAGGGGGTGACCGTGCCGGTCGCGTCGCTCGGCTACGTCGAGCCGGGACGCTCGGTGCTGACCGTCTCGGCGGGGGAGGAGCCCGTGCGCGCGGTGCTGATCGGCGGTGAGCCGTTCGCCGAGGAGATCGTCATGTGGTGGAACTTCGTGGGCCGCTCGCACGACGACGTCGCGGCCGCGCGTGCGGACTGGATGGCGCAGGTCGAGGTCAGCCCGGCTGCCCTGGAGGACGGTGCGGCTGCGGCGCCGGTCCCCGTACCCGGGGACGGCGGCACGCGCTACGCCCCGGGGGCGTCCGGCCGCCGGTTCGGGGAGGTCGTGGGGTACGACGGCGGGCCGCTGCCCGCTCCGGTGCTGCCCGACGTGCGGCTCAAGCCGCGCAGGCGACCGATGTGAGGCGAGTTCGGCCGGGCGTGCGGTGGTCCCCGGTACGACGCCGTACCGAGGACCACCGGGCGACTGTGCCGGGCGCGTGATCCGATGCCCGTCGATGGGGTATCAGGTCAGTCGCCCGACGTGGCGGCCGTCGTCGCCGTCAGCGACGCTCCTTGCTGGTGCGCCTAGATGAACTTCGCCGACTTGATCCTGTTGTCCCAGTTGACCGAGGTGTGGTTGAGACCGTTGCTCAGCATCGGGTCCTGCCACTGTCCGCCGCGGGCCGGGTTGTTGAGGGTGAACGACAGGCCGGTGTAGTTGGCGCCGTCGTAGAACCGGGCGATGCTGGTGTTTCCGTTGTTGACGACGGAGCTGATCGAGCTGGGCCCTGTCCCGAGGTTGACGAACTGCTGGAAGTACGCGTTCGGTGCCCCCGGGAAGCTCTCGCCGTTCCACATGCAGGCGTATCCCGCGGCGCAGTCGGAAGCCGCTGCGCTGGCCGAGGTCGCGCCTCCGACAAGGAGGCCGGCGGTCAGGAGAAGTCCGACGGGTGCGGCCTTCAGAAATCGCTTGTTCATTTGATCCCCTCTGCTGGGCAAAGTCACGGTTTGTGGCTTTGCGTTACGCCAGGTTAACGGGACCGTGCGCTCGGGGCCACTCGAAAGCGCGGGTGAATGTCGTCCGAATTTCCAACCACATGGTCGTGTTTTGTGTCCTTCTCGCGGAAAGGCGTGCTTTTCCGGGGTCGGAGCGTCTGTCACGAGAAAAAGCTTCCGCGCGTGCGGTTTCTTTCCTCGGGAGCGGTCGACGAGCGGAATTCATGCCGTGCGCCCGTCGGCGAGGCTGAGCGTGGCGCGGCCGGCGGGCGACCGTGACCCCGGAGCGGGGGCCGGCTCGACGGCGTCGAGCGAGCGCCTCAGCTGCCGCCGCGCTCGGGTGAGGCGCATCGAGTAGGCGGCCCGCGAGCACCCCAGGATGCTCGCGGCCTCGCTCGCGGTGAGCCCGTCCCACGAGACGAGCGAGATGACCGCTCTGTCTGCCGGGTCGAGGCGCGTCCAGGCGTGACGCAGGTCGATCGACATGTCCGAGAGCGTCGTCTCGTCCGGGACGAGATCACGCTCGCCTCCCACCCGGCGCTCGAGTCGTCGATGCCGATCCTGTGTGCGATGGCCGCTCGCAAGGACGTTGCGCGTCACGCCGAAGAGCCACGGCCGCATCTCCCCCAGAGGAATGCGACCCCAGCTGCGCCACGCCACCGCGAAGACCTCTGACGCGAGGTCCTCCGCGTCATGACCGTCCGCGCGTCGACGCAGGTAGGCCAGGACGTACGGGTACGCATCGCGGTACATGGTGGTGAACTCCAGCTCGACGTTGTTGTCGTGGTGCACGTCAGGACCGTATTGCATCTCCGTCGAGATGCGCGTCAGGGCCGTGCGGCGTCGGCAGGTTCCGGCGGCTCCGGACGGCTGGTCAGCCCAGCTCGTCGATCACGGCGTCGATCCCCTTCTCGTACTCCGCATAGGCACGCCGGGTCGCGTCGAATCCCGCGCTGTCCTGGCCGATCGCCGCGAGCTCGCCCTGGGCCCGCGCCTGCAGTATCGCGTCGTCGTACCCCGCTTCGGACCGGCAGCGCGCATCCGTCACGGCGACCTCGCGCTCCCGCTCCGACAACGGAAGGCCGGGCTCCGGGGTGCCTCCGCCGGCGTCACCCGTCAGTCCGGTCACCGAGGGTGACGGCATCTCGAGCGGACTTGTGGGCAGATCGACGACCCCGGCGGGCTCCATGCACGCGCGCCATGCGGCGATCGACTCCTGAACCCCTTCGTCCTGGTCGACCGTCTCCCAGCCCGCTGCCTCGACGGCGGTCAGGTAGTCGTGCGGGACGAGACCTAGCCGCTCGTCCGCCTCCTGGCCGCACGTGACCATCGCGTCGTGCATCGCCGAGGTGATCTCGACGTCGTCCGGGACGGCCGTGTCCGGCCCCGTGGGGAGACGCAGATGCGGGTACCCCCACTCCTGCGCGATCTGCTCGTCGAAACGGAGCTGTCCAGTGCGCTCGTCGAACAGGAGCGGCTCGCTCCCTGGTGGCAGCGGAAGGTATTCGACGACACCTTGCAGGCACTGCTGCGCGAGAAGGTCACGGGCATACCCGTCCCGCGGGTCCTTGAACTCAGGGACCAGCTCGTAGACGGGGCTGAGCGTCGCCGACGTCTCGTCATAGCCATAGCGCGTCGCGGTTTCTCGGGGGTCTACGTCGTCGTCGCCAGCCGTGCAGCCCGACAGGGTGGTGGCAACGAGCAGCCCGGTGACCAAGGTGCTGAATCGCGCAGCGCGAGGAGAAGGTCTCATACCGAACTCATGGCGCCGAGGGTGCCGAGTGCAACAACAGAAAGTGAGCTCTCGGGAAATGTCCGGAGAGGTTCCCCGGCTCCTCCGACCGGCGGGTCGGTCTCGGCGTGTCGAGCGGTGCTGCCGCATGGCTCCCCGGTTATTCTCGTCGGTTTGCCTCGATCCTTTCCCAGGGGGCGCAGTAATTGAAAAGCGGATCAACGCATCGCCGGACCCGCGTCATCGGTCAGCTGACGAGCTGGTGTCGCCGCGCGGATGCTCTCGGATCGCATCCGTCATGCCGGCACGTGCGTCACCGCTTCGTCCCCGGCCGCTCCGACGGGTCCCACCCGGGCCGCGGCTCGCGGGAAGCCACCGAAGCGTCGCGTGAGCGGTACACGATGTAGGGCCGGAAGATGTACGGCACGGGCGCCGAGAACGCGTGCACGAGCCGCGTGAAGGGCCACAGGACGAACAGCAGGTTCGCGGCGACGATGTGGAGCTGGAAAGCCGCGGGCACGCCTTCCATGAGCGCGGGCTGCGGCTGGAAGTACCAGAGGGACCTGAACCACGGCGAGATGGTCTCGCGGTAGTTGTACCCGTGGTTCTCGGCAAGGAGCTGGGTCTGGACGGTCGCCCACGCGCCGAGCAGGATCGACGCGGCGAGGAACACGTACATGACCTTGTCCATGCGCGTGGTCGCGAGGAACACCGGCCCGGTGGTCCGCCGCCGGTAGACGAGGATGAGCAGCCCGGCGACGAGCGCGAGCGCCGCGAGCGAGCCCATGTAGGTGGCCACGAAGTGGTACGCGCCCTCGTCGATCCCGACGGCCTCCGTCCACGACTCGGGGATCACGAGCCCCAGGACGTGCCCGAGGATCACGAACAGCAGCCCGAAGTGGAACAGCGGCGAGCCGAGCCGCAGCAGCTTCTTCTCGTAGAGCTCGCTCGACCGGGTGGTCCACCCGAACTTGTCGTAGCGGTACCGCCACACGGACCCGACGACGAACACCGCGAACGTCACGTAGGGGAAGACGACCCACAGCAGGATGTCTCCCGTGCTCGCTCCGGTCATCGTCGTACCTCCTCGGGCGGCGCCCCCGTGGGCGCGAACGGTTCGAGCGGCCCCATGGCAGACAGCCCGACCATCTCGGTCGGCGGCCCGGACGTCACGAGCTCGAGGTACCGGCGCTCGGTCTCGGCGTCGAGCGGGGGCAGGGTCAGGCACACGGCCTCGACCACGAGCGCGTACTGGCTGGGCGTCGCGGCGAGGGCGGAGCGCAGCACCTCGATGCCCTGGCGGTGCGAGCCGAGCAGCCCCGCGGCGATGCGCTCCTCGTCGCGGGTCCTGGCCCGGGCGGAGAACTCGAGAGCCATGGGCAGGTAGTCGGGGAGCTCCTCGCCGTCGACCTCCCACCCGGCGGCGCGGTACGCCTGCACGAACCGCACGAGCGCCATGCCGCGCTTCCGCGTGTCCCCGGCCGCGTAGTACGACAGGTACATCGAGCACTTGCGCTTGAGGTCGAACGTCGCGACGTAGCGCGCCTCGAGCGCGGCGGGCTCGCCGGCTTCCAGGTCGTCGAGGAACGCGCAGAGCCGCACCTGCACGGGGTCGGGAAGCTGCCCGACGACGTCGCGCACCTCGTGCGCCGCGGCGAGCGTCCTGGTGTCGGGGTAGTCGAGCAGGAGCGAGGCGGCCATGTGCGTCGTGCGCCGCTGCGCGGGCGTGGCCCGGACGGGGGCGAGGGGCTCCAGGAGGGGCGTGCGCGCCGTCGGGCGGGGCAGGAAGGTCGTCGCCGGGGACTTCGTGAACAGGCCCATCATCGGGCCGCCGTGCCGTCGCCGGACGTGTCCGGACCGAGGCCGTCCGAGCCACCGGGAGACCCCGGCGGGAACAGGCCCGGGGGCCGGCCGTTGCCGTCCCAGTTGAGCAGGTTGACGCGCCCGGGCGTCGAGGGACCGTTGGGGGAGTCGGCCGTCTGCCGGGCCTGGAGCACGTGGAAGTTCTCGACCGCGACGGGCACCGGGGTCCCGCTCGACGAGCCGAACGGCCCGGCGCCGCCCATGCCGCCCATCCCGGGGCCGCCGTCGAAGTCGAGCGAGCAGCTGATCTCCTCGAGCTCGCGCGCGATCTCCTGGTGGGCGGTCGGGATGACGTAGCGGTCCTCGTACTTGGCGATCGCGAGCAGGCGGTACATCTCCTGGATCTCGGTGCCCGTCATGCCGACCGCACGGGCGACGGCCTCGTTGGGCTCGTCGCCCAGGTTGATGTCGCGCATGTAGGTGCGCATCGCGGCCAGCCGGCGCAGCGTGCGCTCCACGGGCACGGTGTCGCCCGCGGTGAACAGGCCCGCGAGGTACTCGAGCGGGATGCGGAGCTTGGAGATCGCCGCGAACAGGGTCCGCGGGTCCTCGCCGTCGTTGCCCGACGAGCCGACCACGTCGACCACGGGGGACAGCGGCGGGATGTACCAGACCATGGGCATGGTCCGGTACTCGGGGTGCAGCGGCAGGGCCACGCGGTACTTCTGGATGAGCGCCCAGATCGGCGAGGCCTGCGCTGCCGCGATCCAGTCCTCGGGGATGCCTTCGGCGCGCGCGGCCTCGACGACCGCCGGGTCGTGCGGGTCGAGGAACACCGAGCGCTGGGACTCGAGGAGCTCGTGCTCGTCCTCGACCGCCGCTGCCTCGGTCACGCGGTCGGCGTCGTACAGGACCAGGCCCAGGTAGCGCAGGCGGCCCACGCACGTCTCCGAGCAGACCGTGGGCAGGCCCACCTCGAGTCGCGGGTAGCACAGCGTGCACTTCTCGGCCTTGCCGGTCTTGTGGTTGAAGTAGACCTTCTTGTACGGGCAGCCCGTGACGCACATGCGCCAGCCGCGGCACTGGTCCTGGTCGACCAGGACGATCCCGTCCTCGGCCCGCTTGTACATGGCCCCCGACGGACAGGAGGCGACGCACGCCGGGTTGAGGCAGTGCTCGCAGATGCGCGGCAGGTAGAACATGAACGTCTGCTCGAACTCCGAGGCCACGTGCTCGCTCATGTGCGCCAGGATCGGGTCGTCCTGCATGGTCTCCTTGGACCCGCCGAGGTCGTCGTCCCAGTTGGCCGACCACTCGATCTTCATGTCCTCGCCCGTGAGCAGCGACTTCGGCTTCGCGACGGGGGTGTGCGGGCCCTGCGGGGCCGAGAGCAGCATGTCGTACTCGTACGTCCACGGCTCGTAGTACTCGTGGATCGACGGGAGCTTGGGGTTGGAGAAGATCGTCGCGAGCTTCTTGGCCCGCCCGCCCGCGCGGAGCTTGAGCTTGCCCCGCCGGGTCCGGACCCAGCCACCCTGCCACTTCTCCTGGTCCTGGTAGGTCCGGGGGTAACCGAGCCCGGGCCGCGTCTCGACGTTGTTGAACCACACGTACTCGACCCCCGTGCGGTTCGTCCACGCCTGCTTGCACGTCACCGAGCACGTGTGGCACCCGATGCACTTGTCGAGGTTCATGACCATCGACATCTGAGCCATCACACGCATCAGTACGTCACCTCCTGCGAGCGGCGGCGGATCGTCGTGACCTCGTCGCGCTGGTTGCCCGTGGGCCCCAGGTAGTTGAACGCGAAGGCGAGCTGCGCGTAGCCGCCCACGAGGTGGCTCGGTTTGAGCAGCACCCGGGTCAACGAGTTGTGGATGCCGCCGCGCAGGCCCGACGTCTCGGCGAGCGGGACGTCGATCGTGCGGTCGGTCGCGTGGTGCATGTACACCGTGCCCTCGGGCATGCGGTGCGAGACCACGGCCCGCGCCACGACCACACCGTTGCGGTTGTACGCCTCGATCCACTCGTTGTCGCGCACCCCGATCTTGTCGGCGTCGCGCGGCGACATCCAGATGTTCGGCCCGCCGCGCGACAGCGAGAGCATGAACAGGTTGTCCTGGTACTCCGAGTGGATGGACCACTTCGAGTGCGGCGTCAGGTAGCGCACCGCGACCTCGGCCTGGCCCTCCGAGCCCGGGTAGCCGCTCGGTGAGCGGTCGCCCAGCGGCGGGGAGTCGGGGAACAGGCGGTGCATGTCGAGCGGCGGCCGGAAGATCGGCAGCTGCTCCCCGAGCTCGGTCATCCAGTCGTGGTCGAGGAAGAAGTGCTGGCGGCCGGTGAGGGTGTGCCACGGCTTGAGCCGCTCGACGTTGATCGCGAACGCCGTGTACCGCCTGCCCCCGTGCTCCGAGCCGGACCACTCGGGAGAGGTGATGACCGTCGTCGGGCGGGACTGGACGTCCGGGAACGTGACGCGCTTGCCCTGCTCGTCGCGCGCCAGGTCCGCGAGCTCGACGCCCGTGCGCCTCTCGACGTGCTCGAAGCCCTGGACGGCGAGGCGCCCGTTCGTCGTGCCCGACAGCGCGAGGATCATCTCGCACGCGTGCGTGTCCTTGTCGAGCCGCGGGCGCCCCGCCGCGGGGCCCGAGGGCACGAGCCCGTTCTTCTGCCCCAGGACCCGCACCTCCTCGCCCGGCGAGAACTGCACGCCCTTGGTGACCATGCCGAGCTTCTCGGTGAGCGGACCCAGCGAGGCCATGCGGTCCGCGAACGCCGGGTAGTCGCGCTCGACCACGACCAGCTTGGGCATGGTCACGCCCGGGACCAGGGGACGGGACGCGGACCCCGCGCCCGAGTCGACGATGGTGCCGTGCGGCACCGACATGGCGTCCGGGGTGTCGTGCAGCAGGGGCGCGGCCACGAGGTCCCTGCGCACGCCCAGGTGCTCGACCGAGTACTCGCTGATCTTCCGCGCGATCGTGTGGAAGATGTCGAAGTCCGTGCGGGTCTGCCACGGCGGGCTGATCGCCGGGTTGAACGAGTGCACGAACGGGTGCATGTCCGTCGTGGACAGGTCGTGCTTCTCGTACCAGGTGGCCGCGGGCAGCACGACGTCGGAGAACAGCGTGGTGCTCGTCATGCGGAAGTCGAGGGTCGTGAGCAGGTCGAGCTTGCCGCGCGGCGCCTCCTCGGCCCACTCGATCGAGCGCGGTCGCCGCGCGGGCGCCGACTCGTCCGCGAGCACCGCCGAGTCCGTCCCCAGCAGGTGCTTGAGGAAGTACTCGTTGCCCTTGCCCGAGGAGCCCAGGATGTTGGCCCGCCACACCGTGACGCAGCGCGGGAAGTTCTCGGGCGCGTCGGGAGCCTCGACCGCGAACCGGAGCGCGCCGCTGCGCAGCTCGGAGACCACGTAGTCCGCGGGGGCGACGCCCGCCGCCTCGGCCTGGTCCACGAGGTCGAGCGGGTTGCGGTCGAACGTCGGGTAGCTGGGCATCCAGCCACGCTGCGCCGACTCGACCAGGCAGTCGGCCGTGGTGCGGCCCGCGAACATGCCCGAGCCCAGCGGTGTCGCGAGCGCGTCCGCGGGCAGCCCGTCGTAGCGCCACTGGTCGGTGGCGACGTACCAGAACGCCGTGCCGATCATCTGGCGCGGGGGCCGCGACCAGTCCAGGCCGCCCGCGTACTGCGCCCACCCCGTCACGGGCCGGCACTTCTCCTGCCCGACGTAGTGCGCCCACCCGCCGCCGTTGACGCCTTGGCAGCCCGTCATGGTCGTCAGCGCGAGCATGGCCCGGTAGATCGTGTCGGCGTGGAACCAGTGGTTCGCTCCGGCGCCCATGATGATCATCGAGCGCCCGCCGGACCGCTCGGCGTTGTCCGCGAACTCGCGTCCGATCCGCGCGGCGGCCGCCGCCGGGACCCCCGTGAACTGCTCCTGCCAGGCGGGCGTGCCGGGGGAGTCCGCGTCGTCGTAGCCCGAGGGCCACTCGCCGGGCAGGGCCAGGTCCTCGCGGTTCACGCCGTAGCGCGCGAGCAGCAGGTCGAACACCGTGGTCACCAGGTGCCCGCCCACGCGCCGCACCGGCACACCGCGTGTGATCGATCCCGCACCACCGGTGTGCCTGCCCGTCTCGCCCTGCTCCGGGTCGGGGGACAGGTCGAAGCGCGGCAGGTCCACACGGACGCTCTCGACCCGGGTGCCCCCCGGGCCCGACGGCGCCGCTCCCGTCCGCGGGTCGGGCCCGGCGGTCGTGTGGCCGTCCGCGACCGACAGCAGGGGCACGACGCCCTCCAGGTCGAGGTTCCACTTCCCCTCGTCGGCCTCGCCGAACCGGTGGCCCAGGGTGCCGTTCGGGATCACGGGCGAGCCGTCCGCGTCGAGCAGCACGGGCTTGAAGGCCGCGTTCGCGGCGCTCGCGGCCCCCGGCAGCACGTCCTCGACGAGGTCGGCCGCGGTGAGGAACTTGCCCGGGACGTAGGTGACGTCCCCCTGACGGGGAGCTGCGCCGTCGGGCCCCGACGAAGCCGACGCCGGGCTGGGCGTGAGCGTGACCAGGAACGGCGAGTCCGTGTACTTCCTCAGGTAGTCCACGAACGGCGCCGTGCGACGTTCCACGTGAAACTCCCGCAGGATCACGTGGCCCATCGCGAGGGCCAGCGCGCCGTCCGTGCCGGGGTGCACCGCGAGCCACTCGTCGGCGAACTTGGTGTTGTCGGCGTAGTCGGGCGAGACCACGATCACCTTCTGACCGCGGTAGCGTGCCTCGGCCATGAAGTGCGCGTCGGGCGTGCGGGTCACCGGGATGTTCGAACCCCACATGATGCAGTACGACGAGTTCCACCAGTCGGCGGACTCGGGCACGTCGGTCTGGTCGCCGAACACCTGCGGGGACGCGACCGGGAGGTCTGCGTACCAGTCGTAGAACGACAGCATCGCGCCGCCCAGCATCGAGACGAACCGGGCACCCACGCCGTGCGAGACCATCGACATCGCCGGGATGGGCGAGAAGCCGGCGATGCGATCCGGGCCGTACGCCTTGATCGTGTGCACGTGGGCAGCCGCGACGATCTCCGCGGCCTCGTCCCACGACGCCCGGACCAGGCCGCCCTTGCCGCGCGCCTGCTTGTAGGCGCGTGCGGTCTCCGGGTCGCCCGTGACCTCGGCCCACGCGCGCACGGGGTCGCCCGTGCGCGCCTTCGCGTCACGGAACGCCCGCAGCAGCACTCCCCGTACGTACGGGTAGCGGACCCGCGTCGGGGAGTACGTGTACCAGCTGAACGCCGCGCCGCGCGGACAGCCTCGCGGCTCGTACTCGGGCGAGTCCGGCCCGACCGACGGGTAGTCCGTCTGCTGCGTCTCCCACGTGATGATGCCGTCCTTGACGTACACCTTCCACGAGCACGACCCGGTGCAGTTCACGCCGTGCGTCGAGCGCACGACCTTGTCGTGCGACCACCGGTCCCGGTAGAACACGTCGCCCTCGCGGCCCCCCTGGAGGAACAGCTGGCGCAGGTCGGGCGAGACCTCGCCGCGGCGCAGGTGCTTGCCGAGCCGCAGCAGGGCGTCCTCACCGCTGCCACCCGGGGACTCAGGGCGTGGGGCGTCCGCTGCGCGGGCGTCGGTGCCCGGGCCGGGGACGGTGGACTGCGACATGCGACCTCCTGGGGCGAGCAGGACCGTGCGTGTACGTTCGTCTGCCTCGCAGTATGCCCACGTCCCGCAGGGTTCTGCCCGGGGAGCGGGGCCGCGTCGCCCGGTGCGCCGCGATTGTCTACGGTGCTCCCATGACCACGTTCGACGGGCCCCACGCCACCTTCCCGCTCGCCCACCTGCCCGTCACGGTCGTCACGGTCTCCGACCGCGGCTCGCGCGGCGAGTACGTCGACCGTTCGGGGCCGCTCCTGGTCTCGCTCCTGGAGACGGGCGGCTTCGAGCGCGTCACGACGCGTCTCGTGCCCGACGGCGTCAGCTCCGTCCGCGACGCGCTCACCTCCGCGCTGGCCGAGGGGGCGCGGCTCGTGATCACCACGGGCGGGACGGGCATCGGACCGCGCGACCACACGCCCGAGGGGACGGCCGAGGTCGTCGACCAGGAGCTGCCGGGCGTCGCCGAGGCGATCCGGCGGCGCGGGGCGACGGTCGTGCCGAGCGCGGTGCTGTCACGGGGGATCGTGGGGACCGCCCGGGGGGCGCGCGGGCTGCGGGCGTTCGTGGTCAACCTGCCGGGCTCGCCGGGCGGCGTGCGCGACGGCTGGTCGGTGCTCGAGCCGCTGCTGCCGCACGTGTTCTCGCAGCTCGCGGGCGGGGACCACTGATCCGTCGCTGCCGAGGTGCTGAGACGTTGAGACGTTGAGACGTTTGAGTGCATGATTCGGCTGCGACACGCCCGGCGAGTCGCCGAATCATGCACTCAACGGAAGTGGGGACAGTCAGCCGCCCGCGAAAGGGGGCAGGACGTCGACCTGTTCGTCGGCCGTCAGCGCCACCCCGTGGTCGGCCGTCCGGACGCCGCCCACGAGCACCGAGCAGCGCGGCAGCACGTCGGCGAGCGCGGGGTGGCGGGCGGTCATGGCCGCGAAGAGCTCCCCGACCGAGGCGCCCGGGAGGGACTCGGCCTCGAGCCCGGCGGCCTCGGCCGCGCCGGCGAAATAGCGGACCTGCGGCACGTCACGCCCTCTCGGGGGCCGCGGGCTCGTGGCGCGTGGTGTCGGCGTCCACAGCGTCCTCCGTGACGGCCTCGTCGAGGGTCGCCTCGACGTCCCACGCGAGCGCGAGCTCGGTGGCGCGCTCCATGGCGTCGAGGCCGGGGTGGTCGGCACCTTCCCCGGCGGACAGTCCGGCGACGTACCCGGCGATGAAGGTCGTGAGCGGGGCCGCGGGGCGTTCGACCCGGTGCGCGGCGTCCCGCGCCAGGTCGAGGATCGCCCCGATGTCGACCGCCTCACGGTCGAGGTCGAACTCGTCGACCAGGGCGTCCACCCAGCGCTCGAGGTTGCTCATGCCATGCCTCCCGAAGTTCGGTGCGGGTCGTGACTCTCCAGTGCCGTACCGTGCGCGGCGTGCGTACGTCTCCGCATCCTGCCACGTGTCCACGTCGGTGCTCAGACCGTCCACGTCCTCGACGCGGGTGAGTTCCATCCCTGAGACGAGGCGGCGCACGGGGGCGCCCGCCAGGCCGCCCTGTGCCGGGTCGTCCGCGAGCCGGGCCACGGCCGCGTCGAGGGCCGTGCGGCGGTACAGCCCGACGAGCCACTGGTCCCGCCCGTCGTGCGCGAGGTGGACTCCGTCGATCTCCCCGTGGCCGCCGGCCGAGGAGCCTTGCGCCGCCGCCACGAGCAGCGGCACGGCCTCCGCAGCCCGCGGCACGTCGCAGGCGAGGAGCAGGACCCAGGGCGCTGCGCCGTCGGGCAGGGCGGCGAGGCCCGCCGCGGTCCCCGCGACCGGACCGTCGAACGGCGGGTCCTCGCGCGTGAGGACGTACGCGCCAGAGGCCAGGTCCTCCGGCCCGACGACGACCGTCGCCCGGGCTTCGCGGGTCGCGGTCAGCACGTGGTCGAGCAGGCGCGCGCCCGCGACGACGAGCTGCGGCTTGGACGTGCCGAGCCGCTGCGCCCGCCCGCCCGCGAGCACGACCGCGTCGAACAGGGGCCCGCTCACACCGGGCGCACCCACTCGCCCGACTTGCCGCCCGTCTTGGACTGGAGGCGGACGTCGGTGAGCTCGACCGACTTGTCGAGCCCCTTGACCATGTCGACGACCGCGAGCCCCGCGACCGCGACCGCGGTGAGCGCCTCCATCTCGACCCCCGTGCGGTCCGCGGTGCGCACGGTCGCGCGGATCTCGACGCCGTGGTCCTGGACGTCGAGGTCCACGGCAGCGCCGTGCACCCCGATGATGTGCGCGAGCGGCAGCAGCTCGGCCGTCTTCTTGGCCCCCTGGATGCCCGCGATGCGCGCGACCGCGAGCACGTCGCCCTTGGGGACCTCGCCCGACCGCAGGGCCGCGACGATGTGCGGACCGCACCGGACGACGCCCGTCGCGGTCGCGGAACGGACGGTCGGCTGCTTGAGGGTGACGTCGACCATGCGGGCGTGGCCGCGCTCGTCGAGGTGGGTGAACTCGCTCATGCGATCACCATGACACGCACGACCTCGCCCGGCCCAACCGCCTCGACCTCGGGTGGTACGACCGCGATCGCGTCGGCCCGGGTCAGGGCCGAGACGTGGTGCGCGCCGGGCCCGACCGGTGCGACGCCGTCGGCCCCGACGAAACGCACCGGGAGGAACTGCTGCCGCCCCGCGGGGGAGCGCCAGCCCTCGGTGGCGACGCGTTCGACGAGCGGCTCGACGGGCTCCGGGTGGCCCGCGAGGCGGCGCACCGCCGGGCGGACGAACGCCCTAAACGACACGTACGCGCTCACCGGGTTGCCGGGCACGCCGAGCAGGGGAGTGCCGCGCCAGCGGGCGGCCGCCTGCGGCTTGCCGGGCTGCATCCCGACCGCGACGAGCAGGACGTCGGAGCGACCTCGCGTCGTTGTCGGCACCGCGTCCTCGGGCCCGGTCAGGACCTCCTTGACGACGTCGAACGCCCCCGCGCTGACCCCGCCCGAGGTGACGATCAGGTCCACGTGGGGGGCGACGTCGTCGAGCACCGCGCGCAGCGCCTCGGCCGTGTCCGGGACCGCGCCCACGCGCACCGGGACGCCGCCCGCGTCGCGCACGCACGCTGCGAGCAGGAGCGAGTTGGAGTCGGGGATCTGGCCCGGGCCGGGCGCCGTCCCGACCGGCACGAGCTCGCTGCCCGTCGAGAGGACCGCGACGCGCGGGACGCGGTGCACCGGGAGGGTCGCGTGCCCCGCCGAGGCTGCGGCCGAGACGAGGCGCGGGGTCGTCGGGGCGCCCGCCGCGGCGACGAGGTCGCCGACCGCGACGTCCTCGGCGCGGTGGCGGATGTTGGGCCTGGACGGCTCGTAGACCTCGATCCGCTCGTCCAGGGGCGCGCCGGGCACGAAGCGTCGCGTCGAGGTCCGCTCCACGGGCACGACGACGTCGCACCCGTCCGGCACGGGGGCGCCCGTCATGATGCGGACGGCTTCGCCGGTTGCGCCGGTTGCGCCGGAAGCGCCCCGTCCGGCCGCAGGGGCGGTGGAGGGGGCCGCCGCGATGTCGCCCACGACGCGCAGCGTGACGGGGGAGTCCGGGGTCGCGGCCGCGAGGTACGTGCCGCGCAGCGCGTACCCGTCCATGGCCGAGGCGTCGAAGCGTGGGACGTCCAGGAGGGACCGGACGTCCTCGGCCAGGACGCGCCGGGCCGGGGCGGCGGTCGCGAGCTCGTCGAGCGTCACGGGCTCCGCGGCGAGCGGAGCGACCAGCGCGAGGACGTGGTCGCGGTACTCGTCGACCGTGATCCCGGCAGGTGCGGGGCTGCCCGTCCGGGCGGAGCCGCCGGCGGCACCCCACCGGTCCACGACCCGTGGTGCTTTCGACGGCTGGTCCAGGGCGTGGGGGTCCATGGGGACACCGTAGGCCAGCCGCCCGTCGGTCAGACCCGCGTCGCGACCGCGAAGACCCGCCGGAACGCGAGCGGCGTCCCGTACGGGTGCGCGGGGTACGCCGTGCGCAGCGCCTCCTGGAGGTCCGCGACGAACGACGGGCGCAGGGCCTCGGGCAGGGCGTCGAGCACCGGGCGGGCGCCCGTCGCCGCGATCCAGGTGAAGACAGGGTCCTCGCCCTGGAGCACGTGCACGTAGGTGGTCTCCCAGGCGTCGACCCGCCAGCCGGGCCGAGCCAGGTCGTCGAGGTACTGCTCGGGGTCGAACCCTCTCGGTCGGGCGACCGAGGCTGTCGACGCCCGGTACGGCTCGCGTCCCGCGACCTCGCGCAGCGTCACGTGGCTCGGGGCGTCGTGGTTGCCGGGGACGGAGAACGCGAACGACCCGCCGGCGGCGACCATCGAGGTCAGGCGTGGCAGGAGGGCGCGGTGGTCGGCGACCCACTGGAGCGTCGCGTTGCTCACGACGAGGTCGACGGGGGCGGGAGGCTCGAACGTGCGGAGGTCGGCGAGGGTGTAACGCCCGCCCGGGTCGTCGCGCCGGGCCCGGTCGATCATCGCGGGCGACGAGTCGACGCCCAGGACGTCGGCGTCCGGCCACCGGTGGTGCAGGGCCCCGGTCAGGTGACCGGGTCCGCAGCCGAGGTCGACGACCGTGCGGGGCGTCCCCGGCACGCGGGCCAGGAGCTCGACGAAGGGCCGCGACCGCTCGTCGGCATAGCGCAGGTAGCTCTCCGGGTTCCAGTCCGCCACGACACACTCCCTCTTGATGACAACAGTCTTGACATCAAGATATAACGGAGCGGGTCGTTCAGTCGCGCACGCCGCGCCGTACCGGCCCCAGCGTGAACAGCAGCGTGAGCAGGGCCGTCAGCGAGAGGGCCGCGAAGCCCAGGCCGTAGTCCCCGTTGAGCTGGTACACCGCACCCATGATGAGCGGCGGGATGAACCCGCCCAGTCCGCCCGCCGCCCCGACGAGCCCCGTCACCGCACCGACCTTGTCCTGCGGGGCGACCTTGGCGACGAGCTCGAACGTCGCGCCCGACGACGCCCCGAGGCCCACCGCGAGGCCCAGGAACGCGATGGTCCCGACAGGCACGAGGCTCGGCTGGAACGCGACGACCGCCGCGAGGACCGTGACGAGCGCGAAGCAGACGACCGACACCGGGATGCCGCCGAACCGGTCCGAGAGCGTCCCGCCGATCGGACGGCACGCGACCGCGAGCACCACGAACCCGGCCGTCCGCGCGGCGGCGTCGGCGGCCGTCAGGTCGTAGGCGTTCACCAGGAAGGTCGGCAGGTACACGCTGAACGCCACGAAGCCGCCGAACCCCACGGCGTAGAGCCACGAGAGCTGGAGCGTCGCCGGGAGCCTGAACGTCGCCCACGTGCGTGCCAGGAAGTGCCCGTGCGCGGCCGGTGCCCGACCCGGGGCGTCGCGCACGAGGAGCCACGAGGCGACCGCGTACACCGCCAGGACGCACGCCACGAGCACGAACGGCGCGCTCTTGCCGTACGCGTCGGTGATCCGCACGGTCGTGAACGCCGAGATCGCGGTGCCGCCCATCCCGATCCCGAAGATCCCCAGCGCCGTCCCGCGCCGGGCGGGGGGATACCAGGCGTTGACGAACGGCACCCCGACGGCGAACGCCGTCCCGCCCAGCCCCAGGAAGAAGCCGCCCAGGATGAGCAGCGGATAGCTGTCCGCGACGAAGCCGATGAACAGGACCGGGACGATCGTCGCCGCGCTGACCAGCGGGAACATGATGCGTGCCCCGAAGCGGTCCGTGAGCGCGCCGACCGGGATGCGCCCCAGGGAGCCCACGATGACCGGCACCGCGACGAGCACCGACTGCTGGACCGCCGACAGGCCGAGCGCCTTGCTGTACGCGCCGCCGAGCGGGCTGACGAGCGCCCACGCCCAGAAGTTCACCGCGAAACCGATCGTGGCGAGGACCAGCATGAGCGTCGCGGACCCGCCGGACCGGGCGCTGCCGGTCGGGGCGGCCGCCCCGTGCCCGGCGCCGGGGGACGTCACCGGCGCGGCTGCTTCGTCAGGATGCGTCACTGTGACTCCCGGGGGTCGGTCGCCCGTCCTCGGGCGAATCGGTGGAGCTCGAGATTCCCGCCCGACCCACGCTATCCGCGCAGGTGACGTGTCGCGCGGGCTGGCGAAGACGCCGTCGGGCCCTAGCGTGGTCCCCACGTCCCGCCCGCGCTGCACCACGAAGGCCCCTCCATGACCCTGCTGTTCCTCGGCGTGATCCTCGTCAACGTCTTCGCGTTCGCCCTGATCCTCCTGCGCGCGCCCCTCTTCCGCACCGAGGTCTACCGGCCGATGCTGCTCAACGTCGGGCTGTCGGTGCTGCCCGTGTTCGTCCTGACGTTCCTGATCGTCGGGGACCTCGCGCTGGGTGCGGCCGGCGCGCCCTCGTGGCTCGTCGCGACCATCGCGGGGGTCGGCCTGGCGATCTGGCTGCTGCTGCTCCCCAACGCGGGCTATCTCGTGACGGAGCTCAACTTCAGCCACCGCAAGGACGACGAGCACGTGCCGCTCTGGTTCGACATCGTCGCGGTCCTGACCCTCGCGATGTCCGGCGTGCTCAACACCGTCGTCAACATCTTCCTGGTCCAGATGTTCTACGCCGTGCTGCGCTACCCCGAGGACCTCAAGCCCTTCCTGCGCCCGGCGTCCTGGCTCGTGGTCGTCGTGATCCTCGTGCTCGTCTCGTTCGGGATCTACCTGGGCCGCTACATCCGCTTCAACAGCTGGGACCTGATGCACCCTGTCGGGTTCCTCCGGAAGTTCTTCCGCTACTTCCGCGAGCCCGGCAAGGTGCGCGACGCACTCCTGTTCACCGGCCTCTACACGGTGTTCTTCGCGCTCATCTACCTCGTCGTGATCGGGTCGATCCTCGAGACCATCACCGCTGTCACGGGCTGACGGGACGGACCGCTTCCCGCAGTCGGCGATCTGCCCTACGCTCGCCGGCGGCCCGCGAGATCCACACGTTCCGCGGGCGCCGGTTCATCGGTGCCGCGCTCAACGGCTTCCTGCGGCGCACGCTCGACGCCCAGGTCCAGGCGCCCGCCTGACAGGTCTACCTCGGCGTCGGCGGTGCGGACGGCGGCGCGACCGAGCCGCGGATGACCAGGTGGAGCGGCAGGACCGTGCGGGCGGGCTCGGCGACGTCGTCGGGGGCGTCGGCGCCGCGACGGGCCATGGCACGTTCGAGGGCGTCGACCGCCGCGAGGGCGAGCGCCGCGACGGGCTGCTCGAGCGTCGTGAGCTGGGGCCGCAGCCACTGGCCGATGCGGATGCCGTCGCAGCCCACGACCGACAGGTCCTCGGGGATGCGGATGCCGTGGAGCTCGGCGGCACCGAGCATCCCGACGGCCACGATGTCGCTGCCCACGAACACCGCGGTGGGGGCGTTCCCGGGGCGCGTCAGGTAGGGGAAGGTCGAGGCACCGAACTGCTCGGTGTACGGGCCGTGGCGGACCAGCTCGGGGTCGACCGTCAGTCCGGCGTCGGTGAGCGCGTCGACGTAGCCGCGCTTGCGCTCCTGGGTCGTGGAGAGCTCGGGCGGGCCGGCGACGTGCGCGATCCTGCGGTGCCCCTGCTGGATGAGGTACCTCGTGGCCTGGTAGGCGCCGCCGTAGTTGTCGACGGTCACGGTGTCGACCGCGAGGTCGAGGTCGATCTCCTCGTCGATCACGACGACGGGCAGCCCGTCCTCGACGGCGCGGGCGAGGCGCTCGTCGGTCCGGCTCATGCCGAGGTAGATCAGGCCCCCCAGCACGTCGCTGCCCCCGATCAGGGGGCTCAGCCCGCCGTCGCGCTCGCCGTGCTTGCCGGAGACCGCGACGACCAGGGGGATCTGGCGTGAGGCCGCGAGGTCGGCGCACTCCTCGGCCAGGGTCGTGAAGAACGGGTTGGTGAAGTCGGGCACGACGAGCGCCACGACGCCCTGCCCGGCGTCGGTGCGCGCGTGCGGTCCCGCTCCCGGCCGGGCGGTGCGGACCCCGCGGTTCGCGGTGGCGCCGCGGTAGTCGAGCGCGGCGACCGCGGCGTCGATCCGGGCCGCGGTCTCGGGCTGGACGTTGAGCTGGCCGCGCAGGTAGCGGGAGGCCGTCGACGTCGAGACGCCTGCGTGTTGCGCAACTTGCGTCAGTGTCATCGTCGCCACCTCTCTGCTCGTGCCCCGGCCGTCGGGTGCCTCCCGAGCCTATCGCTGCGCCGGTGCCGGGCGGGCCGTGAGTCCGTGGGGACCGCGGATTCCCGGGGCCCGTTGGTGCGGCGGCGGCCCGGCGACGGGTGTCTCGTCGCTGCTCGGTTGACACCAGGATGCCGTGCGCCTAGGTTGTTGCGCAACAGCAACACAACATTGCGCAACGTCGCCGATGTGCGGCCGAGCCCGAACCGTCTTGAGGAGAACCGCATGAGCCGCGTGCTGCTTGCCGGAGAGTCGTGGATCAATGCCGCGACGGACTACAAGGGCTACGACGCCTTCCCGCACGCCCAGCTGGAGATCGGCTGCGCCAAGCTGCTCGAGGCGCTCGCCGCCGAGGGGCACGACGTCACGCACCTCCCGTCGCACCTCGTCGCGACCGACTTCCCGTCGACGCTCGAGGAGCTCGACGCGTACGACGTCGTCCTCCTGTCGGACATCGGCGCCAACACCCTCCTGCTCCCGCCCGTCGTGTTCTCCGAGGGACGTCCCTTCCCGAACCGCATCAAGCTCCTCGCCGAGTGGGTGCGCCGCGGCGGCGGCCTCATGATGGCCGGCGGCTACCTCAGCTTCCAGGGCTTCCAGGCCAAGGCCAACTACCACGGCACCGCGGTCGAGGCCGTCCTGCCCGTCGAGATCCTCCCGTACGACGACCGCGAGGAGACCCCCGAGGGCATCAGCGGCGTCCTGACCGACGTCGAGCACCCCGTGACCGCGGGCCTCGACGCGCAGTGGCCCATCCTGCTCGGCTACCAGAAGCTCACCGCCAAGGCCGACGCGACCGTCCTGGCGACGATCGAGGGCCGCCCGCTCGTCGCGGTCCGCACCGAGGGCGAGGGCCGCACGCTGGCGTTCGCGTCCGACATCTCCCCGCACTGGGCCCCCCGCGAGTTCATGGAGTGGTCCGGCTACGGGAAGCTCTTCGGCCAGGCGATCACCTGGCTCGCAGGCTGATGAGCGCCCGCCCCGAGGGCGGGGTCACCCCCGCCCTCGCCCCGCAGGTCGCGGCCTCCCCGGAGGTGACGGTCGTCGGCAGCCTGAACATGGACATCAGGCTGACCGTCGACCGGATCCCGCGCTCGGGCGAGACCATCAGCGCGACCGGGCTCAAGCGCTCGCCCGGCGGCAAGGGGGCCAACCAGGCCGTCGCCGCCGCACGCCTGGGGCGTCGCGTCGCGATGGTGGGCGCCGTCGGGGACGACGACGCGGGCCGTGCGATCACGGCCCGTCTCGTGGCCGAGGGACTCGACGTCGCGTCGGTCGCGGTGTCCGAGCAGCCCACCGGCACCGCCGTGATCCTCTGGGAGCAGCCCGAGTCCACGATCGTCATCGAGGCGGGCGCCAACGCCGACGTCGACGAGCAGTTCGTCGACTCGCGCGACGCCGCGGTCCGGGCCGTCGCCGACGCGCAGGTCGTCCTGTGCCAGTGCGAGACCCCGCTCGGTGCGCTCGCCGCCGTCACGCGCCTCGCGACCGGCACGACGATCCTCAACCCGGCCCCCGCGGTCCCGGTCCCCGCAGAGATCCGCGACCGGTTCGACGTCCTGGTCCCCAACCGGTTCGAGCTCGCGACCCTCGCGGGCGCGCCCGAGGCCCCCGAGGCCCTCGCCGACGTCGTGGCCATGGTGCGGGGGCTCGCCTTCCCGGGCGACGTCGTCGTGACCCTCGGGGCCGACGGCTCGGTCGTGGTGCCTCGTGACGGCCTGCCGACCCCCGTCCCGGCCGTCCGCGTCGACGCGATCGACACGACCGCCGCGGGCGACAGCTTCTGCGCGGCGCTCGCCGACGGGCTCCTGCGCGGCGAGGACCTCGTCGGAGCCGCCCGCTGGGCGGCCCGCGTCGCAGCCGTCACCACCACTCGCGACGGGGCCATCGAGTCCCTGCCGCTCGCCGACGAGGTGCCCGCCGCACCGCAGGACCCCACGCCGGAGCACTGACCCTCACGACCCGTCCGACCGCACGACCCCCACCCAGCACCACCCGCACGACCCCCACCCAGCCCGACCACTCAGCGTCGACCCAGGGCTGGCCGTTCGATCGGTCCACCGATCCGACGTACCGTCGAAAGATGAAAGGCACGGCCAAGCAATGAAGCACACCACGCCGGAGACGGCCTCCCGCTCGGGAGGCGCCCAGACGGTCGCCCCGTCGCAGCGCAACAAGGTCAAGAGCACAGCGACCGCGCTCCTCGTCCTCGCGACCGTCCTCGCCGGAGCCCTCGGCCCCATGCAGGCCGCGGTCAACGGTCAGCTCGGCAAGACGATCGGTGACGGCCACGCGGCCGCCCTCATCTCGTTCGGCACGGGCCTGGTCCTGATGTTCGTCATCGTGTTCGCGCGCCCCGTGACGCGGCGCGAGGCGCTGGCGATCCCGAGCCTCATCAAGGGCCGCACGATCCCGTGGTGGAACTTCCTCGCGGGTCTCTGCGGCGCCGTCATCGTCCTCTCGGAGGGCGTCACGGTCGGTGTCCTGGGCGTCGCGACGTTCCAGATCTCGCTCATCTCGGGTCTGGTCATCTCGGGCGTGATCTGCGACCGCCTCGGTGTCACCGCCTCGGTCAAGCAGCCGCTCACGTTCTTCCGCCTCGCGGGCGCGGTCCTCGCGATCGTCGCGACCGTCATCGTCATCTCGCCGAACTTCTCGACCCCGCACACGATCGCCCTCGCGATCATGCCGTTCGTCGGCGGTCTCCTCGCCGGCTGGCAGCCCGCCGGCAACGCCGCGGTCGCCGACGCCACGGGTTCGATGCTCGTCTCGATCGGGTGGAACTTCCTGGTCGGCTTCACGGCCCTCGGCATCGCCTACGGGATCCGCGCCATGACCTCGGGCGTCGACTTCCAGCTGCCGCCCACGTGGTGGATGTACCTCGGCGGCCCGCTCGGCCTGCTCTCGATCGCGCTCATGGCGCTGCTGGTCCGCGGCCTCGGGCTGCTGCTCCTGGGCCTCGCGTCCACGGCAGGTCAGCTCGTCGGTTCGCTCCTGATCGACTGGGCCGTCCCGTCGCTCGGGCACACGATCTACGCGGCCACGATCATCGGCACCGTGATCGCGCTCGTCGCGGCGGTGATCGGCATGATCCCGTCCGGGAAGTCGACCGAGGCGCCCGCCGGGAGCGGTGACGCAGGAGTGACCGCCGCCGTCGGCGGTGGTGAGGCAGGAGAGGTGAGCCCGCGATGAACATCACGCCGGCCGGATTCGTCCAGACGGTCACCGGACGCGTCGCCGTGGCGGACCTGGGACTGACCCTGCCCCACGAGCACCTGTTCAACGACCTGTCGGGGGTGCTCGACGCACCCAGCTACGAGTTCTCCCGGGCCGTGGTCCGCGAGCCCGTGTCCGCGTCGGTCGCCTGGGCGCTGCGCCAGGACCCGTACTGCTGCGCCGACAACATCGCCGACAAGCCCGTCGCCGCGGTCGAGGCGGAGATCCGCAGCTTCGCGGCCCTGGGGGGACGGACCGTCGTGGACGCGACGTCGAGCGAGGCGATCGGGCGCAACCCCGAGCGCCTGGCGGACGTCGCGAGCCGCACGGGCCTCAACGTCGTCATGGGCGCGGGTGCCTACCTCGAGAAGTTCGAGGGCGAGCGCATCACGGCCCAGGCCGTGGACGCACAGGCCGCGGCGATCTCGCGCGAGCTGTCCGACGGCGTGCGGGACACGGGCATCCGGCCCGGCGTGATCGGGGAGATCGGCGTCTCGCCGGACTTCACCGCGGGGGAGCGGGCGTCGTTGCGGGCCTCGGCCCTGGCGCAGCTCGAGCACCCGCACGTCGCGATGCAGATCCACCTGCCCGGCTGGCAGCGTCGCGCGCACGAGATCCTCGACCTCGTGCTCGACGAGGTGGGAGTGCGACCCGAGAAGGTCGTGCTGTGCCACATGGACCCCTCGGCCGAGGATCCCGAGTACCAGCGGGCCGTCGCGGAGCGGGGGGTGTGGCTCGAGTTCGACATGGTCGGCATGGACATCACCTACCCCAAGGAGGGCGTCTCGCCCGACCCGCACACCACGGCGGGCGCCGTGCACCGGCTCATCGAGGCGGGGTTCGCGGGCCAGGTGCTCATGAGCCACGACGTGTTCCTCAAGCAGATGTGGGTGCAGAACGGCGGGAACGGGTTCGCGTACGTGCCCACGGTCTTCACCGAGATGCTCGCGCAGCGTGGGGTCGAGCGCGAGGTGCTGCGCCGTCTGACGCACGAGAACCCGGCGGCGATGCTCACGGCGTGACGGCGACCGGTTGACTGGGTGGCCGCGAGGCCCGGTTCCCCCCACCCGGCCCGACGACGGGGCGAGCGTCGAGCGGTCGGCGCGCGACGTCGTCGGGCCGGTGGAAGAGTCGGCCCATGCGATTCCGGACGACGATCCTCCAGAGCGGCAAGACGGCCACCGGCATCCCCGTGCCCGACGACGTGGTCGCCGCGCTCGGCGCGGGCAAGCGCGTCCCCGTGCGAGTCACGGTCGGCGGGCACACCTACCGCAGCTCGGTCGCGCCGTACCAGGGCCGGTTCATGATCGCGCTCAGCGCGGAGAACCGGGAGGCCGCCGGGGTGTCGGGCGGGAACGAGGTGGACGTCGAGATCGAGGTCGACGACGCACCGCGCGAGGTCGCTGTGCCCGACGACCTCGCGGCAGTCCTCACGGTCGAGGCGCGCACGGCGTTCGACTCGCTGTCGTTCAGCCGCCGGCGCGCACTGGTCGAGCCGATCGAGGCCGCGAAGACCCCTGAGACCCGGCAGCGGCGCATCGACAAGGCGGTCGCGGAGCTGGCTCCCGGCACGTAGGGCCCTCGACGTGGAAGGCGCTGCGCGAGGCCCCTACTTCGAGCCCGAACCCGCCACGCCACCCAGCAGCGCGAAGGCGCTCTCCGCGGTGTCGACCAGCACGGTCGGGTTCGCGGTCACAGCCGGGTCGGTGGCCGCGAGCTGCACTGTCACGACGTAGCTGCCGCCCTCGGCATCCTCCGCGAGCCACGATCCGGCCAGCACGCCCGGCGCGCTGCCACCCTTGAACGCGACGTAGGGCCACGCCTCGGCGTCCACCTCGATGCCGGGGTTGACCGAGAGCACCTCGCGCACGACGGGGTCCTGCTCGCCGCGCTCGTGCAACCAGACGTGTGCGGCGCACAGGTCCGACGACGTCGCGAACCAGTCGACGTCGTCCTGCCAGACGGGCGTGGTCACTCCCGCAGGGTCGACGTCGAGGGGGCCGCCGGGCAGCGCGTCGAGCATCGCGCGGCGCTCCGCGGTGCTTGCCGCCCCCCACGCGGAGGCCTGCGACGGCGTTCCCCAGGCGATCGCGAACGCGTCGCGGGTCGTGAGGAACGGGGTGTTGAGCGACGGGTCCGCGTGTCCCAGCGCGGCCTGCGCGCGTTCGACCGCGTCGCGCCCCACGGCCTGGACCAGCAGGTCGGTCGCGGTGTTGTCGCTGATCGAGATCATGAGCCCGGCCGCCTCACGCACCGTGACCACGGTGCCCGTGGGCGCGTCCTGGAGCTGGCCCGCGGGCAGCGACCGCACGTCGTCGGTCACGGTGAGCGCGTCGTCCCAGGTCAGCGTCCCGGCCTCGACGGCCTGCGACACAGCGCCCAGCACGTAGAGCTTGAAGATCGAGCCGAGCGGCAGCACCTCGTCCGCGTCCGAGCCGCCGGGGGCCTCCCCGACCGGCCGGCACGTCCCGTCGTCCAGGACCTGGGCCACGAGCAGCGAGCTCCGCGCGTCCACGGCGTCGAGACGTTCGCCCAGCTCGTCCCAGCTCTCGGCGGGCTCACGGTGCGGGTCGTCGCCCGGGCCGAAGAACAGGGTCTCGATGCGGCTGTCCGCGTCGACCCCGATCTGCATCGTGAAGAACTGACCGCTCGCGCCGACGATCGTCAGCGCGGCCTGCTGCTCGCCCGGGTCGACCGCGTCGACCGAGACCGGCACCCACTCCTGGTCCGCGCGGAGCTGCTCCAGGACGGGCACGAGCTGTGCGGCGGGCACCTGGTCCAGGAACGACCGCGCGAACCGCCGCTCGAGCGTCGCGGCGTCGGGGGACGCGTCCGCGTTGAGCACCTCGAGGGCCCACCCTGCCGCCTTGCCGACGGTCCCGCCCGGCAGCGCGACCGCGGTCGGTGCCACGTTCGGCGTGGGTGACACCTCGGAGCCGGGACCGGTCGACGAGCACCCGGTCAGTGCGAGCCCCGCGACGAGGAGGCCTCCTACGAGGGACGAGCGGCGGCGTCGGGCAGCAGAAGGGGAGGGCATCGGGACACCCTACGGAACACCCCTCGCACGGCGGGGGCGGACCCGCCGGGGCCGCCCGACCTCGACCTCAGGACGCGCGCGCGACGAACCGCTTCACGACCCGCTTGGCCTCGCGGCCCGCGAACCGGCGCGCGAACACGCTCGCCGCGGCCGCCGCGGCGGCGAACGTCACGGCGCTGATGATGCCGACCTCCGGGTCGTCCAGGTCCTTGGGTGCGTCGTGCCCCGTGGCCTTGGCCCACGCGTAGCTCACGGCCTTCTGCGCGATCCAGCCCGCGGCCAGCGTCAGCGCGACGGTCGTGACCTTCTCGGCGAGGGTCTGCTCGTTCTCGGCCATGTGTGTTCCTCCGGTGAGGGTGAGGCGGGCGGGGTGGGACCGCCGTCGTTCCCGCAGGCCCGACGGCGAAGCTCACGTCCCACCGTAGCCGTCCCCGGGGCCGGGCACGCCCCGGGCGACGTCACACGCCGGAGCCCTGTCTGCGGCGTCGGGCCGCGGTGTAAAGTCGCAGGTGAACGACAGGGGAGCGCCGACCGCCCGGGAGACACCGGGCAACGGGCGCTGAGAGTGCGGACCACCGCAGACCCTCGAACCTGATCCGGTTAGCACCGGTGGAGGAAGTCGGGCTTCTCTAGCCTCGCTCACGGGACCTCCCGTGCGCGAGGTCCCCCTCCTGTGACGTCCAAGGAGGACACGTGAACACCATCAGTACCCGCCGCACCACCCCCCGCAGGCTCGGCCTGGGGCTCGTCGGCGGGATCGGCGCGCTGGCCCTCGCGGCCTGCGCAGGCACCACCGACGCGGGATCGGGCGAGAGCGGGTCGAGCGCCGCGAGCAGCACCGTCACCCTCGTCACGCACGACTCGTTCAACGTCAGCGAGGACGTCCTCGCCGCGTTCGAGAAGGAGTCCGGGCTGACCGTCAAGCAGGTCGCCCCCGGCGACGGCGGGGCGCTCGTCAACCAGCTCGTCCTCACCAAGGACTCGCCGCTGGGCGACGTCGTGTTCGGCATCGACAACTCGTTCGCGACGCGCGCGATCGACGAGGGCGTGCTCGCGCCCTACACGCCCGAGGGCCTGGCCGACTCGGCCGCGCAGTACGCGATCGGCGACGGCGCGCTCACGCCCGTGGACCTGGGCGACGTGTGCGTCAACGTCGACCACTCCTGGTTCGCCGACAAGGGCCTCGCCGAGCCCGTCACCCTCGACGACCTCACGAAGCCCGAGTACAAGGACCTGCTCGTCGTCACCAACCCCGCGACGTCGTCGCCCGGGCTGTCGTTCCTGCTCGCGACCGTCGGCGCGTACGGCGAGGACGGCTGGGAAGGCTACTGGGCCAAGCTCAAGGACAACGGCGTCAAGGTCGTCGACGGCTGGTCCGACGCCTACTCGGTCGACTTCTCCGGCTCCGAGGGCAAGGGCCCTCGCCCCCTCGCGCTGTCCTACTCCACGTCCCCGGCGTTCACCGTGTCCGAGGACGGCACCTCGACCAGCACGGGCGCGCTGCTCGACACCTGCTTCCGCCAGGTCGAGTACGCGGGCGTGCTCGCCGGCGCCGAGAACCCCGAGGGCGCCAAGAAGCTCGTCGACTTCCTCGTGAGCGACGCGTTCCAGGCCGACATCGCGGACAACATGTACATGTACCCCGCGAACGCGGACGTCGCGCTGCCCGAGGGCTGGGCCCAGTTCGCGCCGCTGTCCCCGAAGCCGTTCGAGGTCGCACCCGCCGACATCACGGCGCACCGCGACGAGTGGATCAAGGCGTGGACGTCGACGGTGATCGGCTGAGCATGATGCCCGTGAGCCGCGGCGTGCCTGCGGCCGTGCAGCGCGGCGGGCGGGTCCTCCTCTGGGGGCTCGCCGCCGGGCTGCCGCTGCTGTTCCTCGGGGTGTTCTTCGCGTGGCCCGTCGTGACCCTGGTCGCGCGCGGGTTCGTGACCCAGGACGCTGCCGGCGCCTCCTTGGATCTCTCCGGCTTCGCCGAGGTGTTCTCCGAGCCGCGGACCTGGCGCATCATCGGGCTCACGCTGTGGCAGGGCGTCCTCGGGACCGTGGTCTCGGTGCTGCTCGGCGTGCCCGGCGCGTACGTGCTGTACCGGTGCCGGTTCCGGGGGCGCACGTTCCTGCGGGCGTTCGTGACGGTGCCGTTCGTGCTGCCGACCGTCGTCGTCGGCGTCGCGTTCCGGTCGCTGCTCGTCGAGGGCGGGCCGCTCGGGTTCCTGCGGCTCGACGGTACGTTCGGGGCGATCGTCCTGGCACTCGTGTTCTTCAACTACTCCGTCGTGGTCCGCACGGTCGGCGGGCTCTGGGAGCACCTCGACCCGCGCGCGGAGGAGGCGGCCCGTGCGCTCGGCGCCTCGCCGTGGCGTGCGTTCCGCTCGGTGACGCTGCCGTCCCTGGCCCCGGCCATCGCGTCCGCGGCGTCGATCGTGTTCCTGTTCTGCGCCACGGCGTTCGGGGTCGTGCTCGTCCTGGGCGGCATCCAGTACGGGACCATCGAGACCGAGATCTGGATCCAGACCACCCAGTTCCTCGACCTGCGCACAGCAGCCGTGCTGTCCGTGGTGCAGCTCGTGGTCGTCGTGATCGCGCTGAGCGTCGCGAACCGGACCCGCTCCCGGCGCGAGCGCGCGCTCAACCTGTCCGCCGCGACGTCCGCCGCCCGGCCGTTGCGCCTGCGGGCCGACGCCGTCCCGCTCGCGGTGACCGCCGTCGTCGTGCTGGGTCTGATCGCGCTGCCGCTCGTCAACCTGCTCGTCCGGTCCTTCCAGACCCCCGCCGGGTGGAGCCTCGCGAACTACGCGAACCTCGGCACGACCGGCGGGCGCAACGCCCTGACCGTGACCGTGTGGGAGGCGACCGCGAACTCGTTGCGGACCGCGGCGCTCGCGACGCTCATCGCGGTCGTGATCGGGGGGCTCGTGGCGCTCGTCGTCTCGCGGCGTCCCCGGTCCCGCACGGGGCGGCGTGCGATCAGCGCGCTCGACTCGGTCTTCATGCTCCCGCTCGGAGTCTCGGCCGTCACGGTCGGGTTCGGCTTCCTCATCACGCTCGACAAGCCGCTCGGCCTCGACGTGGACCTGCGGACCTCGGGGCTGCTCGTCCCGATCGCCCAGGCCGTCGTCGCGATCCCGCTCGTCGTGCGGACCGTGCTGCCCGTGCTGCGCGCGATCGACCCGCGCCTGCGCGAGGCGGCCGCGACCCTCGGGGCGTCGCCCGCGCGCGTGTTCGCCGCGGTCGACGGGCCCATCGCGGCCCGGTCGCTGGGCCTCGCGATCGGGTTCGCGTTCGCGGTCTCGCTCGGCGAGTTCGGGGCGACGTCGTTCCTGGCCCGCCCCGACACCGCGACCCTCCCGGTCGTGATCTTCCGGCTCATCGGGCGGCCCGGCGCCGAGAACTACGGCATGGCGCTCGCCGCGAGCGTCGTCCTCGCGGTGCTCACCGCGACGGTCATGATGGTGGCGGAGCGCCTGCGCGGCGACCGCTCGGCAGGAGAGTTCTGATGGACGGAGCCCAGGTGGTGGAGCGAACGACCGGTGGTCCCACGGCGTCGCGTGACCCTCACGACGCGTCGGCCGGCCGGGGGCTCGCGGTGCGCGACGTCGTCGTGCACTACGCAGACCCCGCGTCCGGCAAGGGTCCCGGCACGACGGCGGTGCGCGGCGTGAGCCTCGACCTCGCCCCGGGCGAGGTGCTCGCGCTGCTCGGCCCGAGCGGGTGCGGCAAGTCGAGCCTGCTGCGCGCGGTGGCGGGGCTCGAGCCCGTGGCCGCCGGGTCCGTGTCCTGGGACGGTCGTGACCTCGCGGGCGTGCCCGTGCACCGGCGCGGGTTCGGCCTCATGTTCCAGGAGGGGCAGCTCTTCCCGCACCGCGACGTCGCGGGGAACGTGGAGTTCGGGCTGCGCATGGCGGGCGTGAAGCGACCGGCCGCGGCGGGACGGGTGGCCGAGCTGCTCGACCTCGTCGGGCTCGCGGGGTACGCGCAGCGACCCGTCGCGACGCTCAGCGGCGGCGAGCGCCAGCGCGTCGCGCTCGCCCGTGCGCTCGCCCCCGAGCCGCAGCTCCTGCTGCTCGACGAGCCCCTGTCCGCGCTCGACCGCGGGCTGCGCGACCGGCTCGCGGGCGACCTGCGGGCCGCGCTCGTCGCGACGGGGACCACCGCGCTGTTCGTCACGCACGACCACGACGAGGCGTTCACCGTGGCCGACCGCGTGGCCGTCATGGACGCGGGCCGGCTCCTCCAGGTCGCCGCGCCCGAGGACCTGTGGCGCGCGCCCGCGTCGCGGCGCGTCGCGGAGTTCCTGGGGTACCAGGCGTTCGTGCCGGTGCCCGTCCCCGATGAGGTGTCAGAACGTGCGAGAGACATGGCGCCCGCTGCTGCTGACGACTCGGTGACCGTGGGCGGCTCGGTGGGCCGGGGAGCCTCTGCGGGCCAGGGGGCGCTGCTCGCGATCGGCCCGACGGGGCTCGTGCTCGCGGCCAACGTGTCAGCACGAGCGAGCGGTGGGGCCCCCGCTGGTTCTGACAGGTCAGCGGGGTGGACGGGCACCGTCGTGCGCAGCACCTTCCGCCGCGGGCGCACCGAGGTCACGGTCGACCTCGACCTCGGTGCGGGGACGCAGCGCGTCGTCGCGCTCGGCTCGCCGCCCGGCGGCGCCACGGCACCCACGCCCGACGGCGTCACGCACCACCCGCTCGCGCCCGCACCGGGGGAACAGGTCCGGGTCGTGCTCGACCGTGCGGGCTGCGCGGTGGTCCCGGGCTGAGCCCGGGCGCCGTGGCCGAGAGGTGACGGGCGGACTCATGATCCGTCGGTCGCTCGGTCGCTCGGTCGCTCGGTCGAACATGCGGTCGGCGTTCGGAATGACGCCGAAACCGACGCCAACCGCATGCTCGCCATCGGTAGGGGGGCGAGGATGCGGTGGGTTCCCAGGGCATCGGTGGTTCCCGCCCTGCGACCGGACCGCTCCCGCGTTAGCGTCGAAGGATGAGCGACGCCACGATCGACCACGTGTCCGACCACACCGAGGAGCACGGCGGCAAGGCCGCGAAGATCCTGTACCGGCCGTTCGGGCTGGCGAGCTCGATCATCGGCGGACTGATCGCCGGCCAGGTGTTCAAGCAGGTCTACAAGCGGGTCTCCCCGGGCCACCGCAAGGACGCCCCCACACCGCTCCAGTCCGAGTACCCGCTGCGCGAGATCCTCATCGCCTCGCTCATCCAGGGAGCGGTGTTCTCCGGGGTCAAGGCGCTCATCGACCGCGGCGGGGCGCGGGTCTTCCAGAAGTGGACGGGGGAGTGGCCGGGCGACTGACCGTCGCCGCGCTGGCGTCGCGCACGAGCGCCGCGCGCTGGACCTGCGGCGCTGAGCCGTCCGAGACCCGCCACACGGAGAGCCCGACGGCGCCGCGCACCTGCGCGCGCCGCGAGCCCCTTCGCGTGCCACGGTGGGACCAGGGACCGATGACTTCGCGGCCCGGTCCTGGTCCAACCGTCGTACCGGCAGCCTCCGAAGGGACCCATCATGGCCAAGCTCGTCTCGACCCTGTTCATCTCGCTCGACGGCGTGGCAGAGATCGACCCCGCCTGGCACTTCCCGTACTTCGACGAGCACATGGGCGCCGCGGTCGACGAGGACTACTCGGGCGTCGACACCTTGCTCCTGGGGCGCGTCACGTACGACAGCTTCGCGGGCGCGTGGCCGGGGCGCGAGGAGGCCGGGGAGGAGGACGCCGTGTTCGCGAAGCGGCTCGGCGACGTGCGCAAGATCGTCGCGACCCGCGGTGACGCGGACCTCGGCTGGCGCAACACCGAGCGGATCGACGGCGACCTGGTCGAGTCCGTGACGACGCTCAAGGAGACCCCGGGGATCGCGAAGGTCCTCGTCGCGGGGTCGCTCTCGGTGGTCCGCCAGCTCCTCGCCGCCGGGCTCGTGGACGAGCTGAGCCTGCTGGTCCACCCGGTCGCCGCTCGCAAGGGCGAGCGGCTCTTCGACGAGGGGGAGCCGATCTACCCCCTGCACCTGCTGCGCTCCGAGGTCTTCCCCACGGGGGTCGTGCACCTGGTCTACGGTCCGAGCGCCTTGCCGGGCAGCGAGGACTACGACGACGTGAAGGACAACGTGCCGGGCGGCGCGGAGGGCTGACCACCCGTTCGGCCGGGGCACGGGGCGCGGGACACGGGGCTCCGGGCGCGGAGTGTCCCCGACGGCGTGGAGCCCCGCCGTCGGGCCTGGAACACGTGGGACCGACGGCGTGGCGCCGCGCCCCGCCGTCGTGCCTGGAACACGTGGGCCGCGTCCGGCCGCGTCTCGACCGGACAGCTACCGACCATATGGTTGGATTTGACCGGTGAACTCGTTGCGGAGGCATGTCCTCACTGTTGTCCTGCCCGGTGTGCTCGGTGCGACCCTTCTGACGGGGTGCGCGTCACCCGCGGACACCGGCGGCGAGGGCCCGGCGACCGACGCTCCCGCCCCCGCTGCAGCCACGGAGACCCCGTCGGCCTCTGGGGCGTGCGACCTGATCGGTGCCGACCAGGTGACCGCGCTGGCCGGTCAGTCCCTCGACGGCCCGGTCGAGACGACGGTCGCGGGCAACGTCGAGTTCCCCGCCTGCGTGTGGGGCGACCCGGCGGGCGCCACGGTCCAGGTGTCGCGCATCCCTGCCGAGGACTGGGCGCAGCAGCTGCCCGAGATGCTCCAGCAGCTCGAGGCCACCGGTCTCGTCGACGACGCGGAGAACACCCGCAAGATCCGCGAGGCGTCCGCGCTCGTCGGCACGGGCGAGAAGCTCGACGCGGTGCAGGCGTGCGAGGTCTTCTCGACGACGATCGAGATCGCGGGCGGCGAGCCGGGCCGGACCGAGACGGTCAACATCGTGCCCTCGCTCGAGGACCCGCAGGCGCTCACGGGCCAGTCGTGCCGCGACGGGATCTTCTCCTCCGTGCTCGTCATGAAGGACGGGATCACGGGCGCCGCCGAGGAGGTCGCGGTCGTCGAGCAGGCCCTCGCAGCGGTGGCGGCCCACTAGCCCCTGCCCCCCTGCCCCCCTGCCCCCCCTGCCCCCCGGCGAGAACGGGGTTGGGGTCGTCCGGGACAGCAGGACGACCTCAACCCCGTTCTCGACAGTCAGGGGACGAGCCAGGCGTCAGCTCCGCTGGTCCAGGTACCAGCCGATGAGCGCCTGCGTCGAGGGGTCCTGCTCGGCGAGCGCGGCCGCGTCACCGGCGACGGCCGGCGCGATCTCGTTCGCGAGCTTCTTGCCGAGCTCGACGCCCCACTGGTCGAACGAGTCGATGCCCCACACGACGCCCTGGACGAACGTGATGTGCTCGTAGAGCGCGATGAGCTGGCCCAGGACCGAGGGCGTGAGCGCGGGCGCGAGGATCGACGTCGTCGGGCGGTTGCCCGAGAACACGCGTGCGCTCACGAGGTCCTCGGCCGTGCCCTCGGCGCGGACCTCGTCGGCGGTCTTGCCGAACGCGAGGGCCTTGGTCTGCGCGAAGAAGTTCGCGAGGAACAGCGAGTGGACATCGACGGGAGCGTCCGAGCCGGCCGCGTCGTCGGTGAGCGGGTGCGCCGGGTTCGCCACGGCGATGAAGTCCGCGGGGATCAGGCGCGTGCCCTGGTGGATGAGCTGGTAGAACGCGTGCTGCCCGTTGGTGCCGGGCTCGCCCCAGAAGACCTCGCCGGTCTCGGTCGTGACGGGCGACCCGTCCCAGCGCACGGACTTGCCGTTGGACTCCATGGTGAGCTGCTGCAGGTACGCGGGGAAGCGGTGCAGGTACTGCGCGTAGGGCAGCACGGCGTGGGTGTGCGCGCCGAGGAAGTTGACGTTCCACACGTTGAGCAGGCCCATGAGCGCAGGCACGTTCTGGGCGATCGGGGTGGTGCGGAAGTGCTCGTCGATCGCGTGGAAGCCTGCGAGGAACTCCTCGAAGCGGGCCGGGCCGATCGCGATCGCGAGCGACGTGCCGATCGCGGAGTCGACCGAGTAGCGGCCGCCGACCCAGTCCCAGAAGCCGAACGCGTTGGCGGGGTCGATCCCGAACGCCGCGACCTTGTCGAGGGCCGTGGAGACCGCGACGAAGTGCTTGCCGACGGCCTCGGCCCGGGCCGCGTCGTCGGCGTCGTCAGCAAGAGCCTCGACCGCAGCCAGCTCGGTCCACAGCCAGTCGCGCGCGAGGCGCGCGTTGGTCAGGGTCTCGAGCGTCCCGAACGTCTTGGACGCGACGATGAAGAGCGTGGTGCGCGGGTCGAGGCCCGCAGTCTTCTCGGCGACGTCGGTCGGGTCGATGTTGGACACGAAGCGGACGTCGAGGTCCTCGGCCTTGTAGGGCAGGAGGGCCTCGTAGGCCATGACGGGGCCGAGGTCCGACCCGCCGATCCCGATGTTCACGACCGTGCGCACGCGCTCGCCCGTGATGCCCTTCCACTCGCCCGAGCGCACCTTGTCGGCGAACGCGTAGACCTTGGCGAGCTCGGCGTGCACGTCGGCGTCGACGTCCTGGCCGTCGACGACCAGCTCCGGGGTTGCCCCGGACGGGCGGCGCAGCGCGGTGTGCAGCACGGCGCGGTCCTCGGTCACGTTGATGTGGTCACCGCGGAACATGGCGTCGCGGCGCCCGACCAGGTCGACGTCGTCCGCGAGGCGCACGAGCAGCGCGAGGGTCTCGTCGGTCACGAGGTTCTTCGACAGGTCGACGTGGAGGTCGGCGGCGTCGAACGTGAGGCGGCCGGCGCGGCCCGGGTCCTGGGCGAACCAGGTGCGCAGGTCGGGGGACAGCGCGGCCTCGTGGGCCGTGAGGTCGGCCCAGGCGGGAGTGGTGGTGGCGTCGATCGGCGGTGTGCTCGCAGTGCTCACGATGGTCTCGCTGCTCCCTGGTCGGTGGGGGTCGTGGGGTGTCGCGGGGTCTTGGCCGGACCCGACAACCGTAGGCCGCGACCTGCACGGTTGTCCTGGCGGCTCACGGTGCGAGCGGTTGTGAGGTGCGCTGCCGGACAACCGTGCACGCCCGACGCCTCGGCCCGCTAGGAAGCACGAGGTAGACCTGTGCGCGCGAGGTAGAGCTCCGGGAGGTCTACCTCGCGCGCACAGGTCTACCTCGGCGTAGCGGCGGTGGGGGGTAGGGGGCCAGCGGGCTACGCCAGTCGCTTCCGCCACACTGCCGCGACGCCGACGGGCTCGAAGCCGAGCGCGACGTTGATCGCGAGCATGTGCTCGTTCTCCTGGGCGTTCCACGTGTTGATGCGTCGCTCGCCGGGCCGGCGCTCGGTGTAGGCGCGCAGGTTGGCGACCTTGACGAGCATCCCGAGCCGGTGGCCGCGGTGCTCGCGCAGCACGAGCGTGTCCTCCTGGAAGGCGAACGGGACGTCCGACACGGGGATCTGGAGCACCGAGAACGCGGTGAGCGTCCCGGTGGGGACGTGCTCGGCCACCGTGACGAGCACGTGCTGGTGGCGCCCGGCCATGTCGGCGAGATAGGAGCGGACACGGGCCGCGTCCCACGGGCTCTCCTCGACGTCCAGGTCTGCGGAGGGGACGTCGGTGCTCATGCGGGTCCAGAGGATCGCGACCTGGTCCTGCCATGCGGCCGGCACCTCGTCCCACCAGGTGTGCAGGCGGTAGTCGCTGCCCGCGGCCCGTGTCGCCTCGTGCTCGAGCGTGTCGAGCCGTGCGGGGTCGACGGGCACACGCAGGACGGAGGCGCGCTCGACCTGTTCGAGCGCGTAGCCGTGCCCCAGGGCGAAGCGCGCCCCCGGGGAGTCGGCCGGCACCCTGCCGGCGCCGGTGGGGGCGTCGAGGGCGCCGGGGCCGGGAGGGGGCTCGGGAGAGTGGTTGCTCGGCACGATGACGGTGGTGCGCCCGTCGGCGCGGGCGATCTCCTCGGCGCGGGCCAGCAACGACTCGCCGATGCCTCGGCCTTCGAGCGTGGGCCGGACCATGAGCGTGACGTACGCGAGGTGGGGGTTGGCGTCGGTCGCGAGCCACACGATCGCGGCGCCGCCCACGTCCTGCGGCCTGGGCGCGGCCTCGCCGCCCGGCGTTCCCGGGCCGGTCGTTCCCGGTACCACCGGCTCGGGGAGCGCGAGGACCAGGACCTTGCGCTGGTACTCCTGGTGCTGGAGCGCGCCGAGCATCACGGGCAGCGGCGCCCACCAGTCGGTCCAGCCCCAGGTCGCGAGCTGCACGTCGTGCTCGATGTCGGTGTACGCCCGCACGGCCCAGACGTCGGGGTGGTCCAGGGCGGGCGGGGTGGGCGGCGCGTCGACCGTGCGCCACGTCGTGGTCGGCGGTGGGGGCGGTGGGGTCGGGCTCGCCGTCCAGGGGTCCTCGTGGCCAACGGCGGTGTCGGTGGTCGTCATGCGTCCACCCTGGCGGGCCCCGGCCCGGCCTCGCCACGCATTTTGCGTGCCTCGCGGACGGGCACCGTCACGCCAGCCGCAGCTGCCACTCCGCGGTGACGCTCGCGACCTCGAACCCGAGGGCCTCGTTGATCGCGAGCATGTGCCGGTTCTCCTGCGCGTTCCAGGTGTGGATGCGTCGGGACGAGGGGCGCACGAGGGCCAGCTCGTCGAGCACCGCGATCTTGACGAGCGTCCCGAGGCGGTGGCCGCGGTGCTCGCGCAGGACGAGGGTGTCCTCCTGGATGACGACCTCGGCGCGGTCGTGCGGGTAGGAGACCATCGTGAACGCGGCGAGCCGTCCCGACGGCACGTGCTCGGCCACCGCGACGAGGTATCCCTGGCCGCGGTCGGCGAACGACTGCGAGGCGACGCGTACCCGGTCGGCGTCCCACGGGTCCTCCTCGAGGTCGAGCCCGCCGCTGGGGGCGTCGGTGCTCATGCGGGTCTCGAGGACCGCGAAGTCGTCGATCCACGCCTCGGGGACGGTGTCCTGCCAGAGGTGCACGCGATAGTCGTCGCCCGCGGCGGCACGGGCGGCGTCGCGCAACGGGTCCACGACGTCGGCGCGGGGAGGCAGCGTGATCGTCGACTGCCGCATGACCTGTTCGAGCGCGAAGCCGCGCGAGAGCGCGAAGCGCGTGCCCGGGTCGTCGAGCGGCACGCGACCGCTGCCGGTCGGCGAGTCGAGCGCCCCGGGGCCGGGAGGGGGTTCGGGGGCGTGCGCGGAGTCGGACAGGAGCACGGTGCGCCCGGCGTCACGCGCGATGCGCAGGCACTCCTCCCAGAGCGCCGCCCCGATCCCCTGGCCGCGGTGCGCGGGGGCGACCCCGACGTACACGATCGCGACGTGCGTGTTCCCCTTCTGGGGAAGGCCGACGAGCCCGCGCCCGACGACGTCGCCTGCCACCGGGACCTGGTCCGGTCCGCCCGTGGAGGAGGCCGCGGCCCCGTCGGTCACGGCGACGAGCCGGACGTTGCGCTTGTACTCCTGCTGGGCCGTCATCGTGACGAGGACGGTCGCCGCGTCGAGACCGAGGTCGGCGTGCCCGTGGATCTCCCGGTCGATCGTCTCGCCCACGCGCGCGGTGCCGTGCACGGCCCACGCCTCGGGTGCGTCGAGCGAGTCCGGGACGGGGGCGCGCAGGACGCGCCACGCCGTCGGGCCGGAGAGCGATGCCGGAGCCGCGGCCTGCGACGGGCCGCTCACGCGCCCACCCGCTTCTGCCAGCCGGCGTACGCGCCCGCGGGCGCGAAGCCCACGTCGACGTTGATCGCGAGCATGTGGTCGTTCTCCTCGGCGTTCCAGGTGTGGATGCGCTCGGTCGTGGGGCGTCGGGCGGCGAGCTCGTCGAGGTTCCGGACCTTGACGAGCATCCCGAGGCGGTGGCCGCGGTGCTCGCGCAGGACCAGCGTGTCCTCCTGGAACGCGAACGACGGGTGGTCCTTGGGGTAGGCGAACACGGAGAACGCGGCGAGCGTGCCCGACGGGACGTGCTCGGCGACCGTCATGAGCAGGCCGTCGCCCTTGCCCAGGAGCTCGTCGATCCATACGCCGACCCGCTGCGCGTCCCACGGGTCCTCGCGGTAGTCGATGTCGCCGTTCGGGGCGTCGGTGCTCATGCGCGTGAAGAGCGTCCCGACCTGCTCGCGCCACTCGTGCGGCACGTCGTCCTCCCAGACGAGGGGGCGGTAGTCCGGTCCCGCGGCGGCCCTGGCCCGCGCACGCAGCCGGTCCAGGAGGGCGGGTTCGACGGGCAGCGGCAGGATCGAGTGCCGCTCGACCTGCTCCAGCGCGTAGCCCTTGCTCCGCGCGAAGCGGGGCCCGGGGTCGTCCGCCGGGACGCGCCCCGCACCGGTCCGGGCCTCGAGGGCGTGGGGGCCGGGCGGGGGCTCGACGCCGTGCTGGGTGTCGGTGAACAGGACGGTGCGGCCAGCGTCGACGAGGATCTTCTCGCCCGTCTCCCACAGCTCCGTGCCCAGTCCCTGGTGGCGGGCCGCCGGGCGCACCTGCACGTACAGCTCGCCCAGGTGTTCGTTGCTGCTCGTCATCATGAGGACGAACAGGTGGCCCAGCACGTCCTGTGGCCGGGGTGTCTCGGGTGCGTCCGCGCGGATCGCGACGAAGCGCTGCTTGGTCGCGTACTGCTGGTTGTCCATCCCGGCCAGGATGTCGCGGGCCTCGTTCGCGAGGTCGTCGTAGCCGTGGGCCTCGATCATGACCTCGGCCTCGATCTCGGCCACGCCGTGGTACGCCCACGCGTCGGGGGAGTCGAGGTCGGCGGGGTGCGGGGCCCGGGCGATGCGCCAGGTCGTCGTCGACTCGGTCGGATGGCTCATGTCCTCAGCGTCTCGCGCGAGGCGCGAGCGGTCCACGGGTTTTCGGGGTTCGTGGGTGGCTGGCGCGGCCCGGGGGCCCCGGGCCGCGCCTCGTCAGGACGCCCGACGGCGCAGCGTGCGTCAGGCCTTCGACCTGCGGCCCGCGATGAGGCCCCAGATCAGCAGGACGACGAGCGACCCGACGAACGCCCAGAACCAGGTCGAGAACGACCAGAACTCCTGGTTGGGGTCCGAGCCGAACGCCCGGCCGATGAACCCGCCGACGAACGCGCCGACGACACCGACGATCAGGGTCACGACCCAGCCGCCCGCAGCCCTGCCGGGCATGATGGCGCGGGCGATCGCCCCCATGATGAGTCCGATCACGATCCACGACAGAAACCACATGGTCCACTCCGTTCGTCGAACGAGCTCGCCGGCCGACGACACGGTCGAGGCCGGACCGGCACCGTCGCCGGTCGGTTCCACCGTGGCACGGACGGGCCGGACACGCACGGCGATAGGGGACGATCCGCGCAAGGGTCTCGGGGCTGCTCCCGTCCGGAACCGGGTCCCGGGCAGCCGCGACGCCGGCGGCACGTGGGGGCGGCGCCGTCGGGCCGGGCTCCGCTGCGGTGGTCGGCGGGTCGCACCGGACCGTCGCGCGACGTGCGCCGCCTACGCTGGGGTGGTCCGACGTCGGGAAGGGAAGTGAGCATGCGGGTCGACAGCTGGCTCTGGGCGGTCCGCCTGACCAAGAGCCGTTCGGTCGCGACGGCCGCGTGCCGTGCCGGGCACGTCAAGGTCGACGGGGTGCGCGTCAAGCCGTCCGCGACCGTGCGCGTCGGCAGCACCGTGACGTACCGCGGGGGCGAGCGCGAGCGGATCGTGGAGGTCGTCGAGCTGCTCGCCAAGCGGGTCGGGGCACCCGAGGCCGCGAAGGCGTACGTCGACCACAGCCCGCCCGTGCTGCCGCGCGAGGCCGTGCCGTTCGTGCCCGTGCGCGACCGCGGCGCGGGGCGACCGACCAAGCGGGAGCGGCGCGAGATCGACAAGCTGCGGGGGCGCGAGCTGCCGCCGGTCTGATCTGCTGCGGCGAGACGGACCGGACCACCCGTCTCGCTCGGCCCGCCCCGGGCGGCGCCGCGCAGCACGACGCCCGGGCCTCCTGGTGTTCCAGGCGACCCGGGCGCGGTTCTGGTGCGGTGTCGGTCAGCCCCTTGTCTCCAGGGCCGACCGTTCGGTGCTCACGTCAGCAGGCGCCGAGGTCCTTCCACACGCCCCACTGGCCGCTCGTGCCGGGGTTCTCCCCGGTGTTCCACCACTTGGCCTCGTAGGTCTTGTTGTTGTAGGAGACGCGAGCGCCGCCCGTGTAGACCGAGCCGGCCGCCCAGGCAGGAGCCGTGCAGACGCCCGTCCCGGTCGTGCCGCCGGTGGTCCCGCCCGTGGTGCCACCCGTCGTCCCACCGGTGGTCCCGCCGGTCGTGCCACCCGTGGTGCCACCTCCGTTGACGGTGAGGTCGACGCAGTTGTAGAACGCGTTGACCGTGTTGGACACGTTCCAGCGAGCGAGGATCGTGTGGTTGCCCGAGGGCAGGTTGGTCAGCGTGTGCGAGATGTTGCTCGGGGGCTGGGCGCCGCCCTGGCTGAACGTCTGGTGCAGCTTGCCGTCGACGAAGTACTCCCACGTGCTCGTGTTGTGAGCCGCAGTGAGCTTCCACTGGAACGTCACCGTGCTGCCGACGCTCTTGCGCGGCCACGGCTTGCTGTTGTCGTCGAGGATCGAGAACCCGCTGCCGCCCGAACACTGCATCGAGCCCTTGGGTGCCTCGACGCTCTGCGGCTCGTACTTGACGCCGCCGCAGTCGAAGGACGTGGCACCGGTCGCGCAGTTGTCCTGCCTGCTGGGCGGTGACGTGATCCATCCGTGTGCCGAGGCGGCCGGGGCCAGCACGACAGGGGCCGCGATCGCGGCGACACCGAGGACGGCGGCAATCATTGCCGCGCGTAGTCGTCTCATCTTTTCTTCTCGCTCTCCATGGCAGTCGGTAGGGCCCCATTGCCGGGCGACCTACACATGTCGAATCGGACAACTTCGACGCTATGCAATGAAATCGGCATGCACAATCCGGTGAAGCACGTAGGGGGTCCTACGTAGGGCGCGAGAAATTCATTCGACCGGGAAATGGAAAAAGCGACGCCGGGTCAGGAATTCCTGACCCGGCGTCACCGGTATCACGCGACGACCAGCGCGTCACGCGTCATGCGGTCCTCAGCAGGCGCCGAGGTTCTTCCAGGGGCCCCACTGCGCGGTGGCGTCGGGCTTTTCGCCCTTGGTCCACCACTTGGCCTCGAAGAGCTGGCCGTTGAGCGAGACCTTGGCGCCACCCGTGTAGGCGACGGCCGTGTCCCAGGGACCGGCCGAGCACTGAGGCGTGCCCGTGGTGCCGCCGGTCGTGCCGCCGGTGGTGCCGCCGGTGGTGCCGCCGGTGGTCCCGCCGGTGGTGCCGCCGGTCGTGCCGCCGGTCGTGCCGCCGGTCGTGCCGCCGGTCGTGCCGCCGGTCGTACCGCCGGTCGTACCGCCGGTGGTGCCGCCGGTGGTGCCGCCCGTCGTGCCACCACCGGTGACGGTGAGGTCGACGCAGTTGTAGAAGGCCATCGGGGTGTCGGCGACGTTCCAGCGAGCGAGGACCGTGTGGTCGCCGGCAGGCAGGTTGGTCAGCGTGTGGGAGATGTCCTTCGCGGGCTGCGCGCCGCCCGAGCTGAAGGTCTGGTGGAGCTTGCCGTCGACGAAGTACTCCCACGTCGTCGTGGCGTGGTTGGCCGTGAGCTTCCACTGGAACTTCACGGAGGAGGCGACCGTGGTGCGCGGCCACGGCTTGCTGTTGTCGTCGAGGATGGCGTAGCCGCTGCCACCGCTGCACTGCATGGAGCCCTTGGCGGCCTCGACGCTCTGCGGCTCGAACTTGATGCTGCCGCAGTCGAAGGACGTCGCGCCGGTGGCGCAGTTGTCCTGACGGCTCGGCGGGGAGGTGACCCAGCCGTGCGCGGAGGCGGCGGGGGCCAGCACCACGGGGGCAACAATGGCGGTGGCGCCGAGCACGGCGGCGATCATTGCCGCACGTAGTCGTCTCATCTGCATCTCGCTTTCGTTGTGGTGGACGGCGAGACACAAGGCCTCGGGTCCACCTCGACCAGAACGCTGCGACGCTAAGCCAGAGGTCGTTGAGTCTTCAAACAGCGGTGCGGCGTAAGGGGAAACACGTATGCGTGCGAAGCGGGTCCGCGAAACGGCGTCCTGGTGCGCCTGGTGAGCGCCGCCGTCGGGCAGATGAGAAGCAGGTGAGAGGGCGCTCGCCCCGAATCGTGTGGAGAACACCTAGTGGGACAGATCGGTCCATAACACGCCTGGTCGCCTCTGCGCTCGTCGAACGCTCGCACGGTGGGTCCGAGGCCCTCGCCCACCCGGGCCCGGGGGACGAAGGTCCTACCTCCCAGGGACCGTCGTCCGTGGTTCCCGAGAGCTGTCCTCAGGGACGCTGAGAGCATGTCGAACCACGAAGAGAACCTGACTGCTGCCGTCGTCTTCGAGTCGATGTTCGGGAACTGTGAGAGGGTCGCCCGGCAGATCGCGGCCGGCATGGCGACCGGTGTGCCGGTGAAGGTCGTGGACGTCGCGGACGCGGTCGCCGACCCGTCGATCCTGGACGACGTCGCGCTCGTGGTCGCCGGCGGTCCCACGCACTCCATGTCGATGAGCCGCCCCGGCACCCGGGCCGAGGCCGTCCAGCGTTCGGGCGGGACCGTGCCTGCGCGCAACGTCGGCCTGCGCGAGTGGTGCGTCGCGCTCCAGGACCGCTCGGACGAGCACGGCCCCCGGTGGGTCACGACGTTCGACACCCGCACCGCGCTCGGTCGGGCCATCCCTTCGTCCGCCTCCCGTGCTGCCGCGCGCATCATCACGCGCAAGGGCTACGAGATGCTCGTGCCGCTCCGTTCGTTCCTCGTCGAGGACGCGGCCGGCCCCCTGGTCGACGGCCACCTCGAGGAGGCGTACGTGTGGGGCGAGAAGATCGCCGCGGCGTTGCGCGCGCAGGTTCCGGTCGCCGTCTGAGACGGTGTGCGGACGGTCGTCCGCAGCTGAGCACGGACGGGGAAGACGGGCTCAGCCGCGGTGGCCTCGCCGCTGTCCGACGATGCCGCGTCCCCAGGTAGGGGACGCGGCATCGTCGTGCCGGCAGCGCCTGCTTCGGCGAGGATGGTTCCTTGGAACCAGGCTGAGGAGACGACGCGATGACGAAGTACCTGATCTCGTTCCCGAGCGGCGCCATGGACGTCTCCGCGGAGGACCTGCCCGCGGTCTCGGACGCGTCCCACGCGGTCGTGGAGGAGGCGAAGCGAGCGGGCGTCTGGGTGTTCGGCGGGGGGATCGACGAGAGCGTCCCGCCCGTCCTGGTCGACGGGGACGGCACCGTGACCGCGGGCACCTACCCGCAGACGAGGCAGATCGAGGGCGGGTACACGGTCCTCGAGGTGCCCTCGCGTGCGGAGGCGCTCGAGTGGGCCGCGAAGATCGCGGTCGCCTGCCGGTGCGCCCAGGAGGTGCGGGAGTTCCAGCTCGACCCCGCCGGCTGACAGGTCCGCCCACGCGCTCGGCCGCACCGGACGCACGGTGCGCGCGCCGTCAGGGCAGCGTCGGGTCAGCGCTGCGCGTGCGTGCGAGGCGCGTCGACCGGCTGCTGCAGGAGGCCCGTGACGATGTCGAGGATCGCGGAGTCGTCCAGCCCGAGCTCTCGGCCGCGGGAGACCATCTGCGTCGCGAGGTCGGCGAACGACCGCTGGTCCGCGACCGACGACCGTCGGTGCGCGGGCGCCGTGACGACCGTCCCCGTCCGTGGACGGGACGAGACGGCGCCCGCCGCCTCGAGCTCCCGGTAGGCGCGCTGCACCGTGCCGACCGCGACCCCCAGGTCCCGGGCGAGGTCACGTGACGAGGGCAGCCGGTCACCGGGGTTCAGCGTCCCCAACGACACGAGCGCCGCGACCTGGGTCCTGATCTGCTCGTAGACGGGGACGGGGGAGTCCAGGTCGACCGTGAGGGTCCTCATGCCTGAGGAGCGGGCGTCGCGGCCGACGCCCCCGTCACGGAGGGCGTGCCGGGCACGGTGGGAAGGGCTTGTCGGGCGAGCACCGAGAGCCCGACGACGACCGACGTGATGCCGATCGCGGACCCGACGGCGAACACGAGGACGGCGGCTCCCGTCCGGTCGACCCCGAGCAGGGCGAGGGCCGCGGTGAGCATGACGGCGGCCGATCCCAGGCCCGTGAGGAGCTGCGTGCCGGCCAGGACGTGGGCGGCGCTGAGCCGACGCAGCGAGTCGTCCTCCTGGGCCGTGGCCCCGCTCACGACGCCGCGCCGGGCGATGAGACGCAGCACGCCGAGCACCCCGAGGGTGATGACACCCAGCATGCCGAGCAGCGGCCCGGCGTAGGGCCAGCCGGGGTACGGGCCGGACGAGGCGGTGACCCATCCGTCGACCGTGACGAGGAGCGGTGCGTCGACCGAGCCTCCTCCTTCACCCGCGGTGAGCCCGAAGACCACGAGGGCCGCGGCCGTGAGCGCTGTGGTCGCGAGGAAGAGGGGCAGTCGCCACTCGCCGAGGCCGTGGGCGGTCCGTCGGGCGAGCGGAGCCGTGCGGACCGCGCCCTGGGGACGGGGCCAGGCGAGCTCGCCGATCGCGCGGACCGCGAGGACCATGACGACGGCGATGAAGGGCGAGAGGGCGACGAGCAGGCCGGGGGTGGTCGTGACGCCCGTGAGGCCCGGGAGCGTCGCGGGCGAGACCACGTAGGCGATCAGGGACAGCGCGACGACGCCGGCGACGAGGGACGTGGTCCGTTCGTGCCGGAGCGCGGCGTCGAGCACGGGGCGCTGGGGGTGGCGCCGGGACCGGACCACGTTGGCCGCCGCCAGGACCGCGGCGGCGAGCGCGCCGAGTGCGGCGAGGGCGACGAGAGACAGACCGGTCATGTGGGCTCCTCCGAATGGATCAATGAATCAGAGTATTGACTCATTGGGCTCGGGTTGTCCACCCCGATACCGTCGGACGGCTCGCCGGGAGCCTCCCGGAGGACCACCAGCCGTACCGCCGGCCCCCACCAGCGGCCCTACCAGCGGCCTCGCCGGACGGCCACGCCGCGGGGACTACCCGCGACGGGTGATGCGACGCCGCCCGCACGCCGAGGACCGTGGGAGGACCAGCCCGACGGCCACAGGAGAGCACCATGAGCGACACCGCCCCGCCGACCGCCCCCGACACCGTGGTCCTCGTCCACGGCCTGTGGATGACGCCGCGCTCCTGGGAGCACTGGGTCCCGTACTACGAGGCCAAGGGTATGCGCGTGCTCACCCCCGGCTACCCGGGCTTCGAGATCGAGGTCGAGGCGTTGCGCGAGAACCCGGACGTGATCGCGAGGCTCACGGTCCCGGAGACCGTCGACCACCTCGCGGGCGTCATCGAGGGCCTCGACCGGCCGCCGATCATCATGGGCCACTCGTTCGGCGGCACCCTGACCCAGCTCCTGCTGGCTCGCGGCCTGGGGGCGTCGGCGGTCGCGATCAACGCGGCCCCGACCGAGGGCGTGCGGGTCAACCCGCCCTCGCAGATCAAGTCGCTCTTCCCGATCCTCAACAACCCCGCCAAGGCGCACCGGGCGGCCGGGTTCACGCCCGAGCAGTTCCACTACGCGTTCACCAACACGCTCTCGGCGGAGGAGTCCCTCGAGGTGTACGAGCGGTACCACATCCCGGCGCCCGGGAGCTGGGTATGGGCCTACGGGCTCATCGCCAACTTCAAGCCGGGCAAGCAGGAGACGTGGGTCGACTACGACGCCGACCGGGCGCCGCTCCTGTTCGTCACGGGCGGCGAGGACCACATCATGCCGCCGTCGGTCAACCGGTCGAACGCGCACAAGTACCACCGGTCGCCCGCCCTGACCGAGGTCCTCGACCTCGAGGGACGGTCGCACTGGACGTGCGCCGAGCCGGGCTGGGAGGCCGTGGCCGACGCCGCGCTCGACTGGGCTCTCGCCCACGCCCGTGCGCCCCAGGGAGCGGGGGAGCCTGCCTGAGCCCGGTCGCCGGGGCGCCCGCCCGAGCAGCCGACGGGTCCGCCTACCGTGGGACGGACGTTCCGCCGTCGGGCGTTCGCAGGGCGTGCGCCAGCTGACGACGAGACGTGACGCCGAGCTTCCGGAACGCCTTGCGCAGGTGGTAGTGCACCGTGTGGGTGCTGATGAACAGGCTCGCGGCGATCTCCGCGTTCGTCGCGCCCGTGACCGCCAGCTCGACCACGGTCTGCTCCTGCGCGGTCAGCCCCGTCGTGGGTCGGTCGCGCGGGGCGGGCGCACGACCGGTGACGGCGCTCAGCTCGCGCCGGGCGCGCGCCGCGAACGGGTCGGCGCCCATGCGCTCGAACAGGTCGAGCGCGGTCGAGAGCGCGGCGGCGGCCTCGCGGCGCCGCCGCCTGCGGCGCAGCCACTCGCCGTGCAGCAGGTGCGCCCGGGCGAGGTCGGCGACGGACCGGGTCCGCGACAGGTGCCCGACGGCGTCGCGGAAGTGGGCGTCCGCCTCACCGTCGGGCGCGAGCAGGGCCCGCGAGCGGGACAGCACGCCCAGGCCCCACGGCGCCCCGCTCGCGAGCGTGACGTCGGCGAGCCGATCGAGCGCCCAGCGGGCGACGTCGTCGTGCCCGCTGCGGACGGCCGACTCCACGAGGTCCGGCAGGACGCGCGTCCCGACCTGCATGAACCCCTCGCGCGCGACGACGGCCACCCCCTCGAAGGCGGCGGCGTGGTCGCCCGCCGCGAGATCGAGCAGCGCGCGCGCCGTCCGGGCCAGGCTCACGGCCCCGCCGATGCCGAGATGGGCCGCGGCACGCTCGGCGTCGTCGATCCGGTCGCGCAGCGCGGGAGAGTCGGGGCCGTGCCACGCGAGCAGCTCGGCGTTGGCGAAGACGCGCGCCTGCTCGGGGCTCAGCCCCACGGCCTCGCGGAGCTCGTGGACCTCGGCCAGCAGGCGGTCCGCCGAGTCGAGCTGTCCCATGACGGTCTCGCACAGCGACAGGACCCACAGCACCGAGTCGAGGGTCGGGAGGGCGCCCGCGGCGCGGGCCTGCGCGGCGGCCTGCCGCAGGAGAGCGTCCCGGGCCGCGTCGTCCCACAGCGCGGTCGTCGCGGCGACGGCCAGGAGGCCGTGCCGCCGGAAGGTCTCCGACGACGTCGCGCCCGGCTCGCGCATCGCGTCGACCGCGGACCGGAGCGCCTGGACGCACCGCGCGTCGGGCATGGTCGCCAGGGCGGACAACGCGCTCAGGAGGGTCGGGGCGAGGTCGTCGGGCCGGTCGCCGGTCGTGGGAGTGACAGCGCCCTCGTCGGCTGTGCCGGTCCCGCTGGTACCGGCCGGCCCGGCCGCGCCCAGGGCAGCCGCCTGGCGGGCGAGGTCCGCCAGGACCCCGTCTCCCGCGGCCGACTCCGCGGCGAGGATCTCGCCGAACGCCGCGAGGAGCGCGTCCCGCGCCGCCGTCGGGTCGGAAGCCCGCAGGGCGCGAGCGGCGCGCAGGAAGAGAGCAGGACTCTCGGCAGCAGCTCGTGGCGCACCCGCGTACTTGCGGGCCACGGCCCGTGCCATCAGGCTCCGCGCGAGGACGTCGGGCGTGAGCGAGGCGTCGTCGACCCCCTCCAGCATGGCCAGGGCCCGGACGGGCGAGCCCGCGAGGGACGCGGCCTCTGCTGCCGACACCGCGCGCTCGTCCCGCCGGGGTCCCGGCGCGGTGAGCTCCACGGCCCGCGCGAGGAAGGCTGCTCGGGCCGCGTAGCCACCCCGGGCGTGCGCGCGCACGGCACCCGCCTCGAGCGCGACGGCGGCCGCCTCGTCCGGACCGGACGTGGCCGCCGACAGGTGCCAGGCGCGCAGGTCGACGTCCACCGCGCGGTCGGTCACGTCCGCGAGCGCCGCGTGGGCCGCCCGGCGTTCGCTGCCGGTCGCCCCGCGGTAGACGGCCGACCGGACGAGGGGGTGGCGGAACATGACCCGGCCGTCGACCGAGACGAGGCGGTCCTGCTCGGGCGGGGCGGACGCGTCGTCGGGCAGCCGCATGGTCGCCGACGCCGCCGCGACGTAGGCGACGTCGCCCGTGGGCTCGGCCGCCGCCAGCAGGAGCCAGCGGCGGGTCGCGGCCCCGTACGCCCCGGTGAGGCGCTGGTAGTGCTCCTCCAGGTGGCTGCCGACGGGCAGCGGCGCACCGAGCACCGCGCGACCAGCGAGCTGGGCGGCGCTCAGCTCGTCGCTCAGGTCGAGCAGCGCGAGCGGGTTGCCGCCGGTCGCCGTGACGATCGAGTCCGCCACCTGCGGGTCGAGGGCGGTGCCCACGCGTCCACGCAGCAGCGCGAGCGCCTCGTCGCGCGCGAGCCCGGCGAGGTCCACGGTGGGCAGGTCGGCGAGGGCGGCCTCGCCCGGCGTCCCGGTCCGTACCGCCAGGACCAGGGCGACCTGCTCGGCGTGCAGGCGACGACCGACGAACGCGAGGACGTCGAGCGACTCCCGGTCGAGCCACTGGGCGTCGTCCGCGAGGACCAGGGTGGGGGCGTCGTCGGACAGGTCGGCGAGGAGCGAGAGGACGGCGAGACTCACGAGGAAGCGGTCCGGTACCGGGCCCGACGACGTCCCGAGCGCCACGCGCAGCGCCTCCGCCTGGGGAGCGGGCAGGGTCTCGATCCGTGCGGCCCGGGGGAGCAGGGCGCGCTGGATCGCGGCGAACGGGAGATCCGCCTCGGTCTCGGTGCCGACCAGGCGCAGGACCGTGAAGTCCTGGGCTGCTGCGCCCGCGCGTCCCAGCAGCGTGCTCTTGCCCGTCCCGGGCTCGCCCCGCAGGACCAGTACCCGGCTCTCCCCACGGCGAGCGTCCGCCAGGGTGGCGGCGAGGAGCCGCTGCTCGCGCTCGCGGCCGACCAGCGCGTCAGGAGAGGCGGACATGGCACCACGCATCCCTCGAGCCCCACCGGAAGGCTCGGTCCACGGCACGGCGAGGTCGGCGACCCTCAGCGGGACACTATCGGCTCGGGCGGGCCACGTCACCGGGAACGACCCACCGGAACGGCGAGGCCACCGGGAACGGGTGACCGGAGCGCGGGTGCGGCGGGGCGGGCCGACGTAGCAGCGGATGAAAAATGCGGGCCATCGAGCCGTTGCCGTCACACGCGCGGTCCCAGCGTGTCTTTCCCGGGTGATCGGCCCTGAGGGGCCGGCGCGGGCCGTCGAGGGAAAGGAGGCCGTCGAGTGGGACGCTACGAGGAACGTTGGTGGGAGGGGCACGCCCACCTCGTGCAGTTCGTCGCCGAGCACGGGCACCCCCGGGTCCCCGTGAGCCACCGCACCGAGCCCGACGGGTTCGCCCTCGGCACGTGGGTCAAGGTCCAGCGTCGTGAGCACTCCCTCGGGACCCTGAAGGACGAGCGCCTGCGCGCGCTGCGCGAGGCCGGGTTCGCGTTCGAGGTCCGGCACCCGCTCAAGCAGTGGCAGCGCAACGTGGACCGGCTCGCCGCCTTCAAGGACGAGCACGGGCACACCCGCGTCCCGTACTACTACGAGACCGCGGACGGGTTCGGGCTCGGGGCATGGGTCGGCCGCATGCGCCGGCGTCGGGCGTCGGGCGAGGTCACGGACCAGCAGGTGGCGGACCTCGACGCCGTGGGGATGGACTGGACCCTGGCGCTCGAGACGTCGAAGCGCCGCAGCCACCGGGCGTTCGCGGCGTTCGTCGCCGACCACGGTCATGCGCGGGTGCCCGACCCGTACCGCACGAGCGACGGGTTCGACCTGTCGGGCTGGGTCGCGCGGGTGCGCCGCGACCGGCGGGCCGGGCGGCTGTCGGCCACGCAGGAGCGCGAGCTGCGCGACCTCGGGTTCGAGTTCCCGAGCGTGCCGGACGCGGCCGACTGGGATGCTCACCTGGCGTGCCTGTCGAGGTACGTCGCGCGCAACGGCCCGGACATCTCGACGACGTTCGAGTGCGACGACGGGACCCGCCTGGGGCACTGGGTGTCGAGCCAGCGCGCTTCCCGGGAAGCGGGCACGCTCTCGGCCCGACGGGTCGCGCAGCTCGACGACCTGGGGTTCGTCTGGCACGCGCGCGACGAGGAGGACGGCCTGTGGCGCGAGGGCGTCGAGCTCCTCGCGCGGTACGTGGAGGAGCACGGGGACGGTCGGGTCCCCGGCGACCACGTCGCCCCCGACGGGACCCCCCTGGGCGCCTGGGTCGCCCGACGCCGGTGGGAGCACCGTCACGGCCTGCTGCGCGCCGAGCGCGTCGACGAGCTCGTGGCGCTGGGCTTCGAGTGGACCTCGACGCCGCCGACGGGAGCGACGCGCAGGTCCGACGACCCGGCCTTCCGCGCCTGGGTGGACGCGCTCGAGACCTTTCGGGTCGAGCGTGGGCACTGTCGTGTGCCGGCGGGCTTCGTGAGCCCGGACGGTAGGAGGCTGGGCGACTGGGTCGCGTACGTGCGCGCCCGGCACGCCAAGGGACTTCTCGCGCAGGGGCGGGTCGAGGTCCTCGACGGGCTCGGCTTCGAGTGGCGGGTCCGGGACAACGACGCCCTGTGGCGCCAGGGCGTCGAGGCTCTCGGGTCCTACGTCGCGGAGCACGGGCACGCACGCGTACCGATCAGGCACCGGCGGGACGACGGGTTCCGGCTCGGGCAGTGGGTGCGCAGCCGACGCAGCGAGGGGACGGGCGGGAGGCTGAGCCCTGAGCGGCTCGCTGCGCTCGACGCGCTGGGCTTCGTCTGGGACCCGACGGCGCCCGCGACCTGAGCGGGAGTACGCGTGGTGCGTTGGTGGGTTGAGACCGCCGTCGGTTCTGCAGCGTCAGACGTACTCGACGCCACCCAGCGTGCGGGCCGCAGTGCAAGCACGACACGCATCGGCAGTCTCCGCGCGCCTCCCGGCTGCGGGTCCCACGAAGAACGACACCGAGTGCGATGCCTCCAACGATCAGGGCAGGGAGGCCTCCATAGAGCAGTCCTTGACCCAGGCTTCCCTTCGACGCGGCGGTGATCGTCGTGAAGAGGACGACCACGACAACGAGCGCTACGCTCGCGCGACGGACCCGATGTGCACTTGCACTGGTGGCATGCATTCCTCTCCTTCCAGGGGGATCGATCAGCCTGGCGATGCGACGCACCTGGTAGAGGTTCGGATGGGCTTCACTCGGTACTCGAGGTACGGCAGGGATCCGGTACAGATGCCTCCGCGGTCGTTGATCCATTGCGCAGCCCCCGTCACTGCGGCCGTGACAGCCGCGCACTGCTACCAGCACGCGCTGGTCACTCTGGTTGAGGTAGAGGTAGAAGCCCCAGCCCACACCGACCGACCACGCCGGCGTGATCTGTCCCGGAACCGGTGCCGGCTTCTCCAGGACGATCGTGGACCCCGTTCATCGACGGATCTCCCTCGGCGTGAGCATCCGGGCGCGGGTGCGTCCGCAGACCGGGCTGTACCTGGCCCGGGCGATCCCTACGTCGGACACGTCTCAGCGCTAAGCGGGTCGCGCCGGTGCGCCCGAGCCGGTGCTGCAGCGCCTCGAAGTCCAGGGTCCCCTCACGCCAGATCACGATCTCGCCGGCACAGGCTCGCGCACCGGCTCCCAGCCCGGCCCCTCTGCCTCGCGCCGACGCTCCACGGCGGCAGCCTGGCCGTCCCAGATCCGGGTCAGGACGTTACCTGTGCGCCGGGCGAGGATGGTCGTCATGAGGTGCACCGGTGAGACCGGCATCAGGCTCCCGGTGTCGAACCGGACCACGGGTCGCCCGGTGTAGATGAACGCCGGGTCGTGGTCGATCGACCATCCGCCACCCGCAAGGCGCAGGTACGTCTCCCCGATGTACCGCGTCGAACCGTCGAGGAAGTCCGTGTCGTTCTCGTCGATGAACGCTCTCTTGTCGGGCCACCTGTCGAGGATGTACCGCTCGAGCGAGACGAGGGACTCCCGGGTGTACCCGCCGCTCCCCTCCCGCGGGGTGATGAAGTCCTCAAACCGCGCCAGACGCGGGTGCATCGCCTGGAGCCAGGACGCGAACAGCTCGTCCTGCTCGAGCGTCATCGACTCTCCAGCGGGGCGATGTTCGCCCGGGCGTGCGCAAGGCACCGCTCCAGGAGACCTGCGCGTGCCTCGCCGGCCGCTTGGGCGCTCTCGGTGATGCTACGGCCCTTGTGGCTGGGCGTGGTGACGTCGAGCTCGGGCCGGGCGAACAGTACGTCGTAGAACGGGGCGAGTTCTTCGTCGGAGAACTTGAACGTCCGGGCGAGCGTCTGCAGCGGGGTTCCCCACCGGTCGCCGGTGTCGGCGTTGATGTCGGCACCGCCCTCGAGCAGGCGGGCGAGCAGCGCGGGCTCGGCACCGAAGTCGTGCGACGTCGCGCTGAGCAACACGTGCAGCGCGTTGGTGCCGCCAGAGGTCGCGGCCGGGTCGGCGCCGTCGTCCAGGAGGCGGCCGGAGATCGCAGCGCGGGAGGCGGGCTCGGGGTTGCGCAGGGCGTACATGAGCAGCGTCGTGCCCTGCCCGTCGGCCCAGTTCGCCAGGGACAGGTCGTAGTCGGCGAGGAACTCGGACTCGCTCTGGCGCACGCTGCGGTAGACCGGTGGGTAGCTCATGGAGCCATGATCACAGGCGCGTCCAACACGGTGGGTGTGGTGTTCCAGGACCTCAGTGTGCGGGGCACGCCTGGGCCGGTGGAGTGCAGGAACCAGGATGGCAGCAACCGGGCCTTGAGAGCTTCGGGCGGGTAGGTGGTGGGTAGGTTCTTGAACACGGCTCGCAGGGCCAGGGCGGTGCGTTGGTCGAAGTCCCCTCTTTCAGGCGCACCGCGGGAGCGCGTACCTCATGAGCGATTTCGCCAGTGGATGTACACGTCGGGGTCGCCGCCACTCTTGACCCACAAATCCAGCAGCTCGGCACGGTCCTGCTCCGACGGAGGGCCGGACATCTCGTACGCCTGGATCGAGACGAACTGGTCAGGGAACCGGTCAGTTGTCGGGTCGCTGACCTCGAGTCTGATCTTCGAGAACGGCGCATCCGCGGCGTTGATGCCGGCCCACTCCGACAGGCTGGCGACGAACTGCGCTTGCTGATCGAATCCCTCCTGGGCGATCGCCCCGAACGCCCAGGACCCGATCCATGCACGATCCTCGGGCCCCGTGAACCACACGTCTACCGTGGGGACATCTTCCGGATCGTCCTCGATGACGAGCGAGCGCACCTCGTCCAGGATCTCCGTGGCGTCCTCTGCGGAGACACCCTCTTCCGCAGAGACGCGGATGCCACTGCCGGCGACATCCGCGTACGCCACCCCGTCGACGGTCGCAATGGACTCCTGGAGGCTCTCGCGGCGTTCTTCCAGAGACGGCGCACATCCGGCGAGGGCAGCGAGTGAGAGTGCAGCGAGCAACATCGTGGCAAGACGGCGCATCGTCCCATTCTCTCTGACGCCGACGATCGTGTGAGACTTGAGCAGATCGCGGCGCACGACCGTGCGACGGACGTGGTGGACGAATACACAGAGGGCGACTGATGATGCGACGCGTGGCTCTCGGTGCCGCCGGAGTGAGTCTCGCCGGGCTGCTGCTGACCGGATGCTCCCCGGCGGGTACGTCTACCCCGGGGACGCCGCCGCCCGCAGCCGCCGAACAGGCCGACCCGAACGCCGAACCGGCCGATCCCGCAGCCGTGATCGAAGCCGTAGAGGCCGCGCTTCCTGAATCCCTGCAGGTCGAGGTCGAATCGATCCCGGATGGCCTCACCCGCGGATGGTCGATCAGCGCGGAGGTGCCGCTGGGCTACGTCGTCACAAGCGGGACTTTGCGGACGGTGCTGGTAGCGGCGTGGGAGGCGTCGCCGGACGCCAAGCCTGCGTTCGTCGCGTTCAATCCATGGTCGACCTACGAGGGCAAGGAAGGCGCGATCGACGCCCAGCGCGCCGCCGACGAGCTCGGAATCGACTGGAGCCCGAGCTTCACAGTGGGCGTCGACGTGCCCGACTACGAGATCGAAAAGCTCGCCGCTACCTGAGACCGGGGCAGCGCTCGTCGCCGATGGGGTGCGCTTGGTTGCGTCTCTGCGCCCGTCCCGGTTGCCCGACGGTGCGGCCCGCGGCGGCGGACGCGCGGGCCCGGAGACGGGGGGGGG
>NZ_JACSQQ010000025.1 GCF_014836555.1 Oerskovia rustica
CAACCTCCCCGGCAGACCCGGACGCCAACTCTCCGTCCTGGCCTACAAAGCCGCACAACGCGTCATCGGCTTCAACTAGAGGCTTCAACCAGACCCCCCGAAGGGCCCGACACCACCACGGTGCCGGGCCCTTCGGCATGGTCACCGCCTTACCCCGGCAGAGGGCTCCGCGTGCCGCTCGGGCCCGGCCGGCGGCCGGTGAACGTGTCGTGCCCGGGGTCCGCCCGACCGGCTGTCCCGCCCTGCCGCGACGAGGTGCGGGCGGCCGTGGCTCGCTCCGTGACGGCGACACGTCCTCGTCACGGTGGCTTGGAACCCCCTCGCCGACGGGCCACGAACTGCCCCGCGCGACAGTTTGTGCTCTCAAATCGACAGGTTGTGCAGAACGGGCCGGAGCCCGTCGTGAACCGCGCTGTGATGAGTCCGCTGGGCTCCGCAGATGGGACACCGCTTGTGCCATACGCAGCGCAGCTTCGTCCGGGCCGGACTCGACTCCGATGTCGACCAGGCCCGCACGACCGATGTTGCCACGAGGGGGCATCTAGGGCGCGGCAGCACTTGAAGAGTCGAAGGAGACACACGTGTACACCCGCAAGCGCGACGAAATGGGATGTCGATGAAGACTACGGTTACGGCACGACGAGGCCAGATGAAGACCAGAGGGGTCAGGGGCGCGGCAGCGCTCTCGGCGATCGCCCTGATCGCGGTTGCGGGTTGCACCAGCGGCACCTCCGACGAGAACGAGTCCAAGGGCGGGAACGCCTTCACCACCCGTGAGGTCACCGACGGCAAGACCGATTTCGTCGTCGTCACGAACCCCGGCGACGGACCGGTCCTCTCCTACGGCGCCGACAGCGGGATCGAGCTCCTGACGGAGGAGGTCGACGGCAAGAAGTCCGCGTTCAAGGACATGAACGGCAACGGGACGCTCGACACCTGGGAGGACTGGCGCGAGACCGCTCAGGACCGCGCGGCCTCCCTGAGCGAAGAGCTCACGATCGAGCAGATCGCCGGCCTGATGCTGTTCAGCTCGCACGAGCGCTCCCAGGTGGACGGGCTCACCGACGCGCAGAAGGAGTACCTGAAGGACTCCAACCTGCGCAACGTGCTGCACGCCGGCGCGAGCGACGCCGAGGCGACGGTCAAGTGGGCGAACGCGATGCAGGCGTACACGGAGACCCTCGCGACCGAGGGCACCCCGTACGTCCCGGTGAACTTCGCGTCCGACCCGCGCTCGACCGCGGGCTCCGGCGGCTACAACGCCGAGGGTGCGGACATCTCGCGCTGGCCGTCCAACCTGGGCCTCGCCGCGACGTTCAACCCCGAGCACACCAAGAACTTCGGCGAGATGTCCTCGGCGGAGTACCGTGCGCTCGGCCTGACGACGGCTCTGTCGCCGCAGATCGACCTCGCGACCGAGCCGCGCTGGCTGCGCGTCGGCGGCACGTTCGGCGAGGACGCGGACCAGAACACCGAGCTGGCCGCGGCGTACGTCGACGGCTACCAGGGCAGCGAGGGCAAGGACCAGTGGGGTCCGGAGTCCGTCAACGCGATGATCAAGCACTGGTCCGGTGACGGTCCGGGCGAGGGCGGCCGCGAGGGGCACACCGACGCCGGCAAGTACGGCGTGTACCCGGGTGACAACATCGCGGCGCAGCAGCAGGCGTTCCTCGGCTCGCTCGACTCCGCGGCGGTCATGACCGCGTACTCGATCGCGCTCGACGCGAACGGTGACCCGAAGTTCACCGACCGCACGGGAACGGCGTACGACCAGGACCGCATGGACCAGCTCCGCAAGGAAGCCGGCTACGAGGGCGTCGTGGTCACCGACTGGGGTGTCATGAGCGGCGCCAACGACGAGGGCGAGATGTTCGGCATGGCCTGGGGGGCCGAGGACCTCACCCCGGCCGAGCGCTACCTCAAGGTGCTGGGCACCGGCCACGACATGTTCGGTGGCGTCAACGACGCGACGCACATCCTCGAGGCCGCCGACCTGTGGCAGCAGAAGTTCGAGGCCGGTGAGCTCGAGGAGGACGCACAGACCCGCTTCCAGGAGTCCGGTGCTCGCATCCTCACGATGTTCTTCAACCCGGGCCTCTACGAGAACCCGTTCCTCGACCTCGAGCAGTCGAAGTCGGTCCTCGCGAGCGACGACAAGGTCGAGGCGGGCTACGCGGCCCAGCTCGACTCGGTCGTCATGCTGAAGAACGACGGCGAGACCATCTCGGCCGCGGACGCCGCGGACTGGAAGGACAAGACCGTCTACATCCCGCGCAACTACAACACCGGCTTCGCCGGCGCGTTCGGTCCCGGTGAGTACACCGAGGCACCGAGCATCGACATCGAGACCGCCGAGAAGTACTTCGGCAAGGTCGTCACCGACGAGGCCGTGACCGACGCCGAGGGCGTCGTGACCAGCTACACCGCTCCCGACCTCACCGACGTCGACGTCGTCCTCGTGGGCATGGACTCCCCGGACAACGGCGGCAACTTCTCCAACATCGGTCACGACCTGGAGAACGACACCTGGTACCCGCTGTCGCTGCAGTACCGCCCGTACACGGCTGACGGCGAGCACGTCCGCAAGGTCTCCCTCTCGGGCGACATCCTGGCCGACGGCACCAAGCAGAACCGCTCGTACTTCGGTAACACCTCGAAGATCGCGAACGAGTCCGACCTGGACGCGTTCGAGCGCGCCACGGCTGCCGTCGAGGCCACCGGCAAGGACATCCCCGTGATCACGGTCCTCAAGGCGATCAACCCGGTCGTCCCGTCCGAGTTCGAGGGCAAGTCCGACGCCATCGTCGTGGGCTTCGGCACCAGCGACCAGGCGCTCATCGAGGTCGCGCTCGGCCTCTACGAGCCGCAGGGCCGCCTGCCGATCCAGTTCCCGAAGGACATGGACACGGTCGAGGCTCAGCTCGAGGACGTCTCGAAGGACATGACGCCCTACACGGACGCAGCGGGCAGCTCGTACGACTACGGCTTCGGCCTGAACTACGCGGGGCCGATCACGGACTGACGGCAACGCACGGGCGGCCGACGGCGCGAGTCGTCGGCCACCCGGGTACCGGGGTGTCCCGTGGACGCCCCGGTACACCCGTAAGGCTGCGGGACGTTCTCGCGGCCAGAACTCACCAAGGAGCAGAAGTGAAGCAGAACAAGGTGCTGACCACCGGCCTCGGCGTCGTGCTGGGCCTGACGGGGCTCTTCGGGCTCACCGCCTGCGGCAGCGGCGACAGCGACTCCGGCGCGAACGCCTCCGCGGAGCAGGCCGCCGACGTCGACATCAAGGAAGACCTCGAGAACGCCAAGACGGCCGTGGCGGACGCCCTGGCCGAGGACGACTCCTGGGCCCAGATTATGCTTGCCAGCGACGTCAAGGCCCCGACCGTCAAGTACGGCCTCCTCGTGGTGCCCTACACGGCCTCGGACGCCGCGTCGCGCGTGCAGGGCACGGTCGACATCAAGGACGGCAAGTTCACGATCGAGGGCGACTCGGCCGCCACCGGCCAGACGTGGCAGATCGACCAGGACGGAAAGATCTCCGAGGTCTCGGAGTAGCTCCACGGAGCACCGCCCGGTCCCTGGCCAGACGACGTCCGCGGGACCGGGCCGTCGACCCATCACGACGAGACGCTGGCAGTGCGTCACGTCCGCGGCGCAAGCCGGCGATCCCCATGACCTGATCGCTGCCCGCACTCGAGGAGGAATGCAGTGAACGCCAAGGCGAACAACGCCGACCGGCAGAAGAAGCCGATGTCGAACAAGAAGTACCTGTGGATCTGGGCCCCCGCCCTCGCCACGGTGACGGTGGTGACGGTCGTCGCGAACGTGGCGCTCAACGTCGCCGGCGGCTGGGTCGCGTCCCAGTTCGGTTCCGGTACGTACGAGTTCACGAACGCGGCCGAGTCCGCCGGCTGGGACACCGAGTACTACACGTCCGACTTCGGCAGCATCGAGGAGGTCGACGAGGCGGCCAAGTCCCTCGTCGAGGAGATCGCGGCAGGCGGCATCGTCCTGGCCAAGAACGAGGCGGGCACGCTTCCCCTGGCGACGAGCTCGCGCGTGACGATGCTGGGACGCGCGGCTGCGGACCCGGTGTTCGGAGGCTCCGGCTCCGGCTCGGTCGACACGAACTCGGCGGTCACCGCCCGTGCCGGGCTGGAGAACGCCGGCTTCGAGGTGAACGACCAGGTCTTCACCACGATCGAGGAGTTCGCTGCGGAGAACCCTCGGGGCTACATCGAGATGGACCGCCCCGACATCTCCACCTACTACATCGGTGAGCTGCCGGTGGGCGAGTACGAGGCGCAGTCCGCGTCGTTCGCCGACTACTCCGACGCCGCCGTCGTGTTCGTCGGTCGGCCCGGTGGTGAGGGCGGCGACCTCACGCAGGACATGACCGGCTGGGACGACAACGCCGCACCCGGTCAGCACCAGCTCGAGCTGAACCAGGACGAGAAGGACATGATCGAGCTCGCGAAGTCGAGCTTCGAGAACGTGGTCGTCGTCGTCAACTCCTCCACGACCATCGAGATGGGCGCCTTGCAGGACGACCCTGAGATCGACTCGATCCTGCTGGCCGGTTCGCCGGGCGCCACGGGCCTCAGTGCCCTGGGGCGCATCCTGGCGGGCGACGTGAACCCGTCCGGCCGCACCGCAGACCTGTGGGCTGCCGACTTCACGGCCGACCCGACGTTCGCCAACTTCGGCGGGTTCGTCTACGACAACATCGAGGCGTCCTTCCCGGTCCCGGCGATCGAGAAGGCCACCTCCAACGCGACGCTCACGTCCGACGCCCCGTTCGTGAACTACGCCGAGGGCATCTACTTCGGCTACCGCTACTACGAGACCGCGGCGGCCGAGGGCTTCATCGACTACGACGAGGCCGTCGTCTACCCCTTCGGGTACGGCCTGAGCTACTCCGACTTCGCCTGGAAGGTCGTCAGCACCGAGGCCGGCGAGGTCGACGGGAAGATCTCCGTGACGGTCGAGGTCACGAACACGGGCGCCACCGCGGGCAAGGACGTCGTCGAGCTCTACTACTCCGCTCCCTACACGGCGGGCGGCATCGAGAAGTCCGAGGTCGTGCTCGGTGGCTTCACCAAGACGGGGCTCCTGGAGCCCGGCGCGAGCGAGACGGTCACGATCGACCTCGCCGTCGAGGACATGGCGTCCTACGACCACCTGGGTAACAAGGCGTACGTCCTCGAGGCGGGCGACTACAGCATCTCGCTGCGGACCGACTCCCACACCGTCGCTCCGGGCACGGAGCCGGTCGTCTACACGGTCGACTCCGACGTCGTGTACTCGGGTGACGACCACCGTGCGACGGACCTCGCCGAGGTCACGAACCAGTTCGACGACGTCTCGGCGCAGTTCAGCGCCGAGCCGCCCGACGGCAAGATCCTGTCGATGTCCCGCGCGGACTTCGCCGGGACGTTCCCGAAGGCGCCGACCGCGGACATGCTCGTCGCCGACGAGGCCGTCCAGAAGGGCTTCGAGCCCTGGGACCTCGAGGCGGCAGCGGCGGCGTTCGAGGGCGAGAAGCCCACGACCGGTGCGCAGACGGACCTGACCCTCGTCGACATGCGCGGCCTGCCCAAGGACGACCCGAAGTGGGACGAGCTGCTCGACGCGGTCTCCGTCGGCGACATGACGTCCATGCTGCTCAACGGCGCCTACCAGACGGCCGCTATCGGCTCGATCGCCAAGCCGCAGACCGTCGAGCCCGACGGGCCCGCCGGCTTCTCCTCGTTCATCAACTCCTCGATCAACGGAGTGGCCTACCCCTCGGAGTTCCTCATCGCGCAGACGTGGGACGTCGAGCTCGGTGCGGCCATGGGCGAGATGCTCGGCAACGAGGCGATGTTCAAGGGCATCAACGGTTGGTACGCGCCGGCGATGAACCTGCACCGTTCGCCGTTCGGTGGTCGCAACTTCGAGTACTACTCGGAGGACCCGTTCCTCTCGGGCGCGATGGCGACCTCGGTGGCCAACGGCGCCGCGACGAAGGGTGTCTACACCGCGCTCAAGCACTTCGCGCTCAACGAGCAGGAGACGAACCGCGTCAACAACGGCATCGCGACGTGGGCGACCGAGCAGACGATCCGGGAGATCTACCTCAAGCCGTTCGAGATGGCCGTCAAGGGCATCACCATGGACGTGCAGTACGTGTCCGACGACGAGGGAACGATCTCGGAGACGACGATCGGTGCGGGCAGCATCATGAGCTCGTTCAACCGCATCGGCGCCACGTGGGCCGGTGGCTCCGAGGCGCTCATGACGAACGTCCTGCGTACCGAGTGGGGCTTCGAGGGCTTCGCGATCTCGGACTTCAACCTGTACCCGTACATGAACCCGAACCAGAGCATCAGCGCCGGCACGGACCTCACCCTGACCTTCCAGCCGTCGAAGTCCCTCGGGGACACCACGTCGGCCAAGGCGGTCAGCGACATCCGTGAGGCGACGCACAACATCCTGTTCACGGTCGCCAACTCCAACGCCATGAACGGGCTCGCGCCCGGGGCGACGGTCACCTACACGCCGCCGACCTGGGTCTACATCCAGATCGGTGCGACGGTGCTGATCGGCCTCCTGGTGCTGGCCGGCGGGTTCATGGTGACGCGTCGTGTGCTGCGGCACCGCAAGGCCGAGGCTCCCACCGCCACCCCGGAGCGGGTGACCGTCGGCGCCGACTCCTGAGACCGCCTCGGTCCGTCGTGCGGGTGGTCCCCGTCACGTGCACGACGGACCGAGGTTCCTCCGGCGGGGTGGCCGACGGTGCGTGTTCCAGCGCGTCCCGCCGGCCGCCCGGCCAGCTTGCCTCCTCGTCCCTCTCGGGGGACACCGATGCCCTCGTGAGCGCCTTTCCCTCCCCGACGGGGTGGGGCGGCGCTCACGAGGGCATCGTCGTGTCCCGACGACGGCGGTGCGCGCGATCGACGACGCGCGGTGACCCGTCGGTCAGGCCGATCGGTCGAGCACGTCGACTGCAGGCCGGGGCTCGCGGGGTCGGTCCAGGAGCTCGTTCACCGACCGTCGATGGTCCTCGGGGGCCGGGAGCCGCTCGGCCAGCTCGACGACCCATCCCGACAGCCTGCGCAACGGCACGTTGTGGTCGTTCGACGCGGCGCGCAGCACGCTGAAGGCGCGGCTGGCGCTCACGTCGCACGTGAGGGCCAGGACGCCCTTCGCCTGCTCGATCGTTGCGCGATGCTCGGCAGCGGCGCGGATCTGCTCACCCGCGATGACCTCCGCCCGCCGGGCGAGGGCGCTCGTGAGGTCGGTGAAGTACCCCATGACCTCGACGACCTCGTGCGTGTCGCGGTCGCGCCGCCCCTGTCCCACGAGGCACAGGGTCCGCTCACGGCCCCGGGCCGTCTCGATGCGGTGGACGCTCGAGAAGGGCATCGCGTCCTCGCCTGCGCGGCGGAGCACCTCCTCGACGTCGGCGCGGTCGTCGGGGTGGCGGAGCGCCAGGAAGACGTTCGTGGTCGGCGTGATCTCGTCCAGGTCGTAGCCGTGCAGGGCGAAGGTCTCGGACGACCACCACCAGCGTCCTGTGGCCAGGTCGTGCCGGAACCGGCCGACCGGACGAGCCTGCCCAGGACCACCCGGGCGCTTCGGGGAGTCGGCGCGTTCCGGGCGGGTGGGGGTGATGGTCATGGTGCGACGACTCCTCGGGGTGCGTGCTCGTGTCGGCGTCGGCACCCCCTCGTGTCGGCACCTTCCACGTTCTCGCACCGGGTGCGTGCGCGCCTCGACCGAAAGTCGGGATGTCGCTCGACCCGAGGCCGATGGACGGACGCCGGCCGGAGCCACGGAGGTGACGCTCGCGGTCCAGGCGACGTGTCGCCGTGACCGTCCGCGTGTCAGGCGGGCCTGACCGCAGCGAGCAGGACGCCTCGAGAACGGGTGTCCTGCTCGGCCAGGCTGCTCCGGAGGTCGGTCAGCCACGCGGGGTCGTCGGGGGAGTCGCCCGCGTCGAGCACCTCGTGCCCGTGCACGAGGGAGCGTGCGGAGACGTGCGTGCTGCTCAGGGACAGGACGTCGCGTTCGTCGTCGCCCAGCGGTCGCACCTGCTGGTATCCCTCGAGGAATGCGCTGAGAAGCGCGGGACGCTCCGGCTCGTCGAGCGTTCCGTGCGAGCCCACGAGGTCACGCACGGCGAAGGCGATGTCGAGCGCGTACGGTCCGATGCTCGTCTCGTCGACGTCGAAGGCCACGATGTGGCCGTCCTCGAACCGCAGGTTGTCCAGCTCGAAGTCTCCGTGCAGCACGCCGCCGGGCAGCCCGGCGGTGGCCAGGACCCACTCGGCGGAGAGCAGGACTGCCGCCTCGGCCAGGGCGGCGTCGCCGGCACCGGCCGCGATGTCCGCGAGGGTCGTGAACGCGTCGCCGCCGTTCCTCGGTCGGGCGTGCTCGGGGCGGGCGAGGCTCGCGACGAGCGGCGCGTGCGGGGCCGCGGCCAGGTGGAACCGGGCAAGGGCCGAGCCCCACGCCGTGGCCTGGGCGGTCGTGAGGTCGTCGGCGTCGAGCTCGGCGCCCGGCGCTCGGGGCACGACGACCGCGTGGACGTCCCCGTGCGGGGTGGGGATGGTCTCGACCAGCCTCCCGGCCAGGGACGGTAGCGGCACGACGACGCCGGCGTCCGCGCCGAGCGCTGCGAGCAGGTCGGCCGGGACCTCGAGCGAGGCTCGTGCTCTCAAGGTGGCTGGCACGAACCGCAGGTAGAGAACCCCTCGGGGGTCGGAGCCCGGGGGTACGACGAACACGTGCGACGCGCTCGACCGCCAGTACCTGGCCGAGCCGGGGGCGATGCCCCAACGGGTCGCGACGGCGTCGGCGACAGGGCTGCGCCACCCGTCGTCGACGGACTGGTGCATGGCGTGGATCTCGGAGAGCGGGAGCATGCCGAGATCCTGGAGGAACGCGCACCAGCGCCGCGAGGGAATATCGTCGTGGACGGAGCGCGGGCCACAGCTGCGTGCCCTAGGGAGAGCCTCGTTCACAGGACGACGGCCTCGAGCTTTCGGTGACCAGCCCTGATCTCGCCCCGGGGACGACGATGCAGGCCAGGCGCCAACGCGCTGACCTGCATCTTGGGGTGCCCCGGGTGGGATTCGAACCCACACTGGATCGGGTTTGAGCCGAACGCCTCTGCCGGTTGGGCTACCGGGGCACGGGCCGTCAGGGGATCACGAGGAGTCCGCTGCGGTGCGTGGACCATCGAACCACAGAACCGGGACGAAACGAGAATCACACCCCAGGTGCAGGGCGATCGAGGGGTTCTCCCACTACGATGAGGGACGTGAGTGACGACAACGCGCAGCCCGATGCCACGGCACCGCTCGACCTGCCCCCCCTGATCCAGCCCGAACCGAGCGTTGAGCCCGAGGCCCCCGCTGCGCCGTCGGGCGGTCGCCCCGCCCGCCGTGCCGTCGTCGCGGAGGACGAGGCGCTGATCCGCATGGACGTCGTCGAGACGCTCCGCGAGGCGGGCTTCGACGTCGTCGGCGAGGCGGGCGACGGTGAGACCGCGGTCAAGCTCGCGCTGGAGCTCAAGCCCGACGTCGTCGTGATGGACGTCAAGATGCCCGAGCTCGACGGCATCTCGGCGGCCGAGCGGATCGGCAAGGCGCACGTCGCCCCCGTGGTGCTCCTGACGGCGTTCTCGCAGACCGAGCTGGTCGAGCGTGCCCGCGACGCCGGCGCGATGGCGTACGTCGTCAAGCCCTTCAGCCCCGCCGACCTGCTGCCGGCCGTGGAGATCGCGATCTCCCGCTACTCGCAGATCAGCGCGCTCGAGGCCGAGGTCGCGGACCTGGCCGAGCGGTTCGAGACCCGCAAGCGCGTCGACCGCGCCAAGGGCCTCCTCATGACCAAGATGGGCCTCTCCGAGCCCGAGTCCTTCCGCTGGATCCAGAAGACGTCCATGGACCGTCGCCTGACCATGCGAGAGGTCGCGGACGCCGTCATCGAGCAGGTCGGCGGCGCCTGATCCGGTGCGGCACGGCGTGAATCGGGTCGTGAACAGCCTCTTTGTTCGGGACGCTCAAGAAGGCTATCGTCATGGACAGGTGTCCAGGACGACGAGTTCGACGATCCGGACTCCCACGAAGCATCAGTCGATCGATGACCGGGGGCGCTCGTCGGTGGCAGATAGCTCTGCTGCCGCCGGGGTGCTCCGCGGTCGGAGGATCCTACGAGGAGGTTCCACGTGCGTGCAGCAGTAGTGGTCAGGCCTGCGGTCGGCGACGACCTCCCTGGTGTCGCTGCACTCTGTGCCGAGGCGCGCCGCGAGTCCGCGGCCGGCCCTCAGGTCTGCCTCTCGGACGAGTCCAAGCTGGTCCGCCAGCTCCGGGTCCTCCTGTCGGTCCCCGGCGGTACGGCGCTCGTCGCCTTCCACGACGACGTCCCGGTCGGCTTCCTCCTCGCCCGTGTGCTCGACCCGCACCTCTTCAACGACGAGCCGAGCCTGTACATCGAGGCGCTCTACGTGTCGCAGGACGCACGGCGCCGCGGGGTGGGGCACGCACTGCTCACGGCGACCGCCGACCTCGCGGCCGAGCACGGCGCGATCGACGTCTTCTCGGTACCGATCCCGGGCTCCCGGGGCGTGCAGCGCTTCCTCGCGCGGCTCGGCTTCGCGCCGGCCGCCGGGCACCGCGTCGTCTCGACGTCGGTGCTCCAGCGCCGTCTCGCCGCTGACTCGGGAACCCTGCGTCGGGGCGCCCGCAGCCTGGAGGACCTCATCGCGCGCCGCCGCAAGGCGCGGACCGACGGTCAGACGGGTCCCGTCGACCTCCGGGCCTTCCAGGACGACTACCGTCGCGAGGCTGCCGCCGGTCTCGACGTTCCGCTCGTGAGCGAGCCCGCGGTCCGCTGACCCCGATCCACGCGAAGGGCCCGGCTCGTCCTACGAGCCCGGCCCTTCGCCGTCGGGGCGTCGCCGGCGCAGGAGAGACCCCAGGCCGCTGAGCGTCCGTGAGGAGGCTCAGCGCCCGTCGAGCACCATGCACGTCAGGCGTGCGGTGCACACGCGGCGGTCCTCGTCGTCGACGACGACGATCTCGTAGCTCGCCGTGGTGCGCCCGAGATGGAGCGCGGTCGCGACGCCGTGCACCGCGCCCGAACGCACCCCGCGGTGGTGTGTGGCGTTGATCTCGATACCCACGGCCGCGCGGCCCTCGCCCGCATGGATCTGGGCCGCGATCGAGCCCAGCGTCTCGGCGAGCACGACCGACGCGCCGCCGTGCAGCAGCCCCGCGGGCTGGGTGTTCCCGGCGACCGGCATGCTGCCGGTCACGCGGTGGGGGGCGACGTCGTCGAGCGTGATGCCCATGCGCTCGATGAGGGTGCCCACGGTGCTCGCACGCAGCGCCTCGAGCGCCGCGTCGTCGGGGGAGGTGGTCGGGCTCTCGGCTCCGTACGTGTCAGTCATAGCGGATAGGTTTGCACTCGTGACCACCACTGCGCGACCTCGCCTCCTGCTGATCGACGGACACTCGATGGCCTACCGGGCCTACTTCGCCCTGCCGGTCGAGAAGTTCTCGACGACCACCGGTCAGTCGACGAACGCCGTCTACGGGTTCGTCTCGATGCTGACGAACCTGCTGCGCGACGAGAAGCCGACGCACGTCGCGGTCGCGTTCGACGCGGGGCGCGCGTCGTTCCGCACCGAGGTCCTGCCGACGTACAAGGGCACGCGCGACGCCAGCCCCGAGCCCTTCAAGGGCCAGGTCCCGCTCATCAAGGACATCCTCGAGACGCTCAACATCCCCGTCCTGCAGAAGGAGAACTTCGAGGCGGACGACATCTTCGCGACCCTCGCGACGCAGGCCGCGGCCGTGGGCATGGAGGTCCTGATCTGCTCGGGGGACCGCGACTCGTTCCAGCTCGTCCGGGACGACGTCACGGTGCTCTACCCGAAGGTCGGTGTCTCGACGCTTGCGCGCATGACGCCGGACGCGGTGCTCGAGAAGTACGGCGTCCCGCCCGAGCGCTACCCGGACCTCGCGGCCCTGGTGGGGGAGACGAGCGACAACCTGCCGGGCATCCCGGGCGTGGGCCCCAAGACGGCCGCCAAGTGGATCAACGCGTACGACGGCCTGGACGGCGTGCTGGCCTCGGCCGACAAGATCACGGGCAAGGCGGGGGAGAACCTGCGGGCCAATCTCGACCAGGTGCGCCTGAACCGGCAGCTCAACGCCCTGCTGACGGACATGGAGCTCCCGCTCGGCCCGGACGACCTGCTGGCCCAGCCGTGGGACCGCGAGGCCATGCACCGTGTGTTCGACGCCCTGGAGTTCACGGCCCTGCGCGAGCGCTTGTTCGCGCTCGCCCCGGAGGGGGAGGAGGACGTCGAGGAGGGCTTCGACGTCTCGCTCGCGACGCTCGGGCAGGGCGAGCTCGGCGGCTGGCTCACGGCCCGTAAGGAGCGCCCCGTGGGCCTCGTGGTCGCGGGCAAGGCCGCCCCGGTCGGCGGTGACGCGTGGTCGCTCGCGGTGGCGGACGACGGCGCCGCGGCCGTCGCCGTGGACCTCGCCGACGTCGCGGTCGTCGACGAGCAGGCCTTGTCGGCGTGGCTCGCGGACGCCGACGCACCCAAGGTGGTCCACGGCGCCAAGGCGACCTGGCACGAGCTCGCCGCTCGCGGCTTCGACCTGCAGGGGGTCGTGTTCGACACCGAGCTGGCGGCCTACCTGTGCCACCCCGACCAGCGCGGCTACGACCTGGGGGACCTCGCGATCCGGCACCTCAAGCGTGAGCTGCGCGTCGAGGAGGTCGACGAGCCCCAGGGGGCGCTCGACCTGTCGCTCGACGGCTCGGGCGAGGACAAGCGGGACGCCGTGCGGGCCACCGGCGTCCTCGACCTCTCGGAGGTGCTGGTGGGGGAGCTGCGCGACCGGGGCGCGGACCACCTGCTCAAGGACCTCGAGCTCCCGCTCGTCGACGTGCTCGCCCGCATGGAGGCGCGCGGCATCGCCGCGGACGTCGAGTACCTCACCGAGCTCGAGAAGCACTTCGGCGAGCTCGTGGCGGCCGCCGCCTCCGAGGCCTACGACGTGATCGGCCGCGAGGTGAACCTGGGCTCGCCCAAGCAGCTCCAGGAGGTCCTGTTCGACCAGCTGGGCATGCCCAAGACCAAGAAGATCAAGACCGGCTACACCACGGACGCCGCGGCCCTGGCGGACCTGTTCGCCAAGACCGGCCACCCGTTCCTCGAGCACCTGCTCGCGCACCGCGACGCCACGCGCCTGCGCCAGACGGTCGAGGGCCTGCTCAAGTCGGTCGCACCTGACGGACGCATCCACACGACGTTCCAGCAGACCATCGCGGCGACGGGGCGGCTGAGCTCGACCGACCCGAACCTGCAGAACATCCCCATCCGCACCGAGGCCGGCCGACGGATCCGCCGGGCGTTCGTGGTCGGCGAGGGCTACGAGACGCTGCTGACGGCGGACTACAGCCAGATCGAGATGCGCATCATGGCGCACCTGTCGGGCGACGAAGGGCTCATCGAGGCGTTCCGCTCGGGCGAGGACCTGCACAGCTACGTGGGCTCGCGCGTGTTCGACGTCCCCACGGACCAGGTCACCCCGGCCATGCGCTCCAAGATCAAGGCCATGTCCTACGGCCTGGCGTACGGCCTGTCCTCGTTCGGCCTCTCGCAGCAGCTCAACATCTCCGTCGGGGAGGCAGCGGGCCTCATGGAGGACTACTTCAAGCGTTTCGGCGGCGTGCGCGACTACCTCACGGGAGTCGTCGACGAAGCCAGGGTCACGGGCTACACCGCGACGATCCTGGGTCGTCGGCGCTACCTGCCCGACCTCACGAGCGACAACCGCCAGCGCCGCGACATGGCCGAGCGCATGGCGCTCAACGCCCCCATCCAGGGCAGCGCGGCCGACATCATCAAGGTCGCCATGCTGGGGGTCCAGCGCGCGCTCGACGAGCAGGACCTGCGCTCGCGCCTGCTCCTCCAGGTGCACGACGAGCTCGTGGTCGAGGTCGCCCCGGGAGAGCGGGACGCCGTCGAGGAGCTCCTGCGCCGTGAGATGGGCGCCGCAGCCGAGCTCTCCGTGCCCCTGGACGTCTCGGTGGGGGCAGGACGCACCTGGCACGACGCGGGCCACTGAGTCACGGCCAGTTGCCGGGCGGGTGCGCGAGCCCCCGCCCGGCGCCCGGTCGATGCTCATGACCGGACGAAGCGCGATCCGCCGTACTTCTTGTGGACGGCCTGGCGGCTGACCCCGAGGATCGTCGCGATCGCGGCCCAGGAGATGCCCCGGGAACGTGCGCGCCGGACCACGAGCGCCTCGCGCCGGTCGGCCTCGTGCCGCAGGTCGCGGAGGGCCGCGAGGGCGTGCAGCGGGTCGTCGTCGTCGGCCGCGCGGACGAGTGTCGTCATGTCGGGCTCCTTCATCGGGTGTCCTCCGGTCGGGTGGTACGCGCCACCCTGTCAACATAAGTTGACGCCTCCACGAGTGTCAACCCATGGTGACATTCACCGTGCCGGGCGTGAGCAGCGCGCGCCGACGCCCGCCGCGGGCGTCCGCGCCGTCGACCAGGGACGGGCGGCCCGGTGGCCTCAGGACGCCCGGCGCGTCCGGAAGATCGCCGTGCCCGGCAGGTACGCGCCCCGGACCGGCCCCCATCCGCCCCAGACCTCCTGGTTGTCGACGGGCCACTCGGGCTCGACCACGTCCTCGACCACGAGACCGGCGCCCACGACCTCGCGCACATGGTCGCCGAACGTGCGGTGGTACTCGGCGTAGGTCACGCGTCCGGCCGTGTCGGTCTCGACGTAGGGGCGCCGGTCGAAGTACGAGCGGTTCGCCGTGAGCCCGTGCTCGCTCGGGTCGTCGGGGAACGCCCAGCGCGAGGGGTGCGTCACCGAGAACACCCATGCCCCGCCGGGGCGCAGGACGCGAGCGGCCTCCCGGTGGATCGCCGCGGCGTCGGGCACGAAGGGGATGGCGCCGAACGACGTGAACGCGACGTCGAAGCTCCCGTCGGCGAACGGGAGCCTGCGCGCGTCGGCCTGGACGAGCGGCACGGCGACGCCCGTCGCGGCGTTGAGCCGCGCCCCCGTGGCGAGCATGCCGCCCGACACGTCGGTCGCGACCACCTCGACGCCGCGCGACGCGAGCCAGCGCGAGCACTGTGCCGCGCCGGCGCCGACCTCGAGCACGCGGCGGCCGTCGAGGTCGCCCAGCAGGTGCGCCTCGGACTCGCGCAGCCCCTCGGGGCACCAGCAGAAGTCGACCGCGCCGAGGAAGTCCCCGTGCTCGTCGAGGTACTCCTCGGCGTTGGCGTCCCACCACGTGCGGCTCGCGGCCCCACCCTGCTCAGCGGGCACGTCGCGGTACCCGACCGACCCGATCGTCTCATCCGTCATGCATCCATCGTCTCGCGAGGAGGGTCGTTCCGCGGTATCGCCCCAGGTGATCGATAGGGTGGGGGCTGGTCGGTCGAGCGATGGCGCTGGTCCGCCTTCCGACGATCACTCATCACGAGACGAGGTTCGAGTTGCGCATCGGTCTGCTCACAGGTGGCGGGGACTGCCCCGGTTTGAACGCGGCCATCAGGGCCGTCGTCAAGCAGGGGATGGGCGAGTACGGACACACCATCATCGGGTTCCGCAACGGCTGGAAGGGCGTCGTCGACGGCGACATCCTCCCGCTCGGGCGCCAGGACATCCGTAACGTGCTGCCCGTCGGGGGAACGCTCCTGGGGACAGCCCGCTTCCACCCCCACGCCTCCGACGGCGGGATCGACGCGGTCCTCGCGACGGTCGAGGCCGAGCGTCTCGACGCCATGATCTGCATCGGCGGCGACGGCACGCTGCACGCTGCGAGCAAGGTCGCGGACGCGGGCGTCAACATCGTCGCGATCCCCAAGACGATCGACAACGACGTGGAGGGGACCGACCTGTCGATCGGCTTCCACACGGCCGTCAACATCGCGACCGAGGCGATCGACCGCGTCCACACGACCGCGGAGAGCCACAACCGCGTCATGGTCGTCGAGGTGATGGGGCGCCACGCGGGCTGGATCGCCGTGAACGCCGGCATCGCCGGCGGTGCCGAGGTCGTGCTCGCCCCCGAGGACCCGTTCGACATGGACGCCATCGAGAAGTTCCTGCGTCACCGCCACCGTGCGCACGCCAACTTCTCGATCGTGGTCGTCGCGGAGGGAGCCGTGCCGCGCGAGGGCAGCAGCATGAACTTCACGCAGGAGCTCGGCAAGTACGGCGAGATCATCGCGGGGTCGATCGGTGAGCGCGTCTCGGCCGAGATCGCCAGGCGCACCGGGTTCGACACACGCCTGACCGTCCTCGGCCACGTCCAGCGCGGCGGGGAGCCGACCCCCACGGACCGCATCCTCGGCAGCCGGTTCGGCGTGGCCGCGGTCGACGCGATCTCGCGGGGCGAGTCGAAGGTCATGACGGCGCTGCGCGGGGAGAGCGTCGTGCTCGTCCCGCTCGACGAGATCGCCGGCAAGGTCAAGCACGTTCCCGCCGAGCTGCTGCGGGTCGCGCACGCCCTGTCCTGACCCTCGTCGCCGCCTCGGCGGCGGATGTGAGACGGCCGCCCGTGGAGCCCACGGGCAGCCGTCGCACGTCCATGCTCCAGGCCGGGATCGGCACCGGGGGCGGTGGTCGGGCGGGCTTCGACGCGGCGAGCGGGTGAGAGCGCGTGCACCGGTCCGGCTCCCTTTGACCGCGTCGCCTTTCCGTCGATAAGATGTCTGACGGTGCAGTGCGCCTACCGCCCTACCCCCTGCCTGAGACGTGACGCGTCCGTCGTGTTCGTCGTGGCGGGGCCGTTCCGTGCTCGGAGCGGAGGTCACCGGTGGTGACCACCACAGCAGCATCCCTATCCGAACTACTTCCTGTCCGCATCGGAGCATCGAACTCAATGACCATCTCCACCCCCGCGAAGTCCGCACCTCAGGTTGCCATCAACGACATCGGCACCGAAGAGGACTTCCTTGCCGCCATCGACGCCACCATCAAGTACTTCAATGACGGTGACATCGTCGAAGGCACGATCGTCAAGGTCGACCGTGACGAGGTTCTCCTCGACATCGGCTACAAGACCGAGGGCGTCATCCCCTCCCGCGAGCTGTCCATCAAGCACGACGTGGACCCCGGGGACGTCGTCAAGGTCGGTGACGCAGTCGAGGCCCTCGTCCTCCAGAAGGAGGACAAGGAAGGTCGCCTGATCCTCTCCAAGAAGCGCGCTCAGTACGAGCGTGCCTGGGGCACGATCGAGAAGATCAAGGAAGAGGACGGCGTCGTCACCGGCACCGTCATCGAGGTCGTCAAGGGCGGCCTCATCCTCGACATCGGCCTGCGCGGCTTCCTGCCCGCGTCGCTGGTGGAGATGCGCCGCGTCCGCGACCTCCAGCCGTACGTCGGCAAGGAGATCGAGGCGAAGATCATCGAGCTCGACAAGAACCGCAACAACGTCGTCCTGTCGCGTCGTGCGTGGCTCGAGCAGACGCAGTCCGAGGTTCGCTCGACCTTCCTGCAGACCCTGCAGAAGGGCCAGGTGCGCCCCGGTGTCGTCTCCTCGATCGTCAACTTCGGTGCGTTCGTGGACCTCGGCGGCGTCGACGGTCTGGTGCACGTCTCCGAGCTGTCCTGGAAGCACATCGACCACCCCTCCGAGGTCGTCGAGGTGGGCCAGGAGGTCACGGTCGAGGTCCTGGACGTCGACTTCGACCGCGAGCGCGTCTCCCTGTCGCTGAAGGCGACGCAGGAGGACCCGTGGCAGACCTTCGCCCGTACGCACGCCATCGGTCAGGTCGTGCCGGGCAAGGTCACGAAGCTCGTTCCGTTCGGTGCGTTCGTTCGCGTCGAGGACGGCATCGAGGGTCTCGTGCACATCTCCGAGCTGGCTGTCCGCCACGTCGAGCTGCCCGAGCAGGTCGTCAACGTCGGTGACGAGGTCTTCGTCAAGGTCATCGACATCGACCTCGAGCGTCGCCGCATCTCGCTGTCGCTCAAGCAGGCCAACGAGGGCGTGGACCCGGAGTCGGACGACTTCGACCCCGCGCTGTACGGCATGGCTGCCGAGTACGACGAGCAGGGGAACTACAAGTACCCCGAGGGCTTCGACCCCGAGACCAACGAGTGGCTCGAGGGCTTCGAGTCGCAGCGCGAGACGTGGGAGTCGCAGTACGCGAAGGCTCACGAGCGCTGGGAGGCTCACCGCAAGCAGGTCGCCGAGGCTCTCAAGGCCGACGACGAGGCTGCCACCTCGGGCGAGTCCGCGAGCTCCGCTGCCACCTACTCCTCGACCCCGGTCCAGGAGGAGGCTGCCGGCACGCTGGCTTCCGACGAGGCGCTCGCCGCTCTGCGCGAGAAGCTCACCGGTAACTGATCTCCTCCTGGCCTCACGGCCAGGGTGATGTCATGACGAGGCCCCCCCCCCGCGGGTGGCGGGCCGTCGTCGTCCCCGGGACCGGCTCCTACCCGTCGAGGGCAAGGGCGAGGAGTGCCGGGGATGGCCCCTAGGCTGTGACGATGCAGTGGACCACCGAGAGCACCCGCACCGCCTACGAGAACCCGTGGATCAGGGTGCGGGAGGACCGCGTGACCCGGCCTGACGGTGCGCCGGGCATCTACGGGGTCGTCGAGCTGCGATGGCCCGCGGTCTTCGTCGTGGCCCTCACGGACGCCGACGAGGTGGTGCTCGTGACGCAGCACCGCTACACCACCGACACGCTCTCGATCGAGGTCCCGGCCGGGGCGAGCGACGGTGAGGAGCCCGTCGTCGCGGCCCAGCGGGAGCTCCTCGAGGAGACGGGGCTCCGCGCCCGGGAGTGGACACGGGTCGGTGGTATGGACGCTCTCATCGGAGTCGCAAGCGCCCCCGAGCACGTGTTCGTGGCTCGGGGGCTGACGGGGACGCTGAACCGGCGGGGGGCCAGCGGGAGCGATGCGCCGGACCGCGCGGTGCGGGGGCTGTCGTCGAGCCAGGCCGAGGAGGGCATCTCGCGTGTCGAGGCCGTGCCGTTCGCCGAGGCGTTGGCGATGATCTCGGCCGGGACCATCCGCGACGGGGAGACCATCGCGGCCCTCGCTCTCGCCGGGCTGTGGCTGGGCCGCTTCGCCTGACCAGGAGCGAGTCAGACCGCGACGCTCTCCTCGGCGTCCTGGGGCCCGCGCGCCTCGTCGGACGGGCCCGCCGTGTCGCCCGTCGCGAACTGCGTCCGGTAGAGCTCGGCGTAGAGACCACCGAGCCGCAGGAGGTCGGCGTGGGTGCCTGTCGCCACGACGCGCCCCTGGTCGAGCACGACGATCATGTCGGCCTGGCGGATCGTGGACAGCCGGTGGGCGATGACGAGGGACGTCCGACCGTCGAGAGCGGCGTCCAGCGCGAGCTGGACCGCCGCCTCCGACTCGGAGTCGAGGTGCGCGGTCGCCTCGTCGAGGACGACGAGGGCCGGCGCCTTGAGGAACAGGCGCGCGATCGCGAGCCGCTGACGTTCGCCTCCCGAGAGCCGATAGCCACGGTCGCCGACCACGGTCTCGAGGCCGGCGGGCAGGGACTCGACGAGATCGGCGACGTGCGCCTGGCGCAGCGCCGTCCAGAGCTCGGCGTCCGTGGCGTCCGGCCTCGCGTAGCGCAGGTTGCCGGCGATCGTGTCGTGGAAGAGATGGGCCTCCTGGGAGACGACGCCCACGGTGTCCTGCAGCGAGCGCTGGGTGACCTCGCGCAGGTCGCGCCCGGCGATGCGCACGGCGCCGCCCGTGGGGTCGTACATCCGCGTGACGAGCTGGGAGATCGTGGTCTTGCCCGCACCGGAGGGGCCCACGACCGCGACCATCGCACCAGCGGGGACGTCGAACGAGACGTCCGTCAGGGTGTCGCTGGTCGGGTCCGAGCTCACGGTCGCGACGGCCTCGAGCGAGGCGAGCGAGACGTCGGCGGCGCCGGGATAGCGGAAGGTGACGTGCTCGAGGGCGAGGGTCGCGCCGTGGCGAGCGACGTCGTCGGACAGGTCGCGCGCGTCCGGCGCGTCGGTGACCGACGGCTCGAGGTCGAGGACCTCGAGGACGCGCTCGAAGCTCACGAGCGCGGTCATGACGTCCACCTGGACGTTCGACAGCGCGGTGAGGGGCCCGTAGAGGCGGGCGAGGTAGGCCGTGAGGGCGACGACGACGCCGACCGTGAGCGTGCCGCGGATGGCCATGACGCCGCCGAGCCCGTAGACGATCGCGACGGCGACCGAGGCGACCGTCGTGAGCGCGACGCGGAACACGGTCGCGTACATGGCCGAGGTCACGCCGATGTCGCGCACACGGCCGGCCTGCTCGGCGTACGTCGCCGACTCCTGCTCGGGACGGCCGAAGATCTTGACCAGGTGCGCGCCCGCGACGTTGAAGCGCTCGTTCATCATCTGCGCGGCGTCGGCGTTGAGGGCGTAGCTCTCGCGCGTGATGCCGGCCAGCTTGCGGCCGACCCAGCGTGCGGGGAGCACGAACACGGGGAGCAGGGCGAGCGCGATGAGGGTCAGCTCCCAGGACATCGAGAGCATCGCGGCGAGCACGAACACGACCGTGAGCAGGTTCGAGAAGACGTTGGACAGCGTCGAGGTGAACGCCTGCTGGGCACCCAGGACGTCGCCGTTGAGGCGCTGGACGAGGGCACCCGTGCGCGTCCGGCTGAAGAAGGCGAGCGGCATGCGTTGCACGTGGTCGAAGACCGCGGTGCGCAGGTCGAAGATGAGTCCCTCGCCCACCCGGGCGGAGAACCAGCGCTCGCCGATGCTGAGCAGACCGGACACGAGCGCGATGCCGGCGACGACGAGCGAGATCTCGACGACGACGTCGACACGGCCGGCCGTGATGCCGTTGTCGATGAGCGACTTGAACAGGAGCGGGGTCACGGCGCCTGCCGCGGCGTTGAGGGCGATGAGCACGAGGAACACCGCGAGCTGCGCCTTGTAGGGGCGCGCGAAGGCGAGGATGCGTCGGACCGTGCCGCGGTGGAGCCGCTGCTTGGCCACGGACGAGTCCTGGCGGAAGGTGCGCATGCCGGAGCCGCCACCGAAGGACGAGGGGAAGGACATGGAGCCTCCTGGGGGTCGGAGGGGAGGTCGGCGGAGGAGGGGCCTCGACGCCGTTAGTGAGCCTACCTCACCATGAGTTGGTTCACAAGAGGTCGTCGGACGGCTAGTCTCGTGCCTGTGACGACAGACTTCGACGCCGAGAACGCCGAGTTCCTCACCCTGCTGCACGCCGCGATGCGCGCCGTCCGGAGGGAGGCGGGGGAGCGGCTCGAGCGCGCCCGGACCACGCCCGGGCAGTACCGCATGCTGCGGGCGCTCGACCGCTGCGACGGCCCTCAGCGGCCCGGCGCGCTGGCCGGCATCCTCGACGTCGCCCCGCGGTCCGTGACGTCCAAGGTCGACGATGCCGAGGCCGCCGGGCTCGTGCGCAGGCTGCCGGACCCGACCGACCGGCGCGCGACCCTCGTCGAGCTCACCGACGAGGGGCGCGAGACCCTCGCTGCGGTCGCCGCCGAGCGTGAGACGAGCGCGGGCACCCTGCTCTCGCGCCTCGACGCCGACGACCGGCACGAGCTCCTGCGCCTGCTGCGCGTCGTGGCGGGGGAGGCCGGTGCCTCCTCGAGGCGTGCGCACGGGGCATGACTGGCAGGATGGACCCATGTTTCGCGTAGGCCTGACCGGCGGGATCGCAGCAGGAAAGTCCGTGGCCCTCGATCGGTTCGCCGAGCTCGGGGCCTGCGTCATCGACGCCGACGTGCTCGCCCGTGAGGCCGTCGCGCCCGGCACCGTGGGCCTCGAGGAGGTCGTCCAGGCCTTCGGCGACGGCGTCCTCGCACCCGACGGGTCGCTCGACCGTGCACGGCTCGGGACCATCGTGTTCGGCGACGACGAGGCGCGGCGCCGGCTCAACGGGATCGTCCACCCGGAGGTCCGTCGCCTGTCGGCCGAGCGCGAGGCCCTCGTCGCCGCGCGTGACCCGCGCGCCGTCGTCGTGCACGACATCCCGCTGCTCGTCGAGACCGGTCAGGCCGAGTCCTTCCACCTCGTCGCCGTGGTCGTCGCCCCCGAGGGCGTGCGGCTCGAGCGCCTCGTGACCTCGCGTGGCATGCGCGAGGACGAGGCCCGGGCCCGGATCGCCGCGCAGGCCACCGACGCCGAGCGGCTCGCGGTCGCCGACGTCACGCTGGACGGCAGCGGCACGCCCGAGGCGCTGCGTGCCGAGGTGGACGCCCTGTGGGAACGCGTCGTGCGCGAGACCGCGGAGGAGCTCGCATGACCGTCCTGCTCTCGGGCTTCGAGCCGTTCGACGGCGCCGCGACCAACGCCTCCTGGCAGGCCGTGAGCGCGCTGCGCGACGCGTGGGACGGGGCCGAGCCTCTCGTTGCTGTCGAGCTGCCGTGCACGTTCGCGGGAGCGTGGCCCGCCCTGGAGGCCGCGATCGAGGAGCACCGGCCCCGGGTCGTGGTGGCCGTGGGCCTCGCGGGCGGGACGAGCGCGGTCCGCCTCGAGCGGGTCGCGATCAACGTGGTCGACGCGCGCATCCCCGACAACGCGGGATCGGCGCCCGTCGACGTCCCCGTCGTGGAGGGCGGCCCGGCCGCCTACTTCACGACCCTGCCCCTCAAGCCGGCGCTGGTCGCGGTGCGCGAGGCCGGGGTGCCCGTCGCGGTGTCGAGCACCGCCGGGACGTACGTGTGCAACGCGACGTTCTACGACCTCGCGCGCTGGGCCGACGGGCGGGACGACGTGCGTGCGGGATTCGTGCACGTGCCCGCGGTGGGCGGCCCGGGAGGTTCGTCGCCCGACGGCGGGTCCCTGCCGCTCGCGGCTCACGTCCGGGCGTTGCGGGTCGTCGTGGAGACGGCGCTGGCCGACCTCGACCGTCGCCTCGCCCCCGAGGCGGCGCGCGCCGTCTCGGCAGGCGCCGAGCACTGACGGGACGGCGGCCGCGAGCAGGTCCGAGCGGGCACTGGCCACGCCGGGGACGGCCGAGGCCCTCGGGGGATATCCCCTGAGGGCCTCGGCCGTTCGTCAGCGGGACGTCAGCTCGTGGTGCGCTTGCGTCGCGCCAGCAGGACGAGCCAGGTGCCGCCTGCGAGGAGAGCCGCGGCGACCACGACGATCAGCGCGGTCTGCGCGCCGGTGGCGGCGAGGCCGCCTTCCTCCTGGCCGCTCGCCGTCTGAGCGGGCTTCGCGGGCGCAGTGGCGCTCGGGGACGGCTGGGGGTCGGCGACCGGGGTGGCCTCGTCCAGCGGGACCGGAGGCGCGGTGGTGGCGAGAGGAGCCGGAGTCTCCTTCTCCACGGGCGTCTCGGGGGCCGGGGTCTCCTCCTCGGTGCCGGTCTCGGGCTCCTTCTCCTCGCCGCCCGTCCCCGGGTCCTTCGGGGTGGTGGGCTGCTCGCAGCCGAGCGTCGCCGAACCGGTCCACGGGAAGTTGTGGTGCTCGAGGCCGCCGCTGGCTCCCGCCCCGCCGAACGTCAGGTCCCCACCGATGTACAACCGACCGTTGGTGTGGGTCTTCTGTGCGACGTCGGCCTGTGGTGCCAGGATCGAGCCGACGGTCTGGCTGCTGCTCGTCATGGTGAGCTTCGTGGCGTCGGGGAAGTTCCACAGGATGCGGGGGGCCCACTTGCCGAGGGCCGCTCCCGCGTCGATCCGGTCGCTGCCCGCGGCGATGTAGTTCAGCGAGAGGTCCGGCGTCCTGCCCGAGACGTTCACGACGATCGGTGCGGACGCCCCGACGTTCTCGAACGTGACCTCACCGCGCAGGCTCGCCACCTGCTCGGCGGAGACGTCGAAGACCTGTACCGCGGACGAACCGTCGCCGGTCAGGACCTTCCCGGCGAGGCTCCCGGTCGCGGGCTTGCTCGCCAGGTCGGCCGAGACCTTGTCGAGCTCGGCCCCGAGGGCCTTGGCCTGGGGTGCGGGCACGGGCGAGTGCGGGGACTTCTTCCCGCCGTTGAGCTCGAAGGTCCCCTCGATGGCGCCGCCGGCGACGACGTTCCCGCCCTTGTCGAGCCGGTGGGCGACCTCGACACGTCCGGACTTGACGGTCACAGCCCCGGCGGCCAGGACCATGTCGCTGCCGCTCGGCGGCGTGAACTGGGACCCGGCGCCGACCACGCCGAGGTTCATCAGGTCGCCCGTGTCGATGGTCACCGACCCCTGGGAGACGAGGACGCCCTCGGACTCCTTGGCCCCGCCCAGCGCGGTGTAGTCGCCGCCGACGAAGACGGCCACACCCTTGTCGGTGAACAGCGGCGTGTTCGTGAGGCCACCGGTGAAGTCGGGGCAGTCGGTCCCGAGGGCTGTCGCGGGCAGCGGGGTGGTGGCGAGGGCGGGGGCCGCGCCGAGGCCCAGCAGGCCGGTGGTCAGGGCGCCGGCGGCGAGCGCGCCGAGGAGGGTGCGCTGGGGTGTCCTGCGCGTCGAGCTGAGGAACATCGATGTCTCCGGGGTCGAGGCCGAAAGTAAGGTCTACGTACTAATCCACGGCCCAGGATGGCCCGACGTCTGGTTTGTCAGGGGATATCAGGAGATGCGCGAGGATCACCGGCACAGTATTGGGCCCCGTCGCGACACGCCAAATCCCTCGCCGGGTGAAAGTCCCCGTTCAGGTCGCGCCTTCGTCGACCGTGGGCTAGCGGCGGTCGATAGTTCGCTTGTCGGTGGTTCGCCGTACCGTGGAACCATGCGTCCCGTCACCGATCTGCAGCGCACCGTCGCCCCGTTCGAGGTCATCTCCGACTACACGCCGTCAGGTGACCAGCCCACCGCGATCGCCGACCTCTCGCAGAGGCTGCGGGCGGGTGAGAAGGACGTGGTGCTGCTCGGGGCGACGGGGACCGGGAAGTCCGCGACGACGGCCTGGCTCATCGAGGAGCTGCAGCGCCCCACGCTGGTCATGGCCCCCAACAAGACCCTCGCGGCCCAGCTGGCCACCGAGTTCCGGGAGCTGCTCCCCAACAACGCGGTCGAGTACTTCGTGTCCTACTACGACTACTACCAGCCCGAGGCGTACATCGCGCAGACGGACACCTACATCGAGAAGGACTCCTCGATCAACGACGAGGTCGAACGCCTCAGGCACTCGGCGACGTCCTCGCTCCTGACGCGGCGCGACGTCGTCGTCGTGGCCTCGGTGTCCTGCATCTACGGCCTCGGCACGCCGCAGGAGTACGTGGACCGCATGGTCCGTCTCGACGTCGGCGACCAGGTCGAGCGCGACGCGATGCTGCGGCAGTTCGTGACCATGCAGTACACCCGCAACGACCTGGCCTTCACGCGAGGTACCTTCCGGGTGCGCGGCGACACCGTGGAGATCATCCCGGTCTACGAGGAGCTCGCGATCCGGATCGAGTTCTTCGGCGACGAGATCGAGGCGATCCACCTGCTGCACCCGCTGACGGGTGACGTGGTCCGTTCGGAGACGAGCGTCAACCTGTTCCCGGCGACGCACTACGTCGCCGGTCCGGAGCGCATGGAACGCGCGATCACCTCGATCGAGTCCGAGCTGGAGCAGCGGCTCGCAGAGCTCGAGCGGCAGAACAAGCTCCTCGAGGCTCAGCGTCTGCGCATGCGGACCACGTACGACATCGAGATGATGCGCCAGATCGGGTCGTGCTCGGGCATCGAGAACTACTCGCGACACATCGACGGCCGAGAGGCCGGCACGGCCCCGCACACGTTGCTGGACTACTTCCCCGAGGACTTCCTCCTCGTGATCGACGAGTCCCACGTCACGGTCCCGCAGATCGGGGCGATGTTCGAGGGCGACATGTCGCGCAAGCGCAACCTGGTCGACCACGGTTTCCGCCTGCCGAGCGCCATGGACAACCGGCCGTTGCGCTGGGAGGAGTTCGTCGAGCGGATCGGGCAGACGGTCTACCTCTCGGCGACCCCGGGCAAGTACGAGCTCTCGATGTCGGACGGTGTGGTCGAGCAGATCATCCGGCCCACGGGCCTGGTCGACCCGGAGATCGTCGTCAAGCCGACGACGGGGCAGATCGACGACCTGCTCCACGAGATCCGCGAGCGGGTCGAGCGCAACGAGCGCGTGCTGGTCACGACCCTGACCAAGAAGATGTCCGAGGACCTCACGGACTACTTCCTGGAGCGCGACGTCCGCGTCCGGTACCTGCACTCCGAGGTCGACACCCTGCGGCGCGTCGAACTGTTGCGCGAGCTGCGCATGGGCGAGTACGACGTCCTCGTGGGCATCAACCTGCTCCGTGAGGGGCTCGACCTGCCCGAGGTGTCCCTCGTCGCGATCCTCGACGCCGACAAGGAGGGCTTCCTGCGCTCCGGGACGTCCCTCATCCAGACGATCGGGCGTGCCGCCCGCAACGTGTCCGGCCAGGTCCACATGTACGCCGACAAGATCACACCGGCCATGGCACAGGCGATCGAGGAGACCACGCGGCGTCGCGAGAAGCAGGTCGCGTACAACCTGGAGCACGGCGTCGACCCCACGCCGCTGCGCAAGAAGATCGCCGACGTGACGGACATGCTCGCCCGTGAGGACATCGACACGCAGGAGCTCCTCGCCGGCGGCTACCGCCAGCCCGGCAAGGGGCGCGCGCCGGTCCCGGGGGGGCCCAAGGAGGGCGCGACGACGGCCAACCGGCTCGCGGGGGTCGCCGCGGGCGAGCTCGCGGACCTCATCCAGGAGCTCAGCGACCAGATGCACGCGGCGGCGGCCGAGCTCCAGTTCGAGCTCGCCGCGCGGCTGCGTGACGAGATCTCCGGGCTCAAGAAGGAGCTGCGGCAGATGCAGTCGGCCACTGCCTGAGCGCTGGTACGCCCGGGCCGACGTCGTCGGTCCGGTGACGGCGACGGAACGAGGGATGCCATGGCACGCACGGTCCAGATCACGTTCGACGCGGCCGACCCGAAAGGCCTCGGTGCCTTCTGGTGCGTCGCGCTGGGGTACGTCGAGCAGCCCCCGCCGGAGGGGTTCGCCGACTGGGAGTCCGCCATGGCCGCGTGGGGCATGAGCCCGGACCGGTACAACGCGTTCTACGCGGTCGTGGACCCGGACGGCGTGGGGCCACGGATCTTCATCCAGCAGGTCCCGGAGCCGAAGACGGCCAAGAACCGCATGCACATCGACGTGGGCGTCGAGGGTGAGGGGGCCGACCGCGTACGCAACGTCCGGGCGCACACCGAGCGCCTCGTCGCGTTGGGGGCGACGCTGCTCCAGGAGATGGACGAGAACGGCGAGTTCTGGATCGTCCTGCAGGACCCGGAGGGCAACGAGTTCTGCGTCCAGTGAGGGGGGAGCGCGCCACGGGGCTGCCTGCTCCGGGAAGGTTCGGCGGGCCCGGGCGGTTGTGGGAGGCGTGGGAGCTCGCCTCGTGCCATGCCCTATGCTTGCTCAGTTGAAGGGGAGTATTCCCGAAACGGTGATGTCGTCATCACGGCCGGCGCAGTCGTCGGCCCGGTGTCACCGGTCCTGCACGGTCACCTCTCGCAATCGCCTCCGGGCGCATCGGTGACCGCGAGGGCGGAAGAGACCTTCGGTACTCGACGCTACGTACCGGAGGTATGAGTGATGGATGTTCCTGTCTGGATGTGGGTCGCGACGATCGGCATGATCCTCGCGATGCTGGCCTTCGACTTCGTGGGTCACGTCCGCACCCCGCACGCTCCCACCCTCAGGGAAGCCTCGTGGTGGTCCGCCGGCTACGTCGGCATCGCGATCCTCTTCGGCGCCGGGATCTGGGCCTACTTCGGCTCGGTCTACGGCGGGGAGTACTTCGCCGGGTACATCACCGAGAAGAGCCTGTCGGTCGACAACCTCTTCGTGTTCGTCCTCATCATGACGAGCTTCCGGGTGCCCAGGCTGTACCAGCAGAAGGTCCTGCTGATCGGCATCACGATCGCCCTGGTCCTGCGCACGATCTTCATCTTCCTGGGTGCCGCGCTGATCGAGAACTTCAGCTGGGTCTTCTACATCTTCGGCGCCTTCCTCATCTACACCGCGTACACGCAGGTCAAGAGCGCGCGTGAGCACGACGACGAGGAGTACAAGGAGAACGGTGTCCTGCGCCTCACGCGTCGTCTCTTCCCGACGACGGACGCGTACGTCGAGGACAAGATGTTCACGAAGATCGACGGCAAGCGCTACATCACGCCGATGCTCATCGTGATGATCGCCATCGGCAGCGCCGACCTGCTGTTCGCGGTCGACTCGATCCCCGCGATCTTCGGACTCACGCAGGAGACGTTCCTCGTCTTCGCGGCCAACGCGTTCTCGCTCCTGGGCCTGCGCCAGCTCTACTTCCTGATCGACGGTCTCCTCGACCGGCTCGTGTACCTCGCCTGGGGCCTGGCCGCGATCCTCGGCTTCATCGGGATCAAGCTCCTCATCCACGCGCTGCACAAGAACGAGATCCCGTTCATCAACGGTGGCGAGCACGTCACTGCCATCCCTGAGATCTCGACGGCCGTCTCGCTCAGCTTCATCCTGGTCACGCTCGCCATCACGACGATCGCGAGCCTCGCCAAGGACAAGAGCGACCGTCGTCGCCTGGAGAAGGAAACCTACTGATGCAGCACGAGCTGCCGTTCTGGTTCGAGGCGGCGTCCCTGACGACCCTCGTCGTCCTCCTGCTCGTCGACCTGGTGATCGTGGGCCGTCGCCCGCACGTGCCGTCGATGAAGGAGAGCGGCCTGTGGGTGGCGTTCTACGTCGCCCTGGCACTGGCCTTCGGCGGCCTCGTCGCCCTCGTGGGCGGCAGTGCTCCCGCGGTCGAGTTCTACGCGGGCTGGCTCACCGAGTACAGCCTCTCGGTCGACAACCTCTTCGTGTTCGTGATCATCATGACGAGGTTCGCCGTGCCGCGGGAGCACCAGCAGAAGGTGCTCATGGTGGGGATCATCGTGGCGCTCGTGCTGCGGGGGGCTTTCATCCTCGCGGGGGCCGCGATCATCGCCCAGTTCGTGTGGGTCTTCTACCTCTTCGGGGCGTTCCTGATCTACACCGCGATCAAGCTGGTCGTGGGCGGGGACGAGTCGGAGGAGTACCAGGAGAACCGGCTCATCCGGTCGCTGCGCCGGGTGCTGCCGCTGTCGCCCACGTACGACGGCGGCAGGCTGCGCACCGTGGTCGACGGCAAGCGGCTCTTCACGCCCATGCTGATCGTGTTCCTCGCGATCGGCAGCACGGACCTGCTGTTCGCGTTCGACTCGATCCCGGCGATCTTCGGGCTCACGCACGACCCGTTCATCGTGTTCACGACGAACGTCTTCGCCCTCATGGGGCTGCGTCAGCTCTACTTCCTGCTGGGCGGCCTGCTCGAGCGGCTCGTGTACCTGCCGATCGGCCTCGCCGTGATCCTGGGGTTCATCGGGATCAAGCTGATCCTCGAGGCCCTGCACGAGAACACGTTGCCGTTCATCAACGGCGGACAGCACATCGAGGCCGTCCCGACGGTGCCGATCTGGCTCTCGCTCGTGGTCATCCTGGGTGCGCTCGGGGTCACGACCGTGGCGAGCCTGCTGCGGACGCGTGGTCAGCAGCAGGACGAGTCCCTGCCCGACGACGTCGACGCGGCCTCGTAGGCCCGTCGCGGCGGGCACTGCTCGCCCAGTGACGCGAACGGCCCGTCTCCCTCCGGGGAGACGGGCCGTCGTACGTTCGCGGACGGTGGTGGCGGTCGCCCTCTCGGGGCTCCGGCGAGAGGTCAGGCGCGGTCGGCCCAGGGCCCGATCACAGGTGCCCACGGTCGGACCGTCCGACGCGTGATGACGTTCTCCCGGGCGAACGGGTCGGCGTCGAACGCGCGCGCGACCGCCGCCTCGTCCGGGGCGTCGACGAGCAGGAGGGCGCCGGCCGGGTTCGCCGCGTCCTGGGCGAGGGGCCCGGAGGCGAGCAGCGTGCCCTCGTCGAGCAGGCCGCGCAGGAAGGCGCGGTGCTCGGGGCGGAACTCGTCCAGGACGGCGGGCTTGTCGGCGTAGGTGTAGGTCACGGCGAAGATCGGCATGGCGACATTGAAGCACCATCGCGCGTGGGGCCGGTCGACGGGGTCGTACCTGGTGCGGACGCGGCGCTCACCGGCCCTGACGTGGTCCGTGGAGGCAGCGCGGACGACGAGGGCTACCAGCCGCGCTCGCGCCACTCGTCGAGGTGGGGTCGTTCTGCCCCGAGCGTCGTGTCGGCGCCGTGGCCCGGGTACACCCACGTGGCGTCGTCGTACCTGTCGAAGAGCCTGCTCGTGACGTCCGCGTAGAGCAGGGCGAAGCGCTCCGGGTCGTTCGACGTGCTCCCCACGCCGCCCGGGAACAGCGAGTCCCCCGTGAACAGGTGCGCGCGGCCGGGCACCGCGCCCGGGGCGCTCGCGTGCTCGGGCTCTCTGTAGACGAGCGTGACCGACCCGGGGGTGTGACCGCGCAGGGCGACCACCTCGAGCGTGAGGTGGCCGAGGACGATCGTGTCGCCGTCGTGCAGGGGTCGCGAGACGGTGGCGCCGGTCGCCTCGGTGACGGCCTCCGCGTCGGGGGCCCCGGCTGCGAGCTGCGCGCCGGACGCGGCGGCGATCGAGGCGAGCGCCCCGACGTGGTCGAGGTGCCGGTGCGTCGTGACGACGAGGTCGAGGCGGGCGGTCGGGGAGCCCTCTCGGACGAGCTCCAGGAGCCGGTCGGGCTCGGCCGCCGCGTCGACGAGGAGCTGTGCGCCGCTCCTGCGGCACGTCAGGAGGTAGGCGTTGTTCTCGGACGGTCCGACGGCGAGCTTGCGGACCTCGACCTCGTCCAGGACCCGCAGGTCGCTCGGGCCTGCGACCATGACGTCTCCGGTGTATCCCACGCGGATCTCCTCGCTGCGCTGGTTGTCGTCCTCGTGGACGACCGGCCGCCGGTGTGACGAGCCTCTCGTGCCGAGTCTGGCACGCCGGGGGAGGGGGTGACGCCGCTGCTCACGGGGACGACGGGCGTACGCCCGTGGTCATCGGCGGGGTCCTCGGGGCGGTTGCCGGACGACCGGTGGTCGAACAGGTGTGCGAATGTCAGGGGCGAGGCATACGATGCTTCGGTGAGCAACCGCCTTGTCATCGCTGGTGCCCGTGAGCACAACCTTCGCAACGTCGACCTCGACCTGCCGAGGGACCAGCTCATCGTCTTCACAGGCCTCTCCGGGTCCGGAAAGTCCTCCCTCGCGTTCGACACGATCTTCGCCGAGGGGCAGCGCCGCTACGTCGAGTCGCTGTCCGCGTACGCCCGCCAGTTCCTCGGGCAGATGGACAAGCCGGACGTCGACTTCATCGAGGGGCTGTCGCCCGCGGTGTCGATCGACCAGAAGTCGACCAACCGCAACCCGCGGTCGACCGTGGGCACCATCACCGAGGTCTACGACTACCTGCGCCTGCTGTTCGCGCGCGCCGGGACCCAGCACTGCCCGGTCTGTGGCGAGAAGGTCCAGGCGCAGACGCCGCAGCAGATCGTGGACCGCCTCCTCGAGCTGCCCGAGGGGACCCGCTACCAGGTCCTCGCTCCCGTGGTGCGCGGTCGCAAGGGGGAGTACGGCGAGCTCTTCAAGGAGCTGCAGTCCAAGGGGTTCGCGCGCGCCCGCGTCGACGGTGAGGTCGTCCAGCTCACGGATCCTCCCGCGCTCGAGAAGAAGCTCAAGCACGACATCGAGGTCGTGATCGACCGCCTCGTCTCGCGCGAGGGCGTCCAGCGCCGGCTCACGGACTCGGTCGAGACCGCGCTCGGGCTCGCCGGTGGGCTCGTGGTCGTCGAGCTCGTCGACGCGGACGCGGACGACCCGCAGCGCGAACGACGCTTCTCGGAGAAGCGTGCGTGCCCCAACGACCACGAGCTCACGCTCGACGAGATCGAGCCCCGCACCTTCTCGTTCAACGCGCCCTACGGCGCGTGCCCCGAGTGCACGGGCATCGGCTTCCGTCTCGAGGTGGACCCGGACCTCGTCGTCCCGGACGACGAGAAGTCCCTCGCCGAGGGCGCGGTCGCGCCCTGGGCGCAGATCTCCTCGGAGTACTTCACCCGTGTCCTGACGGCACTGGCCTCGGACCTGGGCTTCTCCATGGACGTGCCGTGGCGCGCGCTGCCTCAGCGCGCCCAGCAGGCCGTGCTGTACGGGCAGAACCACGAGGTGCACGTCCGGTACAAGAACCGTTGGGGGCGCGAGCGCCAGTACTCGACCGGATTCGAGGGAGTCGTGACGTTCCTGGAGCGTCGCCACGGCGAGACCGAGTCGGAGTGGTCCAAGGAGAAGTACGAGGCGTACATGCGCGAGACGCCGTGCCCGGTGTGCCAGGGCACGCGCCTCAAGCCCGAGGTCCTCGCCGTCAAGGTCGGCGACAAGTCGATCGCCGAGGTCTGCCGGCTCCCGCTGCGCGAGGCCGCGGCCTTCCTCGGCTCGCTCGAGCTGGGCACGCGCCAGAAGGCCATCGCGACCGAGGTCCTCAAGGAGATCGACGCGCGCCTCGGCTTCCTGCTCGACGTCGGGCTGGACTACCTCTCGCTCGAGCGTCCGGCCGGGACCCTCTCGGGTGGTGAGGCGCAGCGCATCCGTCTCGCGACGCAGATCGGCTCGGGGCTCGTCGGCGTCCTGTACGTCCTCGACGAGCCGAGCATCGGTCTGCACCAGCGGGACAACCGCCGGCTCATCGACACCCTCACGCGGCTGCGGGACCTCGGGAACACGCTCATCGTCGTCGAGCACGACGAGGACACCATCCGGGCCGCCGACTGGATCGTCGACATCGGCCCCGGCGCCGGCGAGCACGGTGGGCGCGTCATCCACTCGGGCGACTACGCAGGACTCCTGGAGGCCCCCGAGTCCGTCACGGGCGCCTACCTCGCCGGGCGCCGCAGCATCCCGCTGCCCGCCGCCCGCCGCCCCGTCGACAAGGACCGTCGGGTCACGGTCATCGGCGCCCGCGAGCACAACCTCGAAGGCATCGACGTGAGCTTCCCGCTCGGCACCCTGACCGCGGTCACCGGGGTCTCGGGGTCGGGCAAGTCCACGCTGGTCAACTCGATCCTCTACACCGTGCTCGCGAACGAGCTCAACGGCGCGCGCCAGGTCGCGGGTCGGCACCGCCGGATCACGGGGCTCGAGAACCTCGACAAGGTGGTCCACGTCGACCAGGGGCCCATCGGCCGCACCCCGCGGTCCAACCCCGCCACGTACACGGGGGTCTGGGACCACGTCCGCAAGCTCTTCGCCGAGACGAGCGAGGCCAAGGTCCGTGGCTACACACCCGGCCGGTTCTCGTTCAACGTCAAGGGTGGCCGCTGCGAGGCGTGCTCGGGCGACGGCACCATCAAGATCGAGATGAACTTCCTGCCGGACGTCTACGTCCCGTGCGAGGTGTGCCACGGTGCGCGGTACAACCGCGAGACGCTCGAGGTGCACTTCAAGGGAAAGACCGTCGCGGACGTGCTCGACATGCCGATCGAGGAGGCCTCGGAGTTCTTCGCCGCTGTCCCGACGATCTCGCGGCACCTCAAGACGCTCTCCGAGGTCGGCCTCGGCTACGTGCGCCTGGGGCAGCCCGCGCCCACGCTCTCGGGTGGCGAGGCCCAGCGCGTCAAGCTCGCGAGCGAGCTGCAGAAGCGCTCGACGGGGCGGACCATCTACGTGCTGGACGAGCCCACGACGGGGCTGCACTTCGAGGACATCCGCAAGCTCCTCGCAGTGCTCCAGTCGCTCGTCGACAAGGGCAACTCGGTGCTCGTGATCGAGCACAACCTGGACGTCATCAAGAACGCCGACTGGGTCATCGACATGGGTCCGGAAGGTGGGTCCGGCGGTGGTCGGGTCATCGCGGAGGGTACGCCCGAGCAGGTGGCAGCGGTCCCCGCGAGCCACACGGGGCGCTTCCTCGCCGAGGTCCTCACGGGTGACCCCATCCCGGTCGCCCCCTTGCCCAAGAAGTCGTCCGCCGCCAAGGCCGGGACGGGCAAGGCGACGGCGGCGAAGGCCCCTCGCAAGACCTCTGCGCGCAAGTCGTCCACGACGGCGGCCGCCACCGAGGGCGCCTCGTCGGTCACGGCCTCGGCCGCCCTGAAGAAGGCTGCGCCCGCGAGCGACTGAGACCGCCCACCGACCGCCCGGAGGGGCCAGGTCCTGCCGGCGCCCGGATCGCCGGGCGCCGGGGCGCCTCAGGCCGCGTGCGTGCGCAGCGGCGCGGGTTCGAGGAGCACGGGGAAGTTCACCGAGCGCGCCAGGAAGCAGTGGTCGTGCGCGCGGCGGTGGATCTCGGCCACGGCGGACTCGGTGACCCCGGGCCCGTCGTCGACCACGACGTGCGGGTGCAGCGTGACGTCCGTGAACTGGCCGGCCCCCGCGGACTCGACCCGCATGGTGCCGGTCACCTCGTCCGTGTAGTCGCGCACGACGACCCCCGCGGCCGACGCGAGGTGCAGGAACCACAGCATGTGGCACTGCGACAGGCTCGCGACGAACAGCTCCTCGGGGCTGTACCGGCTCGGGTCGCCGCGGAACGCGGGATCGGCCGAGCCGGGGAGCGTCGGCCGACCGGCGAGGTCGACGTCGTGGTCCCGGCTGTACGCGGTGTAGGTGGTGGTTCCGGTCTGGCCTGCGCCGGTCCAGCGGACGGTCGCGGCGTAGGAGTGAAGGGCGCCCATGCGGTCACCCTAGCGGCGGTCGGGCGTTCGTGTGTGACGGGCGTCACGTGAAGCGCGCCGACGGGGGTCCTGACTGTGGGTGCGCTGTCCTAGGCTGGCGGACATGGCTGATCCGTCCTCGTACCGCCCCGCACCGGGGGAGATCCCCACGTCACCGGGCGTGTACCGCTTCCGCGACGAGCACGGCCGCGTCATCTACGTCGGCAAGGCGAAGAACCTGCGTGCGCGCCTCGGCAGCTACTTCCAGGACCTGTCGAACCTCCACTACCGCACCCAGACGATGGTCACGACGGCCGCGTCGGTCGAGTGGACGGTCGTGGGTACCGAGGTCGAGGCCCTCGCGCTCGAGTACTCGTGGATCAAGGAGTTCGACCCGCGGTTCAACGTCAAGTACCGCGACGACAAGTCCTACCCGTACCTCGCGGTGACCCTGGGGGAGCAGTTCCCGCGCGCGCAGGTCATGCGTGGCGCCAAGCGCCCGGGGACCCGCTACTTCGGTCCCTACGGGCACGCCTGGGCGATCCGCGAGACGCTCGACCTGCTGCTGCGGGTCTTCCCGGTCCGCACGTGCTCGGCGGGCGTCCTCAAGCGGGCCCAGCAGACGGGTCGCCCGTGCCTGCTCGGCTACATCGACAAGTGCTCGGCGCCCTGCGTCGGCCGCATCACGCCCGAGGACCACCATGCGCTCGCCGAGGACTTCTGCGACTTCATGGCGGGTGACACCGCGAAGTTCATCCGCCGGGTCGAGGCGAAGATGAAGGAGGCGGCAGCGGCCATGGAGTACGAGCAGGCCGCCCGCCTGCGCGACGACATCCTGGCTCTCGAGCGGGCCATGGAGAAGAACGCCGTCGTGCTCGGCGACGCGACCGACGCGGACATCTTCGCGCTCGCGGGTGACGAGCTCGAGGCCGCGGTGCAGGTCTTCCACGTGCGCGGTGGCCGAATCCGTGGGCAGCGTGGCTGGATCGTCGAGAAGGTCGAGGACGTGACCGACGCCGAGCTCGTCGAGCACCTCCTGCAGCAGGTCTACGGCTCGGTCGACGAAGCCCTCGGCGACTCCTCGACCCCGTCGTCGAGCGTCGTCCCCCGGGAGGTCCTCGTCCCGGTCCTGCCGCCCGACACCGAGCAGGTCGTCGCGTGGCTCACGGGCCTGCGGGGCGCCAAGGTCGACGTGCGGGTGCCCCAGCGCGGGGACAAGCGCGAGCTCGCGGCGACCGTGCACAAGAACGCCGAGCACGCCCTCGCGCTGCACCGCACGCGCCGCGCGGGCGACCTGACCACGCGCAGCCAGGCGCTGCGCGAGATCCAGGAGGCGCTGGGCCTCGACACCGCGCCGCTTCGCATCGAGTGCTACGACGTGTCCACCACGCAGGGCACGCACCAGGTCGCGTCCATGGTCGTCTTCGAGGACGGGCTCGCGCGCAAGAGCGAGTACCGCCACTTCGCGATCCGCGGCCCCGAGGGACTGGGCGCGCGGGACGACACCGCGGCCATGCACGAGGTCATCACGCGTCGTTTCAAGCGCTACCTCGCGGACCGCTCCCAGGCCACGGACGTCGAGATGGACCTGGGGGCCGACGACGACACCGCGAGCGACGCGGACGCCGTCGCCGCGGGCTACGTCCCGCGCTCGGGCGAGGTGGGCGCGGACGCCCCTGCGGGTCGCGCCGCCCGCTTCGCCTACCCGCCCAACCTCGTCGTGGTCGACGGCGGGCCGCCCCAGGTCGCCGCGGCGGCCCGGGCGCTCGCTGAGCTCGGGATCGACGACGTCGCGCTCTGCGGGCTCGCGAAGCGGTTGGAGGAGGTCTGGCTGCCGGGGGAGGACTACCCCGTGATCCTGCAGCGGAGCTCCGAGGGGCTGTACCTGCTGCAGCGGGTCCGGGACGAGGCCCACCGGTTCGCGATCTCCTATCACCGCAAGAAGCGCGGCAAGGCCATGACCGTGTCGGTGCTGGACGACGTCCCGGGTCTCGGGCCCGCGCGCAAGAAGGCGCTCCTCACCCATTTCGGCTCGCTCAAGCGGTTGCGTGCGGCGTCTGCGGAAGAGATCGCGACCGTCCCCGGCATGGGAGCTGCGACCGCGGCAGCGGTCGTGGCGGCACTCGGGCCCGCGACGCCGCCACCCGCCCGTGGCGCGGCGCCCGACGACGCCCCGACCGGTTCGCCCGAGGACGCCGCACCCCTGACCGGCGCGTCCGAGGAGGGGGCGCCGGCGTGACGGCTCAGGGCGTGCGTCCGCCCGTGTGGACCGCTCCGCCCGAGGTGCGCGGCGTCGTCGGGCAGGGGGTCTGGGGCCGGACACGCCCGGGACGCGCGCAAGGGTCGCCCGGCCCGGCGCTCCGCGACCGGCTGGCATGCTGGTGACATGAGTACTGAACCCTCCCCGACGACCGTCCCGCAGGGCATCCCCGCGATCGAGGCGACCACGCACGCCCCCGAGCGGTCCGACGCCGAGGTCCTGGTGATCACCGGGATGTCGGGCGCCGGGCGCTCGCGGGCGGCCGCGGTGCTCGAGGACCTGGACTGGTACGTCGTCGACAACATGCCGCCGCGCATGCTCGTTCCCCTCGTCGACATGATGACCCGGGCAGGGTCGAGCGTGCAGCGGATCGCGGCCGTCGTCGACGTGCGCGGAGGCGGCTTCTTCACGGACCTCCTCGACGTCCTCAAGCACCTGCGCGACGCCGGGGTCTTCTACCGGATCCTGTTCCTCGACGCGTCCGACGAGGTCCTCGTGCGCCGCTACGAGCAGGTCCGGCGACCGCACCCGCTGCAGGGCAACGGGCGGATCCTCGACGGGATCGCCGAGGAGAGGCGGCTGGTCGCGAGCGTCGAGGAGCGGGCCGACGTCGTGATCGACACCTCCGAGCTCAACGTCCACGACCTCGCCCGGGAGGTCCGCGCCGCCGTCGCCCAGGGGACCCCCGACACGCTGCGCATCAACGTGGTCTCCTTCGGGTTCAAGTACGGGATCCCGCTCGACGCGGACCACGTCGTCGACATGCGGTTCCTCGCGAACCCGTACTGGATCACCGAGCTGAGGCACCTCACCGGGCGCGACCAGGCCGTGCGGGACTACGTCCTCGCGCGCCCGGGGGCCCTCGAGTTCGTCGACAGGTACGTCAGTGCGCTCGAGCCCGTCCTGGCCGGATACCTGGCCGAGGAGAAGCGGTACGTGACCATCGCCGTGGGCTGCACGGGCGGCAAGCACCGGTCCGTCGCCATCTCCGAGGTGCTCGCCCAGCGGCTGCGCGCCGTGGGGCAGCGCGTCACGGTGACGGCCCGCGACCTCGGCAAGGAGTAGTCGTGACCCTCGCCAACCCGGCGGTCGTCGCGCTCGGCGGCGGGCACGGCCTGTCCGCGACGCTCTCGGCGCTGCGACTCATGTCCGACCGGATCACGGCCGTCGTGACGGTCGCCGACGACGGCGGGTCCTCCGGGCGCCTGCGCACCGAGCTCGGTGTGCTCCCGCCCGGGGACCTGCGCATGGCGCTCGCGGCCCTGTGCGACGACTCGGAGTGGGGCCGGACGTGGAGCTCGGTCCTGCAGCACCGGTTCTCCTCGAGCGGCGACCTCGACCAGCACGCGGTCGGGAACCTCCTGATCGTCGCGCTGTGGGAGCTGCTCGACGACCCGGTCGCGGGTCTCGACTGGGTCGGCAAGCTCCTGGGCGCCAGGGGGCGGGTCCTGCCCATGGCCGCGGTGCCTCTCGGCATCGAGGTCGACGTGCGGACGGCCGAAGGCCTCTCGACCATCGTCGGGCAGAGCCAGGTCGCGGTGACCCACGAACGCATCGAGCAGCTGCGGCTCGTGCCGCCCGACCCGCCGGCCTGCCCCGAGGCCGTGGACGCCGTCATGGGCGCCGACTGGGTGGTCCTCGGACCGGGCTCCTGGTACTCCTCGGTCATGCCGCACCTGCTCGTCCCCGAGCTCGCGCGAGCCCTGCACGAGACCACGGCGCGGCGCTGCGTCGTCCTCAACCTCTCGAACAGCTCGGGCGAGACCTACGGGCTGACGGCCACGGACCACCTCGAGGCCCTGCACAAGCACGCACCCAGCCTCCGCATCGACGCGGTGCTCGCGGACCCGAGCGCGGTCGACGACGTCGGTCTGCTCGCGGACGAGTCGGCCCGCACGGGCGCCCGGCTGCTGCTGCGCCAGGTGGGGCGGTCGGACGGTACGCCGCGGCACGATGCGCTGCGGCTCGCAGCCGCTCTGCGCGACGTCTTCGACGGGGCCCTGGGAGACGTGGGTACCGCGTCGGGCTGAGGTGTACCGGCCACGACGAACCCGTGCGAGCAGGCCGCTGTCGGCGACCGTCCGGCACCGGTCGACGACAGGGCCCCCAGCGCTCTATGCAGGAGCTCGAGGGGTTGGTCGCGCGGTCGCCGTGGCGCCGTGCCGCGGCGCGTCTCCTGGCAGAAGGCGGTCACGATCGTTGCTCGTTGATGGGAGGATGTCGGCATGGCGTTGACGGCACAGGTGAAGGACGAGCTCGCGCGACTCAAGGTGGACAAGACCTCCTGCCGCAAGGCGGAGGTCTCTGCCATGCTGCGGTTCTCGGGAGGGTTGCACATCATCTCGGGGCGTATCGTGATCGAGGCGGAGCTGGACACGGCGATCGCCGCCCGTCGGCTCCGGCAGACGATCAGCGACGTGTACGGCCACACGAGCGAGCTGATCGTGGTCTCGGCCGGAGGGCTGCGCCGCAGCAGCCGGTACGTCGTGCGGGTCGTCAAGGACGGCGAGTCGCTCGCCCGGCAGACGGGTCTGCTCGACAACCGTGGCCGCCCGGTCCGTGGGCTGCCGCCGCAGGTCGTCTCCGCCGGGGTCGGGGAGGCCGAGGCAGCGTGGCGCGGCGCCTTCCTGGCGCACGGCTCGCTGACCGAGCCCGGACGCTCGTCGGCCCTCGAGGTGACGTGTCCCGGGCCCGAGGCGGCGCTCGCGCTCGTCGGCGCCGCGCGGCGACTGGGGATCGCCGCGAAGGCGCGCGAGGTCCGTGGGGTGGACCGGGTCGTGATCCGGGACGGCGAGGCGATCAGCGCGATGCTGACCCGTCTCGGGGCCCACGAGACCGTGGTCGTCTGGGAGGAGCGGCGCCAGCGCCGCGAGGTGCGCGGGACGGCCAACCGGCTCGCGAACTTCGACGACGCGAACCTGCGCCGGTCGGCCCGTGCCGCGGTGGCTGCCGGGGCCCGCGTCGAGCGCGCGTTCGAGATCCTGGGCCCCGACCTGCCGGACCACCTCCGGGAAGCGGGGGAGCTGCGGCTCGCCCACAAGCAGGCCTCGCTCGAGGAGCTGGGTCAGCTCGCCGAGCCGCCGCTGACGAAGGACGCCGTGGCCGGCCGTATCCGCAGGCTCCTGTCGACCGCCGACAAGCGGGCGGCCGAGCTCGGGATCCCGGACACCGAGGCCGGCCTGAGCCCGGACCTGCTCGACGTCTGACGGTCGGCCTCCCGGGGCGCGTCGTCCGCGGGTGCGGCGGGGCCGCTGCACGGTCACGTGCGGGCCGGAACGCTCCTCGCGCGGTCATGGTCGGCGCGCCGGGTGTGACGTCGGTCTCGGACCCCGGTCACATTCCCACGGTGCGTCCGTGGGCGTCTCAGATCCGCCTCCAGGTCACGGGATGGGGAGCATTGGGTATAGGATCGGGGATGTCAGGTGACAAAGACGTGCTCCTTCACTGAGGTCTTCGGGACCCTGTTGAGTCGCAGCTGTCGCTGTGGCCCTGCGAGATCCCCGGAGTCCACGCCGCAAGGCATCCAGTGGGGGAGTACTTCGCCGTTACCACCTACGTACGCCGTAGTACGTGATCGTTCGGCATCAACCGTGTGCGTCGGAAACACCGGCGCGCCCTGAGGAGGGCATTGTGACCATCCGCGTCGGTATCAACGGCTTCGGTCGTATCGGACGTAACTTCTTCCGCGCCATCATCGCGTCGGGGGCGGACATCGAGATCGTGGGTGTCAACGACCTCACGGACAACAAGACGCTCGCGCACCTGCTGAAGTACGACACCGTCCTGGGTCGTTTCCCGCTGAGCGTCGACTTCGACGAGAACAACATCATCGTCGACGGCAAGGCCATCCGTGCCCTCGAGGAGCGCGACCCCGCGAACCTGCCCTGGGCCGAGCTCGGCGCCGACATCGTCATCGAGTCGACCGGTTTCTTCACCGACGCGACCAAGGCCAAGGCTCACATCGAGGCCGGCGCCAAGAAGGTCATCATCTCCGCCCCGGCGAAGAACGAGGACGGCACCTTCGTCGTCGGCGTGAACCACGAGCAGTACGACCCCGCGACGCAGCACATCATCTCCAACGCGTCGTGCACCACGAACTGCCTCGCCCCGATGGCCAAGGCCCTCAACGACGCGATCGGCATCGAGCGCGGTCTCATGACCACGATCCACGCGTACACGGGTGACCAGAACCTCCAGGACGGCCCCCACAAGGACCTGCGTCGTGCCCGTGCGGCCGCGCAGAACATCGTCCCCACCTCGACCGGTGCGGCCAAGGCCGTCGCTCTCGTGCTCCCCGAGCTCAAGGGCAAGCTCGACGGCTTCGCGATGCGCGTCCCCGTCATCACCGGTTCGGCCACGGACCTCACGTTCACCGCCTCGAAGACCGTCACGGTCGAGGAGGTCAACGCTGCGGTCAAGGCTGCCGCCGAGGGCCCGCTCAAGGGCGTCCTGAAGTACGTCGACGACGACATCGTCTCCTCGGACATCGTCACGGACCCGCACACCTCGATCTTCGACTCGAAGCTCACCAAGGTGAGCGGCGACCTGGTCAAGGTCGTCGCCTGGTACGACAACGAGTGGGGCTACTCCAGCTCGCTCGTCTCGCTCACGCAGTACGTGGGTGCTCGTCTCTGATCTCCGTCCTTCGTGACGTGAGGTGAATTCTGCGTCCGCGTGCGTGGCCGGCCCGGTTGGCCGCCCATGCACGCGGACGCAGTCATGTGTGACGTGACCTGTTTCGACCCTGTTCAGACCAGGAGTGTGCTCATGAAGACCATCGACTCCCTCGGCGACCTGCGCGGCAAGCGCGTGCTCGTCCGCTCGGACTTCAACGTCCCCCTCGACGGGACGACCATCACGGACGACGGCCGCATCCGCGCCGCGCTCCCCACGCTCAAGCGGCTGACCGACGCCGGCGCGAAGGTCGTCGTGACCGCGCACCTCGGGCGTCCCAAGGGTGAGCCCGACGCCAAGTACTCCCTCGCTCCTGTCGCGGCGCGCCTGGGCGAGCTGCTCGGCGCTCCCGTGACGCTCGCGGACGACACCGTCGGTGAGTCCGCCAAGGCCACGGTCGCCGCGCTCGGCGACGGCGAGGTGGCGCTGCTCGAGAACATCCGCTTCGACGCTCGCGAGACCTCGAAGGTCGACGCGGAGCGCGAGTCGCTCGCCGCGGACCTCGCCTCGCTCGCGGACGCGTACGTGTCCGACGGCTTCGGCGTGGTGCACCGCAAGCAGGCGTCGGTCTACGACATCGCCAAGGTGCTGCCGTCCGCGGTCGGCGAGCTGGTCCTCAAGGAGGTCGACTCCCTCAAGAAGGCGACCGAGGACCCCGCGCGCCCCTACGTCGTCGTGCTCGGCGGGTCGAAGGTCTCCGACAAGCTCGGCGTCATCGCCAACCTGCTGACCAAGGCGGACCGCCTGCTCATCGGTGGCGGCATGGTCTTCACGTTCCTCGCCGCCAAGGGCTACTCGGTGGGCAACTCGCTCCTCGAGACGGACCAGATCGACACCGTGAAGGGCTACCTCGCGGACGCCGAGAAGGCCGGCGTCGAGATCGTCCTGCCCACGGACATCCTCGCCGCGGACTCGTTCGCCGCCGACGCTCCCTACGAGGTCGTGCCCGCGGACGCCATCCCCGACGGCAAGATCGGCCTGGACATCGGCCCCGAGTCCGCCAAGCTCTTCGCGAGCAAGATCGTGGACGCCAAGACGGTCGTCTGGAACGGTCCGGCGGGCGTCTTCGAGTTCGAGGCGTTCTCCGGCGGCACCCGTGCCGTCGCGCAGGCCCTGGTCGACGCGACCGCGAACGGCGCGTTCACGATCGTCGGCGGTGGCGACTCCGCGGCGGCCGTGCGCATCCTCGGCTTCGACGAGGCCGGCTTCAGCCACATCTCGACCGGTGGCGGCGCGAGCCTGGAGTTCCTCGAGGGCAAGTCCCTCCCGGGGCTCGCAGTCCTCGAGGCCTGACCCCACCACCGCAGCCTCACGGCTCACAGAAGGTAGACACACCATGACTGATGCACGTACCCCGCTCATCGCGGGCAACTGGAAGATGAACCTGGACCACCAGGAGGCCATCCACACGGTCCAGAAGCTCGCCTGGGCCCTCAAGGACGCCAAGCACGACTTCTCGGCCGTCGAGGTCACCGTCCTGGTCCCGTTCACGGACCTGCGCAGCGTGCAGACGCTGGTCGACGCCGACAAGCTCGAGCTGACGTACGGCGCGCAGGACGTCTCGCAGCACGTCTCGGGCGCCTACACGGGTGAGATCTCGCCCGTGTTCCTGAGCAAGCTGGGCGTGACCTACGTCGCGATCGGCCACTCGGAGCGTCGCCAGTACCACGGTGAGGACGACGCGCTCGTCAACGCCAAGTCGAAGGCCGCCCTCGCGCAGGGCCTGGTCCCGATCATCTGCGTCGGCGAGGCGCTCGACATCCGCAAGGCCGGCGAGCAGGTCTCGTACACGCTCGCGCAGGTCGACGGCGCCCTCAAGGGCCTGTCCGCGGAGGACGCCGCCAAGGTCGTCATCGCGTACGAGCCCGTCTGGGCCATCGGCACCGGCGAGGTCGCCACGCCGCAGGACGCGCAGGAGGTCGCGGGCGCGATCCGTGCCCGTCTCGCCGAGCTGTACTCGGCCGAGGTGGCCGACGCCGTCCGCGTGCTCTACGGCGGTTCGGTCAAGTCCTCGTCGATCGCCGAGCTCATGAAGGAGCAGGACGTCGATGGTGCTCTGGTCGGTGGCGCGAGCCTCGACCCCGAGGAGTTCGCGAAGATCGCGCGCTTCCAGTCGCACCACGGGGCCTGAGTCCCCCTGCTGCCGGGTCGCGCCGCACGGCGCGGCCCGGCAGCGTGGCCACCGCGGGAGCGGTGGCCTTTTCTCGCGGTAGCCCGTCCGGCGTGGCGTCCCGACCGGCAGCATCGACCACCGGGCGGAACGGTTCGTCGGATCGGGCCCGCGTCGCCTACCCTTGTCCTCGGTGCCGTACCTGTGCCTCAGGTCGGTCCAGGACACCCGTTGCGGTCCGCTCTCGACTTCTCGACGTGGACCCAGAGCCAAGGACGTACTCGTGGACGCGCTGCGCATCATCCTCCAGATCCTGCTGGTCATCACCAGCGGCTTCTTGACCCTCCTCGTGCTCATGCACAAGGGCAAGGGCGGCGGCCTCTCCGACATGTTCGGTGGCGGCATCTCGAGCAGCGCCGGCAGCTCCGGCGTGGCCGAGCGCAACCTGAACCGCATCACCATCACGTTCGCGATCACCTGGACCGTCGTGATCATCCTTCTGGGGCTCATCCAGAAGGTCAGCTGACCCGGCGCCGACGCCGTCGGCACAGGGTGTGGAACCGTTCCGCTCCGCGGGCGGTCGGAAGTCAGGGGAGTGAAGTCGTGGCTGGTGGTAGTGCTATCAAGGGGTCGCGCGTCGGTGCCGGCCCGCTGGGAGAGACGGAGCGGGGCGACGTCGCCCCTCGTACCTGGGTCTCCTACTGGTGTGCCAACGGACACGAGACGCGTCCGAGCTTCTCGTCCGAGGTGGAGATCGTCACGCCCGAGACCTGGGACTGCCCGCGCTGCGGGCTGCCCGGGGGACAGGACCCGGCGAACCCGCCGAGCGCGCTGCGCAACGAGCCGTACAAGACGCACCTCGCCTACGTGAAGGAGCGTCGCAGCGACGAGGACGGCGTGGCCCTCCTCGACGAGGCGCTCGCCGCGCTCCGGGCACGCCGCGGCCGCTAGGACGCCCGTGCGGCCGTGAACGGTCCGCACCCTCAGCAAGGCCCTCCGGGGCAGGTACGACAGCACAGCGGGCCCCGTCCGGGAAGGACGGAGCCCGCTGTGCTGTCGGCTGCTTCTGCGGTCGTCGGTCGTGCTGGCAGCGGCTCAGCGGCTCAGCGGCTCAGCGCGTGGTGCTGGCTCGCCGCGACGTCGACGAGCCACAGCGTGCGCTGCGTGCCCAGGGCCCCGGCCGCCGGGGTCGTCGTCACCGGGTCGCCCGCCAGTGCGGAGGCGACCGCGGGGGCCTTCTCCGCTCCGGCGGCCACGACCCAGACCTCCTGGGCCGCCTGGATCGCGGAGAACGTCAGGGAGACGCGCTCGGGCGGCGGCTTGGGGGAGTCGTGCACCCCGGTCGTCGCCCCGTCGGCGTCGAGCGCCGCGTTCCCGGGGAAGAGCGACGCGACGTGCCCGTCCGGACCCATGCCCAGCAGGAGGACGTCGAACGCGAGGTGCGCGCCGCCGTCGGGCGTGAAGCGCGAGAGCTCGTCCGCATAGAGCGCGGCCGACTCCTCCGGGGTCCCGACGCCGTCGCCCGGCGCAGGCATCACGTGCACGTTCTGCGGTGGCAGGGTCGGCAGGTGGTCCAGGAGGGCCTCGCGTGCCTGCGTCTCGTTGCGCTCGGGGTCGCCCGTCGGCAGGAAGCGCTCGTCGCCCCACCACAGGTGCACGCCGGTCCAGTCGACCGCGTCGCGCACGGGGTGCGCGGCGATCGCCGCGAGCGACCGGATCCCGACGGTGCCGCCCGTGAGGACGACGTGGACGGGCGTACGGACGGACTGGATGTCGAGGATGCGGGTCAGCAGCCGGGCCGCGACGGCCTCGGCGAGGACGCCCGCGTCGGGGTGCACGACGACGAGGCGCGCCCCGTGCGCGCGAGCGGCGGCCCCTGCCTCGGCCGTCATTCGCCGATCCTCGCGAGACCCTTGGTGAGGACCTCGCCGTAGACCTCGTCGGGGTCGAGGCGGCGCAGCTCCTCGGTCAGGCACTCCTCGAGCTGGCGCAGCGGCAGCGAGATGCGGCGGTCGGGCTGGCCCGGCTGGGTCAGCGTCACGATGCGACCGTCGGGCCGGGACAGCACGATCGCGCCGCCCTTGCGCTCGAGGGTCACCTTCGTGATGCCCGAGACACCGCGGCGGCGGACCAGCTTGACCTGGCACTTGAGCTGCTGGGCGAGCCAGGCCGCGAGGACGTCGACCGAAGGGTGGTGCTCCTCGCCCTCGACCTCGACGGCCGTGACGGACTCGTACGGCGGCTGGTCGAGCGCCGCCGCGATCAGGCCGCGCCAGAGCGTCACGCGGGTCCACGCGAGGTCCGTGTCGCCCGGGTGGTGGCTCCTGCTCAGGCGCTGGAGCGTCTGGAGCGACTTGCCCGCGTTGACGGCGTCCGTGATGCGGCGGTGGGCCATCTGGCCGACCGGGTCCGCCGACGGGTTGTCGGGCGTCTCCCGGGGCCACCAGGCCACGATCGGCGCGTCGGGCAGCAGGAGGGGCATCACGAGGGTGTCGGTGTGCGCGACGAGCGGGCCCGACGGGCGCAGGATGATGACCTCGCTGGCGCCCGCGTCGCCGCCGATGCGGATCTGGGCGTCGAGCCGGGCCGCCGTGCGCTTGTTCGCGGGCGCGACGACCACGACACGGCACGGGTGCTCGCGCGAGGCGCCGTTGGCTGCGGCGACCGCGTCCTCGACGTCGGCCTCCTCGGCCAGGACGACGAGGGTCAGGACACGGCCGAGGGCCACGGCGCCGCCCTCGCCGCGCAGCTTCACGAGGCGCTTGTTGACCGCATTGGTCGTCGTCTCGGGGAGATCGATGATCATGAGGTGAGGCTCCAGTTCGAGGTCCGGCCGGGGATCCGGGACAGGCGGGAGATCGGTGCGGCCGCGGTCACGGTCGCCGCCAGGTGCGACCGTCGCGGGCCATCATCTCGTCGGCCGACCCGGGGCCCCACGTCCCGGAGCGGTAGGCGTCCGGCGCGCCCTTGGACTCCCAGTACGCGGTGATGGGGTCGAGGATCTTCCAGGAGAGCTCGACCTCCTCGTGGCTCGGGAACAGCGGTGGGTCGCCCAGCAGGACGTCGAGGATGAGGCGCTCGTAGGCCTCGGGGGAGGACTCGGTGAACGCGTGCCCGTAGCCGAAGTCCATCGTGACGTCGCGGACCTCCATGGCGGTGCCGGGGACCTTCGCGCCGAAGCGGATCGTGACGCCCTCGTCGGGCTGGACCCGGATGACGAGCGCGTTCTTGCCGAGCTCGGACGTCGCGGAGGACTCGAACGGCAGGTGCGGGGCCGACTTGAAGACGACGGCGATCTCCGTCACGCGCCGGCCCAGGCGCTTGCCCGTGCGCAGGTAGAACGGCACCCCGGCCCAGCGGCGGTTGTCGATGTCGACGCGGATCGCGGCGAACGTCTCGGTCGTGGAGTCGGGCGAGATGCCGTCCTCCTCGAGGTACCCGACGACCTCCTCGCCGCCCTGCCACCCGGCCGAGTACTGGCCGCGGGAGGTGTGGCGTCCCAGGTCGCGCGGGAGGCGCACGGCCGAGAGCACCTTGAGCTTCTCGGCCCGCAGCGACTCGGCGTCGAACGACACGGGCTCCTCCATCGCGGTGAGCGCGAGGAGCTGGACGAGGTGGTTCTGGATGACGTCGCGCGCGGCGCCGATCCCGTCGTAGTACCCCGCGCGGCCCCCGATGCCGATGTCCTCGGCCATGGTGATCTGCACGTGGTCGACGTAGTTCGCGTTCCAGATGGGCTCGTAGAGCTGGTTGGCGAACCGCAGCGCCAGCATGTTCTGGACGGTCTCCTTGCCCAGGTAGTGGTCGATGCGGAAGACCGAGTCGGGGTCGAAGACCTTCGAGACCACGTCGTTGAGCTCGCGGGCGCTGTGCAGGTCGTGACCGAACGGCTTCTCGATGACCACGCGGCGCCAGGCGTCCTCGCTCGAGCGCGAGAGGCCCGACTGCGAGAGCTGCTCGCAGACCAGCGGGAACGCGCTCGGGGGGACCGACAGGTAGAACGCGTGGTTGCCGCCCGTGCCGCGCTCCTTGTCGAGGCCCTCGACCGTGGCGCGCAGGCGCTCGAACGCCTGCTCGTCGTCGAACTCGCCCTGGACGAACCGGATGCCCTCGGCGAGCTGCTTCCAGGTCGCCTCGCGGAACGGCGTGCGCGCGTACTGCTTGACGGCGTCGTGGACGACCTGGGCGAAGTCCTGGTCCTCCCAGTCGCGCCGGGCGAAGCCCGTGAGCGCGAAGCCGGGCGGGAGGAGCCCGCGGTTGGCGAGGTCGTACACGGCGGGCATGAGCTTCTTGCGGGCGAGGTCGCCCGTGACACCGAAGATGACCAGGCCGCAGGGCCCGGCGATGCGGGGGAGTCGAAGGTCACGCGGGTCGCGCAGCGGGTTGTGCTCTGCGCTGATCTTTGCCGGTCTCAACTGATGTCACCGTTCTCGTCGGCGTGGGCTGGAATGGTCGAAAGGTCCGTCCTGCGGACCGGGATAGAGCCTAGGCGGTGGTCGGGGCGTGCCCGGAGGACGTCCACGACCGTGTCGACCGTCGCGGGCCGGGAGCGAAGGGCGCGGGTCACGACGCGTCGCCGGCCGCGCGGGCCAGGCCGTCGTCGACGGTCGCGAGCAGGTCGGACCAGCTCGCCTCGAACTTCTCGACGCCCTCGTCCTCGAGGCGCTGGGTGACCTCGACGAGCGAGACGCCGAACGACTCGATGGTCTCGAGGACCGAGCGCGAGGCCGTGTACGTGCCCGCGACGGTGTTCCCGAGCACGACGCCGTGGTCGGCGAACGCGTCGAGCGTGGCCTGCGGCATGGTGTTCACGACGCCCGGGGCGACGAGCTCGTCGACGTACATGGTGTCGCGGTAGTCGGGGTTCTTGACGCCCGTCGAGGCCCACAGGGGGCGCTGCGGGTGTGCGCCCGCGGCCTCGAGGGTGCGCCAGCGGTCGGTCTGGACGACCTGCTCGTAGGCCTCGTACGCGAGCCGCGCGTTGGCGATCGCGGCGCGCCCGCGCAGGTCGTGGGCCTCGGGGGTCCCGATCGCGGTCAGGGCCGAGTCGACGGCCGAGTCGACGCGCGAGACGAAGAACGACGCGACCGACGCGATGCGCGTCACGTCGCGCCCGGCGTCGCGCGCCTGCTCGACGCCGGACAGGAAGGCGGCCATGACCTGGCGGTAGCGGGCGAGGGAGAAGATGAGCGTCACGTTGACGCTGATGCCCTGCGCGAGGGTGCGCTCGATCGCGTCGAGCCCTTCGACGGTCGCGGGGATCTTGATGAGGACGTTGGGGCGGTCGACCGTCTGCCACAGCCGGACGGCGGTCGCGACGGTCGCGTCGGCGTCGCGCGCCAGGCGCGGGTCGACCTCGATCGACACACGGCCGTCGACGCCGTCGGTCGCGTCGTACACGGGGCGCAGGACGTCGGCCGCGGCGCGCACGTCGTCCGTCGTGATCCGCTCGACCGCGGCCTCGACGTCGGTCCCGGCGGCGGCGAGCTCGGCGAGCTGCGCGTCGTAGGCGTCGCCCTTCGCCAGGGCGCCCGCGAAGATCGTGGGGTTGGTCGTGACGCCGACGACGGCGCGGGAGGTGGTGAGGTCGGCGAGCCCGCCGCTGCGCAGCCGTTCTCGGGAGAGGTCGTCCAACCAGATGGAGACACCTGCCTCCGACAGCTCGCGGACGGGTGCTGGTGCTGCGCTGTGGTGCACGGTCACGGTTCTCCCTCTCGTCGTCTGGCGTCCGTCCTCACGGACGTCCCAGGAGGGGGCGGGCGAGACCCGCCCCCTCCTGGAATCTACGGATGGTCAGAGCTGGTCGCCAGTGCCACCGACCGAGGGGATCGCCACACCGCCGGGAGCCGCGCCGGTGCGAGCGGACTCGATCGACTCCTTCGCGGCGGCCGCGACGGCCTCGGACGTGATCCCGAACTCGCGGTAGAGGATCTTGTAGTCCGCGGACGCGCCGTAGTGCTCGAGGCTCACGGAGCGGCCGGCGTCGCCGACCAGGTCGCGCCAGCCCTGGGCGATGCCCGCCTCGACCGAGACGCGGGCCTTGACGGCGGCCGGGAGCACGCTCTCGCGGTACTCGGGGCCTTGCGCGTCGAACCACTCGCGGCTCGGCAGCGAGACGACGCGCGCCGCGATGCCCTCGGCCGCGAGCTGCTCGCGCGCCTCGACCGCGAGCTGGACCTCGGAGCCCGTGCCGATGAGGATCACGTCGGGCGTGCCCTCGGTGTCGAGCAGCACGTAGCCGCCCTTCGCGGTGCCCGAGGCGTCGGCGAAGCCGTCCGTGCCGCGGGGGAACGTCGGGACGTTCTGGCGGGTCAGGATGAGGCCGGCCGGGCGGTCGGTGTGCTCGAGGATCGTGCGCCAGGCCCACGCGGTCTCGTTGGCGTCCGCGGGGCGGACGACGTCGAGGCCGGGGATGGCGCGCAGCGCGGCGAAGTGCTCGATGGGCTGGTGCGTGGGGCCGTCCTCACCCAGGCCGATCGAGTCGTGCGTCCAGACGAACGTCGACGGGATCTCCATGAGGGCCGCGAGGCGGACCGCGGGACGCATGTAGTCGGAGAACGTGAGGAACGTCCCACCGTAGGCGCGGGTCCCGCCGTGCAGGACGATGCCGTTGAGGATCGAGCCCATGGCGTGCTCACGGATGCCGAAGTGCAGCGTGCGGCCGTACTCGTGACCGGGGAACTTCTTGGTCGCGTGCTCGGCGGGCACGAACGAGGGCTCGCCGTCCATGGTCGTGTTGTTCGAGCCGGCGAGGTCGGCCGAGCCGCCCCAGAGCTCGGGCAGCGTGTCGGCCAGGGCCGAGAGGACCTTGCCCGAGGCGGCGCGCGTCGCGACGTCCTTGCCGGCCTCGAAGGTCGGCAGGGACTCGGTCCAGCCGGCCGGCAGCTCGCGGGCCTCGAGGCGCTGCAGGAGCGCGTGCCCCGCGGGGTTGGCGACCTTCCAGGCCTCGAACGCGGTGTCCCAGCGCTCGCGCAGCTCGGCGCCGCGCTCGCCCACGGCACGCGTGTAGGCCAGGACCTCTGCGGGCACGTCGAACGTCTTGTCGGGGTCGAGGCCGAGCTCGATCTTGAGGCCGCGGATCTCGTCGGCGCCCATGGCCGAGCCGTGGATCCCGCCGGTGTTCTGCTTGGTGGGCGAGGGCCAGCCGATGATCGTGCGCAGCGCGATGATCGAGGGCTTGCCGGTCTCGGCCTGCGCGGCGGCCACGGCCGCGGCGAGCTCGTCGACGTTCTCGGCGTAGCCCGTGCCGCCCTGGGTCCAGTCGACCTTCTGGGTGTGCCAGCCGTAGGCCGCGTAGCGCGCGAGGACGTCCTCGGTGAACGCGATGTCGGTGTCGTCCTCGATCGAGATCTTGTTGTCGTCCCAGATCACGATGAGGTTGCCGAGCTGCTGGTGGCCCGCGATCGAGGAGGCCTCGGAGGTCACGCCCTCCTGCAGGTCGCCGTCCGAGGCGATGACGTAGACGTGGTGGTCGAACGGGCTCTCGCCGGGGGCCGTCGACGGGTCGAGCAGGCCGCGCTCGCGGCGGGCCGCCATGGCCATGCCGACCGAGGACGCGAGGCCCTGGCCGAGGGGTCCCGTGGTGATCTCGACGCCGTTGGTGTGCTTGTACTCGGGGTGCCCCGGGGTCTTGGAGCCCCACGTGCGCAGCGCCTCGATGTCCTCGATCTCCAGGCCGTAGCCGGCGAGGAAGAGCTGGAGGTAGATCGTGAGCGACGAGTGGCCCGCGGAGAGCACGAACCGGTCGCGGCCGACCCAGTGCGAGTCGGCGGGGTCGTGGCGCATGACCTTCTGGAAGAGCAGGTACGCGGCGGGGGCGAGGGAGATCGCGGTCCCCGGGTGGCCGTTGCCGACCTTCTCGACGGCGTCCGCCGCGAGAGCCTTGACGGTCTTGACAGCCTGGTCGTCCAGGGGGGACCACTCGAGGGGCTGGTTGGCAGGAACGAACGCGTTCACCGGACCTCTTTCCCGTCCGGAGCCTGGCCCCGGATCATCGTCGGAACAACAAAGATCAACCGATGAACTATTCCGTCGCACGCACCCGGTCGCTCACAGGCGGAGCGGGGGGCCGGGCAGGCGACCGGCCGGTCGCGACGGTGGGTGCCAGGGGTCGGAGCCCTCGGGGTGCCCACCGGGGCACCAGGCCGTCGGTTGCTCCACCCAGCCTATACGTGGACCCCCGGACGGCGCCCTGCCCCGCCCACCACGTGGATTTCGGTCGGATCTCACACTTTTGTACGAGCCGGAGGGCGGCGGCGGCGAAGGGGTCGACGTAACATAGGACGGATGTCCAGCGGGTCGGAGCCGACACGCACCGACTGCCGGACGACGCCCCCCAGCTTTCCTCGCCAGAACGGAACCCCGAAGCGCGTGCACACCACGAGCCAGGCACCGATCGACGAGACGGGTCTTCCGTCTCGTGCTGCCGCGACCGCGCAGGTCGCCGGACAGCCCCGGGTCGCCGCGGACGGCAGCGCCGTCGCGGGGATCCGCAGCACGATCGGCGCGTACATCGCCCTGACGAAGCCTCGCATCATCGAGCTCCTGCTCGTGACGACGCTGCCCACCATGATCCTCGCCCAGGGCGGTTTCCCGGACTTCTGGCTCGTCGTCAAGACGCTCGTCGGGGGCACGCTCGCCGCGGCGTCGGCGAACGTCTTCAACTGCTACATCGACCGCGACATCGACGAGCTCATGAACCGCACCAAGCGGCGTCCGCTCGTCACGGGCGAGATCTCGCCGCGCGCCGCGCTGGTCTTCGCGACGGCGCTGGGCGTGGTCGCGCTCCTGTGGTTCGCGCTGCTCGTCAACGCGCCCTCTGCCTGGCTCACGTTCGCAGCCATCGCGATCTACGTCGTGGGCTACACGATGATCCTCAAGCGCCGCACGCCGCAGAACATCGTGTGGGGCGGCATCGCTGGCTGCATGCCGGTCTTCATCGGCTGGTCCGCGGTCACGGGCTCGCTCAGCTGGTCCGCGGTCGCGCTGTTCCTCGTGATCTTCTTCTGGACGCCGCCGCACTACTGGCCGTTGTCGATCAAGTTCAAGAAGGACTACGCGAACGCGGGCGTCCCGATGCTCCCCGTCGTCGCCGACAACCGCAAGGTCGCCCGCGAGATGATCGGCTACACGGTCGCGATGATCGCCTCGTCGCTCGCCCTGTGGTGGCTCGCGCCCATGACCTGGGTCTACGGCGTGGTCGCGATCGGCCTCGGTGCCTGGTTCCTGGCGCTGTGCGTCATGATGCTGCGCCGGGCCAACGACCCGACCAAGGGCAAGCTCGGGGCCATGAAGGTCTTCCACGCCTCGATCACGTACCTGACCCTCCTGTTCGTCGCGGTCGCGGTCGACGTGTTCCTCCCCTTCTGACGGCCGGCCCGGGACCCACGGGATGATCGTGCGACGAGCAGCCGGTGCGCGATGACGCGCGCCGCCGCGGGGAAGCCCGCGCTCGCCGTCGGGCCTGACGGCGTGGACGGGACCGCGGCCCCGGAGAGCCAAGGGCCCGCGCCCCTGCCCGTGGCGCTCGACCGCGCCGTGCGCGAGTACCTCGCGCACCTGACGGTCGAGCGCGGGCTGTCCCAGAACACGGTCGCGGCCTACCGGCGCGACCTCGCCCGGTACGCCGCCTACCTCGCGGCCCGGGGCCGCGCGGAGCCCGCCGACGTGACACCGGCCGACGTCGCGGAGTACGTCACCACGGTCCGCACGGGGTCCGACGGCGCCGCTCTCCTCTCGCCGTCGTCGACGGCCCGGTCGGTGGCCGCGGTGCGAGGCTGGCACCGCTTCTGCGCGCTTGAGGGGCACACCGACTCCGACCCGTCGGCCGAGGTGCGCCCGCCCGCGCAGGGCAAGCGGCTCCCCAAGGCCATCTCGACCGAGGAGGTCGAGGCCATCCTCGAGGCCGCCGGTGCAGGGGAGGGGCCGGGACCGCTGCGGGACCGTGCGCTGCTCGAGCTCGTCTACTCCACGGGTGCCCGCATCTCGGAGGCCGTGAGCCTCGACGTCGACGACCTGGACCTGGGCTCGGGGGCCGTGCGGCTGTTCGGCAAGGGCGCCAAGGAGCGCGTCGTGCCCGTGGGGTCGTTCGCGGTGCGCGCCCTCGACGCGTACCTCGTGCGGGGGCGCCCGGCGCTGTCCGCGACGGGACGCGGGACGCCCGCGGTGTTCCTCAACACGCGCGGCGCGCGCCTGAGCCGCCAGAGCGCGTGGGCGGTCCTGCGCACCGCGGCCGAGCGCGCGGGCCTCGACCACCCCGAACGGATCTCGCCCCACACGCTGCGCCACTCGTTCGCGACGCACCTGCTGGCGGGCGGCGCCGACGTGCGTGTCGTCCAGGAGCTCCTGGGGCACGCGTCGGTCACCACGACGCAGATCTACACGCTCGTGACGCGCGAGACGCTGCGCGAGGTCTACGCGTCGGCCCACCCGAGGGCGCTGGGCTGACCCTCGGCGCGTCGCGCGGGTTCGCGCCACTCCGGCGCGTGCACGCGTCCCGCGCGAGCCCCTGGGGTACCGTGGCGGACGTGAGCAGCCAGGCCCCGAGCGAGATCCAGGACGCCGCCGGACCGTACGACGCACGCGTCGCCACGGCCGCGGGCGCCGCCGACGGTGGTGCGTCCGTCGCACCCGACAACGCCCCCCGGATCGATCCGGTCGGCCGCGAGATCCCCGACTTCCCCGTGCCGGCGCAGCTCGCCACGCACGGGCCGGGGCGCATCATCGCGATGTGCAACCAGAAGGGCGGGGTCGGCAAGACGACCACGACCATCAACCTGGGTGCGACGCTGGCCGAGTACGGGCGCAAGGTCCTGCTCGTCGACTTCGACCCGCAGGGGGCCGCGTCGGTGGGCCTCGGCGTCAACCCGCACGAGCTCGACCGCACGGTCTACAACCTGCTCATGGAGCGCGGTGCGGACATCCGTGAGGTCATCGTCCCCACGGCCGTCGACGGGCTCGACGTGCTGCCCGCGAACATCGACCTGTCCGCGGCCGAGGTCCAGCTCGTGGGCGAGGTCGCGCGCGAGTCGGTCCTCGCCAGGGTCCTGCGCCCCGTGCAGGACGAGTACGACGTGATCCTCGTCGACTGCCAGCCCTCCCTGGGCCTGCTGACCGTCAACGCGCTCACCGCGGCGCACGGGGTCCTCATCCCGCTCGAGTGCGAGTTCTTCGCGCTGCGCGGTGTCGCGCTGCTCGTCGAGACCATCGAGAAGGTCCGCGACCGCCTCAACCCGCGCCTCGAGGTCGACGGGATCCTCGCGACCATGTTCGACTCGCGCACCCTGCACTCGCGCGAGGTCGTGGCCCGCGTGCACGAGGCCTTCGGCGACAAGCTCCTGCACACCGTGATCGGGCGGACCGTGAAGTTCCCCGACGCGTCGGTCGCGGCCGAGCCCATCACGGTCTACGCGCCGTCCCACCCGGGTGCGGTCGCCTACCGTCAGCTCGCCCGCGAGCTGGTCGCCCGTGGCGACGCTGCCTGACACCGCACCGGTGGCCACCCGGGCCGCCGACCCGCAGGACCTGCAGCCCGCCCCACCGTCGACCGACGCGCAGGACGCCACGGCGACACCTCCAGCGGCCCCCGCGACCGACCGGAACGGCAACCCCGCGTTCGAGGTGCACCTCGAGAACTTCTCGGGCCCGTTCGACCTCCTGCTCTCGCTCATCGCGAAGCACAAGCTCGACATCACCGAGATCGCTCTCGCGCAGGTCACCGACGAGTTCATCGCGTACATCCGCACGGCCGAACGCCTCGCGCGCGAGGCCGAGGAGGCCGCACGCGCGGAGGCGGGTCCGGTCCCGCCCGGGGACCCGGCGCCCGACGGCGGCGCGCCCGTCGCCAGGTCCCGTCGCCCTCGCCCGGGGCGGGGCGGGCACCCCGGCTGGGACCTGGGCACCGCGAGCGAGTTCCTGCTCGTGGCCGCGACCCTGCTCGACCTCAAGGCCGCCCGACTGCTGCCCACGGGCGACGTCGAGAGCGCCGAGGACCTCGAGCTCCTCGAGGCCCGCGACCTCCTGTTCGCCCGGCTCCTGCAGTACCGCGCCTACAAGCAGGTCTCCGCGGTCATCGCGGACCGGCTCGCGACCGAGGGGCGCCGCTTCCCCCGCATCGTCCAGCTCGAGCCGCACCTCGCGGCCCTGCTGCCCGAGCTCGTGTGGAAGCTCGGCCCCGACCAGCTCGCGGCGCTCGCGGCCAAGGCCATGGAACCCAAGGCGCCACCGCCCGGGGTGTCCCTGACCCACCTGCACGCACCCGCGGTGAGCGTGCGCGAGCAGGCGGGCATCGTCGTCGGGCTGCTGCGGCGCGAGGGCGCGGCCTCGTTCCGCGTGCTCGTCGCGGACGCGGGCGAGACGCTCGTCGTCGTCGCGCGCTTCCTCGCGCTGCTCGAGCTGTTCCGCGAGGGGCTCGTCGCGTTCGAGCAGGTCGAGGCGCTCGGCGAGCTCACGGTCCGCTGGACGGGCAGCGACGGCGCGGAGGGCGAGGACGGCGGTGCGCTCGCCGCCGTGGGCGGGGAGTTCGACGCCGAGGACGCAGCTGACGACGCCGAGGACCCAGGTGCCGCCCCCGACGCGGTGGTGGGCGACGAGGCCGACAGCACTGGCGTCACCGGCACCGTCGCCCCGGCGGCGGACGCGCACCCCACGACACGGACGGACCCATGAACGAGGAGAGCATGACCCAGGACACGGTGGACGGCGCCGACCCCGCGTGCACCGCCGACGCGCAGGCCGCTGGGGGTCGGGCGACCGAGGACGACGCCCTGCCCACGTTCAGCGCCGAGCACCTTCCCGGCGGGGCGCTCGCCGCGCTCGAGGCGGTCCTCATGGTCGCCGACGAGCCCATCCCCGCGATCCAGCTCGCGACCGCGCTCGGCCTGCCCCAGCGCGAGGTCGAAGACCTGCTGGGTGAGCTGTCGGCCGAGTACCGCGGCGAGCTGGGCGGGCGCCCCCGCGGTTTCGAGCTGCGCCAGGCGGGCGGCGGGTGGCGCGTGTACTCGGCGCCGGTGTTCGCGGACGTCGTCGGGCGCTTCCTCCTGGAGGGCCAGAGCGCGCGCCTGACGCAGGCCGCTTTGGAGACCCTCGCGGTCGTCGCGTACCGTCAACCGGTCACGCGCGGCCAGATCTCGGCCGTGCGCGGCGTGAACGTGGACGGCGTCGTACGGACGCTGACGACCCGCGGGCTCGTCGCGGAGGTCGGCCAGGATCCCTCGACGGGTGCGGTCCTGTACGGAACCACGGGATACTTCTTGGAGCGCATGGGCTTCTCGTCGCTCGACGAGCTCCCCGCCCTCGCGCCGCACCTGCCGGACGTCGACTCGATCTTCGACGCCGCCGACAGCACACTCGGAGCGTCCGGGGGTGGGAGCGACCGCGCACAGCCGCGGTCGCCGGCCCTGCCCACAGACGCTCGACCCAGCACGAACGACGAAGGAACATCATGAGCAGCGCACGCGAGGGTGGCCGACCGGCCGCCCGAGGACAGCGGTCCGAGAACTCCTCGGGCACCGGTCGACCGGGCAGTGGCCACGCAGGCGGTGGCCGGCCGGCAGGTCAGCGCTCCTCGGCCCCCCGCTCGGGCGCGGGTCGCGGGTGGGCGGGCGACCCGCAGGCGGGCAAGAGCAAGCCGCCGCGTCGCCCCGCCGCCCCCAAGGGCCCGCAGCGCGACGTGCACGTCGCCGACGGCGTGCGCCTCCAGAAGGTCCTCGCGACCGCAGGCCTGGGCTCGCGCCGTGCGTGCGAGGACCTCATCGCCGCGGGCCGCGTCGAGGTCGACGGCGTCGTGGTGCGCGAGCTCGGCGTGCGCGTCGACCCCGAGACGGCCGTGATCCACGTCGACGGCATGCGGGTCCAGCTCGACCAGTCGCTCGTGACGATCGCGCTCAACAAGCCGCTCGGCGTCGTCTCCACGATGCACGACCCCGAGGGCCGCCCCGCGCTCACGCAGTTCGTCGCGACGCGCCCCGAGCGCCTCTTCCACGTCGGGCGCCTCGACGCCGACAGCGAGGGCCTCCTGCTCCTGACGAACGACGGCGAGCTCGCCAACCGGCTCTCGCACCCCAAGTACGAGGTCTCCAAGACCTACCTCGTGTCGGTCGAGGGCCGCGTCGCGGGCAACGTCGCGAACAAGCTGCTCCACGGCATCGAGCTCGAGGACGGCCCGGCCAAGGTCGACCGCTACCGCGTGGTCGACACGACCCCGCAGGCCAGCATGGTCGAGGTCGTGCTCCACGAGGGCCGCCACCGCATCGTGCGCCGCATGTTCGAGGAGCTCGGCCACCCCGTGACCCGGCTCGTGCGCACCCGCATCGGGTCGATCCACCTGGGCAACCTGCGCCCCGGCGCGACCCGCGTCCTGGGCCGCACCGAGCTCGGCACGCTCATGAGCGAGGTCGGGCTCTAGCAGCCCTCCCGCCCCGGGAGGCGCGTCTTCACGCGCTCCCGGGGCGGCGCTACGCTCGACCCGACCCTCCCGTACGAAGGAGTACCCATGCCCGTCCGGGCCATCCGGGGCGCCACGCAGCTCGACGTCGACGAGCGCGAGCACCTCTTCGACCGCACGCGCGAGCTCGTCCAGGCCGTCCTCGACGCCAACGAGATCGACACCGCGTCGCTCATCTCGATCTTCTTCACCTGCACGCCCGACCTCGTCGCGGACTTCCCGGCCGCCGCGGCCCGCGAGATGGGGCTCGGCGACGTGCCCCTCATGTGCGCGGTCGAGATCGGCGTGCCCGGGGCGCTGCCCCGCGTGGTGCGGCTCATGGCGCACGTCGAGATCGACGTGCCGCGGGCCGACGTCCAGCACGTGTACCTGCACGGAGCGACGTCGCTGCGCAAGGACCTGGCCCAGTGAGCGCGGACGGTACCCGTGCCGAGGGGCGCGGGCTGGTCGTCGCGATCGACGGGCCCTCCGGGTCCGGCAAGTCGAGCGTGTCGCGGGCCGTCGCGCAGCGCCTCGGAACCGCCTACCTGGACACGGGCGCGATGTACCGCGCCGCGACCTGGTGGTGCCTCGAGGAGGGCGTCGACCTCGCCGACCAGGCCGCGGTCGCCGCGGCCGTCGACGTCATGCCGCTCGTCATGGGCATCGACCCGGCCGCGCCGACCGTGCACGTCGACGGCACCGACGTCGGCGAGGCGATCCGGACCACCGAGATCTCCACGGCCG
>NZ_JACSQQ010000026.1:0-7038 GCF_014836555.1 Oerskovia rustica
CCCCCCCCCCCCCCCCCCCACCCCTCGACCATCGCGACCGCGAGCTCCACGGTGCGGTCGAGCGTCTCCTGGAGGCTGGGCTCCTCGGCGAGCGTCCGCGCGGCCGACGCGATCGAGGACTCGATGGCGGTGGCCGGGGTCGCCCCCGTGCCGTACTCGGCGCTCAGGGGGACGTCGAGGGTGTCGTCCTTCGTCTGCTGCAGATCCTGCGTCATCGGGCGGTCCCGTCCGTGCTCGGAGGTGGACGGTCGGCGGCGCACGACCGCGCCGTTCCTCCACCTGTCGAGGACAACGCTACGCGGTCCGTGGACGACGACGGTGCGCGCCGGGATCACGCGTGCGCCGCGTCCTCGGTGTCGCGGGCACCGACGAAGACCTGCCCGCGCTCGATCGCGGTGACGAGGTCGGAGAGCCGGACGATGCCCACGAGGTCCGGCCCGACCATGACGGGCAGCCGCAGCAGGGCGTGGCGCTCCATGATCCGCACGGCCTCCCTGGCCGGGTCCTGGGGGCTGAGCACCACGAGGTCCTCGGTGCAGAGGTCGCCCACCGGGTGGTCGGGCGAGGCGTGGGCAGCCACGGCCCGCACGATGCTGCGGTCCGTGAGGATGCCCATCACGTCGCCGTCGTCGAGCACGACCGCCTCGCCGGAGTCGTCGTCGATCATGGTGCGTGCGGTCTGCGCGACGGTCGCGGTGCGCTCGACCGTGCAGAACGCCGTGGACATGAGCTGTGCGATGGTCGTCGGCATCGTCGCCTCCGGGATCACTGCCAAGGACGTCGGGCCGCTCCTCGACCCGGTTCTCACCCTAGCCCCGGACCGGGCGCGCCGGGCGGCAGGGCCCGTGAGGACCGTGCCGCCCAGGGGGCCAGGGCGCGTCGGGCATCGCGTCAGAACACGGGCTTGCCACCCGTGACGCCGAGCACGGTCGCCGAGACGTAGCTCGCGTCGGCGGGCGAGGCGAGGAAGACGAAGGCCGGTGCGACCTCGGCGGGCTGCCCGGCGCGCCCCAGCGGCGTGTCGGCCCCGAACTGCTCGATCTTCTCCGGCGGCTGCGTCGCGGGCTGCAACGGTGTCCAGATCGGTCCCGGCGCCACGGCGTTGACCCGGATGCCCCGCTCACCGACCTCGGCCGCGAGGTTGACCGTGAAGTTGTTGATCGCGGCCTTGGTCGACGCGTAGTCCAGGAGCGAGGTGGACGGCTGGTACGCCTGGATCGAGGACACGTTGATGATCGACGCGCCCTCGCCCAGGTGCTCGAGCGCGGCCTGCGTGACCCAGAACAGCGCGTACAGGTTGGTCCTGAGCACCCGGTCGAGGTCCTCGCTCGTCACGTCGGCGATCGAGGACCGCCGCGCCATCTGGAAGCCCGCGTTGTTCACGAGCACGTCCAGGCCGCCGAGCTGCTCGACGGCGTCGGCGACGGTCGCGCGGCACGCGCCCTCCTCGCGCAGGTCCCCGGGCAGCAGGACGGCGGTGCGGCCCGCCTCACGCACCCAGCGCGCGGTCTCCTCGGCGTCGACCTGCTCCTCGGGCAGGTAGCCGATCGCGACGTCGGCCCCCTCCCGGGCGAACGCGATCGCGACGGCGCGCCCGATGCCCGAGTCGCCGCCGGTGATCAGGGTCCGCAGGCCCGTGAGCCTGCCCGTACCCCGGTAGGACGACTCACCGTGGTCGGGCAGCGGGTCCATGGAGGACGTCAGGCCCGGGGGCTCCTGCTGCTGGGCGGGGAAGGCGGGGGTCTGGTCGGGCACGGGATCCTCCTTCAGGTCGCCGCACGCGTGCACGCCGGTCGGCGGCCGCTGCGGGCGAGGTGTACTCGGGTCCCGTCCACGCTAGGTCGGCGCTCGCGGACTCGCAGCGCGGGCGGCCGGTTCGCCGCGCGGCCCCGGTGGCAGGATGGGCACCTGCCGGGCGCGACGGCGCGCCCGAGGATCGAGGTGGCCACGATGACCCAGGACGAGCGCACGGCCGAGGGCGCTGACCGGCGCCGCGCCCCCGAAGGAGCCCACGACGTCGACGTGCTCGTGGTCGGGTCCGGGTTCGGTGGGTCCGTCGCGGCCCTGCGCCTGACCGAGAAGGGCTACCGCGTCGCGGTCCTGGAAGCGGGCCGACGCTTCGCGGACGAGGACTTCGCCGTGACGTCGTGGCACCTGCGCGACTTCCTGTGGGCCCCGCGCCTCGGCTGCCTCGGGATCCAGCGCGTCCACCGCCTGCGCGACGTCCTGGTCCTCGCGGGGGCGGGCGTGGGCGGAGGATCCCTCGTGTACGCCAACACCCTGTACGAGCCCCTCGACGCGTTCTACAGCGACCCTGCATGGGGTCACCTGACCGACTGGAAGGCCGAGCTCGCCCCCTACTACGACCAGGCGCGGCGCATGCTGGGCGTCGTCACGTACGCGGGACGCACCCCCGCCGACGAGGCCATGTCCCAGGTCGCCCGCGAGATGGGCGTCGCGCACACCGTCACACCCGCCCCCGTGGGCGTGCTGTTCGGGGAACCCGGCGTCCGCGTGCCCGACCCGTTCTTCGGCGGCGCCGGCCCCGAGCGACGCGGCTGCCTCGAGTGCGGGCAGTGCATGACCGGGTGCCGCCACGGCGCCAAGAACACCCTCGTCAAGAACTACCTCCACCTCGCCGAGCGCGGTGGGGCCAGGATCCACCCCCTGACGACCGTCACCCGCATCGCGCCGTCGCCCGGCGGCGGCTACGAGGTCACCTCCCGGCGCACCGACCGCCCGTACGCCCGGCGCACCCGGTGGACCGCCCAGCACGTCGTCCTCGCCGCGGGCGCCCACGGCACGCAGCAGCTCCTGCACGCCCAGCGCGACGCCGGGACCCTCCCCGACCTCTCGCCCCGCCTCGGCATGCTCACGCGCACCAACTCCGAGGCGCTCCTGGGCGCGACCGCCGACCGGCCACGCCCCTCGGGACCACCCGTGCCCGACTACACGCGCGGCGTCGCCATCACCTCCTCCTTCCACCCTGACGCCCACACGCACGTCGAACCCGTGCGCTACGGCCACGGGTCCAACGCCATGGCACTCCTGCAGACCGTCCTCGTCACGCCCCGCGGCGCTCGCGGCCTGCGCCAGGGCAGCACGGAGCCCGACGGCGCTGCTCACCCCGGTCCGTCGCCCTCGCCCGCCGGATGGTTGCGGGAGCTGTGGGCCCAGCGGCGTCGGCTGCCGGCCATGCTCGACCTGCGGGGCTGGTCCGAGCGCACCGTGATCGCCCTGGTCATGCAGAGTCACGACAACTCGCTGACGACGTACACGCGCCGCTCCTGGACGGGCCGTCGTCGCATGACCTCCCGGCAGGGGCACGGGGCCCCGAACCCCGGGTGGATCCCCGCCGCGCACGAGACGGCCCGGCGGCTGGCCCGGGTCATGGGTGGGGCGCCCGGCGGGAGCATCGGGGAACCCTTCGGCATGCCCCTCACGGCGCACTTCCTGGGCGGGTGCGCGATCGGCGCCTCACCGGAGACCGGGGTGGTCGACGCCTACCAACGGGTGTTCGGGCACCCGGGGCTGCACGTCCTGGACGGTTCGGCCGTGAGCGCGAACCTGGGCGTCAACCCGTCGCTGACGATCACGGCACAGGCCGAGCGGGCGGTGGCGCTGTGGCCCCACCGCGGCGAGGACGACCCCAGGCCACCGCTCGGGAGCGCCTACCGGCGGGTGACCCCGGTCGCGCCTCGCTCCCCGCTCGTCCCGGCGGACGCCCCCGCCGCGCTGCGCCTTCCCGTGGTCCGGGTGACGCACGGCGGCACGCCCTGACGTGAGGTCGGCGCGGGGGAGAGGTGCCCTCGGTCCACGGGCGGGCGCGATGTCGAACACGTGTTCGAGTGAATGTGCTCGATGTGCCGACCTGTGTCGAACTGATGTTCGACTCGACCGGGCTGTGCCGACGATCAGCGTCGAACGCCTGTTCGACACCGGCGAGGGGCTCTCAGGAGCGGGTCGCACCGTCGAGCTCGACGTCCACGACCACCGCCCGGTGGTCCGACAACCCCGTGTCGACCGCCCGCCCCGGCGCCAGCGGACGCACCCCGCCGTCCGCCAGGACGTGATCGATCTGCAGCGTCGGGTGAGAGACCGGGTAGGACCGTGCGACGGCCAGCGGGGTCCACCCCGTGATGGTCGCAGGGACCTCCGAGCGCAGGTTCAGGTCCCCCAGCAGGACGAGCGGCCGCGGAGCCCCCGCCAGACCCCTCACGAGCCGGTCGAGCTGGTGCTCGCCCCACCCGTCGAGAAAGCTCAGATGGGTCGCCGCCACCGTCAAGGAGCCATGTGGTGTCTGCACGACCGCCGCCACAGCCGTGCGCGGCTCGTCGAGCCGCCACCGACGCGCCCGCTGGTCGGAGGCCCGGGGCAGAGGCCGCCACCACGGGCGGCGCGGCAGGGGCAGCACCCTCCACTCGAGCACGGGGAACCTCGACAGCAGGGCCACGCCGTACTGCGACCGACCGCGCGCCGACCGCTGGTCCAACGTAGGAGCGAACCGGTGGTCGACCGCCCCCATCGCCTCCGCCGCGACCCGTGCCAGGTCCGCCCGTCCCGACCGGCGCTGGTTGCGGTCCACCTCCTGCAACGCCAGGACGTCCGCGTCGAGCTCCGCCACGGCACGGGCGAAACGGTCCACGTCGACCAGGTCGTCCACCGTGGACCGGCCGTGCAGGATGTTGAAGGTCACGAGTCGCATCGCACCGATTGTCCCCCCGCTCGCGCCACCGCGCTCGCCGTCGGGCACGAGCACCAGCCTCCCGGCGGCAACCCCACCCCGCGAGGCCTAGGCTCACGCCATGGCCAAGTACTTCGACGTCCACCCCGTCGACCCCCAGCCCCGCGCGATCGACCAGATCGTCACGCTCCTGCGCGACGACGCCCTCATCGCCTACCCCACGGACTCCTGCTACGCCCTCGGCGCCCGCATCGACTCCCACAGCGCCACCCAACGCATCCGCGACATCCGCCACCTCGGCGACAAGCACCACTTCACGCTCGTGTGCGCCGACTTCGCCCAGCTCGGCCAGCTCGTCAAGATCGACAACGCCGCGTTCCGCGCCATCAAGGCCTCCACACCCGGCAGCTACACCTTCATCCTGCCCGCGACCGCCGAGGTGCCCCGACGCCTCGCCCACCCCAAGAAGAAGACCGTCGGCGTCCGCATCCCCGACCACACGGTCACCCAGGCCATCCTGCGCGCCCTCGGCGAACCTCTGCTGTCCAGCACCCTCCTCCTGCCCGGGGAGGACGAACCCATGACCCAGGGCTGGGAGATCAAGGAAGCCCTCGACCACCAGGTCGACGCCGTCGTCGACTCCGGCAACTGCGGCACCGAACCCACCACCGTCGTCGACTTCTCCTCCGGCGTCGCCGAGATCGTCCGCGTCGGCGCAGGAGACCCCTCCCGCTTCGAGTGACCACCCGCGTGAGCGACGCCCCACCGCCCACCCGGCGCAACCAGCCCCACCAGCCCTAGCATCGACACCATGAGCAGCCAGGGCCTCACCCACTCCCAGCGCAAGATGGCAGACGCCGGCGTCCACCCCACCGCGATCGACGTCTTCAGCCGCTTCTACGAGCTCCTCGACGGCGGCGCCACCGGCACCGTCCCCGAGGCAGACGTCGCCCCCCTCACCGACGTCACACACCGCCACGACCTCGACATCAGCCCCGACGACGCCGCCACCGCCCTCTCCCGCACCGCACTCGTCAAGCTCAACGGCGGCCTCGGCACCTCCATGGGCATGGACCGTGCCAAGTCGCTCCTCACCGTCCGCGACACCAACGACGGACCCCTCACCTTCCTCGACATCATCGCCGGACAGGTCCGCGCCGCCCGTGCCGCCACCGGCGCACGCCTCCCGCTGCTCTTCATGAACAGCTTCCGCACCCGCGACGACACGCTCGCGGCGCTCGCGGCCTACCCGGACCTCGCGGTCGACGGCCTGCCGCTCGACTTCCTGCAGAACCGCGAGCCCAAGCTGCGGGCGGACGACCTCGAGCCGGTCGAATGGCCCGCGGACCCTGACCTGGAGTGGTGCCCGCCCGGTCACGGGGACCTGTACACGGCGCTGGTGACGTCGGGGGCGCTCCAGCAGCTCCTGGACGCGGGCTACCTGTACGCGAGCGTCTCCAACTCGGACAACCTCGGCGCAGCCCCGGACGCGGCCATGGCCGGCTGGTTCGCGGCCTCGGGCGCCCCGTTCGCGGCCGAGGTGGCCCGCAGGACGCCCGCTGACCGCAAGGGCGGTCACCTCGTGGTGCGACGCTCGGACGGCCGCCTGGTCCTGCGCGAGACCGCGCAGACGCCCGAGGAGGACCTCGCCGCGGCCGGGGACATCGAGCGTCACCGGTACTTCAACACGAACAACCTGTGGCTCGACCTGCGCGCGCTGGCCGCCGAGCTCGACCGCACCGGGGGAGTCCTCGAGCTTCCCCTGATCCGCAACCCCAAGACGGTCGACCCCACCGACCCGTCCTCGACACCCGTGATCCAGGTCGAGTCGGCGATGGGCGCCGCGATCGAGGTCTTCGAGGGCTCGACCGTCATCGAGGTCGACCGCAGCCGCTTCCTGCCCGTCAAGGCGACGAGCGACCTGCTGCTGCTGCGTTCTGACGTGTACGAGCTCGGCGACGACTTCACGCTCACGGCCCGGGTCGACGCGCCGCTGATCGACCTCGACGCCGCGCACTACAAGCTCGTCGGCGACTTCGACGCGCGGTTCGGTCAGGGCGCACCGTCGTTGCGTGCCGCTCGGGGGCTCACCGTGCGGGGGGACTGGACGTTCGGTCGCGGCGTCGTCGCCGAGGGGGACGCGGTCCTGGAGGACGCCGGTGGGCCGTCGACCGTCCCGGACGGGGCGCACGTCGGCCCCGAGGGGATCGGGACCCGCTGACGGGACGCGGCGAGGTGCCCCCGGAGCCTCCCGCCCGAGGGCGCGGCGCGGCGGTGCCCCCTGGGGGCCCACGAGACCGTTGACGGCCCGTGAGAGGCGCGTGGCGTCGTCGGGCGCAATCCTGCTGCCCGAC
>NZ_JACSQQ010000026.1:7048-54987 GCF_014836555.1 Oerskovia rustica
CCCCCCCCCCCCCCCCCCCCCCCCCCCCCCCCGGCCCAGGAGGGGCCTTTGCCGTGCGCTCGGGGCCGCTCAGGCGGGGACGTCGACGACCCGGCTGTCGCCGAGGGCGGGGGAGATCGTCCCGCTCGACGCCGACGCGAGGTCTGCGTCGAGCTCGACGAGACGTCCCGGCGGGACCAGGAGCCGGAACCTGGCCGCGGCCGCGTAGTCGGCGCCCTCGAGCACTGCGCCGTGGGTCTGGCACCACTCGTGGAGGGTGTTCCCGATCCGGCCGGCCTCCGCGTGCGGGACCTCGACCGTGACCTCGACCATGACCTCGCGGCGCAGCACGGGCGCGAGGTCGAGGGTCTCGCTCACGGCGTTCGAGTAGGCGCGGACGAGCCCGCCCGCCCCGAGCAGCACCCCGCCGAAGTAGCGCGTGACGACCGCGACCAGGTCGGTCACGTGGCGGTGGCGCAGGACCTCGAGCATGGGGATGCCGGCCGTGCCCGAGGGCTCGCCGTCGTCGCTCGAGCGCTGCTGGTCGGCGTGCGTGCCGACGACGAGCGCCGTGCAGTGGTGCCGCGCGTCCCAGTGCTCCTTGCGGGTCCGTGCGATCACGGACTCCGCTTCGGCGACCGACTCGACGGGGTGCAGGAGCGTGAGGAAGCGGGACTTCTTGACCACGAGCTCGTGCTCGACAGGGCGGGCGATCGTCGACGGGAGCGGCACGCTCCGGGGGGAGTGCTGGAGGGAGGCCATCGACGCCCAGCCTAGCCAACGGGCGGGACGTGCTGGTCTCGAGCGGGATGGCGTCGAGGGCGGCACGCCGTTCACGACGATTGAAAATAGTGTGCCAAGCGGATAGGTTTCCGCCATGGCCACCGACCCTTCCGACTCACCGCTCAACGCCTCGACGGACAAGGAACGCCCGGACGCCGACCCCGCCCAGCCGCTCGCGCCGCGCTACCCGCGCCCACCCGTCACGCGCGACGAGGCCGAGTGGGTCTGGCGTGAGCTGTCGGTCGGCGCCATGTACGCGTCGACCAAGCCGGAGATGGTACGCCTGGCGGTCATCGTCGGCCTGACCCGCGCGACGGGGGCCAGGTACTCGGACCTGCTGCGCTGCACCGTCGACTCGCTCGACCTGGGGCCCACCGGCGCCCAGGCGGGGGAGGGGAGCGTCGTCGTGCAGCACGGCAAGCACCGCACCGTGCGCGTGCACCGCCTCGAACCGGGTGCGGTCATGGTCCTGCGTCGCTGGATGGAGGTCCGGGAGGAGCTGTGCTCCGAGCTGGAGGGGTCGGTGCCGCGCGCCCTGCTCCTGACGGTCCACCACACGCACGACAACGGCATCACCGTCGCGAGCGGGCTGCCCATCACGAAGCAGGGCCTGGTGCTGTCCTGGCGGCGGTTCGTGCAGCGCACCAACGCGCGGTACGGCGGGGTGCGGCCGCCGCTGCCGACGCGCTTCGAGCAGGTCCGTCGGGCGTGGCACGCGGAGGCCGCCGACGGTCCGGCCGAGCAGGTCGGGCAGGTCGAGCAGGAGTAGCCTCGGGGCCGCCCGACGGTGGAGGTCACTCCTCGCGTGGATCGTCCGCGGGGGAGGGGGCGGCCTTCCCGTCGAGCTCCTGGAACACCGTGACGTGGAGGCCGGCCGGAGCGTCGAGGCGTGCGTTGAGCGAGTCCCACGGGGTGCGGACGGGCGGCGCCACGAGCGACGCCCCCGCGTCGACCAGGTCGGCCGTGACGGCCGCTGCGTCGGTCACCTCGAACGCGACGCGCAACCGGGGAGCGACCTGCCGGCCCACCTCGACGTCGTCGATCATGCGTTTCTGCGCGGGGTTGGCGATCTCGAGCGTGGCGCGCCCGGCATCGAGGATCGCGACCCGCGAGTCGCCGTCGCCGGTGAACGCCTCGAGTTGGGGGAGGCCCAGGGCGTCACGGTAGAAGGCGAGGGCTGCCTCGTAGTCCTGCGCCTCGACGACCAGGCGCAGCTGTAGGACGGGGCGGGCGGGGGTGTCGGCCATCCGGCCACGGTAGGTCAGAGGCTCGGATGCTGCGCGCCGACCCCCTTCGCCTCCCTTCTGGACAAAATAGTGTGCCAAGCGTCCCGACGACGCGACTCACCCACACATTCGGCTCACCAAAAAAGCCCTGACGAGCCGTGGCGGGCCTCGCGGGCCCTCCGCACGACGACGGCCCCCTTGCTCCAGCCGGGGGAGCAGGGGGCCGTCGCGCCGTGTCGCGAGGTCGTCTCAGCGCCACCAGGTCCGCGGGACGGCGAGGACGACGAGCCCGATCAGCGCGACAGCGGCCACGACGACGAAGAGCCCATTCCTGTCCAGGGTCGAGGCCGCGAAGCCGACGAGCGCCAGCCCTTGGCACGCGAGCTGGATCACGGCTGCGCGGCGCAGCTCCGGGACGAGCACCGCGCGCTCGACGCGGCCCTTCCGCGGTACGCGCGCAGCCCACCAGGAGGAACGCAGCACGAGGTGGGCGAGCGGGAGGAGCAGGAAGACGACCGGGTCGAACGACGTGTCGGCCCCGAGCGTCGCGAGGGCGCCGCCGAACAGCACCGCGTGCGGCACCGGGATGTGCGGGCGCGCCACGACGACGGCGGCCAGGACCAGGGCGACGGCCACGCTCCCCAGCAGCGAGGGGACCAGCTGGACCACGGCGAGGACGCCGAACACGAACGTCGCCCCGATCAGCACCGCACGCAGGACGTCGCCCGAGACGGTCGGGCCGGTGCTCACCTCGGTCGCCGGCGGTCCCGCTGGTTTCTCGGGCGGGGCGGTGGGGTGCACGCTCATCGGGTCGTCCCTCGCTGGCTGTGGCGTTGACGGCGGGCCGCGAGCTCGAGCGCGGCACGGGCTCCACCCCTGTCGTTCGTCGAGGAGGTCCAGGGGACCACCAGGACGCCCTCGCGTCGGATCGCCTCGAGTCGCTGCTCGCGTTCGAGTCGCGTGATGCGCCACGCGAGCACCACTCCCGGTTCGTCCCGGGGGACGTCGACGGTCGGCAGGATGTCGACCGCGACCACGGGGTGTCCCGTCGCTCGCCAGGTCTGGGCGATCATGGCGCTCTCGTCGTCGAGGAAGGTCGAGAACATGTACACCAGCGCCGACGCCGGGATCTGCGGCGGGCGCGTGCGCCGTCGAGGCTCACCGATCGGGTGGGCGAGGGCGAGGGCGTGGACGATCCGCTGGAGCTGACGCTTGCCCGCAGCCGGCGGGAGCGGGCGACGGATCCACCCGAGGTCCTCGAACCCCACCCGGTCCCCGCCGTCTAGCGCGGTCTGGGCGACCGACGCCGCGGCGTGCCGGGCGATGTCCAGGGACGTCGGCCGGTCCATCGGCAGCGGGCCGCGCCCTCGCCACGTCGTGACGTCGGGACCCACCTCGTCCCGCGAGTCCAGGACCAGGACGATCGTCGCCTCGGCCGTCGCCTGGGTACGCCGGACGTACAACGTCTCGAGCCCGGGGGACCGGCGTGCGGTCGCCCGCCAGTCGATGCGGCGCAGGCGGTCCCCGGGGGCGAACGGGTGCACGTCCCGGAGCTCGGTGCCGTCTCCGAGGCGACGGGTCGTGTGCGGACCCGTGAGCCCGGCGAGCTGGCGCGGCAGGGGGAGGAGACCGAGCGGTTGGGCGGTCGGCAGGACCAACGTCCCCGGGGACCGGACCGCGTCCGGGACCGACTCGACGACGCCCTCGGGCCCCGACGCGACGTGGTCGACCCGGAACATCCGGTGCGGTCCGGTCCTCGCCGAGTGCGTCGTGAGGTCGAGGGTCCGGGACCGGTCGACCAGCACCGTGACGTCCGCGTCCTCGTTCCCGGGGCTGGTGACGCGCAGGCGGACCGGTGTGGCGCCGTCGGGCACGTCGAGGCGGAGCCGCGACCTGAGCTCCCCGGGACGCGCGTCGACGTCCACCGCCGGCTCGAACGTCGCGACCACGGCCTCGCCCCGCGGTCTGGCGCTCCACCCCCACACCGCACCGAGCAGCGCAGGAGCGCCCAGGACGGCGATGTCCGCGCGACCCGCGAGGAGACCCGTGCCGAGGAGCGCCAGACCGAGAACCACGCCCGCGGCGAGGCTCGTCGTCTGCTGCCAGCGCGTCGGACGCGAGCCCGTGGCGAGGGAGGTCATCGCGTCGCGGTGGCGACCGCAGCAGGGCCGGGGACGCGGTCGAGGATGGCGCGGACGATGGACTGCGGCTGCGCGTTCGAGGCCCAGGCGGTCGGGGTCAGCGTGAGGCGGTGCGCGAGCACCGGGACCGCGACCCGCTTGACGTCCTCGGGCAGCACGTAGTCCCGGCCGTCGAGGGCGGCCACGGCGCGAGCGAGCAGCACCAGGTTCTGCGACCCACGGGGAGACGCCCCCACCTCGAGCTGGGAGTCGGCGCGCGTGGCCGCGACGAGGTCCACGCAGTACGTGAGGACGTCGGGGTCGACGTCGGTCGCCTCGACCCCCGCCTGCATCGCGAGGACGGTCCGTGCGTCGACGACCTGGCGCACCTCGGCCTGCTCCTGGCGACGGTCGAGACGCCGCCGCAGGACCTCGCGCTCCTCGTCACGGCCGGGGTACCCGACGCCGAGGCGCACCATGAACCGGTCGAGCTGGGCCTCGGGCAGCGGGTAGGTGCCCTCGTACTCGACGGGGTTCGACGTGGCGAGGACGTGGAACGGGCGCTGGAGCGGGTACGTGCTCCCCTCGATCGACACCTGCCGCTCGGCCATGGCCTCGAGGAGCGCCGACTGCGTCTTGGGCGCCGTGCGGTTGATCTCGTCCGCCAGGAAGATGCCCGTGAAGACCGGCCCGGGGCGGAACACGAAGTCGGTCGTGGCCGGGTCGTACACCGCGGACCCCGTGATGTCCGCCGGCAGGAGGTCCGGGGTGCACTGGAGCCTCGCGAAGTCGAGCCCCAGGGCGGTCGCGAGGCTGCGCGCAGCGAGGGTCTTGCCGAGGCCGGGCACGTCCTCGAACAGGACGTGGCCGCCCGCGAGGATCGTGGCGAGCGCGAGCTCGAGCGAGTCCCGCATGCCGACGACGGCCGTACCGACCTCGTCGAGGATGCGGCGGCCGTGCGCGGCCACCTCGGGGATGCTGAGCGCGGGGGCAGGGGAGTCCGTCATCGGGTTCGCCTCTCGGTGCGGGTGTCTACGGGTGCTGGGGATGTGGGCAGCGGTGCCGACGGTCGTGCTGGTCAGGCGTCGCTGCGGGTCTGCTGCCGGCCGGCGCTGCGGCCGCCCTCGCCGACGGGCTGGCCGTCGGCGAGGTGCTCGATCGCGCTGACCCACGAGCGCAGGACCTTCATGGTCGGGGGGCGCGGGTCGGAGGTCATCTGCTGGTGGACCTGCGTGCCGAGCCTCGCCGCGGCCGCGCGCACCTGAGCCGGGTCGGTGCTGTGGAGGTCGATGCCCTCGTCGGCGAGAGCCGTGGCCGCGAGCGCCCGCACGCGTTGGTGTGCGCGTTCGCTGACGCGTCCGTGGCTTCCGTGCATGGCCCAGGTGAGGTCGGAGAGGTCGCGGCGTGCGCCGTCGCGGTTGGTGTCGGGCAGTGCGCGGTGCTGGGGGTCGTGTCCGGCGTCGATGCGTCGGGAGAGGACGAGGGCGATGAGGAGGGCGACGGTGAGGGCGATGGTGTGGGGGAGGTCGAGGCCGAGGTACGCGAGGGCGATGCCGGTGACGACGAGGAGTGCGGCCTGGGTGAGGATCTTCTTGTCGGTGGGGACCCGGAGCTTCATCGCGTCTGCCCTCGGGGGGCCTGTGTGCCGGGGGTTGCTTGGTGCTGGGGTTCGTCGCTGTCGTCCGTGTCGGGTGGTGCGAAGGCGATGGCGAGGCGTTCGAGGCAGTCGCGGGCTGCGTCGACGTCCTGGGGGGTGAGGGGGTGGGTGGTGAAGCGTGCCCGCTGGTAGAGCTTCAGGAGCGTGGTGACGGCGTCGGGGTCGGCGGGGGTGGCGTCGAGGACGGTCCTGGTGAACTCGGTGGGGGTCTGTGCGGGGTGTCGGCGGTGGCCGGTGTCGGCGGTGGCGTCCTCGAGCGCTATCCAGGCGGCGGTGACGGCGTCGCGGGGGGTGGCGGCGGTGTCGAGGAGGTGCCGGGCGTGCCGGACGCCGCGGCGTAGTTCGGGGAGCTGGACCGTGAGGGTGGGGGTGGCGATGCTGGCGCCGACCGTGACGTGGTCGTGGGGGGTGGGGGCCTCGGGGGCGGGTTCGCGGGTGCGACGGCGCAGGCGCACGATCGCGATGACGGTGAGGACGACGGCGACCAGGATGGCCAGGTAGGTCATGTACTCGCCGATGCTGAGGCCGGAGGCGCGTTCGTCGAGGCCTTCGAGGAAGAGCGCGGTCTCTTCGGTGCGTTGCACGGGTGGGGTGGGGGCGACGGTGCTGGGTCTGGTGGTGACGGGCTCGAGCCGGAAGCTCCAGCGGTTTCCGGCGGCGGCGCCGACGAGGACGAGGGCGATCAGGACGACGACACCCCCTAGTCGCGTCCGGTTGCTCATGCGGGTCGGTTCCTCTCGGCGTACAGGCCGGCTGCGGCGGCTGTCAGGAAGGCGGCGGGGTCGTCGTCGAGCCCGCGGCCCATGGTGGAGAGTCCGACGGGTGTGGCGCGCAGGGCTCCGAGGAGCGGGGCGTCGGCGTCGGCGTGGACGAGGTGGTGGCGCCCGTGGGGTGCGGCGAGGTGCGCGGCTTGCTCGGTGATGCGTGCGGTGAGTGCGGCCCCCCACCCGGGGAGGGCTTCGACGTCGGCGCTGGGGCGGGGGACGACGACGTCGCTGGCCGCGAGCGCCACCCGGCCGTAGGCGGTCAGGGAGTGGTGGGAGATGCCGAGGTGGCGGTCGCGGGGGTCTGCGCCGGAGACGCGCAGGGATGCGATGGGGCGTCCGCCGAGGGTTGCGGCGGCGTTGAGGGCTTCGCCGGCGGCGACGCCGGAGAAGCCCCAGCGGGTGCCGGTGCCGAGGTTGCCGGGGCCTTGGGTGACGATGGCGAGGTCGGCGCCGGTGACGTGGCGGGCGGCGAGGAGCCCGGTGTGGACGGTGACGGCTTCGTGGTCTCCGCCGTAGGCCTGGCCGACGGTGAGGCAGGTGTGGAGCCAGTCGGCGTCGCGCAGTGCGGCGATGGTGCGGGAGAACGCGGCGGGCAGGGCGCCGCCGTCGGTCATGACGTAGGCGATGCGGGGGGCGGGGCGTCCGTCCTGGGCGGCGGCGAGGCGGGCGCCGGCGGCGATCGCGGGCAGGGCGGAGTGGAGGTCGGCGACGACGACGGGCATGCCGTGGAGGTCGTCGGCGTCGCGCAGGGTGTCGTGGTGGGGGGACTCCTGCTCGTCGACGCCCAGCACGAGGGCCTGCAGGGGGGTGTAGCGGGCCTTGACGAGGTGCCCTGGCCCGGGGGCCGGGTCGGGGGGCAGTGCGCCGGGCAGGGCGACGACGAGGGCGTATCCGCCGGTGCCGAGGCCGCGGGCGAGCGCGGAGACGTTGAGGAGGGCCTGGTCGCCGACCTGGGGTTCTCCGACGAGCTGCGGGTAGGCGAGGGCGCGCACGGTGCGGGGGCGTTCCTCGGCGCCGGGGGCGGTGCTGGCGGGCAGGGGCTCGTCGAGCTCGACGGTCACTTCTTGCGCGCCTTGCCAGGCCCGGCCGCGGGAGATCACCCTTGCACTACGCCACGTCATCACACGGGTGAGGATAGCGTTCGTTAGCGTGGGTGCCGATGCCTGATCAGACGAGTCAACCAGTCAACCCTGCCACGAGGCTCTTGAACCTCGTGATCGCCCTCGTGAACACGAGCGTGTCGATGACGAAGCAGCAGATCCGTACGAGTGTCGCGGGGTATGCCGACGCGCCGTCTCCGGAGGCGTTCGAGCGGATGTTCGAGCGCGACAAGGACTCGTTGCGCGACCTCGGGATACCGATCGTGACGGTCGACGCCGGGGGACACAGCGACGACGTCGGGTACCGGATCGACCAGGACGCGTACGCGTTGCCTGCGGTCGACCTGACCCCGGCGGAGTTCGGGGTGCTGTCCTTGGCGGCGCAGTTCTGGCAGGACAAGACGTTGCGCACGGACATCTCGCGCGCCTTGACGAAGCTGCGGGCGGCGGGGGCGGGCGAGGTCGCGAACGACGCGGTCGCGGGGCTCGCCCCGCGGGTGCGGGCGGTGGGCGACGCGTACGGTCCCCTCTTGGACGCGATCGAGGCGCTGCGTCCGGTGTCGTTCACGTACCGGGCGGCCTCCACGGGCGAGGTGCGGGACCGCACGGTCGAGCCGTGGCGCATCGCGGCACGCCGCGGCGGGTGGTACCTCCTCGGGTTCGACCGCGAGCGCCAGGCACCGCGGGCCTACCGGTTGAGCCGTATCGAGGGCCGGGTGCGTCTCCTGGGGCGCGCGGGGGCGTTCGCCATCCCGGACGGCGTGGACGTGGACGCGCTCCTGGGGGCGCGGGCCGGGCAGGAGCAGCTGGCGGCCCTGGCGATCGGACCGGAGCGGGCCGAGGCGTTGCGGGCGCGCGGTCGCAGCGACGGCGACGGGCCGGGCTCGGGGCCGCGCGCGGACGGGCGCGACGTGGTGCACGTGTCGTTCACGAACCCGCACGCGTTCGCGGACGAGATCGCGGGGTACGGGGACGCGGTCGTGGTCCTGAGCCCCGCGGGGCTGCGGGACGCGGTGGTGCGCCGGCTGGCGGCCGCGGCGGGCCTGGGGCAGGCACCGGGCACGACGTCGCAGGACCACCCGAACGGCACGACGAGCACGGAGGAGCAGCGTGGCTGAGCGCGCGGACGACCGGTTGGTGCGCCTGCTGGGCATCGTCAGCTACCTGGACGGCGCGGGCGGGGTCCCGGTCGAGGAGCTCGCGACCCGCTTCGGGGTGACGACCCGGCAGATCGTGGAGGACGTCGACGCCCTGTGGGTGTCCGGCACCCCGGGGTACTGGCCCGACGACCTGATCGACTTCGACGCGGACTCCCTCGAGCGGGGCGTGGTGCGGCTCACGGAGGCGCGCGGCATGACGAGGCCCCTGCGCCTGGGCACGCGCGAGGCGGTCGCGCTCATCGCGGCCCTGCGTGCCATGGGGGAGACCCCGGCGGTGCGTTCGGACCGGGCACGGGCCGACGTCGTCGCGTCCGTCCTGGACAAGCTCACCGGGGCGACGGGCGAGGCCGCCGCGGCCCTGGACGTGCGCCTGTCTCCCGACGGCGCCCCCGAGGTCGTCGCCGCGGTGTCCTCGGCGCTGGCGAACCGGCACCGGCTGCGCGTGCGGTACGTGACGAGCTCCGACGTCGTGTCCGAGCGCGAGATCGACCCCGTCGCCCTGCACACCCAGGACGCGTACTCCTACCTCCTCGCGTGGTGCCACCGCGCACAGGGGCAGCGCACGTTCCGCCTCGACCGGCTCCTGGCCGCGACCGAGCTCGACGTCCCCACGAGCGACCACGACCTGCCGACGGAGGTCGACTTCACGCCCACGGGCGACGCACCGCTCGCGACGATCACGTTCGCGAGCCCGGCCCGCTGGGTCGCGGAGCAGGTCCCCGTCGAGAAGGTCCGCAACCTGCCCGACGGCGCGTTCGAGGTCTCCCTGCGCGTCACCAACCCCGTGTGGTTGCGCCGCCTGCTCCTCGAGCACGCCCGCCACGTCCTGGCCGTGGCCCCCCAGGAGGTCGCCGACGACGTGGCGCAGGCCGCGAGCGCCGCCCTGGCCGCGTACGGGGCCGAGGGCGGTGGCCCGTACGAGCCGGGCGACCCGTCAGCGACGGCGGGGACGACCGGGACGACCGGGCCCGCCGGCGGCCCGGCGAACTAGGCTGGGTCGTATGTGGTTCACCATCTGGTCCGTCCTGGTCGTCGGTACGCTCGTCGGCGCCTTCTTCCTGGGGCGCGACCTGTGGCGCAAGGCCAGGGCGCTGTTCGCGCAGATGTCGGAGTCGGCGCTCGTGATGGACCGGTTCGCGCAGCGCACGGACGAGGTCACCGCGGCGCTGGCGACGTCGCAGCCCAGCACGGCGCCCACCCTGTTCGACGACCCGGTCCTCCTGCACGAGCGGGTCGAGGAACTGCGCGCGCAGCGGGCCGAGCGCCGTGTGGAGCGCAGGACCCGCAACAAGGTGACGTGGGACCGGTGGCGTCGATTCAACGCGTAGGATCTGCGACAACAAGACTTGCGTCCGACTCCAAGGGAGCCATCTCATGGGCATGCTGAAGCCCTGGCACATCATCGTTCTTGTCGTCGTCGTCCTGCTCCTGTTCGGGGCGAAGCGACTTCCCGACCTGGCCCGCAGCGTGGGCCAGTCCCTCAAGATCTTCAAGAGCGAGGTCAAGGACCTGCGCGACGACGACAAGCCCGCGGAGCCTGCCGTCAAGGATGACGACGCCCCCAAGGCCTGATCCGTGGCCGGTTCGACGAAGACGGCCAGGTCCTCCGAAGGGCGCATGCCGCTGCGCGAGCACCTGCTCGAGATCCGCAAGCGACTGTTCCTGGTCTCGTGCGGGCTCGTCGTGGGCGCGATCGGCGGCTGGTTCCTCTACGAGCCGCTGCTGGCCGCGCTCCAGGCGCCCCTCGAGGCGGCGGCGGCCGCGCAGAACAAGGTCATCAACCTGAACTACTCGGGCATGGCGACCGCGCTCGACATGAAGATCAAGGTCTCCCTGTTCCTCGGGGTGCTCGTGACCTGCCCGTGGTGGCTGTACCAGCTGTGGGCGTTCATCACCCCGGGCCTGACCCGCAAGGAACGCCGCTACGCCGTGGGCTTCCTCGGGGCGTCGGTGCCCCTGTTCCTCGGCGGCGTCGCCCTGGCCTGGTGGGTCCTGCCGCACGCGGTCGACATCCTCGCGGCGTTCGTCCCCGAGGGCGCGACCAACCTCACGGACGCGCAGGGCTACCTGAGCTTCGTGATGCGCCTCGTCCTGGCGTTCGGGCTCGCGTTCGTCCTGCCCGTCGTCCTGGTCGCCCTGAACTTCGCGGGCCTGGTCCGGTCCACGGCCCTGCTCGCCGGGTGGCGCTGGGCCGTCCTCATCGCGTTCGTCTTCGCGGCCGTCATGACCCCCACACCCGACGCGCTCACGATGATCTTCGTCGCGCTGCCCATCTGCGTCCTGTACTTCGGCGCCGTCGGGATCGCGATCCTGCGCGACCGCAGCACCGACAAGCGCGCCGCCGCCGCGCTCTCCGGTGCCTGACCGGGCACAGCCCCGCCCCGCCCGCCTCGCCGTCGTCGTCAACCCGACGGCAGACCGCGGGCGCGGGCGAGGCGACGGCGTGCGCACCCTCGCGCTCCTGCGCGAGGCCGGGCACCACGTCCTGGACCTGAGCGCCCCCAACGCGCCCCTCGCCCTCGAGAACGCCCGCGACGCCGTCGCCTCGGGCATGCAGGTCGACGCGCTCGTGGTCGTCGGCGGGGACGGCATGGTCCACCTCGGTGTCAACGCGGTCGCCGGGACCGGGATCCCCCTCGGCGTCGTCGCCGCCGGCACGGGCAACGACTTCGCCGCGGCCCTCGACCTGCCCGTGCACGACGTCCCCGCCGCCGTCGGGATCCTCCTCGACGCCCTGTCGGCCCGCCGCGCCGGCACCGGGGGAGTGCGGGTCGTCGCCGCCCCCCCCGCCGCACCCCACGACCCCCCCCACCCCCCCCGCCCCCGCCCCCCGGGGGGGGGCCGCTGGTTCTGCGGCGTCCTGTCCGCAGGCCTCGACGCCGCCGTCAACGCCCACGCCAACGCGTTGACGTGGCCGCGGGGCAGCGCCAAGTACGTGCGCGCCGTCGCGAGCGAGCTCGCCCGGTTCCGCCCCTACGGGTACCGCATCACCGCCGACCTCGCCCCGGGCACGGCGCCTGACATGCCCGACATGCCCAACATGCCCGACGACGTCGCGCACCCCTTCGTGTGGACCTCGCCCGGGACGCTGGTCGCCGTGGCCAACGGGCACCGCTTCGGCGGCGGCGTCCAGATCGCGCCCGACGCCCGGATCGACGACGGCCTCCTCGACCTCGTCACCGCCGGGCCCCTGACCCGGCTCGGTGCCGCTCGCATCTTCCCCGGCATGTACCAGGGCAAGCACGTGCACCACCCCGCCGTCGACCTGCGGAAGGTCACGTCCGTCCTCCTCGAGGCCACCGACGCCGGTCGCCCACCGCCCCCGGCCTTCGCCGACGGGGAACGCATCTCCCACCTGCCCGTGCGCGTCACGGTCGTCCCCGGCGCCCTGCACGTCCTCGACGGCCGCGTCACCGGGTCTCCGCCCGCCTGACGACGAAAAGCCCCCCGGACCGACACACCCGGACCGTAGGGTGGTGGCATGACCGCAGCACCCCGCACCGCCGGCAACGCAGGACACGACGACACAGCCGGCACAGCCGGCCAGGCGAGCCCCGCGGAGCGGTACGCGGCCTCGCGCGCCCTCCAGGCATCCTCCCGCACCCAGCTCGCCGCGTTCCGCGAGGTCGTCGGCTTCCCGTTCGACGACTTCCAGGTCCGCGCCTGCCAGGCCCTCGAAGAAGGGCGCGGCGTCCTCGTCGCCGCGCCCACCGGGGCCGGCAAGACCGTCGTGGGGGAGTTCGCCGTCCACCTCGCGCTCGCCGGCGGCCGCAAGGCCTTCTACACGACGCCCATCAAGGCCCTGTCCAACCAGAAGTACGCCGACCTCGCGCGCCGCCACGGACCCGACCAGGTAGGCCTGCTCACGGGCGACACCTCCATCAACGGCGACGCCCCGATCGTCGTCATGACCACCGAGGTCCTGCGCAACATGCTCTACGCGGGCTCGCGCGCCCTCGACGGCCTCGCGTTCGTCGTCATGGACGAGGTCCACTACCTCGCCGACCGCTTCCGGGGACCCGTCTGGGAAGAGGTCATCATCCACCTCGACGACGACGTCCAGCTCGTGTCCCTGTCCGCGACGGTGTCCAACGCCGAGGAGTTCGGCGACTGGCTCGAGATGGTGCGCGGCGACACCGCCGTCATCGTCAGCGAGCGCCGCCCCGTCCCGCTGTGGCAGCACGTCCTCGTCGGCTCCCGCCATCGCGGCCCCCGCACCCCCGGGGAGGTCGTGCGCCCCGGCACCGGTGCGGACCTGATCGACCTCTACGCGGGGCACGTCGACCCGACCGACCCGGGCGTCAACCCGCCCATCAACCCCGACCTGCTCGCGGCGTTCCGCAGCGGCGCCCGCGACGGCGGCTACCCGGGCCGGGGCGGACGCGGCGGGGACCGCGGCTACCGAGGGCGCGGCGGACGCCAGCCCTCGGGCGGGTTCCGGGGAGGATCGGGCGACGGGGGCGGGCGCCGCACCCCGCCACGCTTCGCCGTGGTCGACGCCCTGGACGCCGACGGGCTGCTGCCCGCGATCTTCTTCATCTTCTCCCGCGCCGGGTGCGAGGCCGCCGTGACCCAGTGCCTGGCCGCCGGGCTGCGCCTGACCACGCCCGCGCAGGAGGCCGAGATCCGTGCGACCGTCGAGGCGCGCAGCGCGACCCTGCCCGCCGAGGACCTCGACGTCCTCGGGTACTGGACGTGGAGCGAGTCCCTCGCGCGCGGCGTCGCCGCCCACCACGCGGGCATGCTGCCCATCTTCAAGGAGATCGTCGAGGACCTGTTCAGCCGGGGCCTGGTCAAGGTCGTGTTCGCGACCGAGACCCTCGCCCTGGGCATCAACATGCCCGCCCGGTCCGTCGTGCTGGAGAAGCTCGTCAAGTGGGACGGGACCTCGCACGTCGACATGACCCCGGGGGAGTACACCCAGCTCACGGGCCGCGCCGGGCGCCGCGGCATCGACGTCGAGGGGCACGCCGTCGTCGTCGACCACCCCGGGCTCGACCCCGTCGCCCTCGCGGGCCTCGCGTCCAAGCGCCTGTACCCGCTCAAGTCCTCGTTCCGTCCCACCTACAACATGGCCGTCAACCTCGTCGCGCAGGTGGGCCGCGAGCGCGCCCGCGACGTCCTGGAGACGTCGTTCGCGCAGTTCCAGGCGGACCGGGGCGTCGTGGGTCTCGCCAAGCAGGCGCAGGCGCACGCGGAGGCCCTCGAGGGGTACGCGCAGGCCATGACGTGCGACCGGGGCGACTTCGGCGAGTACGCCAGGCTCCGGCGGGCGATCGCGACCCGTGAGGCCGACCTGTCGAAGTCGGCGCAGCGGGCCCGGCGCGCCCAGATCGTCGCGGACTTCGAGAACCTGCGCGTCGGCGACGTCGTCGAGCTGCCCACGGGCCGACGCGCCGGGTACGTCGTGGTGCTCGACCCCGGCAAGGACGGCGGCTTCGACGGCCCCCGCCCCACCGTCCTCACCGAGGACAAGCACGTCAAGAAGCTCACGGTCGCCGACGCCCCCTCCGGGATCCGCACGGTCGGCACGGTCCGCATCCCCAAGACCTTCAACCCGCGCGTGCCCGCCGCCCGCCGCGACCTGGCCTCCTCGCTGCGCAACGCGCTCGGCGCCTTCGTCGACACCCCCGGCGCCCCGTCGCGGGGCAAGGCGCCCACCGTGCGGTCGGCTGCGGCCGACGACAAGGAGCTCAGCCGCCTGCGAGCAGCCCTGCGCGCCCACCCCTGCCACGACTGCCCCGAGCGGGAGGACCACGCGCGCTGGTCCGAGCGGTGGGCCAAGCTCAAGAAGGAGCACGACGCCCTCGTGCGGCGCGTCGAAGGACGCACCGGCTCGATCGCGCGCGTCTTCGACCGCATCTGCGACATCCTCACCGGCCTCGGGTACCTGGAGGTCGACCCCCACCCGGCCGGCGGAGGCGAGCTCGTGGACGCCCCGGTGGACGGTGCGCCGCCCGCCACCACGCGCCCCCGGCCCGGGCGTACCCCTGCCCCCGACGTCAGGATCACCGACGCCGGGCAGTGGTTGCGCAGGCTGTACGCAGAGAACGACCTGCTGCTCGCCGAGTGCCTGCGCCGCGGCGTGTGGGACGACCTCGACCCCGCCGGGCTCGCCGCGGTCGTCTCGACGCTCGTCTTCTCGGCCCGCCGCGACGAGGCGGGGGAGCCGTACGTGCCCGGCGGCCCCCAGGGAAAGCTCGCGCGCGCCCTCGACGCGACCGTCGTCGTGTGGTCCGAGGTCGACGACCTCGAGGAGGCCCACCGCATCGACGCGACCGGCACCCTCGACCTCGGCATCGTCGCCGCCGTGCACCGGTGGGCCAGCGGCCGCAGCCTCGACGCCGTCCTGCGCGGCTCCGAGCTCGCCGCCGGGGACTTCGTGCGCTGGTGCAAGCAGATCATCGACGTCCTCGACCAGCTCGCGACCGCAGCCCCCACCCCGGCGATGCGCAAGACCGCGGTCCGGGCCATCGAGGCCGTCCGCCGGGGGGTCGTGGCCTACTCCAGCGTGTGACCTTCGCGTCACGCACGCCCGGCGCACCCCGCGAAAGGGGCGCGCCGGGCACGGCGTGGCATATCGTGTGGTTTCGTGGCCTCCACCCTGTACCGCAACGGTGTCATTCACTCCTCGACCGACCCCTTCGCCGAGGCGATGCTCGTCGACGGCGGGGTGATCACCTGGATCGGCGCCGACGACACAGCCGCCGGGCTCGCCGCCCGAGCCGACCGCGTCGTCGACCTCGACGGCGCCCTCGTCGCCCCCGGGTTCGTCGACTCCCACGTCCACGTCCTCGAGACCGGTCTCGCCCTCGCGGGTGTCGACCTGTCCGCGAGCGCCGGCGTCACGTCCCTGGCCGACGCGCTCGACGCGCTGCACGCCGCGGTCGAGGCCCGCCCGGCCGCCGAGGCGGACGACGTGGTGCTCGCGTTCGGGTGGGACGAGCAGGAGTGGCCCGAGCACCGCGCCCCGACGCGCCACGAGCTCGACGCGGCGTGCGGGGGAGCGCTCGTGTACGCGGCGCGCGTCGACGTGCACTCCGCCGTGGTCTCGACGTCCCTCGCGCAGCGGGCGGGCCTCGAGGGGCGCCCGGGCTGGACGGAGAGCGGCTGGGTCACGCTGGACGCCCACCACGCCGCCCGGGACGCGGCCCGTGCGATGACCCCCGAGCGGCGCACCGCGGTCTACCGTGCGGCGCTGGACGCGGCCGCGCGGCGGGGCATCGTGTCGGTGCACGAGAACAGCGCCCCCTCGATCGACACCCGGGACGGGCTGCGCGAGCTCATGGACCTCACGGGGGACCCGCAGGGCGCCCTGCCGCACCTCGTCGCGTACCGGGGCGAGCTGTGCGCCACCCCCGACGACGCGCGCGCCCTCCTGGCCGACCTGCCCGGCCTGGCCGGCATCGCGGGAGACCTGAACGTCGACGGGTCGCTCGGCTCGCGCACCGCGGCGCTGCGGCACCCGTACTCCGACCTCACGGGCACCCCCGGCGAGGCCGGGCCCGACGGGCGCGGCAACCAGTACCTGTCCGCCGAGCAGATCGCGGCCCACCTGTCCGCCGTCGCCGCGGCGGGCACCCAGGGCGGGTTCCACGTCATCGGGGACCGGGCCATGGACGAGTTCCTCGTGGGGCTGCGCGCCGCCGCCGAGGCGGACGGGGCGGCGGCGCACCGCCGTGCCGCGCACCGCGTCGAGCACGCCCTGTTCGTCGACACCAACGCCCTCTCGACGCTCCTGCTGTTCGGGGTGTCGCTGTCCATCCAGCCGGTGTTCGACGCCGCCTGGGGTGGCCCCGACGGCATGTACGCCTCACGCCTGGGTCCCACGCGCGTGGCCGGGCTCTCGCCCTTCGCCGACCTTGCCGGGGCGGGGGTCCCGCTCGCCTTCGGTTCCGACTCTCCCGTGACCGCGATGGACCCCTGGTCCGCGGTCCGGGCCGCGATGTCGCACGCCGACCCCGACCAGCGCGTCTCCGCGCGGGCCGCGTTCCGGGCGCACACGCGCGGGGGCTGGCGCATCGCCGGGCTCGACCACACGGGCGCGGGCCAGCTGCGCGTCGGCGCGCCCGCCCACCTCGCGGTCTGGCGTGCCGAGCACCTCGCCGTGCAGGGCACGGGGACCTCGGTGTCCTCCTGGAGCACCGACGCCCGCTCCGGCACGCCGCTGCTGCCCGACCTCACCGACGACGCACCCGACCCGACGTGCCTGCAGACGGTGCGCGACGGCGTCGTGCTGTACGACACGTTCGACTGAGCCCCGGTTCGACCCGGCCGGGCCACCGGCGGGTCGTCCGCCGCGCCCTCGCGCGGGTGAGGCCGGTCGCGCCGCCGCAGGTCACCGGGGCGCGACCGGCGGCACCGCCTGCCAGGGCGCGCGTTCGGATTGACACCTCCGTGAGGGGCGGTAAGTTCGATGACGTGTTCCGGCCGTCAGCGCCGCAGGGGTTCGAGCCACCATCTCACCGTCCGTCCTGCGTGCTCTGACGTGCATCGGCTCGACCCGCGCGTTCAGTAGACAACACGGCCTCACCGGTGGCGGTGCGACGTGGTCCGAAGGACGCGCGGGTCGGCCCACATCTCCCGGCCGACCTGCAGGTACGTGGCGTACCCTGCACTGGTGTCGACCCGTGAGCCGAGCCGCTGGCTGCTGATCCTTCTCGCCGCCGGTGGTGGCTTCCTGACGAACACCGCCTTCCCCGACCGTGGGTGGTGGCCCATGGCGTTCGTCGGGGTCGCAGCCCTCTTCCTGGCCCTGCGTCGTGACCGCGTCTGGTGGAACGCCCTCGTCGGGCTCGTGTGGGGCCTCGCGTTCTTCCTCCCGCACATCCAGTGGGCTCAGATCGCGACCGACACCGTGCCCTGGCTCGCCTTGAGCGTCCTCGAAGCGGTCTTCCTCGCGCTGTTCGGCGCGATGTGGACCTGGGCCCGGCGGATCGGGGCCGTCGCCCGCAACCTCGCGTGGCAGGTCGTGACGTTCTCCGTGCTGTGGGTCGCGGTCGAGCAGTGGCGCTCCGAGTTCCCGTTCGGCGGGTTCCCCTGGGGGCGGCTCGCGTTCTCCCAGGTCGACTCCCTGCTGGGGCGCACCGCCTGGCTCGGCGGAGGACTGCTCGTCTCCCTGCTGACCGCCGCGATCGGGGTCCTGCTCGCCGTGTTCGTGCTCGAGGCCCGGAAGGTGCGCGCCCTGCCCGCCCTGTGCGCACTGGGTACGGCCGCCGTGCTCCTCGGCGCGGGCCTCGTCGTCCCGCTCGACACCCGCGCCGAGACCGGGACCCTGAAGATCGGCGCGGTCCAGGGGAACGTCGGGGAACCGGGCCTCGGGTCCTTCGCCAACCGTGGCGAGGTCCTGCAGAACCACGTCGACGGCACGCTCGCCCTGCTCGACGAGGTCGACCCCGGCGAGCTCGACGTCGTCCTGTGGCCCGAGAACGGCTCCGACCTCGACCCGCAGACCACCCCCGACGTCGCCGCCGACATCGACGCGGCCGCGACGACCGTCGGCGCGCCCATCCTCGTCGGGGCGCAGGAGTTCCCCGAGACCGGCGGGCGGTACAACGTGTCGCTGCTGTGGGCCCCCGGGCAGGGTGTCATCGACCGGTACGCCAAGCAGCACCCCGCACCGTTCGGCGAGTACATCCCGATGCGCAGCTTCGTGCGCATCTTCTCCGACCAGGTGGACCGCGTGACCACGGACATGATCGCGGGCGACGAGGTCGCGGTCGTCGACCTGCCCTCCGAACGCCTCGGGCGCACCGTCCCGCTCGGCACCGTCATCTGCTTCGAGGTCGCGTACGAGGAGCTCATCCGCGACGCCGTGAACGCCGGCGCGGAGCTCCTCGTCGTGCCCACCAACAACGCGTCCTTCGGGTACAGCGCCGAGTCCACCCAGCAGCTCGCCATGTCTCGCCTGCGCGCCGTCGAGACCGGGCGCGCGACCGTGCAGATCTCGACCGTCGGCGTCAGCGGCATCATCGCCCCCAACGGCGCGCTCCTGCAGAGCACCGAGCTCTTCACGGCCGACCAGATGGTCGCGACCTTGCCCCTGCGCGACTCCCTGACCCCGGCCGTACGGCTGGGGTACTGGCCCGGGTGGATCGCGGGCGGGCTCACGGTCCTGCTCGTCGTCGCGGGCGTCGTCGCCCACGTCTCCCGTCCGGCCGCGAGCGCCAAGGCCCCTGCGCGCAAGCCCACCGCCAAGCGCCCGACGTCCAAGCCTGCACGCCGCTAGTCGTCCGACCGCGCGGTGCGCACCCCGGGAAGGCCCGTCCTGCCCGACGGCGAGGTTCGCCCGGGTGCGACGGCCCCGGTGGGTGCGCGGCGCCGTCGGGCGGACCGGACACCTGTCGGTGAGCGGGGGAGAGCCCGGCCGAGGCCCCAGGGACGACGAAGGGCCCGGAGCTCCGAGGAGTTCCGGGCCCGACGCGTCAGACGATCAGGCGCTGCGGCGCAGCTTGCCGGCACGCAGGAGACCGAGGCGCTCGTCGAGCAGCTCCTCGAGCTCCTTGATCGTGCGACGCTCGAGCAGCATGTCCCAGTGCGTACGGGCGGGCTTGCCGGCCTTGGGCTCGGGGCGCTCCGCGTCACGCAGGAGGGCCTCCTCACCGCAGCGACACTCCCACACCGCGGGCACCTCGGCCTCGGTCGAGAACGGCAGGATGATGGTGTGACCGTTGGGGCAGTCGTAGTGCGCCTGGAAACGAGGGGCGAAGTCGACGCCCGCGTCGGACTCCATGCTCTTCGCACCGATGCTCATTCCACGTAGGGACCGGTCTGGCATGTCGTCCTCCAAGGGGTAGCGGCAGGGGTTGTCTATGGGGGTCAACGTCCGACCGGATGCGCGTGTTCCGGCGGGGCGTGAAGGTCCGGTGAACGCACGTGGCACGCCGAACCCACCCGTCGAGGCTGCCCAGCAGACCGCACGCATCGGGGAGGACGCGCACACCCGCGAGACCACCGACCAGGTTTCCGGTTTTCGCAGGTCGGCGCAACTCCACACGCACGATCGACGGTGTGATGTTGCCCGGGGCACTGCCTGTACCGCACGTCAGGGGACCGGCCAGAGCCCACCGGTGGGACGCGGACGTGACCGTCGATCCGCCGGTGCCGCCGCTCGACGACCTGTCCGGATCGTCGCTGATGCGACGGATCGCGGTACCGTTCGTGCTGTGAGGAACCAGGCAGACCACGCACAGTGGACGGATCGTCATGGCGACCGTTGAGGCGTACGAGACGACGGCCGGGCGACGGTACATGGTTCGTTACCGCACCCCCGAGCGCAAGCAGACCAAGAAGCGTGGCTTCAAGACCAAGCGCAGCGCCGAGGCCTTCGCGTCCTCGCTCGAGGTGTCCATCCTGCGCGGCGAGTTCATCGACCCGACGGCAGCCCGGTCGACCGTGCACGAGCTCGGGGGAGCGTGGCTCGGGCGCCAGACCCACCTCAAACCGTCGACCGCCCGCGCGATCGAGAGCTCGTGGCGGCTGCACGTCACGCCCCGGTGGGGGAGCGTGCCCGTCGCGGAGATCCGGCGCACCGCGGTGCAGGCCTGGGTCTCCGACCTGAGTGCCACCTACAGCGCGACGACGGTCGCCCGCGCGCACGGCGCCCTCGCGTCGCTGCTCGACGACGCCGTCGACGACCGACGCATCCTCACCAACCCGGCCCGCGGGGTCAACCTGCCCCGCAAGGTCCGGCGCGAGCACACCTACCTCGACCACCAGCAGGTCGCCGCGCTCGCCACCGCGGCCGGCCGGCACGAGACCCTCGTCCTGGTCCTCGCCTACTGCGGGCTGCGCTGGGGCGAGGCCGCGGGCCTCCGTGTCCGGGACCTCGACATGCTCCGCCAGCGCCTGCGCATCAACCAAAACGCGGTCGAGGTCGGCTCCGAGATCGTCGTCGGGACGCCCAAGACCCACGAGCGGCGCTCCGTCCCGTTCCCCGCGTTCCTCTCGCTGCCCCTCGCCGCAGCGTGCGAGGGCAAGGGGCGCGACGACGTCGTCTTCCACGGCGACCGCGGCACCTACCTCAAGCGGTCCAAGTCGGGCACCGGCTGGTTCTCCCGCGCGGCTCGCGTCGCGGGCATCGACGACCACCTCACTCCGCACGACCTCCGCCACAGCGCCGCGAGCCTCGCGGTGTCCGCGGGGGCGAACGTCAAGGCCGTCCAGCGCATGCTGGGACATGCCTCCGCGAGCATGACCCTCGACGTCTACGCGGACCTCTTCGAGAAGGATCTCGACGGTGTCGCGGTCGCGCTGGAGACGGCGCGACTGCGTGCGGTCTCGCCCGGCTAGTGCCCAGGGTGTGCCCACGAGGTTCGATCGAGCCGCGGGCAGACGTGCTCGATCGTTGATGTTGCAACGGTTCATGGGGGAGTGGTGACTCCTGCCCCGTGGGTCTAGAACTCACGGGGCATCGACCTTCCAGGCGCACGACGGACAATCACGACCGGTTCCGTACCTGCGGCGACGTGTCCGAGATGCGCCGAGCGCGACAAGGACGCCGACGCTCTCAGGGCTTCCTGGAGAAGTCTGTCGACATCAAGAGACTTCGCTCCGGCGAGGGCGGGCGCGTGCCCGGCGCCGCTCGATAGAGTCGGACGACGCACGACGGACGCACACGGCGCCGTCGACGACGAGGGGGTCACGTGGTGAGCACGAGTCCAGGTCCGATGGACGTCACATTCTCTGCGCCGATCGGCGTGACGGTGCGCGACGACGTCTGGTCGTGCGTCGAGGTGCCCGACTCGGTGGAGCTCCTGGGCACGGGGAAGGCCGTACGCGTGGTCGCGACCGTGGACGGCCACGACCTCACGGCCGGGCTCATGCCGACCGGGTCCGGTGGCCACATGCTCTCGATCAGCACAAAGCTCCGTAAGAAGCTCGGCAAGGACATCGGAGACACGGTAACGGTCCATCTTTCGGAACGACTGACCTGAATTCCTGACGACTGCTCCGCATTCCCCGGTCGCGTGGCGCGAAAAGCACCACACGACCGGGGAGGTGACATTCTTGTCGCGGGGTCAGCGCCAGAACTCGGTCAGGCGATCGGCCACAGCCAGGCCCTGCTCGTACCCGGTTCGAGCGGCCGTCGGGCGGAGCGAGAGATCCATCGCGTTGGCACCGAACAGGTGCTCGGAGTCGGCGTCCGGGAAGATCGACACGACCTCGCTGCCACGCGCGCGGAGCTCGTCGGCCTGCGTCGCCAGCTGCTGTCCCCATGTCGGCGGGGTGAGGGACCGGCCGCCGAACGGGGACAGCACGAGCACCCGCCCGTACCCCGCGGCGAGGTCGGCGTTCTCGTTGCGCCGGTAGCCCCCGTCGATGTACCGGCGACCGGCGATCGCGTAGGGAAGACCGCTCGAACAGCTCGCGGCGACGGCGTCCACCAGGTCGACCCCGCTGTCGCGGTCGAAGACCGTCGGCTCCCCGGTCTCGGCATCGACAGCCGTGAGGAGGACCCGTCGCAGCAGCGGCCACGTCTGACCCGGAAGCCGTGACGCGACCGTGGACCGCCACCGTTCCTGCCAGGAACCGTCCGACGTCGACTCCCGCTCGAGCGCTGCGGCGCCCACACGTCTGCGCAGGTCAGCCTGGTCGTGGGCCGAGGCGATGAGGGCGCGCATCCGTTCGAGGTGGTCGTCGACAGGCCTGCGGGCAGCTCCCTCCGGAGCGCGTCGCCCCGGAGGGGTCGAGGCAAGGGCCGCCGCCAGCAGGTCGGCCGGGGCCGCACCCGCCAGCTGGGCGGCAGCGGTCGAGCCAGCCGACGTCCCGACGGTCACGTCGGGGGTGGTCACGTCCACACCGGCCTCGAACAGGCCGGCGACGACGCCGATCAGCCAGGCGTTTCCGGTCGAGCCCCCTCCACCGAGGACCACGGCCCGGCCACCGGCAGGTCGTTCCTGCGGGCCGGGGTCGGGCGTCACGGGGGAGTGCGCGGGAGAAGAGGGTGAGGTGTTCATGGGAGTCGCCTTTCGCGAAGTAGCTGGCAAGCGCTCCCGGTGGCGACTAGCGCCGTCGCGTGATCGTGGGCTGCGGGGGAGCGCCCGGTACGGATGCTGCGTTCACGGGTCTCACCTCCTCGACGGGTCGCGATCACCGCGACGCTAGCACGACGCCACCGAGCATGAGCAAGGGAATTTGCCGAACGTCGCTCCGCCGCCGCGTCCTCGGCATGGACGACCCGCTCGGCACGGCGATCCGAAGAATCCGGGAGCGGATGTGTTGCGGCATTCCGAACGGCGCACCGTGGATTCCTCGGCGACCTTCTTCTCCGTTCACCGACGCTCTCGAAAAAGACCGACGGCACGATTCTCCCGCCGCCGGGAACAGGCCGCTGCGTCACCCCGGCAAGATCGAGCAGGTCTGGAGAAGCGCGCACTGTCGCCCCTCAGTAGCGTCGAACCCGACGGCAGACACACCACGAAGGGGAATCGCGATGACCGGCACCACGAAGTCGACGACAACCAGCAAGGCCTACGAAGGCTTCTCGGCCGAGGAACGTGCGGCGATGAAGGAGCGCGCCAAGGAGCTCAAGGCGTCCGCGAACCGGGCCGAGGCGGAGAAGGCCCAGCTCGAGAAGATCGCGGAGCTCTCCGAGCCGGACCGTTCGATGGCCTCGCGGATCCACGAGCTCGTCGCCGAGCACGCGCCCGCGCTCGCGCCGAAGACCTGGTACGGGATGCCCGGCTGGGCCAAGGACGGCAAGATCCTCTGCTTCTTCCAGCCCGCGGAGAAGTTCGGTGCGCGCTATCCGACCTTCGGCTTCAACGACGTGGCACAGCTCGACGACGGCACCCTGTGGCCCGTCGCGTACGCGCTCACGGTGCTGACGCCGGAGAACGAGGCGACGATCACGGACCTCGTCAAGAGGGCGGCGGGCTGAGTCGAACGGTCACGGGCGCCGCGGCGAGGGCATCGGTGCAGGTCAGGAGCCTCAGAAATGGCCTCTGACCTGCAACGATGTCCTCAACGAGCGGTTGGTCCGGGGGAGTGGCAGGCAGGATTCGGGCGACGGGCGCGCACCGTACGGGCCTGCTGCAAAGCCTCCATACCTCTCGATATCGCTCTGGTCGAGGTGTCGCAGCAAGGAACGAGCTCGTGCCACACGACCCGGACGGCCTTGGCCACGGCCTGCGGCGATGGCAGCGGGCCCGTCCGGCGGTGCGTGGCGAGCCGACGACCGATGCAGGCCGAGGTCGACCCGTACGGAGATCTCGTGCTGACGCCGTCGGAGACGGAGCATCTGAGCGACGAGCTGCGTTCGTCGTACGCGGCGCGGCGCCGCATGTCACACCATCGACGAGATCCTCGGGCGCGCTGCCCGCTGAGCGGCAGAACCGACGACGGAGCCGTGCTTCGCGGGTGGCCAGCACGCGGGTGCACCAGCGCGTCCTCAGCCCCTCCGAAGCAACGCCGATAATGTACATTATGTCATTACGACGTTCGGACCACACCCCTCTCGACTGCGCACGGCCCGTCGGAAGCGGCTGATCTCGCGCAGATTCGGAGTCGTCACGCCACCCCAGAGCCGCCCAGGTCTCGCCGGCGCTGCATCACAGGAGCCGGTCGCAGGCTCCCTCCATCGCAAGGGCGTCAGCCAGGAGCGCCCGCCGAGACCTGGAGTCGAGAATGAGCTCAGGACCGTTCGTGGCGACGCGTCCCGTAAATCCTGCAGGAACCTTCGGTTCGCCCAGACGCCCTGTACGCAGCTCGGGCGCCTCGGCCGCTGCCCGTGCGGCATGTGCTGCGCTCGTGGTGACGCTCCTGGCGACCGTCCTCGCAGTCACGGCACTGACGGCCGTCCTCACGGCAGTCGTCGCTGTCGTCACGGCGCCGTGGTGGGCGTATCGCTTGTGGTTGGCCCCGCTTCTCGACCGGTCCCCCTCCAGGGCCGGCGCCCTGCGGCCCGCCATGACAAGGCGAGCCGAGCAGCGGGCCGTCGCGTCGCCGTCGGGCATCTGAGGACACGCGGCACGACCTCTTTCGTGATGCCGCAGCACTGCGGTACGCTCCTTCAATTGGGACATACACGACAAACCATTGTGTTTAGCACAACACCGTGGTGAGACCTCGTGACCTCGACCCTCGACCGCTCGCGGTCCTGTCAGTGGCGCCCCCTATGCTCCGGATGTCCGGTCTCGTCCCGTCCTCAGGAGCTGTTCGGTGGTCGCCCCTCCCCGCCTACGCCGCGTCACCGTCGCCGAGGCGGTCTCCACGTACCTCTCCTCCGTCTCGGCGGAGACGCTCCGTGGCGTCCTCTCCCCCACGACCCAGCGCAACTACGAGCGTGACCTGCGGGAGTTCTCCTCCCTCGCGGGCCCCGAGACCGTCCTCGACGACATCACCGGTGCCGACATCGACGACTTCCTCCTGCGGTACCAGATCACTCCGGACGGGCGATACACCGACCCGCGGACCAAGCCCGACGGCCCGGGACGGTCGGCTGCGACCGTCAACCGGTTCCGCCAGTCGGTCTCCCGGTTCTTCACGCACGCGGCCCGCGACGGGTGGGTCCAGGCCGACCCGATGCAGTGGGCCGCTCCCCCGGCCCGGCTCCGCGGCGGCCTGCGCGTCGCCCGCACCGCGCTGTCGGCGACGGCCGCGCAGGCGCTCCTCGTGACCGCGAGCACCAAGCCGCGACCGGCCGGCGCCTCGGCATCCACCGCGACGGGCAGCGCCGGGCACCCGCGTCCCGACCACGACCTCGCCGTGCGGGACCGCCTCATCATCGCGCTCCTGCTGATCCTTGGCCCACGAGTCTCGGAGGTCGCCCGCGCGGACGTCGACGACTTCGTCCGCGAACCCGACCAGACCCGCTGGCGCATCAAGGGCAAGGGCGGCACGGTGCGCACCGTCAGCCTGTCCGAGCCCCTCGCACGGGCGCTCGACGAGTACCTCGCTGCGCTCCGGCCCTCGCTCCTGGCACGCAGGCCGGGCGACGCCGATGCCGCCCGGGCCCTCCTGCTCACCTGGCGGGGCCGACGCATCGACGCCCAGGCGATCCGCGCGCTGCTCAACCGGTGCGTCGCCCGCATGCCCGAGGAGTACCGCCGGGCAGCGACCCCCCACGCCCTGCGGCACACGACCGCCACGCTCCTCGTCGCGCAGGGCTGGGACGTGAAGGTCATCGCCGAGCTGCTGGGGCACGCGTCGATCGCCACGACGGGCGTCTACCTCGACCGGATCGAGGGTGAGCTCGCGGCCGCGATCCGTTCCCACCCCCTGTCGACCGGGCTGCCCGCGGAGATGGGCAGCGAAGGACTCCTCGAAACGGACATAGACGGAGAAAACGTCGCTCCTAGGGCGTGACGTGACGGCCTGGTGACCGCAACGGGCAAAGTCACCCCATTTCTCCGGGTGCTCTCGGCGACCTGAGGCTACGGTGAGCAGGTGCGCCCCTCGAAGACCTCTCCCGTCCAGCTCGCCCGAACGGTGATGGCCCGCGCAGCAGTGCTCGCGGTCGCGGTCCCCGTGACCGTCGCGACCGGGCTGGTGATCGCCGACGCCATCCGCAAGCGACGCGTCACCGACCCCAGCAAGTTCCCCCGCTCCGCCCCGGCCGAGGCGAGCATCGGCGAGACGACGACGACGATCTTCACCTACGGTGACGACCTCTACCGTGAGATGCTCGCGGCGATCCGCGGGGCCAAGCGGCGCATCATGCTCGAGACGTACATCTGGAAGGGTGACGACCTCGGCAAGGAGTTCAAGGACGCGCTCGTCGAGGCGACCGAGCGCGGCGTCGAGGTCTTCGTGATCTACGACGGCTTCGCGAACCTCGTCGTCCCCCGCGAGTTCCTGACGTTCCCCGAGCCGATCCACGTGATCCGCTACCCGGTCTTCCGCCCCGGGGTCCTGGTGCTCAACGTCCGCAAGTCGGGCCGTGACCACCGCAAGATCCTCGTGGTCGACGACGAGATCGGGTTCGTCGGCGGGTACAACATCGGCGCCATGTACGCGACGCAGTGGCGCGACACCCACATCCGGCTCGCGGGGCCGTCGACCTGGGAGCTGCGCAACGCGTTCGTCGACTTCTGGAACTCGAACCGCAAGCCGGGCCAGCCGCGCCTCGAGGACCCGGGGTCACGGCTGTGGCTGCCCGAGCTCCGCGCGGCCCGCAACGCCCCCGCCCACCTGGTCTTCCCGATCCGTGGCATCTACCTGGACGCGATCGACCGGGCGTCCGACCACATCTACATCACGCAGGCCTACTTCATCCCCGACCGCGAGATCCTCGACGCCCTGCTCATGGCTGCCCAGCGCGGTGTCGACGTCCGCGTCCTGGTCCCCGAGCGCTCCAACCACGTCGTGGCGGACTGGCTCTCCAAGGGCCTCTACACGACCCTGCTGCGCGGCGGTGTGACCATCTGGCTCTACAAGGACGCCATGGTCCACGCGAAGACGGCGACGATCGACGGTCGGTGGACCACGATCGGCACGGCCAACATCGACCGTCTCAGCCTGACCGGGAACTACGAGGTCAACCTCGAGATCGTCGACGCCGGCATCGCGGCGCAGATGGAGAAGGTCTACGACGTCGACCTCAGCAACTGCCGCGAGCTCACGCTCGAGGAGTGGTCCGGACGGTCGCTCGCGGCGAAGCTCGGCGAGGTCGCGCTCGCGCCGCTGCGGCCGCTGCTGTAGGTCGGCTCCCGCAGCACCTACTCCCGCGTGGCGTCCGCGACCTCCTCCTCGGGGCGCGGAGGGACGGTCTCGTCGACCTCGATGGTGGGCACCTCGTCGAACTCGGGGTGCTCGCGCAGGATCGCGTCGGCGACCGCCTCCGGGTCGCGGTGCGGGACGGGCTCGTGGGTCATGGTCTGCTCCTCGCCTCTCGGGGTGACGTCGAGATGCCCGCCCACCTCGAGCGGGCGGTAGTCGTAGGTGCCGCCGGTGCGCCCCTCGCCGAACAACCGGTGGACCAGGGTGAGGCCTGCCGGGGACAGGATCGCGTCGTGGATCGGGATCATGGTCCGAGGGTCGAGCGAGCGGACGAAGTCGATGCCCTCGGCGATCTTCATCCACGGTGCGGCCACCGGTGCGAGGAGGACGTCGAGGCGGTCGTCGGTCAGGGGCGGGCTGAACGAGTCACCCGGGTGGTACGTACGTACCCCGTCGCCGGCCACCAGGTAGGTGACGTTGGTGACCCGTGGCACGTCCGGGTGGATGAGCGCGTGCTGCCCTCCCCCGACCAGCACCGAGAACGGCCCGATCGTCAGGACGTCGCCTGGCTCGACGACCTGGAACCGTTCGCCGTCGGGCGTCTCCCCCAGCCGGTCGAACGCTGCCTCCGGTCCGACGACGCGCAGCTCGGGGTGCATCCCGAGTGCGGCGCGGACGGCGCCGACGTCGAGGTGGTCGGGGTGCGCGTGCGTCACGAGCAGCGTCCCGGGGGTGACGAGCGCCGCGGCGGTGTCCGCGAATGTCCCAGGATCGAAGGTCAGGGTGGTCGCCGCGTGCTCGAGCGCGACGCAGGAGTGGCCGTGGAACGTGATGCGCATCTGTCGCCTTCGGTGGGGTGGCTGAGGGTGGTTCCAGTGTGCCGCGCGGCGGGGCGTCGCGCCGGGTCAGGGGGCGAGCAGGAGGTCGACCAGACGCTGGGCGGCCGCGTCCGTCCGCTCCAGGTCACCCGTGACGAGGCGGTCGAGCAGGAGCCCCTTGAGGCCGGACGTGAGGAGCGTGGCGTCGATGCGGGCGCCGTCGGGCGCTCGCCCGACGGCGACCAGGAGGCGCTCGACGTGCTCGACCCACGTGGTCACGGCGTCCTGGGCGATCGCGTGGTGCGGGCTGCCGTCCTCGAGGGACGTCGTGAGCACCTGGAGCATGAGCGTGAAGTGTCCGGTGTGGGCGGGGTCGGTCATGCCGACCCACGCCGATCGCGCGGTGATGCGCGGGTCGGTGGTCTGGACGGCGTCGAGCGCCGCGATCATGCGTCGACGGTGCTCGACGAGCACGGCCTCGAGCAGGGCGTCCCGGGTCCCGAAGTAGTGCACGAGCATCCGGGCGCTCGTGCCGAGCGACGGAGCGAGGGATCTCAGCGTGAAGCCGCTGAGGCCCGTGGCCTGGAGGTGGTCGAGCGTGCCGGAGACGAGCTGGGCGCGTCGCTCTTCGTCGGGGGTGCGTGACACGGTGACTCCGGCTGGGGGTTGACGACGGGACGGTGCGAGCCTACGTTGACCACATGAGTGTAACGCGTGTTACAGGTAAGGTGGACGCCTCGACCCGCACCAGGCACGGCTCCCCCGCCCCCCGCTGGACCGCAGCCCTCGTGACTGGCGGAAGCTCCGGCGTCGGGCTGGCGCTGGCCCGCCGCCTCGTCGCGGACGGCACGACCGTGCTCGTGTGCGGGCGCGATCCCGGCCGCCTCGCGGACGCTGCGGCCCAGGTCCCCGGCCTGCGCACCCTGGTCGCCGACCTCTCCCACCCCGACGACGTCGCCCGCCTCGCACGCACGGCGGTCGACCTGCCCGGCCTGGACCTCGTCGTGCACAACGCGGCCGTCCAGCTCGACCGCGACTGGGTCGTCACGCAGCGTCCCGGGGCGACGGGCCCCCTCGTGCGGGATGCTGCCGCCGAGCTCGCCGCCGACCTCGGTGCCCCGCTGCACCTGACTGCGTACCTCCTGCCGGTTCTCGCCGAGGCCCCGCGCGCGGCGGTCGTCGCCGTCACGTCGGCGCTCGGGACCGTCCCCAAGCGCTCCGCGCCCGTCTACTGCGCGGCCAAGGCCGGACTGAGCGCCTTCACCACGTCGCTCGGGTACCAGCTCCGTGCCACGGCCCCGCACGTCCGCGCGATCGAGGTCGCGCTCCCCCTCGTCGACACCGCGATGACAGCGGGCCGCGGGGCACGCAAGATCACGCCCGACGCCGCCGCTACCGCCATCCTGTCCGCCCTCGCCGGGCGCAGGGACAGGGTCCACGTCGGGGCCGTGAGGCACCTGCTCGCCATCCATCGCGTGGCACCCCGCCTTGCGGCGCGGATCGTCGCCGACTGACGACTCGCCCACGGACGACGGCGGTCCGGGTGGGAGGCTCAGAGCCTCCCACCCGGCCCGCCGACTGCTGCGCCTCCAGGCCGTCGCCCGGGCACGTTCGTCACACGATGACGAGCACCAGGTCCCCGCCCTCGAGCTGCTGGACCGCGGCGATCGCGACGCGCTGCACGGTCCCGCCCACGGGGGTCGTGATCGCGGCCTCCATCTTCATGGCCTCGACCGTCGCGACAGTCTGCCCCGCCTCGACGACATCCCCCTCGTGCACGACGGGCGTCACGGCGCCCGCGAAGGGAGCGGCGACCTGGCCCGGTGCGGCAGGGTCGGCCTTCTCGGCGAGCGACGCGTCGACCTCGATCGAACGGTCCCGCACCTGGAGCGGACGGAGCTGACCGTTGAGGGTGAACATGACGGTGCGCATGCCCCGCTCGTCAGGGACACCCACGGCCTCGAGGCCCACGAGGAGCTTGACGCCACGCTCGAGCGAGACCTCGACCTCCTGGCCGGGCGTGAGCCCGTAGAGGTAGGCCTGGGTGCCCAGGACGGACACGTCGCCGAACGCCGCGCGCGTCGTCTCGTAGTCCTTGGTCGGGCCGGCGAACAGCAGGTGGTTGAGGCGGTTGCGGCGAGCGGCCGAGTCGCCGTCGAGGTCCGCCTGGTCCTCCTCGCCGAGCGGCGTCACGGGTGTGCGCACGACGCGCCCCGCGAGAGCCTTGCTACGGAACGGCTCGGGCCACCCACCGGGCGGGTCTCCGAGCTCCCCGCCCAGGAACGCGATGACCGAGTCGGGGATGTCGTAGTCCTGGGGGTTCTCGGCGAAGTCCGCCGGGTCTGCGCCACGGGCCACGAGCTGCAGCGCCAGGTCACCCACGACCTTCGACGACGGGGTCACCTTCACGAGGCGACCGAGGATGCGGTCGGCCGCGGCGTACGTGGCCTCGATCTGCTCGAACCGGTCGCCCAGTCCGAGCGCGATGGCCTGCTGGCGCAGGTTGGAGAGCTGCCCGCCGGGGATCTCGTGCTCGTAGACGCGACCCGTCGGGCTCGAGAGCCCCGACTCGAACGGGGCGTAGAGGCGGCGCACGGCCTCCCAGTACGGTTCCAGGTCGCACACGGCGCGCAGCGACAGGCCCGTGTCGCGCTCGGTGTGCTCGAGGCCTGCGACGAGTGCGGACATCGACGGCTGGCTCGTGGTGCCCGCCATCGCGGCGCTCGCGACGTCGACCGCGTCGACACCAGCGGCCACGGCAGCCATGAGCGTGGCCATCTGCCCGCCCGACGTGTCGTGCGTGTGCAGGTGGACGGGCAGGTCGAACCGCTCGCGCAGCGCCGTGACCAGGCGCGCTGCGGCAACAGGGCGCAGCAGACCAGCCATGTCCTTGATCGCCAGCACGTGTGCGCCGGCGTCGACGATGCGGTCGGCGAGCTCGAGGTAGTAGTCGAGCGTGTACAGGGACTCGGCCGGGTCGAGAAGGTTGCCCGTGTAGCACAGCGCGACCTCGGCGACGGCGGTGCCGGTCGCACGGACCGCGTCGATCGCCGGGCGCATCTGCTCGACGTCGTTGAGGGCGTCGAAGATCCGGAAGATGTCGACGCCCGTGGCGGCCGCCTCGCGGACGAACGCCTCGGTGACCTCGGTCGGGTACGGCGTGTAGCCCACCGTGTTGCGACCGCGGAGCAGCATCTGGAGGGCGACGTTGGGCATCGCCTCGCGCAGCGCCGCCAGGCGCGCCCAGGGGTCCTCGCCGAGGAAGCGCAGCGCGACGTCGTACGTGGCTCCGCCCCAGGCCTCGACCGAGAGCAGCTGCGGCGTCAGGCGAGCGACGTACGGGGCGACGGCGAGCAGGTCGTGCGTACGGACCCGGGTGGCCAGCAGGGACTGGTGGGCGTCGCGGAACGTGGTGTCGGTGACCCTGACGGCGGTCTCGGAGCGCAGCGCGCGAGCGAACCCCTCGGGTCCCAGCTCGAGCAGCTGCTGGCGGCTGCCAGGGATCGGCGCCACCGACAGGTCGAGGGCGGGGAGCTTGAGGGCCGGGTCGATCGCCCCCGTACCCGGCCCGTGCGGCCTGTTGACGGTCACGTCGCCCAGGTAGCTCAGGAGCCTGGTGCCACGGTCGGCGCTCTCGCGGGCGGCGAGCAGCTCGGGGCGCTCGTCGATGAACGACGTCGACAGGTTCCCCGCGATGAACTCGGCGTCCGAGAGGACGGCCTGCAGGAACGGGATGTTCGTGCGGATGCCACGGATGCGGAACTCCGCCAGGGCACGCCGGGCACGGCGCACGGCCGTCGGATAGTCGCGCCCACGGCACGTGAGCTTGACGAGCATCGAGTCGAAGTGGCCCGAGATCTCCGACCCGGCGGTCGCGGTCGCGCCGTCGAGCCGGACGCCGGCGCCCCCCGGCGACCGGTAGGCCACGATGCGGCCCGTGTCGGGGCGGAACCCGTTGGAGGGGTCTTCGGTCGTGATGCGGGACTGGAGGGCCGCGCCGTTGACGTGCACGTCCTCCTGGCGGATGCCCAGGTCCTCCAGGGTCTCCCCGGCCGCGATGCGCATCTGCGACGACACGAGGTCGATGTCGGTGACCTCCTCGGTCACGGTGTGCTCGACCTGGATGCGCGGGTTCATCTCGATGAACACGTGCTGGCCGGCCCGCTCCCCCACGGTGTCGAGCAGGAACTCGACCGTGCCCGCGTTCTGGTAGCCGATCGACCGGGCGAACTTCACCGCGTCGGCGCACAGGGCGTCGCGGATCGCCGGATCCAGGTTCGGCGCCGGGGCGATCTCGATGACCTTCTGGTGACGTCGCTGGACCGAGCAGTCGCGCTCGTACAGGTGGACGACGTTGCCCTGGCCGTCGGCGAGGATCTGGACCTCGATGTGGCGCGGGCGCAGCACGGCCTGCTCGAGGAACATGGTCGGGTCGCCGAACGCGCCGTCGGCCTCGCGCATCGCGGCGGCCAGGGCTTCAGGCAGGTCCTCGCGCCGGTCGACGCGGCGCATGCCGCGCCCACCACCCCCGGCGACGGCCTTGGCGAAGATCGGGAAGCCGATCTCGTCCGCGGCGGCGATGAGCTCGTCGATGTCGGCAGAGGGCTCGCTCGACGCCAGGACCGGGATCCCCGCTTCCTTGGCAGCCTTGAGCGCGCGCACCTTGTTGCCTGCGAGCTCGAGCACCTCCGGGGGCGGCCCGACGAACGCGATGCCCGCCTGCTGGCAGGCCCGGGCGAGGTCCGGGTTCTCGGACAGGAAGCCGTAGCCGGGGTAGATCGCGTCGGCGCCCGAGTCCTTGGCGACGCGCACGATCTCCTCGATGTCGAGGTAGGCGCGGACCGGGTGGCCCTCCTCACCGATCCGGTACGCCTCGTCCGCCTTCAGACGATGCTCGGAGTTCCGATCCTCGTAGGGGAAGACGGCCACCGTCCGGGAGCCGAGCTCGTACGCCGCGCGAAACGCTCGAACCGCGATCTCCGCGCGGTTGGCGACCAGAACTTTCGAGAACACCAAGTACCCCATCCGTCATCGTGGGTCGGGCACGGGACACTCGCGAGAAGAGGTCCACGCACCCGCTCGTCACGGGCGCCGCTCCGGCGCGAGCCGGGGACGTCCAGAGGCGATCTTCGCACGGCCACCCGCGCAGGACGTCACCGGAAGGGGGCGAGCGGGAGAAAAGGTGCTCATCGCCACGGGCCGGCCGGCCGCGAGCCCGGACAGGAGAAGACCCCGCTGAGGGCGGGGTCCTGGGGTCTCGGGCGCCTCTGCGGCGCGGGGTGCGTCAGCCTGCGCTTCGTGCCCGACGGCGGAGCTCGAGCTCGTCCTCGGTCGGGACCCCCGGGGTCTCGTCGTCACCCAGGGACTCTGCCGGCATGTCGCTCAGCGTCCCCTCGACCTCGCGCCAGACACGGCCGACCGCGATGCCGAACACTCCCTGGCCACCCTGGACCAGGTCGACGACCTCGTCCGGGGACGTGCACTCGTACACGCTCGCGCCGTCGCTCATGAGCGTGATCTGCGCGAGGTCGTTCACGCCGCGCTCACGCAGGTGCTCGACCGCAGTGCGGATCTGCTGCAGGGAGACCCCGGTGTCGAGCAGTCGCTTGACGATCTTGAGGACGAGGATGTCCCGGAAGCCGTAGAGCCGGTGCGTCCCCGAGCCGGAGGCGGAGCGGACGGTCGGCTCGACGAGGCCGGTGCGGGCCCAGTAGTCCAGCTGCCGGTAGGTGATGCCCGCGACGCGGCACGCCGTGGGGCCACGGTAGCCGGTGGTGGTGTCGTGCTCGGTGATGTCCTCGCCGAACAGCAGTCCCTGGGCCGCGTGGGAAACAGGAGCCCCCGGCTCCGCTCCAGCTCTGCCGCTGCTGTTCACTGTGCCTCCAAGGATGATGTGGACTCCACGCTAGGCCCGGGGCCGGGGAGCGTCAACGACCGGGACCTCGGGAGGGTGAGCGTGTCGCGTGAACCACCCGCCGTCGTCCCCTGCGGCCCCCCTGACAACGGCGCCCGACCACTTGTCCCAGTTTAGTCCGAGATGACCCCTTTGCCATCATGGGCGACGGGCACGCACGACCTGCGTCCGTGACACGGCACTGCTCGGAGCATGGCCGCACGGCTACCGCTCCCCCGGTCCCTCGCCGGGTTCCGGCGGCCCGAAGTCCTCGGGCGAGACATGCTCGAGGAAGTCACGAAACTCTGCCACCTCCCGCTGCTGCTCGGGGTCGACGATCTCCACCCCTGCGAGGGCGATGATCTCCGCCGAGCACATGACGGGACTGTCCGTGCGCACAGCCACGGCGATCGCGTCCGACGCCCTGGCATCGACCCGGACCCCCGTGCTCAGGACCATCTCGGCGAAGAAGATCCCGTCGTCCAGTGCCACGATCTCCACCCGCAGCAGGCCCACGTGCACCGCTTCGAGGACATCTCGGAGCAGGTCGTGCGTCATCGGCCGGGGTGCCGTCAGGTGCGCCTGAGCCATCGCGATCGCGCTCGCCTCACGAGGGCCGATGATGATCGGGACGACCAGCTCGGCCGCGGGATCGAGGAGCAGCACGACGATCTCCTGCCCTGCTCCCTGCTGCTGGCGCACGCCGAGCACCTCGACCGGGACCATCGGCACCTCGTTGCTCACCCGTCCACCGTACGACGGCGGGCGCCGTCCGTCAGGAGGAGGCGCACGGAGGGTCCCGCACCACCTGTCCGCAGGGCCGAGCCGTCCAAGGGACGTGCGGGCGCGACTCAGGTCGTGAGGTCTCCCACGCCCTGGCGGAGCCACACGGTGTGCAGCTTCGCGAAGAGCTCCCCGACCTCACCGGCGAGGGCTCCCGCATGGGCGCGCGCCGACGAGGACTGCTGGCTGCGCCACGGGGCGACGACCTGCTCGACCAGGCCCACGTGGCGGTCCGCCGACGTGCGCAGCAGGCGAAGGTGGCGCGGCTCGATCCCGTACTCGCCGAGCGCTGCCGCGAGCTGGACGACCTCGAGGGACCACGCGTCGAGCTGTCCTCCCGGGGCCTGACGAAGGACGCCGGCCGAGATCAGCCCCTCGACCAGCGAGACGTCCACCCCCGCAGCGCTCGCGAGCGACTCGACGGTGTATCGCTGCCGAACCGTCGTGGTCTCGGTCTCGCCGTCGCTCGCAGCCAGCCGGAGGGCCGGGTTCTCGACCACCTCGCCCGCGTCGAGCGCCGCGAGGTTCTCCTTGATGACCTTGAGCGGGAGGTATCGGTCGCGCTGCTCGAGCAGGACGTACCGCAGCCTCTCGACGTCCGCCGGGCAGTACTGCCGGTACCCGGACGGCGTCCGCTCGGGGTCGATGAGCCCCTGCTCCTCGAGGAACCTGAGCTTCGAGTGGCTCACGCTGGGGAACTCCGTGCGCAAGGCACGCAGGACGTCCGAGATGCGCATCGTCGCGCGCCGCGAGATGCCCTGAGGCCAGGGTTCGGCGGACTGCTCGACGTCGTCCTCGTCGGTCGATCGTGCGGTCAGCGCACCTGTGCCGTCGAACCGGTTCTCGTGCCCCCACGGGGAGCGTGCCGGCTGGTTCACGGGTGCTCTGCCGCGCCTTCCGCCGACCCCACGGTCTGCCCGAGGACCGGGCTCGTGTAGAAGGTGAGGCGGTACTTGCCGATCTGCACCTCGTCGCCGGTGACCAGGGCCACGGCGTCCACGCGGTTGCGGTTGACATAGGTCCCGTTGAGCGAGCCGATGTCACGCACGACGAACTGGTCGTTGTCCCGGACGAACTCCGCGTGCTTGCGCGAGACCGTGACGTCGTCGAGGAAGATGTCCGCGTGCTCGCTCCGGCCGGCGACGGTCCGCTCGGCGTCGAGGAGGAAGCGCGAGCCGACCGAGGGGCCACGCTGCATCACGAGCAGCGCCGAGTGGCGGGGCAGTGCCGAGATCGCTGCCTGTTCCTCGGCGGTCAGACCACCGGGCTGCGCACCCTCTTCGATCGGCAGCTCGATCCGCCCGAACGTGACGGTCGTGTCGCTGCCTCCCCGGCGTGGCTCCGCAGATTCACCTGGAGTGGTCATCTCGCCTCCTCGGGAGTTCTTTGACGCATTCAGAGCAAAATGCGTGGGTACGGAAAGGTGCTGCACGCTCTCCCGCGCCCTCTTGAGGGTGGGGGATGCGGGCAATACCCGTCCAACCCGTCCAACCTACCCCGCCGGGTGGCTCGGAGAAAAGTATCCGCCCACGTCACGAGCCCCGAAGGGTCAGTTTCCGCCCTCCGCGGGCACGGGCGTCGCGAACTCGGGGGCCTCCGGCTCGCGCGTCGACGAGATCGTGATCAGGTCCTCCTGGGTGATCTTCGGATTCGCGCCCTCGTTGCGGACCGACGACATCGCACCGCCGGGAATCTCGAGCGCGGTCTCGAGAGTCGACGGGTCACCGATGGCCTGCCACTGGTAGGGGGACGAGATCTTCTGCCCGTCGACCACCATCCCCCGACTCGTCTCCTCGAAGTAGCTGCTCGTGACCAGGCGGATCCCGTTGACCTCGACGACCTCCACGCCGGCGTTGCGGAGCTCCTCGAGGATGTTGAAGAGCTTGCTCGCGGGGATCCGCTGGTCGGTCTCGGTGATCGTCAGGGTGATCCCCGGCCCCTCGGCGGGCAGTCGACCCGAGAGGATCCCCTGCGTCTGCGACTGACGTTGCGCGAGCTCGAGGGCGGCGCGCTGCTGTCCTGACCCCGAGCTCAGCTCGTCACGAGTGTCCTGGAGCCCCTGCACGCGGGACTCGAGATCGTTCGCGCGCTGGGTGACGTCGTCCAGGAGGCGGACCAGGTCGCTCTGGCGCAGCGACGAGAGCTGCTGCTCCTGCGTCTGGCTCACCTGCACGGCCAGTGCGAACCCGAGCAGGGCGCACAGGAGACCGGCGAGGAGCTGGGAACGGGTGACCGTCGGCCTCATGGCGCGACCGAGCTTCGCCCAGCCGCCCGAGGAGTCGGTGCTCGCCCCCGTGGGGATGGCGGGAGCGCCTCCGGTCGCCTCGTGGCGCCCGTGCGGCCGGTCCGGGTCCGGGAGCGGAGGCGTCGCGGTCGGGGAAGGAGCAGAGGTCTCGGTTCCGGCACCAGCGCCGAGACCGACGTCCGTGGCCGTGGGTGTGCCTTGCGGCTGGCCCTCGGTCGGGGTCGCACCCGCTGCCGACGCGTCCGTCACCGTTGCAGGCTCGCCGCTGTCGCCCGGCTCGTCGGCGACGTCCCACGGCACGTCGGACGCGGTCCGGCTGTCACCGCTGTCGGCCGTGGCGGATGCCGTGTCGGCCGTCTCGCCGGCCTCGGGCGTCTCGACCGTCGCGTCGACGGTCAACGGTCTGCCGTCCAGCGTGCCCTCTGCGCGTCCCGCCTCAGGAGCGGCGTCGTCAGTGTCGTCGTGTGCCTCGGGATCCACCGGAGGGGCGACAGGCGCAGGAGGCGCGTCGGGCCGGGCAGCATCGGGCGCGCCGGGCACCTCGGCCACGGCGTCGACGGCGCCAGGCTCGGCCGGGTCGCCGGGAGAGGTCTCGTCCGCGTCCGCGGTGGGTCCGGTCGGCACCGCGGCGTCCTCGTCGGGACGCTCCGTCTCCCCGGCGGCGACGTCGGCCTCATGGGGTGGAGCGGTTTCAGGGTTCTCGGGGTCCACGGGACCGGTGGGGGTCGAGTCCGTCGTCATCGCTTCACCTAGGCCTTGAACAGGTGCCGACGAATGGCGGCGGCGTTGGAGAAGATGCGGATCCCGAGGACGACGACGACGCCGGTCGAGAGCTGCGTGCCCACTCCGAGCTGGTCTCCGAGGAACACGATAAGGGCCGCGACGACCACGTTCGAGAGGAACGAGACGAGGAAGACCTTGTCGTTGAAGAGCCCGTCGAGCATGGCGCGCAGACCGCCGAAGAGTGCATCGAGCGCCGCGACGACCGCGATGGGCAGGTAGGGCTGCAGGGCGACGGGGACGGTGGGTTGGAGCACGAGCCCCGCCACGACTCCGAGGACCAGTCCGACGACTGCGATCATTCCGTGCTCTCCTGCCCTGCGAGTGAACTGTCGGCTCCGGTGGGACCGGTCGTCGACGCGGGGCTCTCCGTCTCCCCCGTCGACGCGCCGTCCTGACCGGTCGGCGCCTCAGGCTCGTCACCTGTGGCTGCCGTGGAGTCTACGGCGTGCGCGTAGAACAGACGTTGGATCCCGTTGCCCGGCAACGAGAGCTTGCTCTGCGCGATCCGGCTGTACTGGATCCCCCACGTCGAGCTGATGGTGCTCAGGTACCCGGGGGCCGCCGAGCGGGCGAACTCGGTCTCGAGCGTGGCTGGGTCCCCGATCGCCTCGACCCTGTAGGGGGCGATCAAGGGCTGGAGGTCCACGAGGATCGCCTCGCCCGCGCTCCGGACGGCGCTGAGCGGCGTGAGGCGCTGCCCGTTGATCGCGATGGCCTCCGCGCCGGAGGCCCAGAGCGAGTTCACCACGCGCTGCAGGTCACCGTCCTGCACCTTCTTGTTGTGGGACTGGTCGTCCGCGCCCACCCCCTCCGCGGCGTCGTTGAGCGTGATCACGAGCCCCGGACCGGTGACCGCGATCGACCCGTTGGAGACGCCGTCGGTCTGGAGCGTCTCGAGCAGGAGGGGGTCGACGTCGGCGAGGGCGTCCGTCTGCAGGGTCTCGATCTCCTCGCTCAGGGCCGTGGCCTGCGCGGACAGCGCGTCGACGTCGTCCCGCCGGCTCACGATCTCCTTCTCGAGCACCTTGCGCGCCTCGATCGCGGCACCCTGAGGCGCGCGCAGGTCGATCGTCGCGGCGGCCGTCACGAACCCCAGCAGGATCGCGAGCGCGGCGACGAGGATCCAGGTGCGGGTCTTGCGGGGTGGTTCGTCCCCGGCCGCGCGCCGTGCGGCGGCCTCGGCGTATCCGGCGTCGAGCGGGCGGTCCATGACCTCGGTGAGGAGGGTCATGGAGGCGTCGAGGGCCGGCTTCCCGTGTCGGGAGCCGTGCGCGTCGTTGCGGGGGGCGGAGGTCATCCTGCGGCCGTCTCCTGGGGGTCGGTGCGGGGTGCGACGAGCTGACGGGTCTGGCGGATGTACTGGACGCCCGCGAGCCAGTAGAGGCCGACGCCCCATCCGGTGAAGGCCCAGCCGATGATGGAGGCGGTCGCGCCCAGGGCGCCGGGGGCCTCGGCCAGCAGGAGGAGCGGGAAGGCGTAGAGGAGTGCGAAGGTCGCCGCCTTGCCGACGAAGCTCACGGGGAGCGGGCCGTACCCGTGACGGGTGAGGACGGGCAGGAGGCACAGGAGGGTGACGTCGCGGAGGAGGATCACGACGAGGACCCAGAGGGGGACGACGTCCCTCCAGGCGAGGCCGACGAGGGTGACCAGGATGAAGAGCCGGTCGGCCGCCGGGTCGAGCATCTGGCCGAGCTTGGTGACCTGGTCCAGGCGTCGGGCGAGGATGCCGTCGAGCCAGTCGGAGGCTCCGGAGATCGCGAGGACAGCAAGCGCCCATTCGTCGTTGCCGCGGACGATGAGGACCGCGAAGACGGGGACGAGGGCGAGCCGGAGCAGGCTGATGACGTTGGGGATCGTGAGGATGCGTGAGCTGACCTCTTGATCTGCTGCCACGCCCACCGTCCGTTGCTCCGTGCGTCTCGCGCGTCCTGTTGCCGTCTTCATCCTACGGTGGGCCATCCTAGGGCCGGGCGGGTGCGGGGCGCTGGCATTTCGCGGTCCCGGCGGGGCGTTGTGGCCGGTTCTTCCGGTTCGTGCGGTATGGCCGGTGGGTGGCGTGCGCGACAGGTGCCATGGGGAACCTGGTGGGGAGCCGGAGCGTTCGGTTCTGCGCTCCCCCGTCAGGCAGGGGCGCGAGGCCTCTGTGCTCGACGTCACCGGGTGCCCGTTCCCCCTCGGGGGCGGGCGTCGCGTAGACTGGCGGCACAATCTGGAGTTCGTCGCTGTTCCCGCGTGTTCGTGTGAGTGTGGCCCGCCGCTGTTTTTGCGCGGGCGAGTCACCGGTGTGTGTTCGGGAGTGCGGCCAGTGGAGAGCCGACTTGGCGACCACGCGTAACTCCCACCCTCAGCGAAACGGTTGAACACATCTCCATGTCTCTTGACACCTCTGCGCCCTCGCACGCCCTCGACCAGGTCGAGGCCGCCCAGACGCCGGCTCCCGCCGAGCAGTCGGGTCCCACGTTCGCAGACCTGGGTCTGCCCTCGAACATCCTGAAGGCCGTGACGGACCTCGGCTTCACGATCCCCTCCGCGATCCAGGAGCGCGCGATCCCCGCGCTGCTCTCCGGGCGCGACATCACGGGCGTCGCCCAGACCGGTACGGGCAAGACCGCCGCGTTCGGTCTGCCGATGCTCGCCGCGATCGACCCGAACCTGGGTCGCGTCCAGGGCCTGGTCCTCGCTCCGACCCGTGAGCTCGCGATGCAGGTGGCCGAGGCCATCGAGTCGTTCGCCAAGCACGTGCCGGGCATCGAGGTCGTCGCGGTCTACGGCGGTTCCCCGTACCAGCCCCAGCAGCGCGCGCTGCAGCGCGGCGCCCAGATCGTCGTCGGTACCCCCGGTCGCGTGATGGACCACCTGGAGCGTCGCAGCCTCGTGCTCGACGACATCCGCTACCTGGTCCTGGACGAGGCGGACGAGATGCTGCGCATGGGCTTCGCCGAGGACGTCGAGAAGATCTTCGGCCAGGCACCCAAGGAGCGTCAGGTCGCGCTGTTCTCCGCGACGATGCCGGCCCCGATCCGTCGGGTCGCCGCCCAGCACCTGAACGACCCGGTCGAGATCGCGGTGACGCGCCAGTCCTCGACGGTCACCTCGGTGCGCCAGACGTACTCCGTCGTGCCGTTCCGTCACAAGACCGGCGCGCTGGTGCGTGTTCTCGCGACCTCGGACGCCGATGCGGCGATCGTGTTCACCCGTACCCGTGGTGCGGCCGAGGAGGTCGGGTCGGCTCTCGTCGAGCGCGGCATCTCGGCGGCCACGATCTCTGGTGACGTGGCGCAGAAGGACCGCGAGAAGATCGTCGAGCGTCTGCGCTCGGGCGCTCTGGACGTCCTGGTCGCGACCGACGTCGCGGCGCGTGGCCTGGACGTGGACCGCATCGGCCTGGTCGTGAACTTCGACCTGCCGGGCGAGCCGGAGGCGTACGTTCACCGCATCGGCCGCACGGGTCGTGCCGGTCGTACGGGCGAGGCCCTGAGCTTCGTGACCCCGGGCGAGCGCAACCGTCTGAAGTTCATCGAGAAGACCATCCGCGCGAGCCTCGAGGAGGTCGACGTGCCCTCCCCCGCGGACGTCTCCGCGCACAAGGCTCGTCGCATCCTCGGGCAGGTCGCCGAGCGCCAGGCCGCCGGTCGCCTGTCGATGTACCGCGACCTGGTCGCGGCGCACGTCGCGGAGTCGGGCATCGACCCGATCGACCTCGCGGCCGTCCTGGTCGCCCTGTCGGTCGGTGACGACGGCCCCAAGGCGCGCGAGGAGCAGGAGCTCTTCGAGGCTCAGCGTGCCGAGGCGAAGAACGCGCGCCGTGAGCGCGAGTCCCGCCCCTACGGCGACCGCGACTCGCGTGGCCCTCGTGAGGGTGGTCGTGGCGGTGAGCGCGGCATCCGTCGTGACGCCGTCGGGACCCGCTACCGTCTCGCCGTCGGGCACACGCACGGCGCCCAGCCGTCGGGCATCGTCGGCGCGCTGACGAACGAGGGTGGCCTGAACGGCAAGGACCTGGGCAAGATCGACATCTTCCCGAGCTTCTCGCTGGTCGACATCGCCACGCCGCTCGATGCCGCCACGATCGACCGCATCTCGCGCGCCCGGGTCGCGGGCAAGTCCTTGCGGATCCAGGTGGACCAGGGTGCGCCCCAGGGTGCCCGTGGCCCCCGTGCGGGTGGTTCGGCGCCTCGTTCGGGCGGCTACTCCGGTGGTCACTCGGGCCACGGCCCGGCCGGTCGCTACGACGAGCGTGGCGAGCGCGGCGGCGAGCGCAAGGCTCCCCGGTTCCGCGCCGGCGAGCGCTGAGCGCACCGACGGGTCCTGAGCAGGACCGCTGAGCACGACGTGAGGGCCCCCGGAACCCCCAGGTTCCGGGGGCCCTCCCTCGTTGCGGGGTCGGGCCCCTGGTGGGCGCTGGCCCGAGCAGGGCCCGGTGCCCGACGGCGCCGCGTCAGTCCTCGTGCGCCTCGCCGTGGGCCGCGACGAGTGCCGCCAGGCGCGCCGCCTCGCTCTCGCTGCGACGGGCCCCGTCCGCACGCTGGATGCCCATGACCGCGAGCGCCTTGCCGTCCGACAGGTCGAGGCGTACCCAGGGGTCGCCGGGGCCGAAGCGCACGGAGACGACCTGGGGCCAGTCGAGGCGGCGGGTGAAGACGATGTTGTGCACGGTGAGGTGTTCGGGGGTGACGGTGGCTCGTACCTGGCCGAGGCGCCACAGGATGAGGGCGCAGAAGGCGCCGACGCCGATCGTGGCTGCCTTGTTCCAGCCGGAGTCGGTGCCGGGTCCGGTGGCGACGAGGGCGACGAAGGTGCATCCGGTGAGGATCACGAGGGCGGCGGTGTAGGCGACGGCGGTGCCCCAGCGGGGGCGGAAGGGCGCGTAGGGGTCGCCGGGCAGGTGTTCGGGGGGTGCGACGTTGCTGCTCACGTTCCTATCCTCCCCCTGTCTGTCCTGCGGACGGCGTCGGCCGGTGCCGGGAGACGGCGCTGCCCGGGTGCCGGCGCGGTGGTGCGCGGCACCCGGGCAGCGTGGTGCTGTGTCCGGCTCCAGGGGCGTGCGGGGCTGCTCGGGTGGGTCTCCCCGGGCCTCCGGGCCTTCGGGTGCCCCTGGAGGGGGGCTCAGAGGCGGCAGGCGTGGATCGAGGTGACGAGGATGGCGCGCGCCCCGACCTCGTAGAGGGCGTCCATGAGCTTGTTGGTCTGGTCGCGGCGCACCATGGCGCGCACGGCTGCCCAGTCCCGGTCGTGCAGCGGCGAGACGGTCGGGGACTCGAGGCCGGGCGTGAGGGCCACTGCGGCCTCGACGAGGTGCGCGGGCACGTCGTAGTCCATGAGGACGTACTGGCGGGCTGTGAGGACGCCCAGCAGGCGGCGGGTGAGCGTCTCCAGGCCGGCTGAGACCTCGTCGTCGGTCACGGAGGCCGGGCGGATCAGGACGGCCTCGGACTTGAGGATGGGGTCGCCGAAGACCTCGAGGCCTGCGCCGCGCAGGGTCGTGCCGGTGGACACGACGTCCGCGACGACGTCGGCGATGCCGAGCTGGACCGCGGACTCGACCGCGCCGTCCAGGTGCACCACGGAGGCCGTGACGCCGTGGGTGCGCAGGTGGTTCTCCACCAGCACCTCGTAGGACGTGGCCACGCGCAGTCCTTCGACCTGGTCGAGGGATGTGATGGTGCCCACGGGGGCGGCGTAGCGGAACGTGGAGCCGGCGAAGCCGAGCTGCATGTGCTCGACGGCCTCGGCCCCCGAGTCGAGCAGGAGGTCGCGGCCCGTGATGCCGGCGTCGACCGTGCCGGTGCCGACGTACACGGCGATGTCGCGGGGGCGCAGGAAGAAGAACTCGACGTCGTTGTCCGGGTCCGCGAGCACGAGCTCACGGGTGTCGCGGCGCTGGCGGTAGCCGGCCTCGCGGAGCATGTCGACGGCGGGCTCGGACAGGGAGCCCTTGTTGGGAACGGCGATACGGAGCACGGGGTCCTCGCGTTTCTTGGGGGAGTTCGGGGACGGGGCGGTCAGGGTGACCGATCACCCGGTCGGCGCGCCGGCGACGGCGGGCGCGCAGGGACGGACGGTGGACGACTGCGGACGACGGACATGCGTGAGGGAAGCGACCCGGTGGCCTGAGCCTCCGTGCGCCTCCCCCTGGACCCGGACCTGGCCGGGTTCACAGATGCTTGTACACGTCCTGCAGGGTCAGGCCCTTGGCCAGGAGCAGCACCTGCACGTGGTAGAGGAGCTGGGAGACCTCCTCGGCCGTCTTGTCGTCACCCTCGTACTCGGCCGCCATCCATACCTCGGCGGCCTCCTCGACGATCTTCTTCCCGATCGCATGGACACCGGCATCCAGCTCCGCGACCGTGCCGGAACCGGCGGGTCGGGTGGTGGCCTTCTCGGTGAGCTCGGCGAACAGCCCTTCGAACGTCTTCACCCGACCAGGGTAGTCGCCCGGCGGTGGGTGGGCGGACCTGTCCCGCCCACCGGTCACCGCGCGACCGCGGCCCCCCCCCCGGGGGGGGGGGGGGGGGGGGGGGCCCCCGCGCCGTCGGGCCGTCAGCGGGTGCTCACAGGTCGCGCAGCGCCACGACCGTCGCGATGGCCGCCTCGGCGGCCTCCGCGCCCTTGTCCTCCCGGGAGCCGGGCAGCCCGGCCCGGTCGAGGGCCTGCTGCTCGTCGTCGCACGTGAGCACCCCGAAGCCGACCGGGACCCCGGTGCGCACCGAGACGTCCGTCAGGCCGGTCGTGGCGGCCGAGCACACGTACTCGAAGTGCGGGGTCCCGCCGCGGATCACGACGCCCAGCGCGACGACGGCGTCCGCGCCGTGCTCGGCGGCGCGTGCGGCCGCGACGGGCAGCTCGAACGAGCCCGGCACGCGGATCTCGGTGACGTGCGAGACGTGCGCGGCCGCGAGCGCCCGACGGGCGCCCGCGAGGAGGCCGTCCATGACCTCGGTGTGCCAGCTGGCGGCCACGACGGTGATCCGCAGCCCGGTGCCGTCGACGGTGATCTGGGGTGCTCCTGCGCCGCTCATCGGTCGCTCTCCTTCGTGGTGGGGGTGGTGTCGGGGGTGATCTCGAGGCTGTCGAGGAGGTGGCCCATGGCGACCTTCTTCGTCATGAGGTAGCCGTGGTTGTGCTGGCCGTGCCCGACCTCGAGCCGGTGGGCGTCGGCGACGTCGATGCCGTGCGCGGCGAGCCCGGTGACCTTGGCGGGGTTGTTCGTGAGGAGCGTGACGCGGTGGAGGCCGAGGTCGTGCAGGATCGCGGCCGCGGCCCCGTACTCGCGCCGGTCGACGGGCCAGCCGAGCTCGAGGTTGGCCTGGACGGTGTCGAACCCGGCGTCCTGGAGCTCGTACGCGCCGATCTTGGCGAGCAGGCCGATGCCGCGTCCTTCGTGCCCGCGCAGGTACACCACGGCGCCGCCCTGGGCGGCGACGCGTTCCATGGACGCCTGGAGCTGGGGGCCGCAGTCGCAGCGCAGCGACCCGAACGCGTCCCCGGTCAGGCACTCGGAGTGCACGCGCACGAGGGGCGCGACGGGGGCGCCGTCCGGCCCGGTGCCGGCGGGGGCGCCTCCTCCCGCCGGGACGGCGACGGGCACGAGGGCCACGTGCTCCGCCCCGGTGCGCAGGTCGCGGTACCCGTGGACGCGGAAGTGGCCGTGCGCGGTGGGCAGGTCGGCCACGCTCGTGGCCTGCACACGGGGCACGAGCGTGGGCTGCGTGTCCTGCTCGGGGACGGCGGGGTCGTGCTCGCGGCGCCACGCGATGAGGTCGGCGATCGTGATGAGCACCAGCCCGGCGTCCTCGGCCGCACGGGCCGCGTCGTCGAGCCGCATCATGGTGCCGTCGTCGTTGACGAGCTCGGCGATGCCCCCGACCTCCCCCGCCCCGGCCAGGCGCACCAGGTCGACCGCCGCCTCGGTGTGCCCGGCACGGTGCAGCACCCCTCCCGGGACGGCACGCAGGGGCAGGACGTGCCCGGGGCGGATGAGGTCGACCGCGCCCGAGGCCGGGTCGGCCAGGACGTGCAGGGTCCTGGCGCGGTCCGCGGCGGAAATCCCCGTCGTGACGCCCGTGGCGGCGTCGACCGTGACCGTGTACGCCGTGCGCCGGGGGTCCTGGCTGTGGGGGACCATGAGCGGCAGGTCCAGGGCGTCGGCCCGCGCTGCCGGCATGGGTGCGCACAGGTAGCCCGAGGAGTGCCGGATGGTCCACGCGACCCACTCGGGGGTCACGGTCCCGGCCGCGAAGACCACGTCGGCCTCGTTCTCGCGGTCCGGGGAGTCGGCGACCAGGACGGGACGCCCGGCACGGATCGCGTCGAGGGCCTCCTCGATGGTGCCGGTCCGCACGCGCCCGGGGTGCTCGGGAGGGTGGGGGGTGGCGTCGCCGGGACGGTCGGCGTCGGGCTGGGAGGTCATGGCGGTGCTCATTCCTTCGCTGCGCTGGTCCGGAGGGCGTCCGCCGGGCCGGCGGCGACCGCGGGCGCGTCGGTGCCCGCGAGCGCCCGACCGTCCGGGTCTGCCAGGTGGGTGGCGGCACCGGTCGTGAGGAGTCGCTCGACGTACTTCGCGAGGACGTCGACCTCGAGGTTGACCCGGTCACCAGGGGCCAGGGAGCCGAGGATCGTGGCCTCGAGCGTCGTGGGGATCAGGGACACGCCGAACGAGGCGTCGTCCACGTGGGTCACCGTGAGGGACACGCCGCTGACGGTGATCGAGCCCTTCTCCGCGACGTAGCGCGTCAGGCCCGGGGGCGCGGACACGACGAGGTCGTCCCACCGCTCCCCCGGGGCCCTGCTCACGAGGGACCCGACGCCGTCGACGTGGCCCTGCACGATGTGCCCACCCAGGCGCGTGTCGGCGCGCACCGCCCGTTCGAGGTTCACGGGCGACCCGGGGCGCAGGTCGCCCAGGGCGGTGCGGCGCAGCGACTCGGGCATGACGTCGGCCGTGAAGGTGCCGTCCTGCCCCACGCCCGTGACTGTCAGGCACACCCCGTCGACCGCGATCGAGTCGCCCAGGTGAGCGTCCGAGGTGGCGAGGGGGCCGTGCACGGTCAGGACGGCGTCGGAGGTCTCACCCCCGGGGAACGCGATCTCGCGGACCGTGCCGATCTCTTCGACGATTCCGGTGAACATCAGCTCTCCTGTTCGGGGGTGGTGCGGTGGGTGGTGCCGTGGGTGCGGGTCGGGCCGTCGGGCGTCGGCGGCCCCGGCGCGGGGACGTCCGGGGCGCGGGGGCCGGGTGCGGGAGGCGTCGACGACACGGCGGGAACGGTCCGGGCCACGACCAGGACGTCCTCCCCCAGTCGACGCACGTCGTGCGTGGCGAAGCGGGGGGCGCCCGCGAGCGTCGTCACGCCCAGGTCGCCCACGGCCCCCAGGCCCGCCCCCAGGAGAACGGGCGCGAGGTACGCGTGGACCTCGTCGACCGCGCCTGCCGCGAGGAACGCCGTCGCCAGCCCCGGGCCGCCCTCGACCAGGACGTGGCGCACCTCGCGCGCGGCCAGCTCCGCCAGGACCGCGCGGACGTCGTGCGTGCGCACCTGCAGCACCGGCCCGCCCCCGTCGGTCGTCCAGGTGCCCCCCGGCGCGAGCCGCACGTGCGGGGGAAGGTCGCGGAGCCCGACGACGACACGCAGGGGCTGGTGCTCGGCAAGCCCGGGCTCCCGCCCGACCACCCCACCAGCGACACGCAGGGGCTGGTGCTCGGCAAGCCCGGGCTCCCGCTCCTCTGCGGCGTTCGCAGGAGACGTCGTGCGCGCCGTGAGCGACGGGTCGTCCGCGACGACGGTCCCGGTGCCCACGAGGATCGCGTCGACCTGCGCCCGCACCCGGTGGGCGTGCTCGCGCGCAGCGGGCCCCGTGATCCACTGCGAGGTGCCGTCGGCGGCCGCCACGCGCCCGTCGAGGGTCGAGGCGAGCTTGAGGGTCACGTAGGGCCTCCCGCGCCGCACCGCGACCAGCCACGGCCC